>NZ_CAMLDL010000040.1 GCF_946478955.1 uncultured Sphingomonas sp. | reverse complement strand
ATCGAAGCGAAGCGCGCCCCCGACGCCGCGCGCCTGCTCTTCGGCCTTGGCATCCGGCACATCGGCGCGGTGACGGCGCGCGATCTGCTGAAGCGCTACACCAGCCTGCGGGGCATCAGGGCCCTCGCGGAGGACATCATCGCTTTGCGCGACGCGACGGCGCAGGTGGAAGGCGAGGAAGAAGCGCGCTTCCGCAACCGGCTCGACAAGGCGATCGCCGAGATGATCGGCGTCGAAAATGTCGGCTCCGCCGTCGGCCATGCGCTCGCCGACTTCTTCCACGAACCGCATAATCGCGAAGCATGGGACGACCTGCTGTCCGAAGTCTCGCCCCCCGATTATGTGGTTGAGACGACTGCGAGTGAGGTGACGGGGAAGACCGTCGTCTTTACTGGCAAGCTTGAAACCATGAGCCGCGACGAGGCCAAGGCGCAGGCGGAACGGTTAGGCGCGAAGGCGGCGGGATCCGTCAGCGCCAAGACCGACCTGGTGGTGGCAGGCCCGGGAGCGGGATCGAAGCTGAAACAGGCTGCTGCGCTCGGAATCGAGGTGATCGACGAGGCCGCCTGGGCGGAAATCGTGAAGGCAGCAGGGTAGGGGGCGACGCTCACTAAATTCCGTCATCCCAGCGAACGCTGGGATCTCAGGAGGCCGGGGAGTAGAAGGATCGACGCGACTCCAGCTTTCGCTGGGTGACGAAGTCGATTGCAGCCCGATCTTAGTTGCCGCTCGAGCCCTCCAACTTATCCTGCGTCTTCGTATCAAAATCGCTGGCATCATGCCGCTCACGCAGCTGCTCTTCCAACGGCCCATTTGCCCGGTTCACGATTCGGCCACGCTTCACCGCAGGTCGCGCATCGACCTGCTTCGCCCAGCGCTGAACATTGGCGTAGCTTTGCACATCCAGAAATTCCCCGGCGCCAACATAGGTCCGGTCCAGCGCAACCCCGCCATACCAGGGCCAGATCGCAATATCGGCGATCGTATATTCATCGCCCGCGACATATTCATGTTCGCCAAGCTGCCGGTCGAGCACGTCGAACTGCCGCTTCACCTCCATCGTGTAGCGGTTGATGGCATATTCTATCTTTTCAGGCGCATAGGCGAAGAAATGGCCAAAGCCCCCGCCCAGCAGAGGCGCGCTGCCCATCTGCCAGAACAGCCATGACAAGGTTGCCGTGCGCTTGGCCGGATCGGTCGGCAGAAACGCACTGAATTTCTCCGCCAGATAGACCAGGATTGCGCCCGACTCGAAAATGCGCTGCGGCGGCGAAACGCTGTGGTCCATCAACGCCGGAATCTTGCTGTTCGGATTGACCGAAACAAAGCCGCTGCCAAACTGATCGCCTTCGCCGATATTGATGAGCCAGGCATCATACTCCGCGCCCTGATGGCCGGCCGCGAGCAGCTCCTCCAGCATGATCGTGACCTTCTGGCCGTTGGGGGTGCCCAGCGAGTAAAGCTGCAACGGGTGCTTGCCGACCGGCAATTCCTTTTCGTGGGTAGCGCCCGCGATCGGCCGGTTGATGTTGGCGAAGGCGCCGCCATTATCCTTGTCCCATGTCCAGACACGAGGCGGAATATAGCTGTCGGTCATTTGGAGATGCTCCCATCATGCTTGATCGCCCACGCAAGTAGGAGCGGGGACAGCGGGTCGCAACCATGGCGATGGTCGCATCAATATCGCGCACTGACGCTATCTGGGTGACAAAGGGCCACGCGACGCGCAGAAGGAGTGTGCTACGGCTCGGCCCGAAGCTGCAAAAAAATCTGCGTCTATCCCTTGACCGTTATTTTCATCGCTCCATATTCCGCGGCGCTGGCACTCTCTAAACAGGAGTGCTAACAGCATCTGGTTCATACGGGAGAGGGACGGTGTTTGGCAGATTCGCTAGGGGGATTTCCCGCGACTGCTCACCTGCCCATCCCAACAGAGGGAAAGGTACTCAACATGGCATTTCGTCCGTTGCATGACCGCGTTCTCGTCCGTCGCGTAGAGGCGGAAGAGAAGACGGCCGGTGGCATCATCATCCCCGACACCGCCAAGGAAAAGCCGCAGGAAGGCGAAATCGTCGCCGTCGGCACCGGCTCGAAGGCCGAAGATGGCAAGGTGACCCCGCTGGACGTCAAGGCTGGCGACCGCATCCTGTTCGGCAAGTGGTCGGGCACGGAAGTGAAGGTCGACGGTGAAGACCTGCTGATCATGAAGGAATCGGACATTCTCGGCGTCGTTGCGTAAGCTGCGAACCGGATATTCATTCCATTTTCCCGCGGATTTCAGCCACTCAGAACGGTGTGAACTTCGCAAGATTTGCAATTCTCTAGAGAGGTAAAAGATCATGGCAGCGAAGGACGTAAAGTTTTCGCGTGACGCTCGTGAGCGCATCCTGCGCGGCGTCGACATCCTGGCCGACGCGGTCAAGGTGACCCTGGGTCCCAAGGGCCGCAACGTCGTCATCGACAAGAGCTTCGGCGCTCCCCGCATCACCAAGGACGGCGTCAGCGTCGCCAAGGAAATCGAACTGAAGGACAAGTTCGAGAATATGGGCGCCCAGATGGTCCGCGAAGTCGCTTCGAAGACCAACGACATCGCCGGTGACGGCACCACCACCGCGACCGTTCTCGCCCAGGCGATTGTTCGCGAAGGCATGAAGTCGGTTGCCGCCGGCATGAACCCGATGGACCTGAAGCGCG
>NZ_CAMLDL010000039.1 GCF_946478955.1 uncultured Sphingomonas sp. | reverse complement strand
TTCGAACCAGCGACCTACTGATTAAAAGTCAGTTGCTCTACCGACTGAGCTAACGGCCCACGCAGCCGAGGCAGCCGTTAGCGGAGCGATGCGCGCTTGCCAAGGCGTGAGCTGAGTTGTCGTGCAGTTTGTGCACCTTTGACCCGCCAATGAGGGGCAATTGCCGCAAGAGGATTGATCACAAAGTCACGTTCGGCAAGGCGCGGGTGGGGGATTATCAGCCTGCGATCCTGCACTGCACCGCCGTCCCAGGCGATAATATCAAGGTCGAGGACGCGTTCGCCCCAGCGCCTTCCCGACCGACGACCAAATTCTTGCTCCACTTCCTTCAATATCCATAGCAATGCCCAGGGATCGAGATCCGATTCGATAATCGCGACGGCGTTGGCGAAATCACGGCCAGCGCCGCCGACGGCCTTGTTCAGAATGATTGGTGAGGCATCAAACAAGGTGAAGTCGGCATCTAGTCGAGCAATTGCAGCTTCAACGACACCCGCTGGCCGCCCAAATCGGCCATGCCGACGGTTGGAGCCGATTGCGATGGCGTAAAGATGCATTGCGTCCCTCATCGTCGCCCGCCTAGGCTGTTGCTATGCAGAGCGCCAGTCCCGCCGACCTGTCGCCGTTACCACGCGCCGAACCAGCGCGGGAATGTCCACTATGTCCGCGGCTAGCGGCAATGCGCACTGCATGCCGCGTTGAGCATCCCGACTGGTATAATGCACCGGTTCCCGCCTTTGGCGATCCGGACGCCTGGCTGGCAATTGTCGGCCTGGCACCCGGAAAACAAGGGGCCAACCGCACCGGACGCCCTTTCACCGGTGACCATGCGGGCGACCTTCTGTTCGCAACCCTGGCGAAATATGGCCTGAGCCAGGGCGAATATCGGTCGGATCCAAACGACGATGTTCACCTGACCGGCGCGATCATTGTGAATGCGGTGAAATGCCTTCCGCCTGACAACAAGCCGACGCCGATGGAAATCCATAATTGTCGGCCATTTCTTCATGAAGGGTTGGCCTTGCTATCAAATCTCAAAGTGGTCGTTGCGCTAGGCCAGATCGCTCATGGCAGCGCCGCAAAGATACTCGGAATTCGCCCAGCGGCAGCAAAATTTGCTCATCTGGCCGAACATATTGCCCCCGACGGTCGGGTCATGATCGATAGCTATCACTGCAGTCGCTACAACACCAATACGGGGCGCCTGACGCCGCAAATGTTTGAAGCGGTATTCGACCGTGCGTTGGAACTGAAAAATGGTTGAAATCCGCACCGAGCGCCTGCTGCTGCGCCGCGCGACAATGGACGATCTGGATTCATTTCACACGATCATGAGCGACCCGCGCGCCATGCGTTATTGGTCCTGCCCACCGCACCAGAATAAGGCGCAGACGCAGCTGTGGCTTCAGTCGATGGTCGAAGGTGCGACAGCAACTAGCGACGATTTCGTGATGGTAATGGATGGCCGGGCGATCGGAAAAATGGGGGCGTACCAGCTTCCGGACTTCGGCTTCCTGCTTGCCCCCCAACATTGGGGCAAAGGGTTAGCAAGCGAGGCTTTGGCCGCCTTTATCGCCCATCGTCGTGGGATTGATCCTGATGGCCGCCTGACCGCCGACGTCGACCCGCGCAATGCAGCATCACTGAACTTGCTTCGGCGTCATGGTTTTACCGAAACCGGCCGCGCAACCGCTACTTGGCAGGTTGGCGACGAATTATGCGACAGCATTTACCTTGCGTTGGCCCTATCGGATTGAGCTGGCCGATCAGGTGTCTATTAGCTCGAGCAGGTCATCAAACGACGCAGCGACCGGCCGGACGCTTTCGGCCAAAACGGTGTTGGCCGTGTCAAATATACTAATCGCGCCGATCCGATCGGGCGATAGGTCAAACGCATAGGCTTCGCTGTCGCCGCTTCCGCCGAATACGAACAAGTTGGGAAAGGCGTCGCGAAACGCGCCGCTGGCGGCGATATCCAAAGCTTCGCTCGCTGGATAGATAACCAGCCAGAGCGGGTCGACCGAAATGCCGGCCTCCGCGCCGTCACTTTGGGCTAGCAGATCCACGTAGGATTGTGGCAGCGGAAACGGACAGATCGCCTGCAGGCTCGTTAGAACCTGTGGCGACGCACCGGTTTCCGCGCGCCATACCCAGTTGGGTCCGCTCATCCTCAAATATCCTGTGCTAGGCGCCCGTAAAGCTCCGGCCGGCGGTCGCGGAAGAAGCCGAAGGCGGCGCGGTGGCGGCGGGCTGCGTCAAGGTCGAGTTCGGCCGTCAGAACGCCGGTTTCCTCACGTCCGAATTCGGCAAGGATGTCGCCGCGTTCGTCACAGATGAAGCTATGGCCGTAGAAGATTTGGCCATGCTCATTGCCGATCCGGTTTGCGGCGACGACGGGCACGACATTGCTTACCGCATGGCCAATCATCGCCCGGCGCCACAGCCGCGAGGTGTCGAGGTCGGGATCGTGCGGTTCGGTACCGATCGCGGTCGGATAAAAGAGGATTTGCGCGCCCATCAGCATCATCGCACGCGCGGTTTCCGGATACCATTGGTCCCAGCATACGCCGACGCCGATTTCGGTCTCTGCGGCGTGCCACACCTTGAAGCCGGTGTTGCCGGGGCGGAAATAGAATTTCTCCTCATAACCCGGCCCGTCAGGAATATGGCTTTTGCGATAGACGCCGGCGACTTTGCCGTCCGGGCCAACCATGGCCAGCGAGTTGTAATGGTGGGGGCCGTCTGCTTCGAAGAAGCTGGTCGGGATCCAGA
>NZ_CAMLDL010000038.1 GCF_946478955.1 uncultured Sphingomonas sp. | reverse complement strand
ATGGAAACCCGCTCCAACCATGTGCTGGTGGGCACGGTCACATTGCTGCTGCTGGCGGCGATCATGGTCGCCGCCTTCTGGTTCTCGCGCCTCTCAGAAGGCGACAACATGGAATATGACATCTTCTTCAAACAGTCGGTGAACGGCCTCGCCAAGGGGTCGAGCGTCAACTACTCCGGCGTTCCATCCGGTCAGGTTGAGAAGATCGAGCTTTGGAAGCGTGACCCAAGCTTCGTGAAGGTGCGCATTTCCGTGAAGGAAGGCACCCCCGTTCTTCAGGGCACGACGGCAACGATCGCAGGCGTCGGCTTTACCGGCGTCAGCGAGATCGTGCTGGATGGCGCCGTCAAGGGCGCTCCGCCCATCGCCTGCCCGGAAGAAAATCCCCTCACCGCCTGCCCCGACGGCGTGCCGGTCATCCCGACCAAACCCGGCGCGTTGGGCGAGTTGTTGAACAACGCCCCGCAATTGCTGGAGCGGCTCTCCACCCTGACGGAGCGGCTGACGGAGTTGCTCAACGACAAGAATCAGCAGTCGATCGCGGGCATCCTGGCCAATGTCGAGCGCGTTTCCGGCGCCCTGGCCGATCGCAGCCCCGAAATTGCTGCGACCTTGGCCGAAGCCCGCATCGCGGTCCAGCGGACAGGCATTGCGGCCGAACAGATCGGCAAGCTCGCCGCAACGACCGATTCGATGCTGACCGACGAAGGCAAGCCGCTGATGGCGGACCTGCGCAAGAGCGTGCAGTCCGCGACCCGCAGCATCGAAACGCTCGACAAGACGATTGCCGAAGCACAACCGGGCGTTCGCGCGTTCAGCAACCAGACGATGCCTGAAGTCAATCAACTGGTCCGCGACTTGCGTGAGATGTCGCGCGCATTCCGCGGCGTTGCCGAGAAACTGGATCAACAGGGTGCCGGGTCGATCGTCGGATCGCCCAAGCTCCCCGATTATAAGCGATAAGGGACAGCAATGACGTTCCACAAGAAACCTGCCGCCCTTCCCCTCATGCTGGCCTTCGCCGCAGCGCTTTCGGGCTGCGTTTCCTTTGGCGGGAAGCCCCCTGAAAGGCTGCTGTCGCTTGATGCCGCGCGAAAGGTCGCTCCAGGCACACTTCGCAGCACCGCGGCGGGGGCGACCATCACGGTGGCCGATCCGGAAGCGCCCAAGCTCCTCGACACGGTGCGCGTACCGGTGCGCACCTCGCCCACGTCACTTGCCTATGTCACCAAGGTGCAGTGGGCCGACACGCCGCGTCACCTCTTCCAGAAACTGTTGTCCGAAACGATCGCCGCCAGCAGCAATCGCATCGTTCTCGATCCCGGCCAATATTCCGCCGATGCAGGCCAACGCCTGATGGGGGAGTTGGTTGATTTCGGATTGGATGAGGCAAGCAACAGTGCCGTGGTCACTTATGACGCAATCCTCGCGGGCCCCGGCGGCACAGCAATTGCGCGGCAACGCTTCACCGCCAGCGCGCCCATAGGCGGCAAGATTGACGCCACGACGATCGGCGCTCCACTCAACAGCGCCGCCAACCAGGTCGCAACTGACGTGGCTGCATGGCTCGCCGCCAGCGGACGTTGAACCACTCCGCCTCATGCTGAACCCGCTTCCGCATGAGGCACTGCCCGCTAGTCGAGGCTCTTGCTCACCTGTTCCGTGACGTCCTTCGACAGCCCCGGCTGCGCGAGGATTCTCTGCAACTCCCCGCGCATCAAAGCCGCCCGCGCGTCATGGAAGCGGCGCCACCGACCTAGCGGCGGAACGAGGCGCGCGGCCGTTTGCGGGTTGAGCTTGTCGAGAGCGATGATGCAATCGGCAACAAGCTTATATCCCTTCCCTGACCGGTGATGGAACGCCCACTGGTTTCCGGCAAAGGCGCCGAACAGCGAGCGCACCCGATTGGGATTGGCAAGGGTGAAGTCGGGATGACGCGCCAATTCCTCCACCAGATCCACCGTGTCGGGGTGCGAAGCGAAAGCCTGCGTCTGGAACCATTTGTCCAGCGTCAGCGCATCGTCCCGATAGCGGTTGTAGAAAATGTCGAGCGCTGCCTCCCGCTCGTCACTTCGGCCATTGGCCAAGGTGGCCAGCGCCGATTGCCGTTCGGTCATATTGTCCGCCTGGTCGAACTGAGAGAATGCCACCGCAGGACCGTCTGCCGCCCCCGAAGCCACCAGGTAGAGAAGCGCGCTGTTGCGTAACTTCCGGCGCCCTTTCGCGGCAGCCGAGAGCGAGAAGCCATTCGCTTGCGTCCGGGCGTGAATATCTCGCCAGACCGGCTCCAGTTCCTTGCCAATCCGCCGCTGCAAAGCATCGCGCGCCTCATGGATTGCATCCGGGTCGACCTGAATCATCTGGTCGCCTAGATAAGCTTCGCTAGGAAGCCGGACGGCCTCCGCAATGAAGGCGCTATCGAGGTGCGGATCGGAGATAGTATCGCGAATGGCCGCCACTACCGCGGCCTCATCGACCGCCTGTCCCGCCACGCGGCCCACCAGCGCATTGACCATCAACTGCTGCATCGCCTCATACCGGGCGAAGGGGTCATCGTCATGCGCCGACAGAAAAGCGAGATCAGCCTGGCTCCTGTCCGTTTCGACAATTACAGGAGCTGAAAAGCCTCGGTTGATAGATAGAACAGGCGCCTCAGCGAACCCACTGAAGGTGAAGCGCTGCTGCGCGTCGGTCAGCATGAGCAGCGTTTCTCCCGAATTGCGGCCGCTGCCACGATCGAACAGGGCGGTGCGCAACGGTATGACGAGGGGGTGTTTGTCGGGCTGCCCCGGTGTCGGCGGCGTACTCTGTTCCAGCACGAGTTCCACCGCCTCAGCGGCCGGATCATGCGTCACCCTGGCGCGAATACGCGGAGTTCCCGCCTGCTCATACCACCGGCGAAATTGGCCAAGGTCGATCCCCCCGCCATCTTCCATCGCCCGGACAAAATCCTCGCAGGTCGCCGCCTCACCGTCATGCCGCTCGAAATAAAGGTCGGTGGCCCTGCGGAAGCGATCGGGCCCCAGCATCAGGGCGATCATCCTGATCAACTCGGCGCCCTTGTTGTAGATCGTCGCCGTGTAGAAGTTACTGATCTCCATATAGGATTCTGGTCTCACCGGGTGGGCGAGCGGCCCTGAATCCTCTTGGAACTGTGCGGCGCGCAGCACCCGCACATCTTCGATCCGCTTTACCGCATGGCTGCCCATGTCGGCCGAAAAACCCTGATCCCGAAAGACAGTGAACCCTTCCTTCAGGGAAAGCTGAAACCAATCGCGGCACGTTACGCGGTTGCCTGACCAATTGTGGAAATACTCATGGGCCACCACGCCCTCGACGCCATCATAGTCAGCGTCTGTAGCTGTCTCTGCGTCAGCCAGAATGTAGCGGGAATTGAAAATGTTAAGTCCCTTATTCTCCATCGCGCCGAAGTTGAAATCAGC
>NZ_CAMLDL010000037.1 GCF_946478955.1 uncultured Sphingomonas sp. | reverse complement strand
AGAACACGATCCGCATCGCCCGCCAGGCGGTCGAGAAGGCCGGGCAGTACGCCTATCGCGACCGCAAGGTGAAGAAGCGGAGCTTCCGCGCTTTGTGGATCCAGCGCATCAACGCCGCAGTCCGCGCCGAAGGCCTGACCTATGGTCAGTTCATGCACGGCCTGAAGCTTGCGAGTGTTGATTTGGACCGGAAGGTTCTTGCCGACATCGCGATGCACGAAGGCGGCGCGTTCAGCGCCATCATCGCGCAGGCGAAGGCAGCGTTGGACAAGAAGGCCGCGTAAGCGGGCTTAAGTCCATCGAGACAAAGAAGGGCGCCGGGGGGAAACCTCGGCGCCCTTTTTGTTTGTTGGCCAGCGTAATCCGTTAAACTACCAAGTGCGCCATCTTTGGGGGCGCCAATGTACAACCCATTCTCGTCTCAAAAACTCGTGACGCACCAAATCAGCGACAAAACCCTGTGGTCGCAGACACAGCCGTCACTATTCGTGGCCGGTAGCTTGACCCGTTCCTACGCTCCGAACCACAATTCTCATGGTGGCTTTCTCCCGCACGGCCCAATTTCCGAGCTAGGATTCACCGAGGTCGTTAGCCAGCCACTAAAATCTATCGGCGTCGATGAGCGTCATTTCGAGGGAGGATGGGTTAGCCAGCGGTCACTAGCGCTTGATGTTGCGCCAAAGCTGCGAAGACTCGCCTTCGTTGAGGTGCGCGAAGCGCGTGCCTATGATGAATACCAGCGGGGTAACATCGACTTTACAGGATTTCTGATTTCACTGTCACTTCGCGACGACGCGTTTCGCGCTATCCTTGAGCTGCTCATGCCGTGGACGGAGGACTCCGACAATCGGCGGTTGGCATTCATCATTCCTACTGCGCGCTTCGCATTCCCCAAACCACGGGGCAGCGATGATCCTTGGAACAGTCGCGATGCTGTAGGCAAATTGGCGGTGATCCGGCGGTTCACGATCGACAGCCTCGACGTCATATCAATGACCACGATCCCCGAAAGGGGTAGTGATCCGGGGAATGGGGTGCTTGAGCGATATCTGCCCCACGCGACGAGCATCTTGCGGCTCGAAACTTACGGCAGCGGCGCCTAACCCAACTGTCGATAAGCCGGCACCGTCAGGAACTCCTCGAACTCCGGTTCCGTCACCAGGCGATAGAGCAACCGTGCCGCCTCGCGCAGGTGCGGTAGGCCGTCCAGCGCGTAGACCTCTTCCTGGTGCCAATGTTCGAACAGGTCGCGGCTGAAGTTGAAGCCGTCGTCGAAGGGGGCTTCGAACTTCAGCCATTGCCACAGTTGCGCGCGGCAGATTTCGGCGGTCGCGGCGTCCTCCATCAGATTGTAGAGCGGCACCGCACCGCGCCCACCGAGCCAGGCGGCGATATATTGGATCGCGACACGGATATTCTCGCGCGCACCGGCCTCGGTCCGGGGGCCATCGTGGAGCGCCAGCATTTCGTCGCGTGACGGAATGGTCGCCGGCATCACGCCAAGCTGGTTCGGGGCGACATCCGCGAACGCCTGGGCGGCGATGTCGACCATGCCGGGGTGCGCGACCCAGGTGCCGTCATGGCCATTCGCAACCTCCCGCTGCTTGTCGGCCAGCACCTTGGCGAAGGCGACATCATTCGCCGCCGCATCGCTCTTCACCGGAATGAAGGCGCTCATGCCGCCCATCGCAAATGCCCCGCGCCGGTGACAGGTCGCGACCAGCCGCAGCGAGTAGGCGGCAAGGAACGCCTTATCCATCGTCATCGCGCTGCGGTCGGGCGTCAGCCAGTCAGGCGAGCGGCCAATCCGCTTGATCGCCGAAAAGATATAGTCCCAGCGGCCGCAGTTGAGGCCGACGATATGGTCCTTCAGCGCGTGGAGAATCTCGTCCATCTGGAAGGCGGCGGGCAGGGTTTCGATCAGCACCGTGACCTTGATCGTCCCGCGATCCAGCCCGAGCCGATCTTCGCACAGCGAGAGCACGTCGCTCCACAGCGCGGCCTCTTCCATGCTTTCCAGCTTGGGCAGGTAGAAATAGGGGCCGCTGCCCGCCGCCAGCGCGGTCTTGGCATTGTTCGCTAGATAGAGCGCCGCGTCGAAGAAGCCGCCCGACACCGTCTCGCCTTCAATCCGTGCATGGTCCTCCGGCAGGTGAAGCCCGCGCGGGCGGACGATCAGGACGGCGGGCTTGTCATTCAGCTTATACCGCTTGCCCGATACCGGGTCGGTGAAGGCCAGCGTGCCCGACCAGCGATCCTTCAGATTGATCTGACCCTGGATCAGCTCATCCCACTTCGGCGCAGTCGCGTCCTCGAAATCGGCCATGAAGACCTTCGCGCCCGAATTGAGCGCGTTGATCACCATCTTGGCGTTGGTCGGCCCGGTGATCTCTACCCGACGGTCGAGCAAATCGGCGGGAATCGGCCCGATTCGCCAGCCACTGTCGCGGATATCCGTGGTGTCGCTGCGGAAATCGGGCCGCTCCCCCCGATCATAGCCGCGCTGCCGCGTCTCGCGCTCTGCGAGCAACTGGCGACGGCGGGCTTCAAAGCGTTCGTGAAGTTCCGCGACCAGCGCCAGCGCCGCGTCGGTCAATACCTCCGGCGCACGCGCGACATTGGTTGGGGCCAGCGTCACGCGGAGCTGGTCGAGAACGTCACTCATTGTCAGATACTCCGGCTTTCGGTGGCAATCGAATAACGGCGCGTGGCCTCCATCCGGTCGCGAAAGGTCAAGCGTTGCCATTCGGTACGGGCGCGCAGCGGGCATTCGTACGGCCCATGGACGCTTTCCGTCCCCGGCGTAACCTGATTGAAATTGCAGTCGGCATAATCCCCGCCGACAACCCAATAACGTGACGTCATGATGTCATCCTTCCCTGAGCGGTTGCAGTCTTATGCGTGGGCAAACTGATCGGCTTCGGTCGATTCGGCGAGGGCCACGGTTGAGGCCTGGCCCGCCGAAATCGCGGTAGCGATGGCGTCGAAATAGCCGGTGCCGACTTCCCGCTGGTGGCGAGTAGCGGTGTAGCCCTCGACTTCGGACGCGAACTCTGCCTGTTGCAGGCGGGAGTAGGCGGCCATGCCTTCATCGCGGTAGCCCGAGGCCAGTTCGAACATGCCGTGGTTGAGGCTGTGGAAGCCCGCGAGCGTAACGAACTGGAACTTGTAGCCCATCGCGCCCAGCTCGCGCTGGAACTTGGCAATCGTCGCCTCGTCGAGCTTGGCCTTCCAGTTGAAACTGGGCGAGCAATTGTAGGCTAGCAATTTGCCCGGATGGACCTTGTGCACCGCCTCAGCGAACTTGCGCGCATCTTCCAGGTCCGGGTGGCTGGTTTCCCACCACAGCAGGTCGGCATGTTCGGCAAAGGCCAGACCGCGCGAAATGCAATGGTCGAGGCCGGTGCCTTCCTTCAGGCGGAAGAAGCCTTCGGGCGTCCGCTCGCCGGTCAGGAATTGCCGGTCACGCTCGTCAACATCGCTGGTAATCAGCCGGGCGGATTCGGCATCGGTGCGGGCGACGAGGATGGTCGGAACACCCATGATGTCAGCGGCAAGCCGTGCGGCGTCGAGGTTGCGGACCGCCGCCTGGGTCGGGATCAGCACCTTGCCGCCGAGGTGGCCGCACTTCTTTTCCGACG
>NZ_CAMLDL010000036.1 GCF_946478955.1 uncultured Sphingomonas sp. | reverse complement strand
CCTTTTAGACGCCGATCACCCCGCTAACGGGGTTCTTTTTGCACGCCGATCCACAGTCGAATGACAGTCTATCGGGCACTGCGAGAGCAGGAATAGCCCTCAGGCACCACTAAACCACCTCAAGAGCCCCGTGGGTCCTCCTGCGGGGCTTTCTTATAGCGCGACGATCTGGGTGAGAGGTCAGCGACTATCAGGATGAGAACAGATTGTCGCGGCGGGTTCATGGTGCCGGGTTAGATTGTCGCTGGCAAGGGCGATTCTTCGCTCTGATTGTCGCTGATCGACATTTTCTCGATGGATTTGATTGTCGCGTATTTTGGGGTCCTTCCAGCCCCTGTCTGTCGCTGGAGGGCGGCCCTGCGACGATAGCTCTCGACATTCATCTCGAAGATGGTGGCGTGATGAACGAGACGGTCGACGGCCGCGAGCGTCATGGCGGGATCCGGGAAGACCCGGTTCCATTCGCCGAAGGGCTGGTTGGCCGTGATGAGCATGGATCGGCGCTCATAGCGTGCGCTGATCAACTCGAAGAGCACGGAGGTTTCAGCCTGATCCTTGGCGACATAGGCGAGGTCGTCCAGGATGAGCAGGTGGTATTTGTCGAGCTTGGCGATGGCGGATTCGAGCGCCAGTTCGCGGCGCGCGAGCTGAAGCTTCTGGACCAGCTCGGACGTGCGGGTGAACAGCACGCGCCAACCATTCTGGACAAGTTGCAGGCCGATGGCTGCCGCCAAGTGGCTCTTTCCTCCGCCCGGCGGGCCGAACAGGATGAGATTGGCGCCCTTTTCCAGCCATCCGTCGCCCGAGGTCATGGCCGTGACCTGCGCCCGCGAGACCATCGGCACGGCGTCGAAGGCGAAGCTGTCGAGCGTTTTGCCCGGTGGTAATCGTGCGTCGCTCAGATGACGTTCGATCCTACGCCGGTCACGTTCGGCCATTTCATGCTCGGTAAGTGCAGCGAGCAGTCGGGTGGCGGGCCAGCCCTCCTTGTCGGCACGTTCGGTAAACTCGGGCCAGATCACCTTGATGGCAGGAAGCCTCAACTCGTTGAGGATGAAGCTCAGGCGCTGGGCATCGACGTTATGGGCCTTGGTCATGCGGCCTCTCCCAGCAGCAGGGCATCGTAGTCGGTCAGGGGGCCAAGCTCGACCACCACCTCGGGCAGCGCGGCCGGATCGGGCGAGAAGCGCGTTCGCAACGCGGCGATGTCAGGCAGCCGGCCTTCGTCAAGGTCCTGGGCGAGAAGATCGGCAAGCTCGGCCTCGCAGGCCCGTTCATGGGCCATGGACAGCAACTCGACCATCTTACGGCAAGCGTCACGCTCGGACATGGCTTCGAGCAGCCGTTCGAACATGAGCCTGTACGCCTCGCGCGGGAACAACTGGTCGCGATAGGTCAGCTGCAGCAGGGCCATCGGCTTACGCCTGAGGCTATGGATCACGTGACGGTAATCCACCACATAGCCATGTTCGGTAGCGCTTTTCGGGCGACCGCGTGGCCGGGTCATGAGATAACTGCCGCCCAGGAACAGATCGAGCCGATCATCGTAGAGGCGCACACGCAGTCGATGCCCGATCAACCGTGACGGCACCGTGTAGAACACCTTGCGCAGAACGAAGGTGCTGGACGAGGTGACGGGAAGGATATGTTCCTCGTAGTCGCTGGTGCGACGATCAGGTAGCGGTTTGAGCGTTGCCCTTTCGGTGTCGATGCGGGCGGCACTGCGCCGGTTCTTTCGGGCAACGATCTCGTCGATGAACCTGCGATAGGCCGCGAGGTCCTCGAAGTCGGTCGATCCACGCATCGCCAGCGCATCCTCCACCGCCGCCTTGAGATGGCCGTGGGAGCTTTCGACGCTGCCATTCTCATGTGCGATGCCGCGGTTGTTGCGGGTCGGCGTCATGCCATAATGTTCGCACAAGGCGTCGTAGCGTGTGGTCAAGTCCGCACGGGCATCGGCATCAAGGTTGCGAAACGCGGCCGACAGACTGTCGCTGCGGTGTTCGCCCGGCGCGCCGCCCAGCATCCAAAGCGCGTTCTGCAGCCCCTCAGCCAATGCGACATAGCTCTCGCCGCCCAGGATGACATGGGCATGTTCGAAGCCTGACCACACCAGGCGGAAGTGGTAAAGCAGGTGATCGAGGGGCGCACCCGCGATCGTGACTTTGAGGCTCCTCATGTCGGTGAAGTCCGAAAGGCCCATTCGCCCCGGCTCATGAGTCTGGCGGAAGATCACTTCCTGTTCCGGGCCATGAACGGCCCGCCAGGCACGGATACGACGCTCCATCGTGCGGCGAACCCCAAAATCGAGATCGGGATGGCGACGGCGCATCTCCTCGAAGATCGCCACCGCCCGCAAGCCAGGTGCCGCCTTCAGCATTGGTACGATCTCGCTCTCGAAGATCGATTCCAACGGATCAGGTCGCCGTCGGCCGCGGGGCGCTTTACGGTGTGAAGGAAGCACCGGATCGCTCGCGATCCGGTAGCCCGTCGCGGTGCTGAACCCGGCCTTCGCCGCAGCCACCGGGACCGGGTTGGTCTGTCGCAATTTCATGAAAAGCCTCATTTGATGATCGTTGACTTGGCAACCCGGCACTCACGGCATCTCCCTCCAATCTGGATATGCCAATGAATATTGGGTCGGCCCCGACGATCTGCGGCTCCTCCATTAAAGGGCCATCGGTTGTTGGGGTCTCGGCTACGGGCTTCGGGCTACGCCCTCCGCCCTTCACCGACACCCCAACAACCGATTCTCATCTTGATTGTCGCTACGCTCGCATCCTGTCAGTCGCCGCGCATTTTGCGGGATGGATCGAGAAGATGGCCTGACAGTCGACCGGCGTTTGGAGAGCCCGAGCACACGAACGGTACTTGATACCGCGGAATTTATGGAGCCCCAATCGCGCGGATGTCCATCTTGGCCATGGGTTCACCCATGAGACCGTATACGTTGACGCAGACTGATCAGAACAACGTAAAATCCTCTTGCAAACGGGGCGGGCCATACGTTCGTGTGCGGCGAGGCGGTTGACCATCAGGCCGTCATGGCCCTGATGAAGCGTTCGCCGAAGAGAACGGCAAATTGCGCCTTCGCCATGTTCCACTCGCGCGGCGGCATTTTCCACTCTTTCTCCGATCGGTTCAAGATCAGATAGAGCAGCTTGGTGGCCGCCTCATCATTGGGGAAATGGCCCCGCGCACGAACAGCGCGACGAAGCTTGGAGTTCAAGGCCTCGATGGCATTGGTGGTGTAGACGATCCGCCTGACTTCGTCGGGGAAGGCGAAAAATGGGATGACCTCGGGCCATGCCCGACGCCAGCTCTGGCCGATGGCAGGATAGCGCTGCCCCCAGAAGCTCGCTTCGAAGGCCGTCAGCGCTTCCTCGGCGGCCGCGGCATCGACAGCACGGTAGATGGCCTTCAGGGCCGTTCCGAGCGCCTTACGGTCTTTCCACGCCACGAAATCCATCGAGTTGCGCAGCAGATGGACGATGCAGGTCTGGACCATCGCTTCGGGGAAGACGGCGGTGATGGCGTCGGGGAAGCCCTTCAGACCGTCAACGACGGCCAGCATGATATCCTCGACGCCGCGGTTGCGTAGTTCGTTCATGACGCGCAGCCAGAACTTGGCGCCTTCATTCTGTTCCAGCCATAGCCCCAGGACCACCTAGGTGCCGTCGGCCATGACGCCCAGGGCAATATGGATCGCCTTGTTGCGGACCATGCCTTCGTCGCGGATCTTGACCCGGATCGCATCGAAGAAAACCAGCGGATAGGCTGGGTCCAGCGGGCGTTGCTGCCAGGCTGCAACCTCTTCCAGCACCGCGTCGGTGATCGTGCTGATCAGATCGGGCGAGGCGTCGATCCCGTACAGATCGCGCAGATGCCCGGTGATCTCCCGGGTACTCATGCCACGCGCGTACATCGAGATGATCTTGTCATCAAAGCCAGGGAAGCGTCGCTGGTACTTGGCGATCAGCTGCGGATCGAAACTGCCGGCCCGATCACGCGGCACCTCGATCTCGATCCGTCCCCCGTCGGTCGTCACCGTCTTGCGGCCATAGCCGTTCCGGCTGTTGTTCCCTTGCTCCTCCTGGCCAAGATGGTGATCCATCTCCGCATTGAGCGCCCGTTCGGCAAATGCCTTCTTCAATGTATCGAGCAGGCCGCCCTGGCTGAGCGCCGCGGCCGCGTCAGTGCCGGCAAGCAGCTGATCGAGAATGTCGTTCGGTATCGAGGGTTCTTTGCGTCGTGACATACCGGGTCTCCTTGTTCCCCATTATGCCTCGTCGCACACGAAATTCCTGACAGTCCC
>NZ_CAMLDL010000035.1 GCF_946478955.1 uncultured Sphingomonas sp. | reverse complement strand
GAAGGAACAGCAGCGGAATGCGCCGCTGGCAGGCCAGTTCGATGAAATGCGCGCCTTTGACCGCGCTCTCGCTGAACAGCACGCCATTGTTGGCGAGGATCGCGACAGGCATGCCCCAGATGTGCGCGAAGCCGCAGACAAGGGTCGTACCGTAGAGCGCCTTGAATTCATGAAATTCGCTGCCGTCGACGATGCGCGCGATGACTTCACGCACATCATAGGGTGCGCGCACATCTTGTGGGACAATGCCATACAGTTCCTGCGGATCATATTTGGGCGGCTTGGCCTCGCGCAGGTTCAGGTTCGGCGTGTAGTCGGGCTGAAGCGTCGAGACGATATCCCGCACGATCGACAGCGCATGATCGTCATTTTCAGCGACATGATCGACCACGCCCGACTTGCGACCATGCAGGTCGCCGCCGCCAAGATCTTCTGCCGAGATCACCTCCCCCGTCGCCGCCTGCACCAGTGGGGGTCCCGCAAGGAAGATCGTCCCCTGATTGCGCACGATCACCGTCTCGTCGGACATGGCGGGCACATAGGCGCCACCCGCCGTGCAGCTGCCCATGACGCAGGCGATCTGCGGGATACCACGTGCGGACAGGTTTGCCTGATTATAGAAGATGCGGCCGAAATGCTCCTTATCGGGGAAGACGTCCGCCTGATTGGGCAGGTTCGCGCCGCCGCTGTCCACCAGATAGACGCAGGGCAGACGGTTTTCGAGCGCGATCTCCTGCGCGCGCAGATGCTTCTTGACGCTGATGGGGTAGTAAGTCCCGCCTTTCACCGTCGCGTCGTTGCAGGCGATCATCACCTGTCGGCCCGACACCCGGCCGATGCCCGCAATGATGCCCGCGCCCGGCACCTCATTATGATAAAGGCCGTTGGCAGCGAGTTGGCCCAGTTCAAGGAAAGGCGATCCCGGATCGAGCAGCCGCTCCACACGCTCGCGCGGCAGCAGCTTGCCCCGCGCCGTGTGCTTGGCCCGCGCGCTTTCCGAACCACCCTGCGCGGCGGCGGCGACCTTGCCATGCAGTTCTTCCGCGAGCGCTCGATTATGCGCCGCATTGGCGCGAAAGCCCTCCCCTTCCGGCGAGAGCTTCGTATCCAGAACCGGCGCGCTCATGCCCCGATCAACTCGCGGCCGATTAGCATGCGGCGGATCTCGTTGGTGCCCGCGCCAATGTCGAGCAGCTTGGCATCGCGCATATAGCGCTCCACCGGCCAGTCCTTGGTGTAGCCCGCGCCGCCCAGTGCTTGCACGGCTTCGAGCGCGGTCTTCATTGCATTTTCCGACGCCAGCAGGATCGCCCCGGCGGCATCGAAGCGCGTGGTCTTACCCGCGTCGCACGCCCTGGCGACGGCATAGACATAGGCGCGAGCTGAGTTGAGCGCGACATACATGTCGGCGATCTTCGCCTGCATCAGCTGGAACGCGCCGATCGGCTTGCCGAACTGCTTGCGCTCCCGGACATAGGGGATGACGACGTCGAGGCAGGCTTGCATGATGCCGAGCTGGATGCCCGACAGCACCGTGCGCTCATAATCAAGGCCGGACATCAGCACGCCGACGCCGCCGTTGAGCGGGCCCATGATATTGTCTTCCGGCACCTCGCAATCCTCGAACACCAGTTCCGATGTCGGAGAGCCGCGCATGCCGACTTTCGCGATCTTCTGCCCGATCGAAAAGCCCTTCATCCCCTTTTCAACGATGAAAGTGGTGATGCCCTTTGATCCTTCACCGGTCTTGGCATAAACCACCAGCGTATCCGCATAGGCCGCATTGGTGATCCAGAATTTCGTGCCGTTAAGGACATAACGGTCGCCCTTCTTCTCGGCCTTGAGCTTCATCGCCACGACGTCGGACCCGGCGCCCGCCTCCGACATGGCGAGGCTGCCGACATGCTCGCCAGAGATTAGCTTCGGCAGATATTTCGCCTTCTGCGCTTCGTTGCCCCAGCGCCGCAACTGGTTGACGCAAAGGTTGGAGTGCGCGCCATAGGAAAGGCCGATCGACGCCGACGCGCGGGCCACCTCTTCCTGTGCGACGACATGCTCCAGATAGCCCAGGCCAAGGCCGCCAAATTCCTCCTCCACGGTGATGCCGTGCAGGCCAAGTTCGCCCATCGCGGTCCATAATTCGTCGCGAGGGAACCAGTCCTTTTCGTCGATCTCGGCTGCCAACGGAGCAATCTTGTCGGCGGAAAAACGCGCCGCGCTCTCCCGGATCATGTCGGCATTGTCGCCAAGCGCGAAGTCGAAATCGGTCATGGAAGCTCTCCTGTCGATCCGCATTCTAGCGCGCCACATCTTTAAGGGAAAATTGAACTTCCCCTAACAACATCATTGATAATATCTATACACCTGCTTCAGTCGCAAGTGCCGCATGCACCTAGCCGGGATAATTTATGCTCGACCGCTATCTTCTGCGCTATTTCCTGGCCGTCGTCGACCACGGCAATTTTTCACGCGCCGCAGGCCATTGCAATGTGTCGCAGCCGACGCTTTCCATCGGCATCGCCAAGCTGGAGCGGACGCTGGGCATTGCTTTGTTCGTGCGCTCGAATCAGCGAGTGGAACTGACCAGCGGCGGCACCCGCTTTCTGGCTCATGCGCGGCGGATAGAGCGCGAGTTCAACCTGGCGATGCAATCCATGGACATGGCCGAGGCGCTGCCCGCCCTGCGCCTCGGCATCCTTTCCAGCATATCGGGCGATATCATCGCGGCATCCGTGGCGCGGACACGTCCGGAACGGCAGCACAGGTTTGAGCTGCTGTTCGGCACCGAACGGGAACTGACCGGGCACCTCGCCAAGGGGCGCATCGACATGGCGCTCACTTTGGTCGATCGCGGCGGCGACCGCTTTCTCGAGCAACCCATCTTTACCGAAGGCTATGGATTGGCGCTGTCGGCGGACCATCCGCTCGCCGGGCTAACTGAAATCAGTGCGGATCAACTAGCAAATGACGTGATGATCGTACGCCGCCATTGCGAGGCGCTATCGGACACCAGTCGCTTTTTCACGGAACGTGGCGTTCGACCGCATTTCGCTCTGCGATCGACTAATGACGAGCGGGTCATACAAATGGTCCGCGCGGGCTTAGGCATTACCGTGATGCCCAAGAGCTACCGTGCGGACGGCGTGGTGCGGCCTAAACTCACCGGATTTGACATGACGCGTACTTTGGGCTGGGCGGCGGCACAGGACGCGGAAGCCATGCTCTGCGAACCGCCACCGCTGCTCCGGGAGATCGGAAGTCAGCTTGTGGATGGAAACTAGGACATAAGGCCCATAGCTGAACGGTTCGCGCTCTACCGCGGTGTAGATGCCCGTACGTGCGTCTTTAGCGTTTAGCCGGATCACGTGTCGAAACGCAATAGAATTTTTCTTCCATACATTATGTTGACAACATATAAATGCCAATTATTAAAAGGCTAATCCTATAGGTTTGCCGGAGATTGATCGATCCGAGCAGCAGGTAGTCCTTGTAAACACACCGATATTGCGCACCCGTGGGCTATGGTTCGCTCGTTTGTCGATGACTGCGTAGTCATCAAGGAGGGTAGTGGTGATAAGAACCTGTTCGTAAAGAAACAGGTAGCGCCGACTTTGGCGCCGCGGCATGCCCAGACGCTCCAGCAGCCGGGCAATCAATCAAATCAGGAGATGGTCGGCGGGCCTCAACGAGGTAGCCTCGTTGTGTGGATCCGAAGAAAATGTCGGAACTTCCCGCCTTGCTGGCGCGGATACGGCATGCGCGCGGGTAAGAAACCTAATGTAAGTTGATGCACGCTGCCGCGCTATAAAGGCCGTGGAAGGCAGAAGAGGTGCTCGGAGAATCCAGGATTGGGCACTCCGATTGAGGCAGCTCTTCGATCATGTGGGGTGCAGGCATGATTTTCGACAGTTTGTTAGCTGCCAAATTGACGGCGGGTGACCCGTAGTTCTGTTGTGGAGGTTCATTGAACATGACGACGATCGATCGACGCCAAGCGCTTGGGTTCGCTACCGGCGCCGCTGCCACGCTCGCCGTGCCAGCGGGTGCCCGGCGGGTCAGCAATGGCCGTTTTTTGTGGGGCGCCGCCACCGCCGGCTATCAGATCGAAGGAAACGCACCCGCGACCGACATCTGGCTGCTGGAACATATGACGCCGACCATCTTCGCCGAACCATCGGGCGATGCCGACGACAGCCTGCATCGCTGGCGCGAGGATATGGCCATTGCAAAGGCAATCGGCCTCAACTGCTATCGCTTCTCTGTCGAATGGTCGCGGATCGAACCGGACAAGGGTCAGTTCAGCATCGCCTATCTCGATTTCTATAAGGAGATGATCGACCATTGCCGCGAACTGGAGCTGGCTCCGGTCGTCACCTTCAATCACTTCACCACACCGCGCTGGTTTGCTGCCTCGGGCGGATGGACGCAGACCGACGCGGCAGCACTGTTCGGGCGCTATTGCGATCGTGTGGCCCGGGCGATGGCAGATGGCATCAGCCATGCCGTGACGCTGAACGAACCCAACCTCTCGCTTGGAGGAAACCTGTCGGCGTTGCAATTGGGTGGCGCTTCCCTGGCCAAGATGCAGGCGATGATCGCGGCGGCTGCCAAGGCCAGCGGATCGGATCGGTTCGATGTGCTCAACTTCGGCGATCCAGAGCCGATGATGCCCGGGGTGATCGCAGGTCACAAGGCGGCCCGCGCGGCGATCAAGGCGGTGCGCGGCGATTTGCCGGTGGGCCTTAGCCTCGCCATCACCGACGATGTCGGCGTGGGACCGGGCAATCTGCTCAAGCGCAAACGCCAGATCGTCTACGAACCATTTTTCGCGCTGGCGCGGGACGATGATTTCATCGGCGTGCAGACCTATGGGCGGCAATATATCGGTAAGGACGGCCCGGTAGATGTTCCCGCCGACATGCCAAAGCGCCCCAACGGCAAGGAATGGTTCCCCACCGCGATCGGCAACACCATACGCTACGCGCATCAGGCCACGGGTAAGCCCGTGCTGATCACCGAAAACGGCATCGACGCCAGCGATGATGCCGAAAGGCAGAAGTTCATTCCGGAGGCGATCGCCTCGGTCGAGGCGGCGATGCGCGACGGCGTGCCGGTCGAAGGCTATATCCACTGGTCGCTCCTCGACAATTTCGAGTGGATGCTCGGCTACGGGCCGAAATATGGACTCGTTGCGGTCGATCGCACGACCTTCAAACGCACACCCAAGCCCAGCGCCGCCCTATTCGGCCGGATTGCCAGGGCGGGCGGCATGGCTGCGTGACAGCCTCCGTCTCCTGGCAGCCTCAACCGTCGGCAGGAAGCTGACGCACTGCTCCAGCCAGTCACACATGGATCAATCTGATCTATCGAAATTTATTTTCCTGATTTATATTGTATGGAATAGGTTATCCATCTATGAGCGTATCTATTCCAAAGTTGGCGCAGAATAGCGTTGAATCTACGGATTAGATCCTGAAACGAAACCTTCGGTACGATCGGAGCCGACGTGACCTTCAAATTCTGAAGCGGTTCCAAATGTTAGACCGAAGATCGCGAACGTTACCGCTCGCGGCCTTCATGGTTTTAACCGAGCCGGTTACTCCGCCAGCATGAAGACCGCCTTTTTAACGAAGTCCCAAAGGGGAGCGGCTTTGAGGAAGATTGACAGGTCCTACGCCATTTCGGCTCCGCAAGGCTGGTTTTCAGTTGCCGGGATGTGGCTGGCGATTGGCATCGTCGCTGTGACGGTTGCCTACACAGTGCTGACACAGGCCCTCGCCATCATTCCGGTGGATGCTGTTGGCTGGTTGCTGCAAACCCGAGACTCGCAGGCTGCCATATTGCTGCTTTCGGCGGTCCGGGACCAGTTTGGCCTGTGGAACATAGCCATTGCGGTCGCTGCCTGCCTGATCGCGTTCACCGCCGCTTCTCGCTCGGCGACATATCGACGGACCTGGCGAATATTGTTTCGCCTCTCCGCGATCGGCCTTCTGGCATGCATCATAACTGCGCTGTGGCTGATATCCGCCGTGGCGGATTCGGGTGCATCGACGTCGCCATTGCGGTCCATGTTTCCTTACCCCAGCGCAGACGATCGCCCGGGTCGGACAGTGATCTATGGGCGGCCTGACGGGGTCGCCTTGGCGGCTGATCTCTACCTTCCATCGCACAAATTGCCGGGCCCAAAACCGGTTGTAGTTAGAATCCACGGAGGTGGCTTCGTATTGGGGAAGAGGGGGGCGAACGCACATACTCAATATCTGGTCGATCAGGGTTTCGCGGTGATGGATATCGACTACCGGCTCGCCACCCCGACATTTCACACCTGGGACAAGGCGGTCGGCGACGTCGGGTGCGCCCTTACGTGGATCGCGATTGAAGGGCGTTCGGTCGGCCTTGATCCAGATCGGGTCGTGACCCTGGGCGATTCCGCAGGAGGCAACCTCGCCATCAACGCAGCTTACATGATCGCCAATGGAACGATGACGCCGACCTGTAACAGTTCCGCCGATCTTCCCAAGGTGCGCGCCGTCATCGCCCATTTCCCTGCGGTTGATATGATCCACGGAGCAACCGATACGGCGCTGGGCCGATTGGTTGGTCAATATTATGTCGGCGGCACCCCTCGCCAATTTCCCGATCGCTATCGCGCGATCGATTCCGCTTCTCATCTCTCCGATCGCGCCCCACCGACCCTGATCTTCCAGGG
>NZ_CAMLDL010000034.1 GCF_946478955.1 uncultured Sphingomonas sp. | reverse complement strand
CGCCAGCCGATATGTGCGGCATCGAACAGGGCGCCATAGGCGCCGTCGTTGATGTAGAGCTCGCTTCCCCGGCGTTTTTCGACGCGGACGAGGACGCTCGCATATTCGGCGCACAATGCACGACCGGGCTCGCACCACAATTCGGCCGAATAGCTGATCGGCAGTGCTTCAAAACTGTTGTGAACGACCTCGAAGAACTGCTCGAGCGGAGGCGGTTCCATGCCCGGATAGCTCGACGGGAAGCCGCCACCGACATCGACGATGTCGACAGTGACCGCCGCTTCGACAATCGCGTTGCGGACCCGGCCCATTGCTTCGGCATAGGCTGCGGGGCTCATCGCCTGGCTGCCGACATGGAAGCAGATACCGAGCGCGTCGGCTGCTTGACGGACGGCCATCAGCAGCGCCTTCACCTCATGTGGCTCCGCGCCGAACTTCGACGCAAGGCTGAGCTTTGAGTGATCCGACGAGACTCGCAGGCGCACCAGCAGGTTGAGATCGGTTGCGCCCTTGGTGGCGCGCATGATTTTTTCCAGCTCTTCGATCGTGTCGAGGCTGTAGGTCTTCACGCCATAGGTGAAATAGGCTTCGGCGATCGCTTCCTCGGCCTTGACCGGGTGCATGAAGCACAGCGTCGCATCGGGCAGCGTGTCTGCGACCAGCCTTACCTCGCCCAGCGACGCAACGTCATAATGGGTAACGCCCGCGTTCCACAGTACCTGCAACAGGTCGGGGGAAGGGTTGGCCTTTACCGCATAGAGCGACTTGCCCGGAAACTTCTCTGTAAAGAAGCGGGCGGCACGCGATGCGGCATGCGGACGGAGGAGCGTGACCGGCTGAACCGGACGGAGGGCGGAAACTAGCCCCAGCGCGCTATGATGCTTGTACAACTCAAGGGACCTCCAACGGGTAGTTCGACAAAAGAGCTGCCTTGCGGTTGGAAGTCCCATGGGGCAGCGGAGGCGCGATATATGGTTGAGGACCCTTCATGTAAAGATTTTTTGGACGTCTGTACGTCGACCGAGCTCAATCTATCCTCGCGTCGAAACGGTTTGGCGAAAGTAGGCCAAGATCAAGGAGTTGACGATGCATCCTCTTGTGAGTCGAGAAGCGATACTGATCGCGGCGCAACGGATCGGCGCTCACGTCATCCGGACGCCGCTGATTGAGACGGAAATTCTGGGACGGAGAAGCTGGCTCAAATGCGAATCGTTGCAGACTGGCGGCGCATTCAAGCTTCGCGGCGCCACCAATCGCTTGCTCCAGTTAGATGAGGATGAACGTCGCTGCGGCGTTGTCGCGTTTTCGTCCGGCAACCACGCTCAGGGAGTCGCCATCGCGGCAAAGCGCCTCGGCATCCGCGCCATCATTGTGATGCCATCGGACGCCCCTGCGCTGAAGATTGAAGGGACGCGAGCGCAGGGCGCGGATATCATCTTTTATGACCGCGCAGCGGAAGATCGTGTGGGCATTGCTCACCGAATTGCGTCTGAATTGGGCGCTACGGTGGTTCCAAGTTTCGATGATGTAGATATCGTGGTCGGTCAGGGCACCATTGGGCTGGAAATTGAGGACCAACTTGGCCGTGTGCCGGATCGCATTGTCATGCCATGTGGGGGCGGGGGCCTTGCCGCCGGTATAGCAATCGCATCCCCCGACAGTGAAATCCATGTTGTCGAGCCGACGGGCTGGGACGATATGGGACGCTCGCTGGCGCTTGGTGAAATCGTGCCGGTCGAGCCCGATGCCCCGGCGACGATGTGTGACGCATTACAAACGCGGGTGGTATCGCCCATCACCTTCAGTATTTTGGAGAAGCGCGGGGCAGCAGCCCACGCGGTTACGGACGAACAGGTACGGGATGCAATCCGTTGGGTCTGGATGCGGCATCAATTGAAGGTAGAGCCGGGCGGGGCAGCAGGATTAGCGGCCGCGCTGGCCGGTATGATCAATCTGGAAGGGGAGCCGGTGATCGTCTTGTCAGGAAGCAACATTGACGGGCCGCTTCATCATTCGATCATCAACAACGATTAGGCAATGCGGTATTCGCCAGGCTCAACGTGCGAAGGTGACGCCCGTTCAACCATTCGAGTCAGGTCCTCGAGCTCCGCTGCCAGGATCTGAAGTTCCGCAGCAAGCGCCTTGGGATCTATTTGGTCGAGATTGCCTGACGCATCGAGCAGCGATTCCAGCACGATGGCAATGCTGGGCAAAATCGAATCTTCGATCCGTTCGAAAGCCTCTTCAAGGCCAGTTTGCAGGCGCTGGACATTCTTCATCGCGCGCGACAATGGACGCGACAGCGTTAAAAAGCCGTGAAAGGGGCGCCAGTTTTGGGAAACATTGCTTCGTCCGCGGTGGTGATCACCATGATTGCGGCCGCGCTGCTGCTGGTATTTGGCGTCAGGTTGGTCGTCAAAAATGAAAACCGCGCCGAACGGAAGCGCGGTTTTCTAATGGTCATCTGCGGGATCGTCTTCATCATCAACGTCCTCATCTGGACGTTATGACGGATCAGCGGATCGGGCAGCTCGGATCGAGTCGATAATCCAGGTAATCGTCGACCGACTTCATCAACAGGTCGAGTTCATTGGCGAAGAAATGGTTCGCGCCCGGGATAGTGTCGTGGGCGATGGTGATGTGCCGCTGTGTACGGAGCTTATCGACCAGCTTCTGAACGGCGCCAGGCGTTACGACTTCGTCGCTGTCCCCCTGGATGATGATGCCGCTAGCCGGGCAGGGGGCGAGGAAGCTGAAATCGTACATGTTGGCGGGCGGCGCGATCGAGATGAAGCCTCGGATTTCGGGGCGACGCATCAACAATTGCATGCCGATCCATGCACCAAAGCTGACACCGGCGACCCAGGTTACTTCTGCCTCAGGGTGGATCTGCTGAACCCAGTCGAGCGCGCTCGCTGCGTCAGACAGTTCGCCAATGCCGTTGTCAAACGTGCCTTGGCTCTTGCCGACACCGCGGAAGTTAAAGCGCAGTGTTGCAAAGCCGCGACGGACAAAGTCCTTGTGCAGCAGCTGGACGATCTTGTTGTTCATCGTCCCGCCGGCCTGCGGATGGCTATGCAGGATCAGCGCGACGGGCGCGCGCGGACGCGGACCAGGGGTAAACCGGCCTTCAAGACGGCCTTCGGGTCCGGGGAAAATCACTTCGGGCATGGTCGCTCGCTACTGGACGCTTAAGAATAGGGTGCCGTGGCGGGGTGCACGGCGAGTGCGGACCCTATATAGGGTGGGCTCGCACTCTGGCAACGGCAGGATTCGAAGGATTAAGCGTGACGACCCGTATCTATCTCGACCATGCATCGACGACCCCCGTTATTACGCAGGCCCGCGACGCGTTTCAGCGCGGCCTGGAAGGTTGGGCCAACCCCAATTCACCGCATAACGAGGGCCGATGCGCGCGAGCGTTACTGGAAGAGGCACGGGAATCGATCAAGGAGGCGCTAGGCTGGCGCCATGACGTCATTTTCACCAGCGGCGCCAGTGAATCTGTCGAGCTTGCCGGACGCTGCGCGACCCCTGATGGCCGAATCTACGGGTCGACCGAGCACGCGATCGTGCCCTATGCGATGGGTGGTGAGGCGATCGTCCTTCCAGTCCATGAAAATGGGCTGATCGATGAGGCCGCCCTAGCGGCCGCTCTTACGGCAGGCCCAGCACTGGTCGCCATTCAACAGGTGAATAATGAAACGGGCGTGGTCCAGCCGATGGACCGGATTGCCGACATTGTTCGCGGCGCCGGTTCACTTCTGCTCGCCGATTGCGCTCAGGGCGCGTCGAAGTTGCCGTTGCCCGATGCCGATTTCATCGCGATTTGCGCGCACAAGCTCGGCGGGCCGCCGGGCATTGGCGCTCTGCTGGTGAAGGATCTATCGACGCTTCACGCTTGTGGCGGCGGGCAAGAGAAGGGCTATCGTCGCGGTACGCAAGATGTGCCGAGCGCGCTCAGTTTCGCCGCTGCGCTGGCGGCCAAACCCTACGATATGGAGCGCATGGCCGTGCTTCGGACGAAGGTGGAAGAAGGTGTGAAGGCCGCCGGCGGTGTCATTATTGCCGAAGACGCACCGCGCGTGCCCACCATCGGCGCTATCTCACTTCCGGGTGGGACCAGCGCGTCGATGCTGATCCAGCTTGATCTTGCAGGAATTGCTGTGTCGGCGGGGAGCGCCTGCTCGTCCGGCAAGGCCAAGGCGAGTCATGTGCTTGCGGCCATGAACCTGCCTGAGGATATAAGCGGCGGTTTCCTGCGCCTCAGCTTCGGTCCGGAGACAAGCGACGCCGATATCGACGCTTTCCTGGGCGAGTTCCGCCGAATTGCAGAGCGCCTGAATACCAGCAAGGCGGCATGATCTACCTCGACTACCAGGCGACCACACCCCCCGCGCCCGAAGTGGTGGCGGCGATGCGGCCATGGTTGGAGGATAATTATGCCAATCCACACAGCCCCTCTCGCTGGGGACGAGAGGCGGCAGCGGCGATTGAGCATGCCCGCGACCAGGTCTTGACCGCCATCGGCCATGATGAAGGCCGCTTCGCCTTCACAAGTGGCGCGACGGAGGCGATCAACTGGGCAATTCGGGGGACGCTGGAGCGGTCGGAACGCCGCAAGATTGTCACGATTGCCACCGAACATGCCGCGGTACTCGACACCTGCGATTGGCTGGAAAATCAGGGCTATCAACTAGTCAAATTGCCGGTGAGCCGCGAAGGCTTCGTCGACATGACCGAAGCTGACTACGCCATCGACCGATCAACGGCCTTGGTCGCGGGGATGCTGGTCAATAATGAGATTGGCGTGGTCCAGCCAATCACTGAGCTGTCTGCCATGGCGCATGAGGCGGGGGCGGTAATGCTGTGCGATGCCGTGCAGGGATTCGGCCGGATGGATATTCCGCTCGGCCCGGACTTGATCGCAATTTCCGCCCATAAGATCCATGGGCCGAAGGGTGTCGGCGGCCTGTGGATGCGCCGCGGCAATGAACCCCGGCCCCTTATCCATGGCGGAGGACAAGAGGAGGGGCTACGCTCCGGGACCTTGTCACCAACGCTTTGCGTGGGGCTGGGTGAAGCGGCGGAAATCGCCATTCACCGCCGCGCCCGCGACCATGGCCATGTTGAGAGATTATGGGAAGTTGCGCTCGAAAACCTCGGCGAAGGCTGGACTATCAATGGTGACGCGAATTATCGCTACCACGGCAATCTAAACGTTCGTTACGAAGGCCTCGACGCTGCGCGATTGATGTCTGATCTGCGCAATCTGGCTTTCTCGCTCGGCTCCGCCTGCGCATCGGGCAGCGGCCGGCCTAGCCATGTGCTTCGGGCGTTGGGTTTGACCGATAAGGAAGCGAGATCGTCAATACGCCTCGGCTTTGGACGCTACACGGGCGAGGCCGAATTGCAATCCGCCTGCCGCCACATCGCCCGCACGGCGCGCGAGCAGCGCGAGTGGGCGGCATGATCCGCGTTCGCTTCTTGAAACCCGATGGTGATCTCGACCGGGAAGTGGTGGCGGCTGACGGGGCCATTCTGCTCGATGTGGCGCAGGCAAACGGTCAACCGCTAGAAGGGTCGTGCGAAGGTGCAATGGCCTGTTCCACTTGCCATGTCATATTGTCGAAAGAGGATTTCGCTCGCTTGCCGGTTGCCAGTGACGAAGAAGATGACCTGCTTGACCTCGCCGCCCACGTCACGCGAACGTCGCGGTTGGCATGCCAGATCCGGCTGAGTGACGATCTTGGCACATTAACGGTCCGAATGCCCGGCGCTGCCTACAATCTCGACCGCTGAATTCGCTCAATAATCCTTGCGCGGACGCGCGTTGATCGCCATATGCCGCCACGGAAGTCGGTGGGCGGTGTTGTCGCCAACCTGGTCAGGTCCGGAAGGAAGCAGCCACAACGATTTCGCATCGGGTCGCCGGCTTCCACCTTCATCTAAAATCCGAACGCAGCGGAACGATTGCCTGGCAATCGGGGCGCAGCGCGTAGAGATTTCAAGGCGCGCCCAGCGCGCGCAGCCCGCCTGACGGCGCGGATTTACTCCGCAGCGGTGTCAATCCTGGATTGCGTCGCAAATGCTCGCAATGACGGCGTCGACCGCCTAATCCTTGCCATATGAACGACGAATCGGTGAACGAAGAACCGGGCCTTGGCCTCGACCTGCCTGAGGTGGCGCCGAAGCCTGTCGGCGCGTCTCCGTACCGTGTGCTTGCCCGCAAATACCGTCCTCAGACCTTCGCCGAGTTGATCGGCCAGAACGCGATGGTTCAGACGCTGGCCAATGCCATTGACCGCAATCGCATCGCTCACGCATTCTTGCTGACTGGGGTTCGCGGGGTCGGGAAAACCTCCACCGCGCGCCTCGTTGCAAAGGCACTGAACTGCATAGGCCCGGACGGGCTTGGCGGACCAACCATTACGCCATGCGGCATCTGCGAACCGTGCAAGGCAATTGCCGAAGGGCGTCACATTGACGTCGTTGAAATGGACGCGGCGAGTCATACCGGTGTCGACGACGTTCGCGAGATCATTGAGGCGGTGCGCTATTCGGCCGTGTCAGCGCGCTTCAAAATCTACATCATCGACGAAGTTCATATGCTTTCTAAGAGTGCTTTCAATGCATTGCTGAAGACACTTGAGGAGCCGCCTGAGCATGTGAAGTTCCTGTTCGCTACGACGGAAGTAAATAAAGTCCCCGTAACCGTGCTGTCGCGCTGTCAACGGTTCGACCTACGCCGCATTCCCGCGGAAAAGTTGGCCGCGCATTTTGCTGATGTGTCAGCGCAAGAGGGGGTTGAGGTCGAGGATGAGGCATTGCAGGCGATTGCCCGCGCCGCCGAAGGATCGGCCCGCGATGGCCTGTCCATTCTTGACCAGGCTATTTCGCATGGCGAAGGCAAAGTGACGGCAGATCAGGTCCGCGACATGTTGGGCCAGGCTGACCGCGGGCGAATTCGGCGGATGTTGACGTCACTTTTGGAAGGCGATGCGGCGGGAACCCTAGCACAGCTCGACGAGGCACATGCGTTGGGCGTGGAGCCCAATTCACTGCTGCGCGGTTTGATGGAATCGCTCCATGCCGTAACCCGCTCGAAGGCTGGCGCGAAGAGCGATATGCTCCAATCCGTCGAGGAACGTGAGGCCGCCGCAGATCTGGCGATCCGCTTAAGCTGGGGCAACATTCACCGACTTTGGCAATTGCTGCTCAAGGGCGTTCAGGACGTGGCCATTGCCCCCGACCCCCATGAGGCGGCGACGATGGCGTTGCTCCGCCTTATCCACGCGGCGGATATGCCCGATCCGTCTTCGTTGGCGGCCCTTGCGGGCGGCGGCGGCGCGACGATACAGGCCGATCCCGTTTCCAATGCAGAACTTGCTCCGGCGGGGCCAAAGCCACCGGAGAGCTTCGTAAAATTCGTCGAAGCAATTGAGGCCAATGGCCGACAAATGCTGGGAATTCAGCTGCGCGACCAAGTGGGCCTGGTCGGATTTGAATCTGGCAAACTCACCCTCAAACCCTTAGGTCCGATCGGCGCCGATTTTACACGCGAACTCGCTGCGGCGGCGAAGGAGGCGACCGGCGTCCATTGGGAAGTGCGGCTTACCGACGAAGGCGGCGCACCATCACTTCAGCAGCAGGAAGTCATGGCAGAGGAACAGATGCGTGCAGCGGTGTTGGAAGAACCCGCCGTGAAGGCCTTGATGACGGCATTTCCGGACGCCACCTTGGAAGATATTGAACAGAAGGAAGCCTGACATGCCAAGCCTCGACGACATTATGAAAATGGCTGAAGCCGCCCAGGCCCAGCTCGCCCAGGCCCAAGACGAATTGGAAAAGGTCGAGGTTGAGGGCGTTTCGGGCGGTGGCCTCGTGAAGATCAAGGCAACTGCCAAGGGCCGCATCCTCGGAGTGTCGATTGACGATAGTTTGGTCGCCGTCGACGAAAAGGCGATGCTGGAAGACCTGATTGCCGCAGCGATAAATGATGCACGGGCAAAGGCCGATGTTGCGGCCGGCGAGCAGATGAAATCCATGACGGCGGGCCTTTCGCTTCCGCCGGGCTTCAAAATGCCCTTTTAACCTGCGTTAAATGGCGGATTTTTCAGCTTGTTTCTACTGCCGCCGCGCGGCACTCTCCCCATCGGCTCAGGAACATCAACGCACGGGAGAGGTGTGTGGCGCGTTTGGGAGCAATGCAGGATTTCCCGCTTAGGGTAATGCGTCTCGTCGACCATGCCGAGCGCGAGCATGGTAGCGGCGAGGTTATTTCGGCATGGGCCGACGGTACTGTCACCCGCACGAACTGGCGTGAAATTGCCCGTGAGGCCAAGCAGATGGCCAAGGCACTCGAAGCCTGGGGCGGCGGCCCGGGAGACCGGGTCGCTACATTGGCCATGAACCATGCCCGGCATTTGGCCAGTTGGTACGGCGTGTGTGGGATGGGCGGCGTACTTCACACCATCAATCCGCGCCTCTTCCCTGATCAGCTTGAATATATCACCAACCATGCCGAGGACCGCGTGTTGCTCTACGACGCGGTTTTTGCGCCGCTGGTCGATGCGATGAAGCCGAAGTGGACGAGCATTGAACATTATGTCGTCTATGACCCGCCCGAAGGATGGCAGGGTGACATTAGCTATACCGACTGGATCGGGCGGCAAGACGATGAATATATTTGGATCGAAGGCGACGAAAACGATCCATGCGGGCTGTGTTACACCAGTGGCACTACCGGCAACCCCAAAGGCGTCCTCTATTCCCACCGGTCAACCATGCTCCACGCGCTCGCAGAAGCGTCGCCCGACATTTTTGGACTGTCGCGCGGCGCGGTGGTCCTGCCGATCGTGCCGATGTTTCACGCCAACGCCTGGGGCATTCCCTGGGCGGCCCCGATGACCGGGTGCAAGTTGGTCCTGTCCGCCGATTACCGACCCGACACCATGTGCCAGTTGTTCAAGGACGAAAAGGTCACGCACAGCGCCGGCGTGCCAACAATTTGGATGACGATGATCGACTATCTCGAGAAGAGCGGCGGCCAGCTGGAATCGTTGGAAAAAGTCACCATCGGCGGGTCGGCGGCTCCCAAGGCGATGATCCGATGGTTCCTCGAAAATAATATTGACGTCACCCATGCCTGGGGAATGACAGAAACATCGCCCATCGGCACTTGCGGTTCGCGGCCGACCAACTGGGCCGATTTTACCATCGACGAAAAGGTCGATTATCTCGCGCGGCAGGGCAGAGCACCTTTCGGTGTCGAACTTCGAACCGTCGATGACGACGACAATGTCCTGCCCCGCGATGGCGTGTCGTCGGGCCGACTGCAATGTCGCGGACCATGGGTCATCAAACGCTATTTCAAAGGCGAGGAGGATGTGGTCGACGGCGACAATTGGTTCGATACTGGCGATGTGGCCTGTCTTCATCCTGACGGCACGATGCAGATTACCGATCGCGCCAAGGACGTCATCAAGTCCGGCGGCGAATGGATCAGCTCCATCGAACTGGAAAATGCAGCAGTCAGCTTCGACGGGGTGGCGGAGGCAGCGGCAATTGGAATGCCTCATCCAAAGTGGGATGAGCGGCCGTTGCTCGTTGTCGTGCAGCAACCAGGCTCAGATGTATCCAAAACGGGCTTGCGCGATCACCTGGCGACGTTGGTGGCCCGCTGGTGGCTTCCTGACGCGATAGAATTCGTCGATGAATTGCCCCACACCGCGACCGGCAAGCTTAGCAAGAAGACGCTTCGCGAGCAGTTCGCCGGGTATCGCTTCGGCGATGTGGATGAGCGGATGGAGGAGCTCCGCCGCTAAGGCACTGGATTAACGGCGCGCCAGCCCTTAAGTGGCGAGCCAACTTCATTCATATTTGCGAGGAACCGCGACCCCATGGCCGCTCAATATGCTTTCGTCATGAAGGGCATGACCAAGTCCTTCCCCGGTGCGCAAAAGCCGGTGCTCAGCAACATCAACTTGCAGTTTTACCAAGGTGCGAAGATTGGCATTGTCGGCCCGAACGGCGTTGGTAAGTCGACCCTGATCAAGATCATGGCCGGTCTCGATACCGATTTCACGGGCGAAGCATGGCCCGGCGAGAATATCACGGTTGGGTATCTGGCGCAGGAGCCGACGCTCGACGAGAGCAAGACGGTGCTGGAGAACGTCAAGGACGGCGCGCGCGACGTCGCCGACATGGTC
>NZ_CAMLDL010000033.1 GCF_946478955.1 uncultured Sphingomonas sp. | reverse complement strand
ATCGAAACATCCGACTGCTTCTGCCCTGGACCTGCTTTCGGGAAGCTGGCCAGTGCCCACAGGATGATGGTGGTGAAAAGAATGATCGTGCCGGCGCGCTTCAGGAAGATCATCGCGCGCTGCCAAAGGCCGATCAGCACGTCGCCAATCCGCGGCATTTGATATTTTGGCAGCTCCATCATGAAACTGCTGCCGCCGCCCTTCACCACGGTCCGCTTGAGTGCGATTGCCGCCAGCAGGGCGCCCACAACGCCCGCCACGTAGAGGGCGAACAGGACCAGGCCCTGAAGGCCCAAGCCCGGCCCGACGGTCCTTGCCGGAATGAAGGCCGCGATGATCAACGTATAGACCGGAAGCCGCGCCGAGCAGGTCATCAGCGGCGCGACCAGGATGGTGGTGAGGCGGTCTTTGGGGTCTTCGATCGTCCGCGTTGCCATGATCCCCGGCACCGCACAGGCAAAACTGGACAGCAAGGGAATGAAGGCGCGGCCCGATAGCCCTGCATGGCTCATCAACCGGTCCATCAGGAACGCTGCGCGGACCATATATCCCGACGATTCCAGCACGAGAATGAACAGAAACAGTATCAGAATCTGAGGCAGGAACACGATCACTGCGCCGACGCCCGCAATCACGCCATCGACAATCAGCGATCGAAGGATTCCGTCCGGCATGACGTTGGTCACCCATTGCCCCAGCGCCACGGTCTGCGCGTCGAGCCAGTCGGCCGGAATGGCCGACCAGGCGAAGACGGCCTGAAACATCACGAAAAGGATGAGCGCAAGGATGATCGGTCCGATCACCGGATGCAGAAATATCCCATCGAGCTGGTGCGTAATCCGCCGGGTCGGCGTTTCACTGAGGATGGCGCCAACGGCGATATCCCGCGCGCGGCGCTGCCAGTGCAGCTGGTCATGTTCTGGGCCCTCACCGGCCCGCACCGTGCGCGGCCTCTTTGTCAGTTCGGAGAGCGTTACACGTAGTTCATCCAGGCCGCGTTTGCGGACCGCGACCGTCTCTATCACCGGTACGCCCAGTTCCTGCGAAAGCATTGCGCTGTCGATCACCAGCCCATCGCGCTTAGCGAGATCAATCATATTGAGAGCAACCACCGTCGGCAGGCCAAGCTGAATCAGTTGCAGGGCGAAGCGCAAGTGGTTGTCGAGATTTGAGGCGTCGATCACGATTAGGAGCGCGTCCGGCAGACGCTCCCCCTGCTGCTTTCCGAGAAGCACGTCGCGTGTGACCGCTTCGTCGGGACTGGACGGGTCGAGCGAATAGGCGCCGGGCAAGTCAATCAGGTCGATCGGCGCACCATCGGGTCCGATCGTTTTCCCGACATGGCGTTCAACCGTCACCCCCGGGTAATTGCCGACCTTTTGCCGTGCGCCCGTTAGCGCGTTGAACAGCGCGCTCTTGCCGGCATTAGGGTTGCCAACGACTGCGACCAATGGCGGGTGGGTCATGCGGCGTCGGCAACGACCCGCACGGCGCGGGCATGGATTCGGCGGATTGCGACGGTCATCCGGCCGACCCGCACCGCCAGAGGATCGCGACCGAACGGGCCGGTGTGGAGCGGTTCGACACTCACCCCTTCGTCAAAACCGAAATGGCGAAGTCGCGACCCTTCGGTGGCTTCCAGCAGCGCCCAATCGATCGACGCGATATGCGCGCGCGTCCCCATCTTGAGCTGGTCGAGGGTCAGAAGATTCGCCGTCATATTGCGAGCGATTATCAATAACAGAAGGAAAAGGGAAGAGGTGCGATCAATGAACCGGGTAGCGAAGTCGTCCGAGGAACCGCGTAAGACTGGGGCGATGGACCTCGCTGCCCCGCCATTGCGCTTTCCATTTCTCAAATTTGCCCACGCCTGCGAGGCGGCGGTCGAGAAAGGCAGCGGTTTCGCTCCACCCTTCGCTATCGTCATCGAGCCAGGCGAGAAGGGTCGAGGCATAAACGCCCGAAAGGATCGCGCGCTTGCTGTAATGATTATAATCGGTCGCCGTGTCCCCGGCGAGCCGCCACATCAGGTCGGCCGAGCGCCAGCCGGTCCGCAGCGCGAGGGGGACATTTTGCGGCATCGCAAGGATCGACAATGCCTTGCGCACCGCTTCGCGCGCCGACCCGGCAATTTCGAGCCGATACCAGATCATCGCCCGGATCCTCTTGGTGATGCCAAGCGATTCAAGTCGTTCCGGCGTAAAATGGGCCACCATCGCGGCGTCGATGCCCTGAATCCATGCGTCGATCATGCCAGGTGCGTCCTTGGGGAACGCCAGGCGCGCCAATGCGGGATCTATCCCCAGCTGGGTCGCCGCCGCGTACACCGCCGCCTCAGTCCAGCCGTCAAACACGGCATTTTCCCCCACTTTCAGCGCGAGGTTCAGACGGATTGCTTCAAGCGGACTCGGATTGGCGTCAGACATGGACCTCATTTGGGCTTTTGCGCCCGTTCGGGCAAGCGCACCAGCAATAGGGCGACAACGATAAACAGGGCGCCCGCCCAGTCGAGCGCGGTCAGACGCTCGTCATAATACACCCAGCCGAGCAGTGCGGACAGCGCGGGCTGGGTTAGCATGGCAATGCCGACAATAAGGGGCGGGACATATCCCAGCGCATAAACAACCAGCCCCTGACCGACCACCTGGCTGCACAGCGCCAGCGCGAATACACCGGTCCAGTCGACAGGGATGATTTGTTCCCCGGCCAGATAGGCCCAGGGCAGAAGCATTGCCGCGCCGAACAGGCTGGCGAGGAACAGCAGCGGCATCGGCTGAAGCTCGCTGCGCGTGCGTTCGACGATGATCAGATAACCGGCGTAGAGCAGGCCAGCTAGCAATGAGAGTAGGTCGCCGCGCAGGTGCGAAGCACTGAGTTCCGCACTACTCCACACCAGCATAGCGCAGCCAATCGCCGCCATCGACAGGGCAACCGCCTGAACTCGCGACGGCCACAGGCGAACGATCCACAGGCCCCATGCGGCGAACAGGAAGCTGGAGATGTTCCCGAACAGCGTGGCATTGCCGAGTTTGGTCAGCAAGATTCCTTCATGCCAGGCAGCGAGATCGGTCGCGAAGAAAAAGGCTGCGAAAAAGATTGCGATGACAATTGCCCGCCGCGGCCAATGCACCGCCTGCCCGGAGAATCGCGCAATCAGCCACAGGAACGGCAGCGCGAGGAACAAACGCCAGAAGCCTGCGGCGATCGGCCCGACACCGGCATGGCGCACCAGGAATGGGCCCATGGCCAATGCGAGGTTTCCCAGCAACAGCGCCAGAAAAGCCCAGCGATGCCCCCTTGACTGGTTTCGATCTGAAACCATTTGATCTGTCCCGGTCGTCACGTCCATGTCGCCGCCGATAGCAGAAAGGTCACCAATGCCTACCCTGTTCGATCCTCTGGATCTCACGCCCTCGCTGCGTTTGCCCAACCGTATATTGATGGCGCCCTTAACCCGCGGCCGCGCGACGCGCGATGCGGTGCCAACCCCCGTTATGGCGCAATATTATGCACAGCGGGCCGAGGCGGGATTGCTGATCAGTGAAGCGACCGGGATCAGTCGGGAAGGTCTGGGGTGGCCCTATGCACCGGGCCTTTGGAACGATGATCAGGTTGAAGGCTGGAAGCCCGTAACCGACGCGGTCCATGCAGCGGGCGGGCGTATCGTCGCCCAGCTTTGGCATATGGGGCGGCTGGTCCACGACAATGTCAGCGGCCTGCGGAACATCAGCGCGTCCGCAACCAAAGCGCCGCATTATGCCCATACATATGAGGGGAAGAAGGAGTATCCGACGGCCATTGCCGCCAGTCTGGACGATATTAAGAGGATAATGGGTGAGTATGCCCGGGCCGCACGTAACGCGATGGCTGCCGGGTTCGACGGGGTTCAGATCCATGGCGCCAATGGCTATCTGATCGACCAGTTCCTGCGCGATGGCACCAACCATCGTGACGACGCCTATGGCGGATCAATCGATAATCGTCTGCGATTCATGAGCGAAGTGGTCGACGCAGTAATGGGTGAGGTCGGGCGCGATCAAACCGGCATCCGACTGTCGCCCGTCGGCGATTCTCAGGGCACGAACGACAGCGATAATCACGCGCTCTTTTCGGCCGCTGCCGCGCGTTTGGATCGGCTGGGTGTGCCATGGCTGGAACTGCGCGAACCCGGTGCCCATTCGACCTTTGGCGCAACCGACGAATTACCCGCCAGTCCATTGATCCGCAACGTCTATTCCGGGAAGCTCGTCCTTAACAGCGACCATGGCTTGCAGAGCGGCCAGGCGCTTCTCAACGAAGGCCGCGCCGATGCGATCAGCTTTGGTCGAACGTTCCTATCCAATCCCGATCTGGTCACCCGCTTCCGCGAAAATGCGCCGCTCAACGATTGGAACGTCGGAACATTCTATAGCCAGGGGCCGGAAGGATATACCGATTACCCGACGATGGATGGGGCTGGCGCTTAGGCGCTTAGGCGAACTGACCCTTCAGCTTTAGCAATGCCAGCGCCGCCTCTGCGGCGTGGGCGCCCTTGTTGAGCTGGGTCGGATCGGCACGGACAATGGCCTGAGCCTCATTTTCGGTCGTCAATATGCCGTTGCCGATGTGCAGACCGTCCAGGGTTAGCGCCATCAGACCGCGCGCGCTTTCTTCCGACACAATCTCAAAATGGTAGGTTTCGCCGCGGATCACCACGCCCAGCGCGACGTACGCGTCATACCGTCCGCTGTCGGCCGCCATTGCAATAGTGCCCGGCAGTTCGAGCGCACCCGGAACGGTCACCGTCTCATGACTATGTCCCGCCGCCTCAATCGCGCCGCGCGCGCCGGCCAGCAACATATCGTTCAAATGCGCATAGAATCGCGCCTCTGCAATCAGCACATGGGCCATTATTGCTCTCCGCTTTCGATTGCCCGTTCCTCGACGATGGCCAGGCCATAAGCACTAAGGCCGACGGGGGAATGGGTCGTATTGGTCAACAGGATCATGTCATGAATGCCAAGTGCCGCCAGAATCTGCGCGCCAATGCCATAGCCGCGCAGTTCTGGACTGGACTGCGCCGGCTTACCCGAACGCAAGTCGGTCGCGCGCGACAGCGACCCGGGTGCGGCCGCATGGAGCGCAACAACAACTCCTGAACCGGCCTGTTCGATCATGGCCATGGCCCCGTCCAAAAGGCCGCTGCGCGTCCCCGCTTCACCCAGCAAATCCGCGAACAGGTCAATCGAGTGCATTCGGACGAGCGTCGCCCCATTGGGAACGATGGCCCCGAACACTAGCGCGAGTTGCTCCTCGCCGCTGGCCTTGTCCCGAAACACCTGAGCCTGCCATGGGTGGCCGCGACGGGACAGAAAGCGGGTCTCCGACACCCGCTCGACCATATGATCCTTCTTCAGCCGGTAAGCGATAAGGTCACGGATGGTTCCAATCTTGAGACCATGGTGCCGCGCGAATTCCATCAAATCATCAAGGCGGGCCATGGTCCCGTCCTCGCGCATGATTTCGCAGATCACGCCCGACGGGTTGAGCCCGGCAAGGCGCGACACATCGACCGCAGCCTCCGTATGTCCCGCCCGTACCAGCACGCCGCCGGGGCGCGCCACCAGCGGGAACACATGGCCAGGCGACACGATGGCATCGGGACCATTGGACGCATCGATCGCAACCGCGATGGTCCGCGCCCGGTCCGCCGCGCTGATACCCGTCGTCACACCATCGCGCGCTTCAATCGAAACGGTGAAGGCAGTTTCCATCTTCGTGCGGTTGACCGGTGCCATTGGTTCAAGGCCGAGCGCGTCGACCCGATCCTTGCTCATCGCCAGACAGATCAGGCCGCGCCCATGGCGGGCCATGAAATTGATCGCATCGGGGGTCGCCATCTGGGCAGGGATGACAAGATCCCCCTCATTTTCGCGATCATCATCGTCGACCAGGATAAACATGCGGCCATTGCGGGCCTCGTCGATGATGACTTCCGCGCCAACGAGCACTTCCTGCGCACCGCCATCGATCAGCCGTTCCAGCTTGACCAGCGTATCGGCGGTCGGATTCCAATCGTCGGCGCCAAGCTTGCGTAGCGAGTTGGGGTGGAGGCCAGCGGCGCGCGCAAGGCCGGACCGGCTCGCCTCACCGCTTTCAACGAGAGCGGTCAGCCGCTCAATAAGAGTCGTGGACATGGCGGCCCGCTATCACATTAAAATGTGACGCGCGAGCGGAAAAAATCACATCGCGGCGTCGTTCATCCGTTTCAGGTAGCGCGCCAGTACGTCGATTTCGATGTTCACCGCATCGCCCTGCGACAGGCCGCCCAGCGTGGTGTGGGCAGCGGTGTGGGGGATGATGTTAACGTTGAATTGCGTAGCGTCCTGATCGTCGTTCACCTCGTTGACCGTCAGCGAGACGCCGTCGACGGTGATCGATCCTTTTTCCGCGATAAATTGGCCAAGTGATTTGGCGACGCGAAATGACAGGATCGTAGAATCGCCGGATGGCACGATACTGGCGACCGCCGCGACGCCGTCGACATGACCAGTGACCAAATGACCGCCCAGTTCATCACCCAGCCGCAGCGCCCGCTCGAGGTTGAGCTTGGCACCTTCTGTCCAATGGAGTGCGGCCGTGCGCGAAACGCTTTCGGCGCTGACATCGACCGCGAACCAGTCGGCGCCTTTGTCGACGACGGTCAAGCAAACGCCCGAACAGGCAATCGACGCACCCATATCGACGCCGGACAGGTCATAGTCGCATGCAATCGTCAGCCGCAGGTCACCCTTTTCGCGGACCGAACGGATCGTGCCGATATCAGTGATAATTCCGGTGAACATGGTCGCCCTTACTCCCGCACCCGCTCGTAGACTTCGAGCCGGTCGATGCCAAGATAGGTGCCGTCGGCGGCGCGCCAGCGGCCATGGGCATCGGCGATGGCGTCGAGGCCGATATAGCCGACACTCGACTTGCCCTCGCCGATGAAAATGGGGGCGCGATAGATAAGGATCCGGTCAACCAGATCGGCGGCGAGGAAGGCGGTTGCGGCGCCCGAGCCGCCTTCCACCAGCAGGTCATTGACGTCATGAAGCCGGTATACATCTTGCGGGGAATGAAGGGTTTCCCAGCCTTCCACCGCTGGTCCCCGGGTTAGCAGCGCCCGCCGCGGAGAGCGTTCCTCAAGCCCCGGCAGGCGAACGTCGAGGCTTGGCTGGTCCGCGTTATAGGTGCCGCGCCCCACCAATATCATGTCGCTGTGGGCGCGTTCCAGGTGGACGTGCGCCCGCGCATCCGTGCCCGTAATCCATTTGGATTCGCCGGATTGCAGGGCAATTTTCCCATCAATGGACAGGGCCAGTTTCAAGGTAATGCGGGGACGGCCAAGGGCCAAACGGGTGAAATATCCGTCCATGGATCGCCGCGCCAGGGCAGTGCCAGCGCCAACGTCCACCACCACACCGGCGCCGCGCAGCATGGCGAATCCCTTGCCGCTCGTCCGGGGATCGGGATCCTCCAATGCCGCGACGACGCGGCCAATGCCCGCCGCCGGAATCAATCGCGAACAGGTTGGGCCGCGCTTGCTATCGTGCGCACAGGGTTCCAGGGTTGTGTAGAGAGTGGCCCCGCGTGCCCGGTCTCCGGCCTGTTCAAGCGCCACGGCTTCGGCGTGTGGACGGCCGCCACTTTGGGTCGCGCCCTGGCCAATGATGTCACCGCCGGGTGATACAATGATGCACCCGACATTGGGATTGGGCGCCGTTGTGCCGCGCGCGGCTTCCCCCAACGCGGCGGCAATGGCCATCAACTTGGCGTCGTCATTCAATGCCGAGCTTGTCCTGCAGCTCCTTGAACTGGCGCTTCTTCTCTTCCTTCTGCGCGTTGCGCTTCGCCGAATCCTTTTGCTGATCGGCCTTGATCTTCGCGTCGGTCCGGTCTGGCCCATAATTTTCAACATAGACGAGCGATGGCGGCGGCGCGGTGTTGATCTTTGGATCAATCGTGAAGATGACGATGATGATGGCTGTGACGAGGACCGCCATCACCAAACCCCAGATCTGTTCGCGACCGCGCTGACCGATGAACGCCTTGAGGTCCTTCAGCGCCGCGCGCGGACTCGACATGGGAGGAAGTACTGCCATGGGTGCCAAGATAGGACGAGGCGGCGAACTTCGCCAGCCCCGCCCTATCCGGGGGGATCAGGCGTCCTCCAGCCGGAAGCTGAGATTGATGACGGTTGTTGAACCGGACGCGACGCCGTCAACGGTTGCCGGCCGGTAACGCCAGCTACGCATGATATGTTTGCGCGCCGCCGCGAGAAACGCCGCATCGGCCTGCCCGACCGGATCGACGGCGGTTACGCGCCCGTTCGCGTCGATGGTCAGCTTCAGTCGCAAGGTGGTTTCCTCCCCCGCGCGCAGTTTGGCGGTTGGATAGGGCGGGCGAACCAAGGAGTCTGGCGTGTTGAAGACCGCCGCCATCCGCACCGGCGCCGACCGGGGAGGCTCAATCAGCTTTGGTTGAATCGGCTCAACCGACTCTCCGGCGACCGGGCCGGACGGAATTGTCGGACCCGGATCGACGCGGATACCATCATCGGCCGGGCGGGCCGGAATTAGGGGGACGACATGATCGATCGTCGACTGCGCGGGCGCCTTGTGTTGCGGCTTTTCTTTCGCCGGGACGATTTCCGGCGGTGGCGGGCTCGGCAGGAATGTGACGTCCGTTCCGCCCTGCGGCGTGAAGCGGTCCATTGTCATTTTGGTCGTCAGTGCGACGCCAACCAACAGGATGTGGCCAATTACGACAAATGACATGGTCTGGGGCGAACGGCCCAAGGCACCGCGGGTCCGACGGTCGGGAGCATAGGCAAGCATGACGACTCTCCTCCTGAATTAATGCAATGATACATCATTACATTAATCAAACAAGAGCGCCGATTGCTTGGTGAAGCCGCCGAGATTCCGACTGCGTTAGCTTGCGGCCGTCAAGCGCACGATAGCGCGTTCCCGACCGATGATTGGCAGTAGGGCCGCCATTTCAGGTCCATGATCGAGTCCGGTAAGCGCAAGGCGGAGCGGAAGAAAAAGCGATTTTCCCTTCCGTCCGGTTGACGTCTTCAACGCGCCGGTCAGCTCTGCCCAGGGATTCCCGTCCCAGTTGAGGGCGTTGGCAGCGGCTACCGCATCGAGAAGAAATGCGCGATCCTCCTCGGCCATTGGCGGGCTATCAATGTCGCCGTGGAGAATGGGCAGCCAGTCCACTGCCTCGTCCAAATGCGCCAGATTGCCGCGCAGGGCGTTCCACTCAGCCTCACCAATATCCTTTGGGAGGCGCGCGGCAACGTCAGCATATTCAAAATGGTGCAGCAGCTTGGCGTTGAGCTGTTCTACTTCCACCAGATCGAAATGGGCGGGCGCGCGGCCGAAGTGGGCAAAGTCAAATCCATCCGCCAGCTCGGCCAGCGCCGCTTTGGGTTCGACCGGCTGCGAGGTGCCGAGCCTTGCGAGCAGCGAATTGAGCGCCATTGGCTCCAAGCCGGCGTCGCGCATCGCGCCAACGCCATCCGATCCGAGCCGTTTCGACAGCTTTCCCTCTGCCGCAACAAGCAGTGCCTCGTGGGCCATCGCCGGACGCGCTGCGCCAAGGGCATCAAACATCTGCAGCTGGGTCGCGCTGTTGGTGACATGGTCCTCCCCGCGGACGATGTGCGTTACGCCCATGTCGATATCATCGATGACGGAGGGCAGCATATAAAGCCAGCTGCCGTCAGCGCGCCGAATGACCGGATCGCTGAGCAACGTCGGGTCGAATTTCTGATGCCCACGGATGAGGTCGTCCCATTCGATGCCAGCATCATGGTCAAGCTTGAAGCGCCAGTGCGGGGCGACGCCTTCGGGCACAGGCGACCCTTCCGGCTTGCGCTCATAAACCGGCGCCAGGCCGCGCCCGAGCAGCACCTTGCGGCGAAGCTCAAGCTCATCCGGCGTTTCGTAACAGGCATAGACCCGCCCCGCCGCCTTCAGCCGCTCAAACTCCCGCTCATAAAGGTCAAACCGTTGCGACTGGCGCTGTTCGCCAGCCGGGTCGAGGCCGAGCCAAGCGAGATCCGCGCGGATCGACTCGACATATTCCTCCCGGCTCCGCTCGCCATCCGTATCGTCGATGCGCAGCAGGAACCGCCCGCCATGCTTCATTGCAAACAAGGCATTATGAAGCGCGGTGCGTATATTGCCGACGTGAAGTCGGCCAGTCGGCGATGGCGCGAAGCGGGTAGTTACGGTCATAGGACCGACGCCCTAGCGCCTAAGCGCCAGCGGGTGAAGCGCTTGCTGATTAGCCGAAAAAGGCGTTGGTAATCGGGTAGCGGCGATCGCGGCCGAAATTGCGGCTGCCGAGCTTCACCCCCGGCGGGGCTTGGCGGCGCTTATACTCCGCGCGGAGCAGCTTCTTCTGAATCTCCGCAACCAGTTCAATGTCCGCGCCGGTCACGCGCGCCGTCTCCGCCACCGACAATTCCTTTTCGACGAGCGCATCGAGCATCCGGTCAAGCAAGGGGTAAGGCGGGAGGCTGTCCTCATCCTTCTGATTGGCGCGAAGTTCCGCGGTCGGCGGCTTGTCGATCACCCGCTGCGGCATCACCGGTCCATCGGGGCCGAGCGCGCCCTTGGGCTTATTGGCGTTGCGCCAACGCGACAGTGCAAACACTGTGGTCTTATAGGCGTCCTTCAACACCGAATATCCGCCCGCCATATCGCCATAGAGGGTGGCGTAACCCACGCTCATTTCGCTCTTGTTACCGGTGGTAAGCAGCATGTGCCCCTTGCTGTTCGACAGCGCCATCAGCGTCACCATCCGCAGCCGCGCCTGGATATTCTCCTGCGCCAGTTGGGAGGCGTCGGGGACCATGTGTTCCAGCCCCTTCACGCCGGGCACGATCGGAATCACCTCATGCTTGCAGCCGAGCAGGTTCGCGCATTCCTGCGCATCCTCGACGCTGGTGTCGCTGGTATATTTGGACGGCATCATCACGCACCACACGCGGTCGGGGCCAAGCGCATCAACCGCAACTGCTGCGGACAAGGCGCTGTCGATCCCGCCGCTGAGGCCGAGGATCACGCCGGGGAAGCCATTGTCGTTGACATAGTCGCGCAGCGCGACCGTCATCGCCTGATACATATCCTCCGGGAAGGGCGACAGTTTCTCGATCTTGCCAGGCATGCATTTCCAGCCGTTGCCGGTCCGCTGCCATTCGGTGATGGCCAGCGCCTCGACCCAGTCGGGCATCTGCACGACGTGCGTTCCGTCGTCATTGGTCACGAAGCTCGACCCGTCGAAAACCAGTTCATCCTGACCGCCAACGCGATTCAGATAGGCGAGAGGGAGTCCCGTTTCGACGACGCGGTCCCGCACAAGCCGTTGGCGCAGATCGTCCTTGTCGATCTCGAACGGGCTGCCGTTCGGCACCAGCAACATCTCCGCCCCTTCACGGGCAAGATGGGCGCAGACCGGCTCCAGCCAGATATCCTCGCAGATCGGAATGCCGAGTTTCACGCCCTTATAGACAATCGGCGACGGCAGTGGGCCCGACGCGAAAATCCGCTTCTCGTCGAAGGTGCCATAGTTGGGTAGCTCATGCTTCAAGGTCCGACCGACGATCCGCCCACCGTCGGCCAAAATCATGCAGTTGTAATTCAGCCCGCCGGCATTGTGGATCGACCCGAACAGCATCGCCGGTCCGCCGTCCGCGGTCGCGTCGACCAGCCGCTCGGCAAGTTCCATCACCTGCCGCACATATTCCGGTTTCAGCACCAAATCTTCCGACGGATAGCCGGGCAGCTGCATTTCCGGGAACATTACCAGGTCGGCCCCGGCCTTCGCCGCCCTCGCCCGCCAATCAAGCATCCGGGCGGCATTTCCGGCGAGATCGCCGACTTTCTGGTTCGTCTGCGCGAGCGCAATCTTGAGCGTATCGGTCACAAAATTTGCTTTAGCGCGGCAAGCCGCCTGCGCAACCTTGCCCTTTGCCCCTGACCCTGTCTAAGGGACCGATCTGCACCTATTCACGGGATCGTCACAATGAAGCTCCTCGCCGGAAACTCCAACCTTCCGCTTGCGAAGGCGATCGCCGATTACCTCGACATGCCCTTGACCCAGGCGAGTGTCCGCCGCTTCGCCGACGAGGAAGTGTTTGTCGAAGTTCATGAAAATGTCCGCGGCGAAGATGTGTTCGTGATTCAATCGACCAGCTTCCCCACCAATGACAATTTGATGGAGCTCCTGATCTGCATCGACGCACTGAAGCGGGCGTCGGCCAAGCGCATCACCGCGGTCATTCCCTACTTCGGCTATGCCCGCCAAGACCGAAAGCCCGGACCGCGCACGCCGATATCCGCGAAGCTCGTGGCCGATATTATCACCACCGCCGGCGCCGACCGCGTGTTAACAATGGACCTGCACGCGGGGCAGATTCAGGGCTTCTTCGACATTCCGACGGACAATTTGTGGGCCGCGCCCGTCATGGCCGCCGATATTCAGGCCCACCATTCCGGCAAGAAGCTGATGGTTGTGTCGCCCGACGTTGGCGGCGTGGTTCGCGCGCGCAGCCTTGCCAAGCGGCTCGACAACGCGCCGCTGGCCATTGTCGACAAGCGCCGCGAGCGCGCCGGCGAATCGGAGGTGATGAACATCATCGGCGACGTAGAGGGTCATTGCTGCATCCTGGTCGACGATATCGTCGATTCGGCCGGCACGCTGTGCAATGCCGCCGCCGCACTGAAGGAACAGGGCGCGACCGAAGTGCTCGCCTATTGCAGTCACGGCGTATTGTCGGGCGCGGCAGAAAGCCGGGTCGCCAATAGCGTGTTGACCGAACTGGTCGTCACCGACACCATCTGGCGCGAGGGCCTGTCTCAAGGCGGTAAGATCCGCCGCCTGACGATTGCCCCCCTGTTCGGCGAGGCGATTCACCGGATCGCGGACGAAAGTTCGGTGTCCAGCCTGTTCGACTAGAACGGCCGGGCAGCGGGGCGCGATAAGGCGCGACGTGGCAAGCCAGCAAGGCCGACAAGTCAGTAAGGGATGACGCGACGCCGTAAATTGAAAGGGCGGAATCCCATGACGATGACTGATGAACAGCTGCGCCTCTATCTGGACCGGATTGCGGTTCCATATCCAGACCGGCCCGATCTGCGCAATCTTACTGCCGTTATGCGCGGGCACAGCGAAGCATTCCCTTTTGAGAATATCGACGTCCAGCTTGGTCGGCCGGTGTCGATGGATATCGCAGCAATATTTGAAAAACTTGTCATCGGGCGCCGAGGTGGTTGGTGTTATGAGCAGAACGGCCTACTTGGCACGGCGCTTCATGCCATGGGCTACGATGTCGCTCGCCGCACCGCCGGCGTGATGCGGGCGGCGCGCGGCGATGTAATGATGGGCAACCATCTGACGCTGGTGGTTGAATGCAACGGTCGCTGGCTGGTTGACGTGGGCTTTGGCGGCAGTCAGGCCGAACCGATCCCACTTGCAAGCGGGTTTTGGCGCCACCCGCCTTATGAGATTTCCCTGGCGAAAACCGACGATCATTGGTGGCGGTTTGAAGAACGATTTGGCGATTCGCCTTTCAGTTTCGATTTTCGTGACGAGCCCGCCGATGAAGAGCGATTGGCCACAAAATGCGAATGGCAGCAACGCGACGCCGAATCGCCATTTGTAATGAACCTCGTCACGCAGCAGCGTAGGGGCGCCGCCCATGCAACCCTGCGCGGCCGGGTGTATAGCGAGCGCCATGGCACTACCGAAGAAAAACGCCTTATTGGCACCGCGGGCGAACTGGTAACGCTCCTGCGCGATCAATTCGGTCTTGATGTGCCAGAGGTTGCATCGCTTTGGCCGACAATATGCGAACGCCATGTCGCCCTGTTCGCACCCGGCGATCCATTGGCCGCTGCTTGATCCTCACTAGCGGCCGCATCTTGCCTTCTCCGCGCCCTCTGCTATAGGCGCGCGGCTTTCCAAATTGTTGGAAGACACAACCGGCCCGGCCAGTGAGGGCTGCCGTGGCAGGTTGATAACGTCGCCCCGTGGGAAACCATTGCGGGCAACAAGGAGACGAAAATGCCCAAGCTGAAGACCAAGAGCGGCGTCAAAAAGCGCTTCAAGCTCACGGCGACCGGCAAGATCAAGCATGGGGTGGCGGGCAAGCGCCACCGGCTGATCAGCCACAACGCCAAGTACATCCGCCAGAACCGCGGCACAGAAATTCTCGCCGACGCCGACGTGGCGCGCGTGAAGGCCTGGGCCCCGTACGGCCTGAAGTAAGGAGGCCGAGACATGGCACGCGTCAAACGGGGTGTAACCACCCGCGCCAAGCACAAGAGGATCCTGGAGCAGGCGAAGGGCTATTACGGCC
>NZ_CAMLDL010000032.1 GCF_946478955.1 uncultured Sphingomonas sp. | reverse complement strand
CCGCGACGTGCTGGTCCCCCGCCCCGCAGGCCGCTTCCTGTTCGGCCGCCTGATCGACCGAGACGGCGGCAAACTGCTCATCCTGCCGCTAGGCGCGGGCGGGCGGCAACAGGTGGTTAGCGATCCGGCGTGGATGGCGGTGGCGTCGCGCCTGGTACGGGCGCTTTAGCCACGGCGGGGACCAGGCGCTCCCCGCCGCGCACCGTGAACAAGCGGGTAATAGCGCGGGCAATCAACACCGCCCAGATCGCCACCAGCGCGCCAACCAATCCGTCAACCATATAGTGCCAGCCCAGCGCAACCGACGCGACCCACATGTACAGGGTGAGAATGATTGCGACGATGCGCCATGCGCCGCGGGTGACGATGATCGTCCAGACCATGGTCGCGATGTGCAGGGAAGGCATAGCCGAAATTCCGCCAGCCGGATTGAATTCGCGGTTTAGAAAGCCATTCAGCAAATAGTCGAATTTCTTTTGGTCGGATGCGGCGATACGCAGATCCGCAAATTGCGGATCCAGTGTGAGCGCATGGTGCAATGCAGGCCCTGCGGCCGGCAGCAAGAGATGGATGATCGGGCCTATCGTCCACAACAGAAAATAGGAGATAAGGGCCATGTCCTTCTTCGGGCCGGCCTTCTGCCAGAGAAAAACCGACACGATCAGCCCGATCCAGATTAGCCAGACAGCGTGATACGCGCCGCCCATCCACCGGTGGCGCGACCATTCCATCAATTGCCAGCCATTGGTTCCCAATATTCGGTTATCAATCGCGGCGAGCAGCGTATCCGCGTGGAAACCCAATGCCCCCAGCTGCGGCTTGATAAACCCAAATGTGGTGAGCGACGCGGAGACGATGAACCATCCGAGCAGGACCGAGACAAGTTTGTCGTTGGGGCGCTCTGACAGAATGGCTCCAATTGGATTTTGGGCACGTTGCAAGGCCATTTTGGTCACAACAAGACCACCGGCAACCAAAATGAAAATCAGAAAGGTTGAAAGCCAATATTTCAGCGCCAGAATATCCGGCGCATTGGCCATGCCGACATGATCAAAGATGATGAGGCTGAGCGCAAACCATATTGCCGTGATTGAATATGAGAATAAAATCCAACGCTCTGACACGACATCTTCCAATGCTGCACACATATTTGGTTTATCTAACCAATACGTAGATGACTAATCCACATTGTTTATTTAAATTTTGTGAACCCCCGTTCGTTACCTTGATGGCGGATCATGTTTGACGCGATATTTCAGGTCGATCCCGTCATTCCATCAGCGCCCTTACCGGCGCACACATTTCAGGCTAATCGTGGGCCATGACTGAGATCCGACGTTCCCGGCTCGGCGAAGGCGCCCGCATCATCGAAATTTGGCGGGGCGCGGTTGACGCCACCCATGATTTTCTTTCGCCGGAGGATCGCCAGGCGATTGATGAGATGGTGTGCGAATTCCTGCCGCAGGCGCCGCTTTGGCTGGCGGTCGACGACAATGACCATCCGCTCGCCTTCATGCTGATCGATGACGGTCATATGGAGGCGCTATTTGTTGATCCCGAACTGCGCGGGACCGGCATCGGTGCTGATCTCGTGCGGCATGGCCTGACACTGCATCCAAAGATGACCACCGACGTCAACGAACAAAATGACCAGGCGGTTCGCTTTTATCAGCGAATGGGATTCAGCCAGAAAGGCCGATCACCGATCGACGGACAGGGTCGACCCTATCCGCTGCTCCACCTGGAATATCAGACATGATTGGGCGGCGGGGAAGCCAATTTTCGCGATACCATTGCGCCACACGCGCGGGCGGGTTTGTCGTTTAGTCGTCGTGGTGCCGGGTTGCGTCGGTCACAATTTGGTCGTGGCCGCTTTTGTCACTGAAAAAGCTCGCCGCCATCAGGCCGCAGCCCAGCACGACCGAAATGAAAACCCCCCCCAGCGTCGCGACAACCATGTGGAAGTAGAGATCGCCCGTCGCCGCCAGATAGATGATCGCGCCTATCGCCATGAGGACGCCGATGCCGATAATCCAGCGCGCCATGCGAATGAAATCGCGGGTCGCCTTTTCTCTTTCGCTTGCCATATGATCTATATAATCGCGCCGACCTCCGAAGCATATCATAAAGTTGCTGAATTATTCTGCTTAGTTTAATCGATTGAGGCGATTAGGGGAGGGAGCGACTGACCCATGTGCAACCATTATCGCAACCATCCCGAATTGCTGTCGACCTGGCGCGAATATATCCGGTGGGACCTATATGACCCCCTGCCCCAGCCTGACATTTGGCCCAATCGGCCCGCCACAGTTGTCCGCATGGTCGCCGGAAAGGAATCTCCGGAAACCATGACATGGGGAATCCCGATAAAGATGGCTGGGAAGCGGCCCGGCACCACCGTGACGAAACACATAACCAACGTGCGCAATCTCGCCAGCTCATTCTGGCGGCCAATGCTGAATCATACCGCCCAGAGGTGCCTGGTCCCATTCAACAGCTTTGCCGAACCGGTATCCGGGCGCAAAGAACATTGGTTCAGCCTTCCTGATCAACCCGTCGCTGCATTTGCCGGAATCTGGCGCAAAAATGAGGCCGAGCACGTTTTTGCGTTTCTGACCTGCGAGCCCAACAGCCTTGTAGCTCCGCTGCACCCAAAGGCCATGCCGGTAATTCTGGACCCGCCAGATTACCGAAAATGGCTGACGGCGGATTTTGATGAAGCGCGGACATTGGTGGCGCCCTACCCGTCGCAGTTGATGGCCATCGTACCGACCGATTGTGGATGAGACGGGCCGGACAAGCGCAGGCAGCATCATAATCCAATTGAGCCGTTCATGGCGGATTGACCCGCTCAAAAATCCGCCTAAAAGCCGCCCTTCCTGATGTCAGGGCGCTTAGCTCAGTTGGTAGAGCATCTCGTTTACACCGAGAGGGTCGGCGGTTCGAGCCCGTCAGCGCCCACCATCTCTAAAGTGGTGACCCTCCTCCCAATGCCGCGCTGCGCCTGTAATGCGGGTGCGCCGCCCGGCAAGCCCGACAAAGCCAGCCCGTGAAGGACTGGCTTTGGGGGACGTTCGTCGAGATTCCATCATCTTCTGGCTGGGGCGGATTCCCGTCGCTGGAATCCGCCCACGCCCCGAAATAGCCGCGCCGATATTACCGGCCCACGCTAATCCGGATTGCCGCCAGTTGCAGGTCAGAGCTGCCATTGCGCGCCATTTGATTAGCCCGGTCAATGGCACTGGCAATTTGCGGTTTCGCGCCGCCCCATGCCTGACGCCGACAGCCATATTCTTCCCAACTCGTCGCCGACGGCGACGTCGCTTCCAGGCACACCTTGCGCACCGCGAAGTGAACCCGCTTGAACAGAATCTGCTGTGCGGCACCGTTTGACAGGTCTAAATCGGCATAGCTCACCCGGCGGGTGATCATGTCTTCGTCATGACCCGTGACAACCACTGGCCGATTTGGGTCCGCCGCCGCCGGCAATGCCACCACACTTCCGAGCCCCAATGCCGCGATCATGGCAAGCGCGCCAATATGTACGTTCATGTCCACTGTCCTTCTGCATTGTGCCCCCCGATTGGGACAGGAGGACCGTGGAACCAGTGGCGGGCGATCGCACCGCAATTTCGCCGGATTGGTCAAACGGGATTGGTCAACGGGACCAGATTCGACGAACTGATCAGCAGTCGGCCGGAACGCCCATCTTCAATCGCGCGCGACAATTCCGCGACCCGCGCCTTGGCAATCGGGTGGGTGGAATGGTCCGGCAATTCGACGTGCCAGCGGCGACCACTGCGGAGAACCCGCCGGATGCTCGCGCGGCGAACCACGGTGCTTCGATGAATCTGGACGAACTCCGTATCGGGAAGGCGGGTCATCAGTGCCTGCAATGTCGAATGCAGCAGAACATTGTCGCCGTCGACGAGCAGGCGGACATAATCACCTTCTGCCACCAGGCCGTGGATCGACGAGAGGTCGATAGGCCGAATCCCATGGCGGCCCTGTGCCCAGATCACATCCTGCTCGGCCGCCTTACTGGCGTGGCGCCGGCAGATGAAGTGGGTGTCGGATTTGGCGATAAAACGCCGAAACACGTCAATGTGGCCTGCAACAAAGTCGTGATAGGCGGCGAGGTTTGGCAGCGACGCTTCGACCAGCAGGTCGGCCGAGCCTTCCAGTTCCGATAGTTGAACCACTTGCGGCTGACCAATCAGCCGATCAATGAATTCGGCGATCCGCCACCGCGGCGCGTGCCGATCAAAGCTCAGCACCATCACCAATTGCAGGTCAGAAGACGCCGTCGTCTGTATCAATGTCATCGCGCCCTCCCCCAATAAGGGCCGCCCACTCCATCACCACGTCCAATGAGCCGGGGAGGATCGTTTCGGTCCGATCCAGACGCGCCGCGATGATTGATTCATCGCAAACTAGGACGAGTCCTATTAACGCAAATTATTCACATTCTCAAATCCGTTGGTCGAAAAAGCGGCGTTCAAATCGCTTCGCCGATCACCTTCTCCACCGCATCAATCATCGACTGCGCCACCGTAAATTCACAGCCGGGCGAATAAATGCGCAGGCGGATCGCCTCGTCATCCTGCCAGATGAGTTCGGCCACAAACCGTGCCCGTTCCAATGCGCCGCCCTGCGGCGGCAGGGCCAGCAAGACATCGTCACCGATGACCGAATGGCGAAATGGGGCAACGATCAGGGTGCGCCCCTGGCGATAGCGTGGCCACATGTTCCCGACCGGCATTTGAAATGCGAAACAGCCCCGATCGTTGGAAAGCGTCGGCGGCACCGCGAGGCGCGCGGACCGATGCGGGCTCAGTACGAACGCAGGGATTCTGGCCGACCCCAGCAGCACCGGATCGACGGGTCGCGCGTCGAGGATAGGCATGGTCGACGCAGAAACGCTTCCCCATGGTCGCCGCCGGTCCGCGACCTGATCGACCGCGCCGACGCGATCTTCAGCCAGGAAGCCAACGCGCAACGCCTCGAACTCCGCCAATGACGATCCCGCCGCGTCGAGCAGTTTTTCCAGCGTCTTGCGCGACGGATTTCCATGGCGCCGAATATCGCCCCAAACCGTCCGGTTGACGCCCGCCGCCACGGCCCAGCTATTGAGAGTCATTCCATCGGGCATGAAGCGCTGCAAATCCTGTACAATCGCAGCGCCTGGCCCATCATTCTGACCTCGAAAGCTCATCCGAAATGGACCCTATTTGGCTCGCTCATGTCAGATTTGTCTGACAATACGGAGGCATGAACGGTCCAGTCTCATGCCGCCATTACCCGGCCTATTTCCGCGAAATAGCGTCGCATGGCGTCGCTGGCTGCCGGTGCAAGCTCGACAAATATGCGGCGGCGGTCGTGGGGATCGGCACGGCGCACGAACAGGCCATCATCGGTCATGGTCTTGATCCAGCGAAGTGCCGTCGTGGGCGGGACAGCCGCCGCAATGCACAGCGACGATACCGGAACACGGTGCTGCGCAATTTCCGCTTGAAACAGGTCGAGCAACATATCCCACGCCGGATCGGCGAACAGGTCAGCATCGAAAAAGCGTGCGCGAAGGCGCCGCGCGCGGATCATCTGCCGGACCGTGTTACCCGACACCACAGGCACATCGCCGCGTTCGTCGGCGGTCAATGGTTTGTCGAGACTGACCGTGGGGCCACCAGTCGAAAGGCGAGCAAGCGTTTGGGCAATTCGGCTGACCTCGTCACTCAATTGCCGAAGGCGCGCCGCGCCAGGTTCATTGGAAATATCCGCGACACGGCCGCCATCGGACCGAGCCGCTCTTGCAAAGGCAAGGGCCGAAATCCGGTCAGCCTCATTGGCATCGACCAATATGTCGACTGCCCTGCCTGCGGTCAACGCAACGACCGGGTCAATCAGGGCGGCATTGGCCGACACGATGGTTGGAAAGCGGTGATCCATGGCGATGACATCGGCAAACACCTGCGCACCGTCCCCGCCCAGCTCGTCGACCTCGATCCAGACGCCGGTAGCCGCGGGCTGATCCGTCAGCCGCTGCGCGGCGGTTTCAATGGGGACATGGTGAGCGCGCAGGCCGGTACGTCGGATCATGTCTTCAACCGGTGCGGTCAAGCGCGCCGTTCGGCCAATCACAAGAAAGGGTGGCAAATCACCATTGGCCGCAGGGACCAGAGTGGTTGATGTCGACGGGTAGCACGTATCCATATTCCACCACTTTCGTGACGAATGGGACCGAGCCGGAGCAGCTTAGATGCGAAAGCGGACCAATGTCAGCCCATATTCTGTCCGCAATGGATGAATGATCGACCGCTGATTCACGTCAACCGCCTACCAGAGGCAACTGCAATGACCGAACGATCCACAACACCCCAGACGGCGACGCGATCGCGTTTGCTTGCCGAACTGGACACCGCCGTGTCTCGCGCCCGCGCCCGAGCGCGCGCGCTAACCGCTGATCCACAATGCAAGTTGGAAGTGGGGCTGTTGGTTGTGCAACTCGACCGGATTGCCGCCGAAGTGGAGCAAATTCGGCTGGAGCAGCCGGTCATCCGGCCGGCGTCGACGCGGCCAAGGCCGCGCCATTGGCACAAGTTACCCGATGAGCGACCGGACGAACGAAAGGCCGATTGAGAGCGATCAGACGCCCTGCGGCATATCGCCGCCGCCGCTAAACGGCTGCATAAAATCCTGTATCGCGGGGGCCATCCAACCGGCGGTCGCGCAAAAGCCGAGGTTAAGAAACGCCGTCTTTCCATATTGGAGGGGATGCCCGTCGAGACCGTCGACCCGGCCACCAGCAGCAAGGAGGACCGCGTGACCCGCTGCCGTGTCCCATTCACTGGTCGGCGATAGGCGCGGATAGATATCGGCCAGGCCCTCCGCGACAATGCAGAATTTCAGACTGGACCCGACCGATACATAATCGTCGTCGGCGTGAACGGCGGCGAGATAATCGGCCGTCGGCTGTGAGAAGTGCGATTTCGAGGCCACGGCGACCGGGCGGCCGGATAAGGGGCGCGTCTGAATCCTCTGGCGTTCACCATCGACCTCCATGATCGCGCCATCCCCAACGATGCCGGCCCACAGCTTGCCAGTTGCCGGTTGATAAACCACGCCAAGATGCGGAACGCCGTCTGCGATCATGCCGATATTGACGGTATAATCATCGCCACCGCGCACAAATTCCTTGGTCCCATCGAGCGGGTCGACGAGGAAATAGGTATCGCCGTGGACGGGGATGCGCCCCGCCGCGACCTCTTCCTCTGCGATCACCGGGATGCCCGGCGCCGCATTTTCGAGGGCGACCAGAATCAGCTTCTCGGCGGCGCGGTCGCAAACCGTAACCGGCGATTGGTCGCCCTTGGTCTCGACCTCAAAACCGGCGGCGACAAGCTTGAGAATTTCCGTGCCTGCGTCGCGCGACGCGATGATCAGTGCTTCGAGCAATTCGTTGTCGTTCACATCACCTCCGCAAACAAATCGGCGCATTACGCCGCAAGCGCCACCGCGCGCCGGCCCTTATTGGGCCGAAGCCAAGCAGTGCGGATGCGCTGAGCCCGGCGTTTGAGGGGCCAAAATCAAACAACCTTATCTCGGCGCCATACGGATGCCGCCATCAAGCCGGATTGCTTCGGCATTGAGGTAAACATTCTCGGCAATGAACACCGCCAGGCGACCATATTCTTCGGCCATCCCCAAACGTTTCGGGAACGGCACCTGGGCGCCCAATGCGTCCTGCACATTTTCCGGCATCATCGCGACCATCGGCGTCTTGAACACACCGGGCAGGATCGTGTTGACGCGCACGCCGTCGTTCATCAGGTCTCGGGCGATAGGCAGCGCCATGCCAAGGACACCGCCCTTTGACGCCGAGTAAGCCGCCTGGCCAATCTGTCCGTCCTGCGCCGCAACCGACGCCGTGTTGATAATGACCCCGCGTTCGCCGTCCGCGTTGAGTGGTTCGGCCTGTACCATGCCATAGGCGCTGTGCGCGATGCAGCGGAATGTGCCGACAAGGTTGATGCCGATCGCCAGTTCGAACTGGTGCATGGGATATTTTTTATATTCGCCGGTGCCCTTGTCCCTGCCGACCGTCTTCACCGCATTGGCGACACCCGCGCAATTGACGAGGATGCGTTCCTGACCATGGGCGGCGCGGGCCTTTTCAAAGGCAGCGGCAACCTTTTCGTCACTGGTGACATCGGTTTCACAAAAGACGCCGCCCAGCTCGTCCGCAACCTTCTCACCGCGCTCTATATCACGGTCAAAGATGGCGACGCGGGCACCCTTGGCCGCCAGCGCGCGCGCCGTCGCTTCGCCGAGACCTGATGCGCCGCCGGTGACGACTGCCGCTACCCCATTTATGTCCATGTTGCTGCTCCTGTTGCGCGGATTGATTGGGCAAGCCCTTCGACCAATCCGCGCACGAGCGCAACACTCCTGTTCCGTCCGACTTTAGTTACCCGTCGGCGCGGGGGCGAGCACGGCGCAGGCGATGCGGTCCCCGCTATTGCCGCTTGGGTCGGTCTTGTTGTCGTCCGCCTTTGCATGGATCACCAGCGCGGTGCCGTCGGCATCCTGCAACTGCGCGAGCGTGACACCGGAAACAGTCATGGATTGCGACAGGCTTCCGTCCTCGGCAACGGTGACATTGGGCAGATCGCCCATGTGCGGTCCTGCCGGATTTTCACTGCCGTGCATCTTGCTTGCAGGATTCCAATGGCCCCCGGCACTTTCAAATTTCGGACCTTCACACTTGCCGACCGCGTGCAGGTGGATACCATGGACGCCCGCAGGCATTCCGGCCCCAGCCAGCGTAACGACAAGCCCGCCCGGCGAGTCTTCGACGCTGACATTACCTAACGTGGTTCCGTCCCCGCCCATGAACGGAACCATTGGCGCGGGCACAATGGCATTTTCGTCCATTGCAATTTCGGCATTGTTCATTTCGGGGGCCGGTTCAGCCTTATTGCAGGCCGCAACCAATACCAACGGCGCAGCCGCCATTATCAACGAAAATCGCATGACCATCCTCCTCTTTCGGGAAGATCAACGAACGATTTGCGGAAATGCTCCTGTTTATCAGCTAGTTGCGCGCTGGGGCGATGATGGCACAGGCAATGCGCCCTCCGCTGTTGCCGCTGGGATCCGTCATTTCATCATCCGGTCCGGCATGAATGACCAAGGCGGTTCCGTCTGCGTCCGCGAAGCTGGTTCCGGCCGGAAGCTTCAGCACCACCTCTTCATTACCATTTGACCGAATATTGAGATTGCCAAGGTCGCCCAGATGCCAGCCTGCGGCATTCTGATGTCCGTGTTGGCGGCCGGTGGGGTTCCAATGGCCGCCCGCGCTGGTAAATCCTGGCGTATCGCACCGACCGGTCGTGTGCAGGTGGACGCCGTGCGGTCCCGGCGTAATCCCGCTCAACCGGATGTCGAGCTGGGTCGAATTCCCATCATCCCACCAACTAACCTGCCCGATCTTCGCGCCGGACGCGTTGACGATCGGGGCAATATTGGGGCTGGGCGGCGTCAGTACGGTCGAGCAGGCGCTCAGCATTACTAGCGGAACGATCGACGAAAAGCGGACGACATTCATCATGGGCGGGGCTCCTTCTTTATCAACGACCAACGGTACGGCGCGGCCTCTATTCCTGATCGGCATCAATCCTGACAAGCAGGGAATCGACCGCCACCTGAGTACCTTCACTGGCGTTCAATTCGGTGACGACACCGTCGAACGGCGCCCGCAGCCCATGTTCCATTTTCATGGCTTCAAGGGTTAGCAATTTTTGCCCCTTGATAACCTTTTCACCTAAGGAAACGTCGACGCTCGTGACCTTCCCCGGCATTGGCGCAATAATATCGCCGTCATGGGCGCCCGCACCAACCGATCCGCGTGCGTGGCGCGCGAATTCGTAGGCCTGCCCTTCGTAAAAGGCGACGATGTGATCCTCATCGCGGAACCCGGACACCGCCGCGAGCGGCTCATCATCGGACAGGCTGATCGTCTCAAATTTACCGCCCCAACCCAGGGTGACGCTATTCTGAGGCGGGGCGTTGAGGCGGAAACCGGTAAGATCGGTCGCACCCTCTTCCACATCGGCTAGCGCAATCGCGGCCGCGCCGCGCCGAATGAGCTCATCCGGTTCAGCCGGCGGGATCAACTCGTCGCCCTTGCGCGCGATGAACCCGGTGTCGAGGTTGGCGTCCTCAAAATCGCCATCAAGCAGCGCGTTGAACAGGAAGCCGGCGTTGGTACGCACCGGCCAAATCTCGACCTCGTCAAGGATGTTGGCGAGCTCCCCAATCGCCTCGTCGCGATTTTCGCCCCAGGCGATCAGCTTGGCGATCATCGGGTCGTAATAGGGCGAGATTTCGTCGCCTTCCTCTACGCCGGTTTCGATGCGGCCCGCAAAGTCGGGATTGGCCTCACCTAGATCGAAATGGTCGAGCTGTCCGGTCGACGGCAGAAAGCCCTTTGCCGGGTCTTCAGCATAGAGCCGCGCTTCGATGGCATGGCCTTCGATGCTGAGTTCGTCCTGCGCCATCGGCAGCGGTTCGCCGCTTGCCACCAGCAGTTGCCACTCGACCAGATCCTGCCCGGTAATTTCCTCGGTCACCGGATGCTCGACCTGCAGCCTTGTATTCATTTCCATGAACCAGATGCGGTCGGCACGCAGGCCTTCGCTGGCGTCGGCGATAAACTCAATCGTCCCCGCGCCTTCATAATTCACCGCCTGCGCTGCGCGCACAGCCGCGCCGCAAACCGCTTCGCGGGTCGCGGCGTCCATGCCCGGCGCGGGCGCTTCTTCAATAACCTTTTGGTGGCGGCGTTGCAGCGAACAATCGCGCTCGAACAGATGCACGACATTGCCGTGAGAATCGCCGAACACCTGCACCTCGATATGGCGCGGGCTTTCGATCCATTTTTCGATCAGCACGACGTCGTTGCCAAAGCTCGCAAGCGCCTCACGCTTGCAGCTTTCCAGCGCGTCAGCGAAATCGCCCGCCGCATCGACCTTGCGCATCCCCTTGCCGCCGCCGCCCGCAACCGCCTTGATGAGCACCGGATAGCCGATTTTCGCCGCCTGTTCGGCAAGGTAATCCGGTTCCTGATTGTCACCCATGTAACCGGGCGTCACCGGCACCCCGGCGTCGGCCATCAACTTCTTCGCTGCGTCCTTCAGACCCATTGCGGTGATGCTGGCGGGTTTTGGCCCGACCCAGACGATCCCGGCGTCGATCACCGCCTGCGCGAAGTCTGCATTCTCCGACAGGAAGCCATAGCCGGGGTGGATCGCCTCTGCCCCCGTCCCCTTCGCCGCCGCAATAATCTTGTCGCCCACAAGATAGCTCTCGCGCGCCGCCGACGGCCCAATATGCACCGCCTCATCCGCCATCCGCACATGAAGCGCATTCGCATCTGCATCCGAATACACCGCGACGGTGCGGATGCCCATTTCGCGGGCGGTGCGGATAATGCGGCAGGCAATCTCGCCGCGGTTGGCGATGAGGAGTGAGGTGATCATGCGGTGGGTTCTAGCGCCCGCATCGGTTCCTCCGCAACCATCGGCCGCAGCCCCAGCTTGGCCAGCATCGCCGCATCCGCGCTGTCGCCTGCATTTGCCGTGGTGAGCAGCTTGTCGCCGGTGAAGATGCTGTTGGCGCCGGCGAGGAAGCAGAGCGCCTGCACCGCCTCTGACATTGACTCGCGGCCGGCAGACAGGCGGACCATGGATTGCGGCATGGTGATACGTGCGACCGCGACGGTGCGGACGAATTCGATATCGTCGATCATCCGCTCTCCGCCGAACATATCGCCAAGCACCGTGCCCTTCACCGGCACCAGCGCGTTGACCGGGACGCTTTCGGGATGGCGCGGAAGGGTGGCCAGCGTGTGGATGAAGCCGACCCGGTCGCCGCGCGTTTCGCCCATGCCGACGATGCCGCCGCAACAGACGCTGATCCCTGCCCCGCGCACTTCCTCCAGCGTGTCGAGCCGTTCCTGAAACGTCCGCGTCGTGATGATATCGCCATAATGTTCGGGCGAGGTGTCGATGTTATGGTTGTAATAATCGAGGCCCGCTGTCTTGAGCTGGCGCGCCTGATCGCCGGTGAGCATGCCCAGCGTCATGCAGGTTTCCAGCCCCATCGCCTTCACCCCCGCGACCATCGCGCAGACCTTGCCCATGTCGCGGTCCTTGGGCTCCCGCCACGCCGCACCCATGCAGAACCGCTGCGAGCCTGCTGCCTTGGCTTCGGCAGCGGAGGCGAGGACGGCGTCGACGTCCATCAGCTTTTCCGCCTTCAAGCCCGATTCCGCGCTGGCCGACTGGCTGCAATAGCCGCAATCCTCCGGGCAACCGCCGGTCTTGATCGACAGCAAGGTGCACAGCTGCACCTCGCCCGCCGCATGATGCGCCCCGTGCACCTCCGCGGCGCGGAACACGAGGTCGGTGAATGGCAGGTCAAACAGCGCGGCAATCTCGTCGCGGGTCCAGTCGGTGCGTGTCATGGAATTCCTGATGGTTGGATGAAATGGTTTATCGGTTCGCCCACCACACCACGCCGATCACAATGGCGGTGATGATGACCAGCTTGATCACAAAAGCGCGGATCAGCCAAGGCGGGATGCCGTTTTGAGGCGGCGGGGCATCGGTCATTCCGGCGAAACCTTCGGCCGCATTTCCCGTCCCGTGGGATCGGTTTCCAGCACGGATTCATGGAGGCCACCAATCGGTACGCCGTTGGGCTCACCAAATTCATCCGCTTCGACAAGCCGCCAACCAATGTCAGATAGCTCGGCCATGGCAATTTGCGGATCATCGAGCAAGTAGCAAAAGCTGAACAGCAACTCCGCCTGCATGGCCCGGACCATTTCGGTCAGCTGCGGTCTGCTGGCACCACCGTCAATCAACTGCTTCAGGGCGTGCCCGGCACCCGAATAAGGGGCGCAAGGATTCGTCTCTGCATGGGTAATGGACCTGTCGATCCATGTGTCATCATTTTCAGGCAGCACCTCCCGCCACGCCTGGCGTAGAAACAGGAAACGATGAAGTTGATTAATCCCCTCATCGGCCTGGGATGCAGCCCAGAGTTCGGGGTTAGGCGCCCCTAGCCGCTTAAAGAATGCTGCCAGCTCTGCCTTGTCCCGCATCACTGCCCCGGGCAGCCGGTGGTGCGGCCGGAAAAGGTCACATTCAAAATCTTCCACGCGCCGTTTTCGCGGACCATGTCGAAATGGTCGTAGCCACAGGCGACGATCTTTCCGCCCATGTCGATGGTGAAGGGCGCCCATACCAGCGCCACATCCCCGTCGATTTCGATGGCGGGGTTGGTGATGCGCTCCTTGAACCCCTGCCCTGGTTTCATGTTGGCGGCATATTCTGTCCAGCTGCGCGAACGGACGCCGCTCTTGCCGTTGGCGGTGAGGCCGACCGCAGTGACCTTGCCGTCCGGGTAGACGTGAGCGAGCAGCGCGGCACTATCCCCGATTTCCAGCGCGCGGAACGATTCATTGATCGGCGCGAGGACGGACGCTTCCTCGAACTGTGGTGCCGGGATCGGACCAGCGGGCGGGAGCTTATCGGCGGATTGCAGCGCGAGGGCGAGGAGGATTGGGGTCATAGTGTGCTCCTATCATTCCTCCCGTTCCGGGAGGAATTTTGCCTACATCCTGAACACGCCGAATTGCGGCTTTTCCGGCACCGGCGCATTGAGGCACGCGGCAAACGCCAGCCCCAGCACGTCCCTTGTCTGCACCGGGTCGATGATCCCGTCATCCCACAGCCGCGCAGTGGCGTGCCAGGGGTTGCCTTGCGCTTCATAATCGTCGCGGATTGGCTGCTTGAAGGCTTCCGCCTCCTCCGGCGTCCATTTATCCGCGTCGCGGTGGACGGTGGCGAGGACGCTCGCCGCCTGTTCCCCGCCCATCACCGAAATGCGGCTGTTGGGCCAGGTGAACAGGAAGCGCGGGGAGTAAGCCCGCCCCGCCATGCCGTAATTGCCCGCGCCGAAGCTGCCGCCGATCAGGATGGTGACCTTGGGCACCGACGCGGTGGCGACGGCGGTGACGAGCTTTGCGCCATGCTTGGCGATCCCCTCCGCCTCATATTTCCCGCCGACCATGAAGCCGCTGATATTCTGCAGGAACAGCAGGGGAATGCGGCGTTGACACGCCAGTTCGATGAAGTGCGCGCCCTTCACGGCAGATTCGCTGAACAGCACGCCATTGTTGGCAAGGATCGCGACCGGCATCCCGTGGATATGGGCGAACCCGCACACCAGTGACGGGCCGTAGAGGGCCTTGAACTCGTGAAACTCGCTGCCGTCGACCAGCCGCGCGATGATCTCATGCACGTCATAGGGTGCGCGAACATCCTCCGGGATGATCGAATAGAGGTCCTCCGCCGGGTAAAGCGGGTCGCGCGGTTCGCGGATATCAATGTCTGGAATACGATCCTCCGGCACGGTCGAGACAACATCGCGCACAATCGTCAGCGCATGTTCGTCATTCTCGGCCAGATGATCGACCACGCCCGACTTGCGGGCATGAAGGTCGCCGCCGCCAAGATCTTCGGCGCTGATGACCTCGCCCGTCGCCGCCTTCACCAGCGGCGGGCCGGCGAGGAAGATGGTGCCCTGATTGCGGACGATGACGCTCTCGTCGCTCATCGCAGGCACATAGGCGCCGCCCGCGGTGCAGCTGCCCATCACGCAGGCGATCTGGGCGATGCCCTT
>NZ_CAMLDL010000031.1 GCF_946478955.1 uncultured Sphingomonas sp. | reverse complement strand
GCACCGCCGTACAGCACCATGCGCAGCTTGCTGTAGAAGGTCTTGCGCAGCTCCAACCGCCCCTTCAGGTCGGTTTCAGTGTCCCCGCCCGAACCAAAGCTACGATCTTCCTCCGTCATTGCGATGTCGGACAGTCGTTCCAAGTGTAGACCCAGCATGCGGAACGCGATGGCCTGATCGACTAGAGCGGCGGCCTTCTGGGTGAATTGATTCTTGTAGGCCATGTAGGCGAACACCATGCCGATGCTGAACCCGGCGCCGTCCATGACCATACCGATCGCCAGCCATACGGTGATGATATTTTCTAACCCGAAGATCAGCGTGTTACCGCTCGATTGCCAGATACCCACGCGCGCCAGCCGCGCATCGGCATTCACCGCATCTGTCAGCTTTGATTGCCACAGCGCGTGGCGCATGGTTTCGCGCCCAAACAAGCGCAGCGTGACCATCCCGCGGAGCGATTCGATCAGCGTTGATTGTTCCTTGCCGTGAAGGATGATGCTCGCTTCCTGTGCCTCGCGCTGGAGCGTGAAGGAAATGTAGCGGACGATGCCATAAAGCGCGAACGCAGTGACTGCGATCAGCGTCAATTTCACACTATAAAACGCCATCAGCGCCAATGTGAAAATCGCCATTGTGCCATCGACGAGACCGGCGGTTGCGCCCTGTGTCAGCATGGTCTGGATGGGACCGATCGATTGGAACCGCGACAATATGTCACCGGTATGGCGCCGCTCAAACCATTCCACGGGCAGGCGGAAAAGGCGCCGCGCAATGTTGGTCGCCAGGCCGTACCCCAGCGACGTCCCGGCCACCAGCAGCACGAATGAACGCAGCAATGTCGCCGTCCCGTTAATCAGCGTGAACAGGCCAAACCCCAGCGCCAGTACGGTCAGCATGTCATGGTCAAGTGACGGCAGTGCGCTGTCGAGCGCGACCTGCATATAATAGGGTGACGCCAGCACGAACGCCTGCAGCACAAGGCTCAAGACAATGACCTGCGCCAAGGCGCGGCGCATGCCGGTCATCCGGTTCCAAAGCTGATTGAGCCTCAGCCGCTCACGCGCTTTGCCGCCTTCAAAATTATCGCTGACCCGCAGCTCTAGTGCGACGCCGGTAAAATGCTTCGACACCTCCGACATGGCCAGCCATTGGGACCGCCCGTCAGGGTTATGGACCAGCGCCTTGTCGCCCTTCACTGCTTCGATCACGACATAGTGATTGAGATCCCAATGGAGGATCGCGGGCATGTGCAGATTCGATAGTTGATCTAGCGGCAGTTTGACGGCTCTGGGCGTCAGGCCAATCCTGTCGGCGATCTGCAGCAGCGAGCGCAGCGGCGCACCGCGAAGGCTGGGCGCAAACCGCCGCCGCATCGTGCCCAAATCAATATCGAGACCATAATAGTTTGCGATCATGGTCAGCGACGCCAGCCCGCATTCCGCGATCTCGGTCTGACGAACGAGGCGGACCCGGGACCGCGTTACCATTCCCAGTTCAAGCATCGTCCAACTCCTACCGCTTGCGGACCGCGAACAGCGGCTCAAACAACCATTCGAAAAGGCTCTGGCGATCGGCAACTACGCGCGCCGTCAGCGACATGCCGGGAAGTAGCCGTTCCTGCCGATGGTACGCTTCGACCGTTTCGCGCCCCAGGGCGACCGTCACGGGATAGACCGCAACGGCGGCGCCGTTCGCGGTCTGCTGCGGAATTGCGCTTTGGGACACGGACAATACGCGGCCTTCGACGGTACCAAATTTCTGATAGGGGAAGGCGTCGACCGCCAGCCGCACGACCTGCCCCTTCTTCACAAAACCGATGGCCGTGGTCGGAACCGCAAGTTGCGCCTGCAGTACGGCGCCCTGCGGCACAACGCTCATAAGTGGGCTCTGTGTGCTGACTTGCTGGCCGACTTTTGCGGTAAGGCCCGACACACGACCCGCAAACGGCGCGCGAATGACATATCCGCGCGACCCATCGGTACTGGCGGCGGCCTGCGCAACCTGCGCGCGGGAGGCAGAAATGCTCGCCGACTGAGCGACGGCCTGCGCCTCCATCTGCGCCGTGCTGCGCTGCGCCTCAATCAGGGCCGCGCGCTTTGATGCCAGCGCCTGGGTGATCTGCGACAGCCCTTGCCGCCGCGACAGCAGCTGGTCTTCCCGCGTCCTCATGTCGCGGGCGCTGATGAACCCGCGGTCCGCCACCACCTTCGTCCGGCTGATGTCGTCCTCTGCCGACGACACCAGCTCTTTCTGATAGACCAGCTGCGACTCCAATTGTCCTATTTCCGCCGATAGACCGGCGCGCTGTGCGACTAGCTGCGTCCGCTGCGCCTGAGTGGCGGCGTTGATCGCGGCCATCTGTACCGCCAGGCTACTGTCCTGTTGGACAATCGCGGCGGCAATTGCGCCCTCACTCGATCCCCCGGACGGGCTGTCCAGTTCTGAGCGGATGCGAACGAGCGGTGCACCCTTTTCGACATACTGGCCGTCGCGGACGCTAATCTCGCTGATCGTTCCCGTGCGGGTGGGAAGCACCAATGAAACACCGGCGTCGGGGACGATGGACCCAGTTACCGTTTCTATCCGCGCATAGCTGCCCAACGCCAGGAAGATCAAAGCAGCGGCGATGGAGCCGAACAGTAGATAACCAATCGCCTGCCACGGAATGGGCACCGCAACCTGAACCTCGCCAGTCAATCGGTCCGCTTTTTCTTCCAGCACTTCCTTACGAAACAGCATGGTTCAACCCCTTGCCATCGTTTGGAATTTGGCGGACGATTCGAACATCTCTTCCTCCCCTGAGCTTGCGACCAAGCTGCACCAGTTGAGGCGTATTGGCATGCTGGACAGATGCACTAGGCCATCAAGACAAAGGGTCGGCGCCGAAATCCGGCGTCGACCCTCTGCACGGTTTCAAGCCTGACTAAGCTTGCGGCCTCGAATACTGCATCAGCGCGGCCATCGCGGCTTCATAGGCAAGCTCAACGAGCGTATCGATGAGGCCGGCACCGCCGTCGACATCGTTGACCTCATGCTCGATCATTTCCTGAATCATGAACGCCTCCCTGGCTTTACTTGGAGCTTTCGGCGAGTTCGGCAGCGGCAGCCGCTGCTGCCGCCCAAACCCCCGACGGAACGACGAGAATAAGGGCGCTCCCGCCGTCGACGAGTTCGATTTCTTCGTTGTTAAGCAGTTCAAAAGTCATGATGGGCTCCCATCTATCCGTTGATATAGTCGGCGGCGATGTAGATCGCCGCGCCAAGTGCAATTGCCGAAAGTTCCGGGGCCAGAAGAACGAGTGCGAACAAAATACCGCCTTCGACTTCATCAACCTGCTGGTCCGACAGGATTTCAATGGGCTTATCCATTGACATAATCCTCAGCCAAATAAATAGCCGCCCCCAATGCGATAGCTGCAAGCGCCAAAAGCACGCCTACGCCGCCATCGATTTCTTCGATTTCGTTGGGCGACAGCTGCACAATGTCAGTTGAAAAATGCTCCATCGTCGAGCCTCCCATTAGTCGTTGAACCCGCCGTCCAAATAGTCGGCTCCTGCTGCAAGCGCCCAGCCAATCACAACATAGCCGACGATTATGACTGCAGCGGGCACACCGCCACTGGTTTCTTCAATGTCGATTTCGGTCATTTCAATGATCATATTTTCCTCCATTTTCGGGGCTTATTGATCGTCGCCGCGTTGCCCCACACATTCGGCGGATCTCCCGCTTCGCGTCTTGTTCGCGAGCGGAATGTTCGAGCCGTTAGTTGCCGATGCTGCCCCATGGATCTTCCAGGATCAGACCGAAGATGATGATCGGCAGACCGCTGTTCAGAACGCCGCCCGACACTTCGTCGACATCGCCGCTGCCGAGATCGGCGACGCGGTCGCCTGCCATCTGAATGGCATTGTCGATGGCGCCGTCGAGGCCGTCCTGGCCGATGCTAATCGCTTTCCGTTTGCTCATTACATTTCCCCTGTTTTGTGTGTGGCCCATCAGGCCGACGGTCCGGTCGGTTGTTGTTGATTGCCGCCATGCGTCCCCCGACCGGGTTGCGGGACCATGTTGGCGACCTCATAAAGATCGGCGGATTTCGGCATCACGCGGGTCGTGACCTGCGGACAGCGGAGGCAAGCCTCAACGCCATTTTCCGCGAACCAGCGGCACGTGCTGCGAATGGTGCAGGCGGGTGCCACATCGACGACCGGCTCCAGCATTTTGACGATGTCTTTGCCGAGGCGGCAGCCACCATTTTTAAACTGGCCGCAGCCGGTGTTGGCGCATTTGCCAGTGAAGCGGAACGCGTGCCCCGGATCGATCCCGCGATCGACGAGCTTTTCTCGATCAGGTAGGTCGATGCCCTTTGCCAGATAGCCGACGCGCGGCGTTTCGACATCACCAAGGACCACACCGAACACCTTGTTTTCAGGATTGCTGGCCGGTGCGCTGGGGCAGCTATAGTCTTTGTCCTCCACGTCGATGCTCCTCGGGAAAGTTGCCGGAATTTGTCCGGGGCCGCCCTTTGCATCGGACGCCCCGGACGGTGTTTTCGGATCAGGAATTCAACAGCGTCGAACCAAAGGGATCCGGGAAATGGGGGTCGATCATGCCGGCCGTGGTGCCGGGATCGTACGGATTGGTCCCCGTCAGCAGTACGCCGCCCGAAACTTCATCAACCTGACCGTCCGCAAGGTCAGCTACGCGCGCACCGGCCAGATTCAGGGCCTGTTCGATTGCACTACCCAGATCGTCCTGGCTGATGCGGAGCGATTTCTTGTCCATGTCACTTCCTCCACGCGGGGCCGTGAAGGAATTAGGACGCACCGCGACCCCGCGGCCGGCACGCCTTGCCGGCTTCCAACCACCGCATCGGCGGATTGAAGCAATCGGTTCAACTGTTTGCGGAAAGCCCGATCAGCCGCTCAGCAGCGGATCGAAGGTCCACAAATTCCTGGAGAGGGCATCGCTTAGAAACCGCGACGCAACGGAGCGATGATCGTCAGTGGTCGGTGTGGGCACATATGGCGCAACACCGCCATTCACCCATTCGATTTCACTGTCAGTCAATTCCCTCATCGTTCCTCGAAGCTCCCAATCCTTCTCTGGAATGCTTCCACGATACGGACATGAATGCCGCAGTTAAGCTGGACAGATGGACTAAAGAAATCGGCCGCTTCACGGGGACGTTTATCAAAAACATAGCATGTCCGAACGGTTTGATAGTGCACGGGGGGTGCCGAATAGGACATCTGTGCTAACCGGCCGACCCTAGCCACTTTGCGCCGGCAACTATGACACCAGCACTAATCGACAACGCTTGTTGGCGTGATACATTACTGGTCATGACTCAGGCGTTCAGTCTTGAACCGTCGCAGCGGAACACCGGCATTGACCGGTCGGGCGCGGCTATCGTTGCCGACGACCATCCGATCTTTCGCGATGGCATGGCGCTGATCCTGAGCGAGCTGTTTCCGCCGTTGCGAACGCGTCTGGCCAGTAGCTTCGACGAGGTTCTGGCCCTGGCAGGCGAGGAGCAGCGGTTGGAGTTGATGGTTCTTGACCTGAAATTTCCAGGAATGGACCTGGCGCGCATTCCTGACTTACGCGCCGTGGCGCCCGGTGCGTCGGTACTCATCGTGTCGATGTGCGACGATCAGGGATCGGTTCGCCGCATATTGCGTTCAGGTGTCGATGGATTCATCAGCAAGGCCGCAGATCCTCAATCAATGCGTGAGGGCCTGGCCGCCGTGCGCGCTGGCGAGTTCGTCAATATTGGTGGCGGACTTGGTATCGGACCGGTCTCCAGCCTCATGGCCCGATATCCGGCCCTTACCCAGCGTCAGATCGACGTCTTGCTGTTGCTTGCCCAAGGGCGGTCCAACAAGGACATTGCGCGCGACCTCAATATTTCGCCGTTCACTGTGCGCCTGCACGTTTCGGCGACGCTTCGGACGTTGGGCGTGGAATCACGTAGCGCCGCCGCCGCCATCGCTGCGAAATTCGACCTTTGAATCTTTAACTTCGGCGTAATCTGCGTGGGGCGCACGCCGCGGATTTTTGATCAGCGTAGGGCCATCATCATCGAACGCATCTGTGCGGGATCGACCGGCCCGCGCGCTTCAATGATCGACTCCTGCCGCCGCCGCCGGCTGGGGAGCGTGGCGGCCGTTTCAGTAATCACGATCGCTGGCACCTTCATCCGCCGAATTTGCACAACCATTTTCCGGTCGATCGATTTTAACTGGATAATGGCCATGTCGACATCTTCGTTGCAGCGATCCATCCGCGCCGCGCAAACGACATCGCATCCCCAACGCTTGAACAATGTTTCGGCATCACCTCGCCCGCCGACGTCGTCATTGACGAGCAGAACGCGTGTTCCTGACAACGGTCGCACATCCTTGCCAACATCCAAATCCGGTAGCGGCTTCAGCAATTGAACGGTCGGCAAGCCCTTGATGCGGACATGATAGCCCCGCGGGCGGGAATATTGGACAATCCGCAGGCCAGCAAGCCGCGCCAACCCAAATACGATTGACATGCCCAGACCCGCATTACGGGGGCAGTCGCCCTTTTCATTTACGCGGTCGTGGCCACAATCGCCGCCCGGTCCACGGTCGCTAATCTGGATCGCCAGTTCGCCATTGATGCGCCGACATCCCACCAGCACCTTGGTCCCAGGGGCATGATGGACAGCGTTGAGCACGAGATTCTGGATCATCGTCTTCAAAATCACCTTGTCGCCTTCGGTCTCCATTCGCGTCGGCGCGAATTGCAGCTGCACCGACGCACGGTCGGCGGCGGCCTGACATTGCATACGCAACTCATCGAAAATCTGCTGGATGGCGAATTGGCGCCGGAAGACCGACACCCGGCCATATTGGATCAATGACAAGTCAAGATAGGACTGCAGCATTTCGCCGGCACTATTGAGCGCCTGTTCGACATTACCAACGAGTTTCGCCTGTTCGTCGCTCAACCCGGTCTGCGTCAGCTTCGCGGCAAAGATGGCCGACGCATGCAGGGGATGGCGAATGTCATGACTGGCGCTGGCCAGCAATTTTGCCCGCTGCGCCGCCAGCTTTGTAAGTTCGGCGTTACGATCCTTGACCTTGCGAAAGGCGCCATATGCATAAATCGGGACAATGATCAGCGCCAATATCCATGTTGACGCGAAATAGCCGTCGCCCAGCCAACCTTGGTTCAAAGCCCATAGCCAGCTCACGCTGCCAATAGCTACAACCTGCGCCGTGATCATCGCTGCGGTTCCGACACGAAGCCCATAGCTGACCACGATCAACAATTGCACGATCATTAGCGGCGCGACGGACGTTCCGGCGGTTTGAAGCAGGGCGCCGAACAATCCCAGATCAACAGCGGCGCCGATGGAGCCGCGAATATTGCTGTTCGGAATCGTGTCGACCCAGGCAAGCATGACGAGACTGAACATTATGTAGGCAGCGCTGATGACGCCGAGATGCTGCACTACAAATCCTGGCGCTGCCGCGTCCACTTTCCACGCAGACAAGGTGTAGTAGGCGGCGCAAAGCGCAAAAACCGGTAGCCGCCACAGCGCCAACCCCAATTCCGGGTCGCCGCGAAAGCGGTCAACCAACGCTTCAAAAAATTCGCCAAAAATTCGAAAAGGTCGGAATTCGCCAAGCCAAACCACGCGCACAATCCCCACAAGGCCGCCGAAGAATCGACGGCCGGCGATCGGCACGTTGATCAGCCTAGCGGCGCTTCCGAACCTTCAAAGCCCCCTGCAGAAATAATTTGCATGCTGTGGCCGCCACGCAACATCGCATTGATTCTTTACGCATTTTTTTGATCTGCGTGTCCTTCCTTGGCGGTCAAATCAGCTTGCCGGGGTTCATCAAGCCCTTTGGGTCGAGCGCGAATTTCAGCGCGCGAAGGGTTTGGGTGCGCTGTGGATTGATACGTTGAAGCTCATCGCGCTTCATTTGGCCGATGCCATGCTCGGCGCTGATCGACCCACCGGCAGCGGTCACCAGATCATCGACATATCGCGTAACCGACGGCCCTTCGCTGGCCAGCCAATCGGGGCCGCCGCGCGTTCCGGCGCGAACGTGAAAATGCACATTGCCATCACCCAAATGCCCAAATCCAGACGCGCGGGTTCCCGGGAATTCACGTTCCACGTCGCGTGCCGCGTCAACCATGAACGTTGGCATGCGCTCCACGGGCACGCTGATGTCGTGCTGAGTCGCCGGCCCATACTGCTTTTTTTCAGCCTCCGACAGGCTGTCGCGGATCTTCCAGAAGGCTTCGGCCTGGGTCTCATTGGCCGCGATTACCGCGTCGCCAACTGTTTCGCCGATGAGCGGCGCCAAAAGCCGTTCGAGCAGCGCGTCGGCCGTTTGACGGTCATCGTCGTCCGTCACCGCTTCTACCAACACATGCCACGGGTGTTCACTTTCCAAAGGCGCGCGGGTTCCGGCGATTTGCGCCAATGCAGCCTGCAGCGACTCATTCGGCAATATTTCAAAGCCTTCAATGCGGCTCGTCTTACGTTCCAGGGCGCGTAACGTATCAAGCGCGGCCTGCGGGCTCTCCACGCCCAACCACGCGACTGCCCGGCCTTTAATCGCCGGTTCCAGTTTCAGCCGCACCGCCGTAATGATGCCCAGTGTCCCTTCGGCGCCGACCATCATCTGATCAATGCTGTACCCGCGATTATCCTTCTTAAGGCCCGACAGGCCATTATGGATGCTACCGTCGGGGAGCACTGCCTCCACCCCTTCAATCAGTGAACGCATGGGTCCGTGGCGAAGCACCTGAGTCCCGCCGGCATTGGTCGAGGCGAGCCCGCCGACCGTCGCGCTTCCACGTGAGCCGAGAGTGAGCGGAAAGCGGAGCCCTTCGGCCGCAACCGCATCGTGAAGCGTCTGCAGGATCACACCCGCCTCTGCAATACAGCGCATCGAGACCGGATTAATGCTTCGGATATGGTTCATCCGGCGCAGCGACAGGATAAGCTGGTCGCCATCCGCCGATGGGGTCGCACCCCCGACCATCGACGTATTGCCACCTTGCGGCACCAACGGCACCCCATATGCATTCGACAGCCGCACCATTACCGCGGCTTCCGATGTCGTTGCGGGCTGAAGGATCGCAGGCGACCTGCCAGTCCAGCGCCCGCGCCAATCGGTGAGCCACGGTTCGATATCCATCGGGTCCATCACCACGGCCTTGTCACCCAGTTCGGCACGGACGGCCGTAATCATCTTCTGGCACGCCGCGCTCATTGACCGGTCCATTTGTCACAGCGTTCTGCGGTGTCATCGCGGTGAACGAGCGTACCGCCCTTCACTACCCCGGCGACGCATTGTAGCGCACCGACGTCTTTCAGAGGATCCTTTGCCACGGCCACAAAGTCCGCAGCGTGTCCCGGTGTAACCCCGCCCAAATCGTCGCGGCCCAGTGCCTTGCCGGCGTTGCTTGTTGCACTGGCCAGCGCCTGCATCGGCGTCATGCCGTACCGGACCATGTAGCGGAACTGGCGCGCGCCGAGCCCATAGGGATAGACCCCCGCATCGGTACCAAAAGCGAGCGGTACGCCCATCTTCACGGCCTTGGCAAATCCCTGGCGCTGCACGTCGGTGGTCTCGCGGTTCTTCTGGAGATATTCGGCGGGCCAGCCATCGCGGGTCCCGACCTCGTTGATCCAGTCGCCATCATAAATATCCATCACGAGCCAGGTGCCATTCTGCTTTGCGAGCGCCAGCCCCTCGTCGTCGATTAGCGAGGCATGCTCAATGGTCCGAGCGCCGACGCGGATCGCCGCCTTGATGCCCTCGGCTCCATGGGCATGGGCAATGCAATATTTGCCGAGCCGCTTCGCCTCGTCACAAGCGGCCTTCATCTCCTCCGGTGACAGCTCGAGTGCGCCGGGCTCACTTCCAATCGCTAACACGGCGCCGGTCGCAATCAGTTTCACGAAATCGGTGCCATGGTCGATCATATAGCGGACGCGATCGGTCGCATCTGCCGTGTTGCGTACTTCGCCAAGGCGGAAGGCTTCAGGAATTGCGGTGCCATCCGGTGCGCCAGTTACCGCACCGCCGCCGCCCGGAATGGTAATATAGCCGCCCGCGACAATCATCCGCGGCCCGTCCACATCTCCGCGTGCAATGGCATCGCGTAATGCAACATCTGTGAGACCGCGATAGGCTCCCACGTCGCGCACGGTTGTGAAGCCGCTGTGCAACATGGTTCGGGCCCTGCCCGCGCCCTTCAATATCGTGTCGGCCTCGCTGTGCCTCAGGGGCTCGGCCGGGTCGTCGCCCTGCCCGAACCCGTCGGCGACATGCGTATGAAGATCAATCAGGCCTGGCATCACCCAATAGGCTGACCAGTCGATCAGGCGTCCCACCCGTTTGGCGCCTTTGACGGGCTCATCGCGCACGATCTTCCCGTTTTCCAGTGTTAGCAGCCGGTCGTCGCGAACCGTCGCCGATGCGGGGTCAATCAGGTGACCAGCGCGCAACTGCACTGTTTGGGCCACTGCACTGGTGGACAATAGGGCCGCGACGGCCGCGATCATTAGGCGAACCATGGCTACAGGCTTTGCAAAGCTGCGCCGTGGTGGCAAGCTGTTGTGCATGCCCAGACCCGATAATGCTCCGCCGATTACGATCGTGCTCGCCCGCGCCATCAATGGCGTAATCGGCAAGGATAATGACCTGCCCTGGCATATTCCGGGCGACCTCAAACGGTTCAAGGCCCTGACGATGGGCAGCGCGATGATTATGGGACGCAAGACATTTGACAGTCTGCCTGGCATTTTACCCGGGCGGCGACATATCGTGCTGACCCGCGATCGCGATTGGGCCGTTGATGGTGTCGAGGTGGCCCATGACATGGACGATGCCATCGCGATTGCGGGCGCTGACCCCATATCCGTCATTGGCGGGGCCGAGATATTCCGCCTGTTCGAACCGATTGCCGACCGTATCGAACTGACCGAGGTGCTGGCCGAGGTGGAGGGCGATGTGACCATGCCTGACCTGCGCAGCAGCGAGCGTTGGCGCGAAGTCGAGTCGGAAGATCATTTACCTTCCGGTGTTACGCCAGGATGGCGAACGGTAACGCTAGTTCGCGCCTGACCCTTTCGGCGCAGCTGCCGCAAAGGTGCGATAGCGTTTCATTGCGTCGCCCAACACCGCATCGACCGCAGGCGCAATTTGGGCGGCATTGCCTGCCGCGAAACCAAATGCCTTATAGGTAAGCGTCGCCTTTGCGCCGCCGGCAATCCGCTCGACCTTGAACTCCAATGTCGCATTCACCGGTTCAAACAGCATTGGCCCAAGCGCGCCGCGCAGCAAAATCTGTTCGCCAGGTTTCACATAGACGACCCGCATAAATTCCGCGGAACCGTCCGCCCAACGCTCGCAGAAACAACCGCCCAGATTTCCATCAAACCGGATGTTGGCGCTGTCGCCGCTAAAACTATGATCCTTCGACCACCACCGCGGCAGCTGCGTAAAGCTGCGATAGGCCTGCTCGGCCGAAACGACCAAATTGACGGATTGCGTAACTTCAAAGCCGTTGGAGCTGACATTGCTGACGGACGCAGCGGCCGGCGATGATACCGTTCCAATTAGCATCAATGGCACGAGGAAACGCATGTCTACCTCCGTCATGGCGAGCGTAATGACGCAATCCAGTCTGGATTGCCACGGCGCTGCGCGCCTCGCAATGACGATTAACGGTTAAGGATTGCGTCGATCTCGGCCGTGACGGACTCGATCGAGCCCATGCCGTCAATCCGCCGCACCAATCCTCGCTCGTCATAGAAGGGCAGGATGGGCGCGGTCTTGGCGCGATATTCGCCCATGCGCGTCCGCACGGTTTCTTCATTATCGTCGGCCCGGCGTTTGAATTCGTGACTGCCGCACACATCGCAGGTGCCTTCGACCTTGGGCAGCTTATATTTGTCATGGTAGGGCGCACCGCATACGGCGCAGCTGAACCGGCCAGTGATCCGTTCGACAAGCGCGTCTTCGTCGACAACCAGTTCGATGACATAATCGAGCTTGCGGCCGTGGGCGGCAAGAATAGCGTCGAGCGATTGCGCCTGGGCCAATGTCCGCGGATAGCCGTCGAAAATCGCGCCCTGCGTGTCGGATAGCGTCGATAGCCGCTCGTCAATCAATGCCGAAACAATGTCGTCGCTGACCAGCGCCCCGCTATCCATAACCGCCGCCACCTGACGACCAAGGTCACTGTCCGACTTGCGCGCTTCGCGCAGCATGTCCCCGGTCGACAGCTGCACCATGCCATGTTCGGCGACCAACCGTTCGGCCTGCGTCCCCTTGCCGGCGCCCGGCGGTCCCAACAGGATGATGTTCACGCTGCCACTCCCCCTTAAAGAGTCGCGCCGCAACTAGCGGCGGCGCCCACCCTTCAGCTTCGCCTTCTTGATCAGATCGCCATATTGATGCGCAATCAAGTGGCTTTGAATCTGGCTGACCGTGTCCATGGTCACGTTGACCACGATCAGCAGACTGGTGCCGCCAAGCGTGAATGACAGGCCAAGCTGCGACGTGATGATCTCAGGAATAAGGCAGATCAGGGTAAGGTACGCCGCGCCAATGACGGTGATGCGGTTCAGAAGATAATCGAAATATTCTTCCGTCGCCTTGCCCGGACGAACGCCGGGGATGAAGCCGCCGTGGCGCTTCAGATTCTCCGCCGTTTCTTCGGAATTGAACTGCACTGCAGTGTAGAAGAAGCAGAAGAAGATAATGCCCGCCGCATAAAGCGTCATGAACAGCGGCGACCCATGCTGAAGCCAGGTCGATGCCGTGATCAGCCATTCGTTGGATTCGCTGCCCGCTTCGACGCGCGAGCTCATCATCTGCAGGATGGTGATCGGCATCAGCAATAGCGACGACGCAAAGATCGGCGGAATGACACCTGCGGTGTTGAGCTTCAGCGGAAGATGGCTGCGCTCCTGTTGCATGCCCCGTACCGTCTGACGCTTGGGATATTGGATCAGCACCCGCCGCTGTGCCCGCTCCATGAAGCAGATGAAGAAGATAAGGCCAAGAACCAGCAGGATGATGGCAAACACCAATAGGGGATCCATGGTGTTGTTGCGGCCCGATTCGAACAGCTGTGCGACGACCTGCGGCAGGCGCGCAACGATCCCGGCCATGATGATCAGCGACACGCCATTGCCGATCCCGCGACTGGTGATCTGCTCACCAATCCACATCAGGAACATGGTCCCGCCAACAAGGCTGACCGTGGCCGTTACCTTGAACAACAGTCCCGGTTCGACAACCGCGGCAATACCCTGCTTGGCCGCCAACCCTTCCAGGCCGGTCGCAATAAACCAACCCTGCACCAGCGTCAGCGCAACAGTAAGGTAGCGGGTGTACTGGTTGAGCTTCTTTCGGCCCGTTTCGCCTTCCTTCTTCAGCGCCTGCCAGGAAGGATAAAGTGTCGAGCCAAGCTGCACCACGATCGACGCGGTGATGTACGGCATTACCCCCAACGCGACGATCGACATGCGCTCAAGCGCACCGCCGGAGAAGGTGTTGAAGAAGTCGAGAACGCCGCCCGACTGCGTCTGATACAACGCCGCCATGGCGCGCGGGTCGATACCCGGAATCGGGACAAACGATAGCAGCCGGAACAGGATCAACGCGCCGAGGGTGAACCACAGGCGCTTCTTGAGTTCGGTTGCCTTGGAAAAGCTGGCGAGCGAAATATTGGATGCCAGTTGTTCGGCTGCGGATGCCATTGAATGTCCCTAGAATGATACAGGCGGCGACGGGCACAACCGCCCCTCGCCGCCCGATATAGTCACTGGAAGCCTGTTGCGAAGCCCCCTTTGATCACAAAAGCCAATTAGGCCTTCTTGATCCGCTCAGCTTTGGCCTTGAGCGCGGTACCCTTCTTGGCAGCGGCGAGCGCAGCCGGATCCTTCGCCTCAATGACCTCAACCTTGCCGCCAGCCTTTTCGACCGCCTCGATTGCGCCCTTCGACGCGCCGGCGACCTTGAAAGTCAGCTTGGTCTTGAGTTCGCCCTTACCGAGCAGGCGGACACCGTCCTTGCCGCCACGGGCGAGGCCAGCAGCCTTCAGCGCGGCGTGATCGATGGTGCCCTTGGTGTCGAGCTTTTTGGCGTCGATCATCTTCTGGATCGCGCCGAGATTTACCTCAGCGAAGTCCTTGGCGAAGATGTTGTTGAAGCCACGCTTCGGCAAGCGCATGTGAAGCGGCATCTGACCGCCTTCAAAGCCCTTGATGGAAACGCCCGAGCGGCTCTTCTGGCCCTTCTGACCGCGGCCGGCAGTCTTGCCTACGCCCGAACCGATACCACGGCCGACACGGACGCGGGCCTTGCGGGCGCCGTCATTGTCACGGAGGTCGTTTAGCTTGATCGTCATAATGTGCACTCGCTTTCGCTTTTTGCGCGCCACCCCTCTCGCGCTGCGAGAGGGGAACTGGTTGATTAGTCTTCGACCTTCACAAGGTGCTGAACCTTGCGGACCTGGCCGAGCACTTCCGGGGTCGCTGCGACCTCGACCGTGCGATGCATTTTGTTGAGGCCCAGGCCGACCAGGGTCGCGCGCTGGGTCTTGTCACGGCGGATCGGCGAGCCGGTCTGCGTGATCTTGATGGTTTTGGTTTCAGCCTTGGCCATTGATTACTCCGTAACCGCGTCGGCGGTTGCTTCGGCTTCGGCCTTGTCCATGCCACCACGGCCGAGAAGGTCAGCGACCTTCTTACCGCGGCGCTGGGCAACCGAGCGCGGGCTGGTCTGATCCTTGAGCGCCTCGAATGTGGCGCGGATCATGTTGTACGGGTTGGACGTGCCGACCGACTTGGTCACAACGTCGTGAACACCCAGGCTTTCGAACACGGCGCGCATCGGACCGCCGGCGATGATGCCGGTACCCGACGGGGCGGTGCGAACGGTCACCTTGCCGGCGCCGAAGTGGCCCTTGCCGTCATGGTGAAGCGTGCGGCCATCCTTCAGCGGAACGCGGACCATGGCCTTCTTGGCCGCCGCTGTCGCCTTGGAGATAGCTTCCGGCACTTCGCGAGCCTTGCCGTGACCGAAGCCGGCGCGGCCCTTGCCGTCGCCAACCACGACCAGCGCGGCAAAACCGAAGCGCTTACCGCCCTTGACGGTCTTCGAGACGCGGTTGATGTGAACCAGCTTCTCGATCAGCTCTTCGCCTTCTTCCTCACGGTTGCGGCGATCGTCACGGCGACCGCGGCCACCGTCGCGGCCACCACGGCCTTCGCCGCGACCGCGTCCGCCGCGGCCACCACGACCACGACCTTCGGTCTGGCCGGCGTCTGCCGCTGCTTCCGTTGCCGGAGCGTCCGCTGCCGGGGCAGCTGCGGTGGTTTCGTCCACCTGCGGGGTTTCGTTCTGGTCAGCCATTTAGAACTCCAGTCCGCCTTCGCGGGCAGCATCGGCCAGCGCTTTCACGCGGCCATGGAAAAGGAAGCCACCACGGTCGAACACGACGGTGGAGACACCGGCCTTCTTGGCCTTTTCGGCAAGCGCCTTGCCAACGCTTGCCGCGGCATCGCGGGTCGCGCCGGTCGTGGCCTTGACGTCCTTGTCCAGCGACGACGCCGAAGCCAGCGTCTTGCCAGCAGCATCGTCGATGACCTGAGCATAGATGTGCTTGCCCGAACGGTGAACTGACAGCCGGGGCTTGCCGGCGGCACGGGCGCGCAGCGCGGTGCGGACACGGCGCTTGCGACGATCGAAGAGAGAGAGTTTCGCCATGGCTTACTTCTTCTTGCCTTCTTTGCGGAAGATATACTCACCGCGATATTTGATACCCTTGCCCTTATAGGGCTCCGGCTTGCGCCAGCGGCGGATCTCGGCGGCGACCTGGCCAACCTTCTGCTTGTCGATACCGGTGATTTCGACGGTCGTGTTGTCGGGGGTCTTTACATCGACCCCTTCCGGAACGTCGAAGTTCACGTCATGGCTGTAGCCGAGCTGCAGCTTCAGGGTCTTGCCCTGGGCCTGCGCGCGGTAGCCGACGCCGGTGATCTCAAGCACCTTGGTGAAGCCTTCGGTCACGCCGGTGACGAGGTTCTGCACGTTGGTACGCTGCATGCCCCACGCGGCGCGGTTGCGCTGTGCCTGGGTCAGCGGCGACACGCTGATCGAGCCGTCTTCGACCTTGTAGGAGACGAGGTCGTCCATCAGCGCCATGCTGAGGGTGCCCTTCGGCCCCTTCACGGTCAGGGTCTGGCCCTCGATCGTGGCCGTGACGCCCGAGGGCATCTCGACGGGTTTCTTGCCAATGCGGCTCATCAGAACACCTCCGCCAGCACTTCGCCGCCGACGTTTTGGTCGCGGGCTTCAGCGTCGCTGAGCACGCCACGCGGCGTCGAGACAATGGTGATGCCGAGGCCGTTGCGGATCCGCGGCAATTCCTTCGAACCGGAATAGACGCGGCGGCCGGGCTTCGACACGCGAGCCAGGTGCTGGATTGCAGGCTGGCCCTCAAAATATTTGAGCTCAATGCGCAGGCCCTTCTGGCCAGCAAGCTCTTCTTCGGAATATCCGCGGATATAGCCTTCGCGCTGAAGCACATCGAGCACATTGGCACGAAGCTTCGACGCGGGCGTAAGGATCGAATCCTTGCGCGCCTGCTGGCCGTTACGGATGCGGGTGAGCATATCACCCAAAGGATCGGTCATCGGCATCTTGCGTACCCTTACCAGCTCGACTTTGTGAGACCCGGGATCAGGCCCTTGTTGCCCAATTCCCGAAGCATGATCCGCGAAAGGCGGAACTTGCGGTAATAGCCGCGCGAACGGCCGGTCAGCTCACAACGGTTGCGGATGCGGGTCGGGTTGCCGTTACGCGGCAGCTCCGCCAGCTTCAGGCGGGCAATCAGACGCTCGGTTTCATCCAGAGCCTCGTCATTTGCCTTAGCCATCAGCTTCGCACGCTTCGCCGCAGTCTGCGCGACGAGCTTCTTGCGACGCTCGTTCTTGTTCACGGAACTCAGTTTCGCCATGACTT
>NZ_CAMLDL010000030.1 GCF_946478955.1 uncultured Sphingomonas sp. | reverse complement strand
GATCAGGCGGCCGAACAGGAAGCGGCCTGCGGGGCGGGGGACCAGCACGTCGCGGTTGAGCGCCTGGCCATAATCAGCCGCCTCAAGTCGGTCACACCATATTTCATCGCCCGCACGATAATCACCGACGCCGGACGATACGGTCATTGCCATCTGGCCTGCGGCGGGGCGGGGGGCGACCACCAATGAGGCTTTACGCGGCGCACCCGCGCCGCCGCTGCCCAGCACCGCCACCACCGGAAGGTCGCCGCGCTCCGGGCTATCGACCAGGTCCGCCGCCTCAACGCCCAGCGCCTCTGCAATGCGGTTCAGCCAGCCGACCGAGACCGTTCGGATGCCAGTTTCCAATCGCCCAATCGTCTGCGGTGTTGTGGGCGGCTCACATGCCCTTGCAACGTCGTCCAACGTCATGCCGCGCGCACGGCGAACTTCGCGGATCCGGGTAATCATGCGCATCCCCAAATAACCAAATCGGTTTTTCTCTGTCCTACAGATTTGCCGCTGTGGCAAGGCCCCGACGACTCAAATTTGATGTGGGAGACGCATATGACGCGAGACTTTGACCGCAATCGCCTGATCGAGGAACGGGCGCTGGACGATGGAGCATCGGCACACCGAAAGGCGTGTCCTGCCCGTTCGGTTACCGTCAATCGGGCGGAAAGTCCGTTGGGATGGCTTCATTCGCGCGGGCATGTGTCCGATCGACAATTTACCGCTGGGGAGCGGTTACGCATCGATTGGGAACGGGCCCAATTGGGGCAGCGTATCACGATGGCCTGGGATGCGGCACCCGTCGCGCGAGGACGCGGCGGGGCCAGCCCGGCAGTTGATCTGGATGGCGCGCCGCTCGACGCAAAACGCCGGTTTGAGGCGGCGACGGATGCCGCCGGTCCCGGCCTTTCCGACATCCTCTGGCGGATCGTCTGCGCGGGAGAAGGGATGCGCGATGCGGAAGCCGCACTCGGCTGGCCTGCCCGCGCCGGAAAATTGGTCTTGATCCTCGCGCTCGACCGGGTGGCGGATTATTACCGAATTCGGTAGATCAGCGCGGATTTAAGGAGATGCCGCGATGATCCTATTCGGTTCGACCTTCTCACCTTTTGTCCGAAAGGTTGTCTTCTTCGCCGCCGAGAAGGGGATGGTGATGGACATCGTTCCGACGCGGCTTGGCGATGATAACCCGCAGTTCCGCAAGGCCAGCCCGTTTGGCAAGATGCCGGCCTTGATCGATGGCGACTATCACCTCGCCGACAGCAGCGCGATTGTTCAGTATCTGGAGGCGAGGCAGCCCGACCCCGTCCTGATCCCTACCGAAGCGCGGAAACGCGGCACGACCATCTGGTGGGACGAATTTGGCGACACCATTCTGATGACTGCCGGGCGCAAGCTGTTCTTCAACCGCATCGTCGCGCCGCTATTCCTGCAGCGGGAAGGAAACCTGGATGAGGCCGACGCGGCGGAGCGGGACGAATTACCGCCCCTGCTCGGCTATCTGGAGGGGCAGGTGCCGGACGACGGCTATCTCGTCGGTGACGACTTCTCGCTTGCCGACATTGCGGTGGCCAGCCCGTTCGTGAACCTTCGCCATGCGAACTATCACGTCGATGAGACCCGCTATCCCCGGCTTTCGGCCTATCTCCGTCGCATTCTATCGCGGCCCAGTTTCGCATCGGTGGTCGACAAGGAAATCGCCTTCCTTGCGCGGCCGCGCTAACGGGCCTGCGCCGCACAACGAAAAGGGGCCGCCGGCTTTCGCAGGCGACCCCAAATCTTTGTCGGCAAGCAGGAAGCCTTAGGCTTCGTCGCCTTCCGCAGCGGTTTCTTCAACCACGACTTCTTCCGAAACTTCGGCCGTCGCGCCGGGTTCGGCGTTCGGGTCATATTCTTCGGTGAAACCGGCATCATCACGTTCGAACATCGACGCCATCACGTCGACACCCTGCGCCTGCAGCTCGGCTTCTTCCGGGCTACGGGCGACGTTGGCCTTGACCGTGACGCTGACTTCCGGGTGAAGGACAACCTTCACTTCGTGCATGCCGATGGTCTTGATCGGGGCCTTGATGGCGATCTGGCTCTTCAGCACCTTGGCGCCGTCGGCATCCAGGGCTTCGGCAAGGTCGCGGGCCGAAACCGAACCATAAAGCTGACCGGTGTTCGACGCCTGACGGATCAGGATGACGGTCTTGCCGTCAATGTCCTTCGACGCGGCTTCGGCATCGGTGCGCTTCGAGGCATTGTCTTCCTCGATCTTGGCACGGTTGGCTTCAAAGACCTTCTTGTTCGCCGCATTGGCGCGAAGGGCCTTCTTGTTCGGGAGGAGATAGTTGCGCGCAAAGCCGTTCTTCACGGTGACAACGTCACCGATCTGGCCGAGCTTTTCGACGCGTTCGAGCAGGATAACGTCCATTGGGTCTGCTCCTTACTTCACGACGTACGGCAGAAGGCCGATGTGGCGGGCGCGCTTGATCGCCTTGGCCAGCTCGCGCTGCTTCTTTGCCGAAACGGCGGTGATACGGGACGGGACAATCTTGCCGCGTTCAGAGACGAAGCCCTGAAGCAGACGGACGTCCTTATAATCGATCCGGGGGGCGTCCTTCGCGGAGAAGGGGCAGCTCTTGCGGCGGCGGAAAAACGGACGGGCCATGATTTATGCCTCCACTTCTTCGCGGCGCGGGCCGCGGTCGCCGCGTTCACCACGCTCGCCGCGTTCACCACGACCACCACGGTCGCTGCGCTCACCCTTGCGCATGACAACCGACGGACCCTTTTCGAGTTCGTCGACACGGATCGTCATGTAGCGGATGATGTCTTCGTTGATGCCGGTCTGGCGTTCCAGTTCGGCGAGCGCCTGCGGCGGGGCATCGACGTCGAGCATGACGTAATGCGCCTTGCGGTTCTTGGCGATCTTGTACGCGAGGTTGCGAAGACCCCAGGTTTCGGTCTTGACGACCTTACCACCGTTTTCGGTGATGATGTTCGTGGCATTTTCCGCGAGCGCATCAACCTGGGCCTGAGCCAGATCCTGACGCGCGAGGAAAATATGCTCGTAAAGCGGCATTTTCCATGCACCTATGTTGGCCGATCGCTGACGCTGCACCATGCAAACGCCCCTCCGGCTATCGTCTAATATGTTAAGCAGGCGGCGAACCTGAGTCCGTCACCAGCGGCGCCCCTCTACACGAAAGGGGCGGAAAGGCAAGGGTGCCGACGTGCTGGTTAGCTCCGGGGAAGTTTGATCGACGCGAAATGACGTCGTTCATTCACAACGGAATAGGCGAACGGCGACGGATAGTTGCCCTGCAAAGGCGCTCGGCGCCTGGGGGAACCGGAATCAACGTCCGCTGGTTGATCGTCCACCGGTTTCCTGTGGAGCGGCTAGGGGATGGAGAGCTTTATGCGCTACTGTTTAAAGATGTCGGGGATTGCGGCGCTAATGGCCGGTGTGATTGCGGCTTGGGCACCGCCGACATCCGCGCAAACGTCTGCAGCGCCGGCGAAGACAGCGCCAAGCCGCCTGACTCAGGCGCAGATTGCGCGGATGACGCCGGATCAGCTCGGCAAATATTTCACGCCCGCCTATCAGAAATGCATGGACTCGGTGGAGGCAAAGCAGGGGGTAACCTCTGCGATGATGGATTGCCTCGGCGCGGAGGAGCAGCGGCAGGAGGCGGCGCTCAACGCCACCTATCAGCGGGTAATGGCCCGGCAGACGGCGCCCGATAAAGTGAAGCTGCGCAAGATGCAGCGTGCCTGGCTGGCGCAGCGCGATCCGATCTGCACACGGCGGCTTGTCGACATGGCGGGCACGGCGGCGACGCTCATGCATTCAGATTGCGCGCTTCAGGAAACGGTACGCCGGACATTGTGGCTGAAGGCGTATCGCCCATAATCCACCCGGCCGCCGCGCCGTTCTCCACGCTCTTTGTGATCTTAAGAGCGTGCGCTTCCCCCTCGACTCTGCCTTCGCCCGGTGGCAATTCTGGCCCATGGCGACGCAGCTTCATTCCGTCCCGCCCAGCGCGGACCCACTTGATGATATGAGCCTTCCTGGCTGGCTCTATCACGACCCGGAATTCTTCACGGCGGAGAAGGCGGCGTTCCTTCGCGCTGCGCCGCAGGTGGTGTGCCACGAAAGCGAAATCGCGGCGCCCGGCGAATGGCGGACGATCGACATGCTCGGCGAAAGCGTCATCGTCATGCGCGGCGATGATGGCGGGGTGCGCGCCTTCACCAACGTCTGCCGCCACCGCGGATCGCGGCTGGTCGACGGGACCGGCGGCTGCGCCAAGGTGCTGACCTGCCCCTATCACGCGTGGAGCTACAACCGCGAAGGTGCGCTGGTTGGTGTGCCGCACCGCCATGAATATCCGGGGCTCGATACGTCGGCCCACGGGTTGATCCCGGTCGCGCTGGAGAATTGGCGCGGGTTTCTGTTCGTTCGGCTCGAAAACGGCCTACCCAGCGTTCATGAGATGATGGCGCCTTATGAAGATGAAGTCGCGCCGTATCGCTTTGAGGATTTGCGGGCGACCGGGCAGGTGGTGATCCGCCCTCGCGCCCTCAATTGGAAGACGATTGCCGACAATTATTCCGACCATCTCCACATACCCATCGGCCACCCCGGCCTGACGCGCTTGTTTGGGCGCAGCTATTCGATCGAGGCGAGCGAATGGGTCGACCGGATGGAGGGCGAACTTCGCGATGATGAAAGCGCCAATCCGTCCGAACGCGCGTATCAGCGGCTCCTGCCACGGGTCGACCATTTGCCCGACACACATCAGCGAAAGTGGCTTTATTACAAGCTGTTCCCATGCGTCGCCTTCGACATTTACCCGGATCAGGTCGATTTCATGCAATGGCTTCCGACCGGCCCGACGACGAGTGTGATACGGGAAATCAGTTACGCTTTGCCCGACAGCCGGCGGGAGATGAAGGCGGCGCGCTATTTGAACTGGCGCATCAATCGCAGGGTAAATGCGGAAGACACCGAATTGATTAGCCGGGTGCAGGAAGGGATGCAGAGCCCAAGCTATGTGGCGGGTCCGCTGGGCACCAGCGAAGTCTGTTTACGCAGCTTTTCCAGCAAGTTGCGCCGTTTCATTCCGCAGGCGCGCCTTGCTGAACCGCCGATGCCGGGATGGGCTGCCGTTAACGGAAGGTGAGGGGCCGAATTTCTGCGGTTTTTCAACGCTATATTAAATATCGGATAGTGAACGTTAACCATTGGAATTGGGAAAGAGTTAATCGCCCTCTGCTAGTCGCATGATGTCACAAAACGTTGGATGTCACGTCGTTAGCAAGCCGAATGCACTTCGATTTTTCCTCTCTTTTCCATCCTTTCGTCGCAGCGGCCGATATGGTCAGCGCCGGCTGGCTAGCCTTTGCTGCGACGCTTCTGGCGCTGCTCGGCTGCGCTTCGCTGGCCATTCGCGCCTGGCGCAACGGCCGCGATCTGGAATCGGACAGCGGCAAATTATGCGCGACCATTGATCGGGCGATCAGCGGTGATTTCGATGGCGATGTCCTGACCCTCGAGACCCCGGTTTTCCGCGATGTCGGCCAGGCGGTGCAACGCCTGATGCCAAGCATCCGATCAACCATCCGCGGACTGGAATGGGATGCACAGCATGATCCGCTGACCGGCCTGATCAACGCCGCGACCTTCAAGCGCCGCTGTCAGCAGCTGTTGCTGGAAACTTCGCGCGACGGCCAATCCGGCGCGCTGCTGTTTCTTGACATCAATGAGTTCAAGCTGATCAATGATGGCCTCGGCCACCACGCGGGCGACAAATTGCTTGGCACCATCGCGGATCGCATGCGCCTTGCGGTTTCGACCTTCGTGTCGGGCAAGCTCGCGGCTTTTGGCGACGGCCAGAATAATAGCGGGCTGGATCCCGTGATTGCGCGGCTTGGCGGCGATGAATTTGCGATGTTCCTGCCCGGCAATTTCAGCAAGCGCGACATTGAACGGTTCATCCAGCGCCTCCGCCGCCTTGCCGGTGAACCATGCCAGATCGGACCGCATCTGGTCCGTGCGCGGCTGTCGATTGGCATCGCGTTCGCGCGCGATCACCAGCATATTTATGAGCAGCTTTTGGCGGCGGCCGATACGGCAATGTATTCGGCAAAATCAAAGGGTGAGGAAAGCCACTGTTTCTTCGAAGAAGGAATGCGGAGCGAGGCCGACCGAATCTTGGAACGCGAGATTGAGCTTCGTGACGCGCTGCGCAGCGGCCAGTTCTGCCTCTATTTCCAACCCCAGCTAAATCTTGAAACCGGTGCCATTGAATCGGCGGAGGCACTGATCCGCTGGAACCATCCCACGCGCGGTGTGGTGATGCCCAGCGAATTTATCCCCTTTGCCGAGACTTATGACCTGATTGATGAAATCGGAGACTGGGTCACCCATGAGGCGATCAGCACCGCCGCGCGCTGGTGGAAGGATGGCCGGGAAATCCGCATCTCGATCAACGTCTCGCCAAAACAGCTTAACCGGATTGAGCTGATCGCGATGATCCGCGCCTGTCTCAACAGGCATGATCTGCCGCCCCATGCCCTGGAAATCGAAGTGACCGAAGCCGCGATTATGCGCAGCGATGAGGTAGGCCTGGAACGAATTAAGGGACTGCGCGCGGACGGCGTTCGGATCGCGCTCGATGACTTTGGCACCGGCTACTCCAACATCTCGCAATTGCTATTGTTGCCAATGGATCGGCTGAAACTGGACCGCTCCCTGGTCACCGCTCGCCACCATGACAAGCGCAGCAGGTTGGTGACGCGCGCAATCATCGACCTCAGCCGCAAGATGGGCTTCGAAGTGGTCGCGGAAGGGGTGGAGGACATGTCTGACCTCAACTTCCTCGAAAAGTCGAAATGCACTTATGCGCAAGGGTACCTCATTGCGCCGCCATTGATGGAAGCCGAGTTTTTGAAGCTGGCAGGGCGCAGCCGCTGGCCGTCGCCAAGTGTCAGCGCCGCATAAGTTGTTAACCATCATCTGCAATAAGGCCGGTGAACAAGAATTCACCGGAACAGTTACCGCTAGGATTTTCATGAACCGCCGGATCATTCTGGGAAGCCTGATGGGCTCCGCATTCCTGCTGACGCCGACTGTTGTCGCGGCAAGGGACGTCCAAGCTACGGACGGACGCCCGACCGATGTGCTCGCTGCGCCTGCGACGGCCGACACCGGACCGGCGCCGGTCGATGCCAAGCCCGAGGAAAAAGGTGAGAAGAAGCAGGTCGACGCACTGCTGGACATGTCGCTTGAGGAATTGCTGTCGCAGCAGGTGACGTCGGTGGCTAAGAAGTCAGGCCGCGTTGCCGATTCCGCCGCCGCCGTGACGGTGATTACGCAAGAGGATATTCGGCGGTCGTCGGCGCGCACCGTTCCCGATTTGCTGCGCATGGTGCCAGGGATGGAAGTCGCCGAAGTACAGTCGTCGGCGACATCGGTTTCGGCGCGCGGATTTACGTCGCGCTTTGCGGCCAATCTACTCGTCATGGTCGATGGTGCGGCAATTTACAGCACGTCCATTTCCGGGATGTTCTGGGACCAGGCGCTGATACCGCTGCAGGATATTGAGCGGATCGAGGTGGTGCGCGGTCCGGGGGGAACCTTGTGGGGGTCAAACTCGATCAGCGGCATCGTCAATATCATCACCAAGCAGAGCGTCGATACGCAGGGCCTGAGGGTCGACGGCAGCATCGGCACCTACAGCCGGCGGCTGGAAGTCGCCTATGGCAAGGAATTGAACGAGAATCTGGGTTTCCGGATTTATGGTGATTACCGGGCGACCGACGGTTTGGACGGCCCTCACGGCGCTGTTCCGGACAATAGCTGGAAGGGCGGCCTCGCCGGGATCCGATTTGACTATGCGCCATCGGATAAGGACAATGTGGTGGTCCTGGGGGAGCTATCGTAGGGCAAGTTTGACGAGCGGTTTGTCAATGTCAGCATGAACCCCTTTGTGCCGGTGGTTAGCCCGCTCATCCAGCATAACAAATTTCATACGCGCCACGTGCTGGCGCGGTGGAAGCGCAGTTTCTCTGATAATTTCGACATGTCGGCGCAGGTGTATTTTAACAATTTGTACCGGACCGAATTCGGCACCACGATTGATCGCGACCTTTATGACGCGAGCATCGAGGGGCGTTGGAAGGCAAACGCGAGCAACGAGTTTAATTTCGGCGTTGCCGGACGAATTTCGAGCGACAAGGTGGGCAACACTTTCTCGCTGTCGTTACCCGCGCAACATAATGTCGACCGCTGGGTGACCGCGTATCTTCAGGACGAAATCACACTGATCCCGGATCAGTTGAAGCTGACCATTGGGTCAAAGTTCGAGAAGAATAATTTTACCGGCGTCGAAATTCAGCCGAGCGCCCGCGTTCTCTACCGTGCCAGCCCCGCCTTTGCTGTCTGGGCCTCGGTATCGCGCGCCGTGCGCACACCATTGCTGTTGCAGCGCGGAATGGTCGCCAATGTTACGCAGCTTCGTGAGATTCCAGGATTTGGTGTCATTCCGGTCAACTCGACTTTTACCGGCAGCACCGCCGCCAAATCCGAACGCGTCATTTCCTATGAAGCCGGGTTCCGCGGGTCACTTGGCCGCAGCTGGTCCTATGACGTTGCGGGTTTCGTCTCTAATTACAGCAAGCTAACGACCGGTAATCTGTACAGCAGCCAGATTGTCACCGTGTCGGTTCCTTATCCGCCCTATGTCATTCCGGTCGGACTGCAGCTCAACCATTTGGTCGGCAATTCGGGCAAGGGCAAAGGCAAGGGCTTTGAGGCGCTCGCGACGGGTCCGCTTACCGATTGGTGGAAGCTGGAAGTTTCCTATTCCTACCTCGATTTCAATGTGACGTCGGATCCGAACACCTACACTTTAACGGGTGACAGCGGATCATCGCGCCATCAGCTGCGCGCCAAATCGAGCATGACGCTGTCGGAGCATCTGCGCCTCGACACCGACGTACATTATGTCAGCCGTTCAAATGGCGGCGAGCGACCGGCCTACACGGATCTCGATATTCGCGGGACCTATCAGGTGAACCCGAACCTTGAACTGTCGATCGTTGGTAGCAACCTGTTGAAGAAGCGTCGTCTGGAATTTTATCAGGACACGCTGCCGCTGGAACTGGTCTATGTTCCGCGGTCGGCGTTCGCTGAAGCACGCTTCCGGTTCTAGCGGCTGAGTCAGGTAGGCGTGATGCAAATCACATCATCAATGGCAAAGTTGCCGCTCCGATTGCTAACGATTGCGTTGGCATTGTCGGTGGCGCTGTTCGCCCCTGGTTCTGCGCAGGCACAAAGTAGTGCCGGCGTTAAGGCGGCACTCGTTTATAACATTATCCGCTTCATCAGCTTTCCCGGCAATCCCGCCCGCATACGCATTTGCACTATTGCCGGTGACAATATTTCGGGCAGTCTGCGCGCGCTGTCCGGCCGGGCCGTTGGCAACAGCCGCCTGGAAGTAGTGGCGGTGGGGAGCGTTCGGGAAGCCGGACCATCCTGTGATGTGGTCTATCTTGAATCCGCCCAGGCGGCCGCGCTCGGGTCCATTTCGCGCGGGCAGGTGGTGATTGGTGAAGGACCTGCCTTTGCAGAACGGGGCGGAACCGTCGGCCTGGTCAACTTCGGTGGTCAGATCCGCTTTGCGATCAATAGCCGCGTCGCCCGCAACAGCGGGGTGCAGATCAGCGCCCAGCTGATGCAGCTGGCGGCAAAGGTGGTGTCGTAATGGCACCGCAATTCCTTGGCCACCGGCTGTCCGCTATTCCGTTTCGGAAGAAGCTTACCTTTATCACGCTCGCGGTGACAGCAATTGCGCTGTTGATGTCGTGCCTCGGCCTGATGGGCGTGCAATATTACTATGAACGGGGCGCCGCAAATAATCAGAACCGGCAGCTTGCCGAAGTGCTGGCATCAAACCTGGGTGCTGCGGTCGTGTTTGGGGACAGCGGCGCGGCCGATGCGATCACCGCGTCCGCTCATTCGGTACCCAAGCTGCTGCTGGTTGAAGCGCGCGGCCAGAATAATGCCGTTATCAGCCGCTATGCAGCGAAGGGCGAAGACAATTCGCCCGGCCTGAAATTCGCGCAGGAATTCGCCGCTAACGGGCAATTGGGGACCAAAAGCGGATTTCTCAGTAATTACGGTGCAATCACGGTTCCGATTGCCGTGAATAATGAGCCGGTTGGCAATTTGACGATCGGCTATCGTTACCGAAGCCTGGCATCGATCTTTGTCGATATGTTGCCGGTAGCGGTCCTGCTGTTCGGCGCCTGTCTCGCGATCGCTTATTTCGTATCCAGTGTGATGCGCGGGATGGTCGCACGGCCCCTCGACGCGCTCACCCAGTCGATGCGCGACATTCGCCGGTCTGGCGATTTGCAACAGCGGGTTGAAGGGTCGGAAGACCCGGATTTTAACGAGATCATCACCAGCTATAATGGCATGCTCGGCGAAATCGAGGCGCAGACCCATGAGCTTTCCGAGGCGATGGGGCAGCTATCTGTCGCCCGCGATCAGGCCGAAGCGGCAAACGTCGCCAAATCGGCATTCCTTGCCAATATGAGCCATGAGCTGCGGACCCCACTGAACGCCATCATTGGCTATGCGGAAGTGCTGCACGATGACCTTGAACGGGACGGCATGGATCGTTCGGTCGAAGATGTGAGCTGGATATATAGCTCGTCGAAGCAGCTTCTGGAGCTCATCAACAGCCTTCTCGACCTATCCAAGATTGAGGCGGGCAAGATGGAACTGGATATCCATAACTTCGACATGCGCGCTCTGATGCAGGAGGTGGAGGCCACGCTGGCGCCAATCGCCGTCAAGCAGCGCAATACCGTCACCGTCAGTGTCGATGACAGCATCAGCTTCATTGAAGGCGATGCGACGAAGATCCGGCAGAGCCTGCTAAATCTGGGCAGCAACGCCTGCAAATTCACGGAAGATGGATTTGTGCAAATCAATGTCCGCAAACATGGCGCGGAAATCTGCTGCGAAGTATCCGACACCGGCATCGGCATGACCAAGGACGAAATCGCGCGCCTGTTCCGCCCGTTTGTCCAGAGCGATTCTTCCACCACGCGGCGTTATGGCGGAACCGGTCTTGGCCTTGCGCTGGTCGAACGCTTCGCCGCCATGATGGGTGGCGATGTGAAGGTCACGAGTGAACCGGGCTTCGGTTCCACGTTCACCATGCGATTCCGGCCAGGCCAAGCGCCCATTACGGCGGCCCCGCTTGACATGTCGCCCCCTGAGCCCCGCGAGCGTGGCAGCAGGCCACTTGCGCTGATCATGGAGGATGAGCCGAGCGCTGTCGAACTATTGCGGCGCTTGCTTGATCGCAATGGCTATAATTGCCTTGTGGCCAGCGACGGACAGGCAGGGATGGAACTTGCCAAGCAGAGCGATCCTGACATCATCCTGCTTGATATTGGGCTTCCTAAACTGGACGGCTGGGACGTGCTCGATGCACTCGGTCTGGATGAGAGTCTGTGCGCAATCCCGACCATCGTCGTTAGCGTCGACGATCGTGTTCGCTTGTCCATTGAAAAGGGCGCCAGCGACCATCTTGTCAAGCCGGTGAAGACCGACGATGTCGAGGAAATTCTACAGTTATATTCCCATAAGAAGAGTGGCTCGATCCTGCTGGTTGAAGACGATCCAGCGACGGCCAGGCTGTATGAAAAGGGCCTCACCCAATGTGGCTTCAACGTGGTTCATGCGGCCAACGGTCGTGACGCGATAAACGCGTTGGCCAATGGCGAATTCGCATTGGTTGTGACCGATCTCATGATGCCGGACACCGACGGCTTTCAACTGATCGAACGGATCAGCGACATACCGCTGGAACAGCGGCCGCCGGTTGTTGTGGTGACGGGGTGCACATTGGATACCGACCAGAAGCGCCGACTGGAAAAGGTTGTGGATTCCATTCAGATCAAGGCAGGTCTGACACCGCGCGGTCTCGCCAGCCGGATTAGTGGGTTACTCGACGCATGATGGGCAGGGCGAGATGGGCGGCGAACGGCCAGGCCGATGGTAAGGACGGTAGTATGAATTTGATGCACGACGCGGTCCGCACCCACAAGATTTTGGTGGTCGACGATGTCGAGGGCAACCGCACGGTGGTTTGCCGCCGCCTGGAAGCAACCGGGTATGACCTGCATGCGGTCGACAGCGGCGAAAAGGCGCTCGATTTTGTGCGCACCGAAAAGCCCGACCTTATTCTGCTCGATTATATGATGCCCGGCATGAACGGGGTCGAGGTGCTAAACGTCCTGCGCCGCGACTGGCATATTGAAGATCTGCCGGTGATCATGTTGACGGCCCGCGCCGAGGCAGAGGCGGTTGTGGCGGCGCTTGAAGCTGGTGCCGACGATTATATTGCGAAGCCGATCGATTTCGATGTGTTGAAGGCGCGGATCGAAACGCAGCTCAATAAGCAGAAAACCAGCGACACATTGCGCCAGGCGAATGCCGCGCTCGACGAACGCGTGACGATGCGCGTTCTCGCCTTCGACCAGCTTCGTGAGGAACTTGAGCGCGAGATAATGGGCAGGCGCAACGCCGAGCGCGCGCTTGCCGATCTACAAGCGAAAATGGGCGAAGAACCGTCGGCCCAAATGGCGGATGTGGGTCACGGCCTGGAAAAGGCGATGCAGATTACGGAAAGCATTTCGCGGGCAGCAGCCTCCGGACAGCCGATCAATCAGGCGCTGCTCACGGCTCTGAAATCGATTCTGAGCTCGGTTCGATCCAAATTCTAGGCAGCTGGCGCGCGCAGCGGCCACAGTCGGCGGCTAAGCCAGCGAATGGGTACGCCGATTGCAGCAAGGACGAGGCCCCATCCGGTTGCCTCCCAGCCGGCGCCTACGAACATGGCGATCGAATACGCAAAGGCGAGGAAGGCGAGCACAACGCTGCCAACCCGAAGCTTGATCGCGGCAAGCGCGCAGACGGCGTAAAGCACTAAGCTCGCGACCGCCGAAAGAAGCGTGATGAAGACGTAAACCGGAACAAAGCTTTCGGAATTGCTGAGGATTACCAGCACCGCGGCAAGTGCGGCGCCGATGCACAGGCCAAAGACCGGAACGCCGACCGTATTGGTTTTCGCAAACTGCGGCGGCATATCTCCGGCAACTGCCATCGACCGCGCAACCTCTCCGCTGAGTAGTAACAGGGCGTTGCAGGTGCCGAAGGCGCTAACCGCCGCAATTGCGGCAACAAAGGCCCCGGCAACATCACCAAGCACCGGCGCGATCGCATCCGCAAACGGCGCGCTCGACTTTGCGGCCATGACGCTTGGAAGCAGCATCAGGGTCGCGACGGTGGCGGCGAGATAGATAAGTCCCGTGAAGCCGGTCCCAATTATCGTTGCCTTTGGCACAGTGTCGGCCGCGTCTTCCGTGACATTGGCCGTGACGGTTGCTGCTTCGAAGCCGGTTAGTGAGAAGAGCATAAGGGCAGCAGCAGCGGCGATCCCGGCCCATGTCACCGGAACGGGGGCCAGTGCTTCGACCGGTTGGCCGGTACCGAAACGCCCTAGGACCAGCAGAACGACCGCGACCAGCGGAATAATCTTGATGAGCGTGGTGACGACCTGGACATTACCGGCAGACCGAACGCCGGTGACATTGATGGCCAGCAGAATGGCGATGACCGCGAGCGACGTTAACACGAGCCCTATGCCCGATCCTGCCCATGGGACGACGAAACTGAGCGCGCCCGCGACAGCGATGGCGACGGCCGCAACGCCTGTCCATTGCGAGACGAGATAACTCCATAGTGTCACCGTCGCCGGCACATCGCCAAATGCTTTACCGACATAGGCGAAAGGACCGCCAGGCATATGGCCAGCCAATTTGGCGAAGGTGATGGCCAGCAGCATCGTGCCACCGATGGTGAGGGCAAAGGCCCAAAGCATATTGGCACCATAAGGGGCCAGCGTCGCCGGAAGCAGGTAGATGCCGGAGCCGATTACGGTGCCGATCACCATCGCCAAGCTCATGAAGCGCCCCATGCGTTGCGCTTGAGGAATGGGCGGTGGCAGCGGTTCGTCAGTCATGGCTGCGGCCATGCACCTGACGGGCGGGGTTGGCAATTGGCGTTTGCGGGCCTAACCGCGCCGACAAGTTTGAAAAGGGGAGAGCGATGCGCGCTTTTGTATTTCCGGGGCAAGGCAGCCAGTCAGTTGGCATGGGCAAGGAGCTTGCCGCCGCCAGCGCGACCGCTCGCGACGTCTTTGGCGAGGTTGATGAGGCACTGGGGCAAAACCTGTTCCGCCTGATGACCGAGGGCCCGGACGAGGAGCTGCGCCTGACCGCCAATGCACAGCCAGCAATCATGGCGCTGTCGATGGCCGTTTTCACCACGCTGGCCAATGACGGCGGCGTCGCATTGGAAAAGGTGGCGGGTTTCGTCGCGGGCCATAGCCTCGGTGAGTATTCAGCACTTTGTGCGGCAGGATCGTTTGGCCTGTCGACCACCGCCAAGCTTCTGCGCGAACGCGGGCAGGCGATGCAGTCAGCGGTGCCGGTTGGACAAGGCGCGATGGCCGCGCTGCTCGGCGCCGATCTTGAATTGGCGCAGAAGATTGCAGCGGCAGCGGCAGAAGGCGAAGTTTGCACCGTCGCCAATGATAATGATCCGTCACAGGTCGTAATATCCGGGGCGAAGGCCGCCATCGATCGGGCGGTTGCGATCGCCAAAGACATGGGCGCCAAGCGTGCCGTGCTATTGCCGGTATCGGCGCCGTTCCATTGCCCGCTTATGCAGCCTGCGGCCGACGCGATGGCGACAGTATTGGCCCAGACCGAAATCTGGGTTCCTGCCGTACCTGTCTACGCCAATGTAACGGCCGAACCCGTCGCAGATCCCGACGCCATTCGTTCGCTTCTGGTCGATCAGGTTACAGGCATGGTCCGTTGGCGGGAAAGCGTAAGTAATATGTCGGACGCCGGGGTTACGGATTTCATCGAAATTGGCGGCAAGGTGCTTGGCCCGATGATCAAGCGCATTTCGCCTGACGCGAATGTGACGAGCGTGGTGACGATCGAGGACATCGAGGCCCTGGCGAACCAAATCGCATAGGCCGTCATCCCCGCGAAGGCGGGGATCCCGCTGCCTTTTTGGCGGCAATAAGGTTCAACAAGGAAAGCGGGACTCCCGCTTTCGCGGGAGTGACAAGAAATGTTTGATCTGACTGGAAAAACCGCTCTTGTGACCGGCGCCAGCGGCGGTTTGGGTTCGTCGATTGCCAGGGCGCTTGCCGCGCAGGGCGCGCGGCTCGCGTTGTCGGGGTCCAACGCGGGCAAACTAGAGGCGTTCGCGGCGGAACTAGGGGGCGATCATGTGACGTTAGTTGCGAACCTTTCGGATGCGGACGATGTCGACGGTTTGGTGGGCCGCGCCGTCGAGGCGCTCGGCGGAAAGCTCGACATTATCGTCAACAATGCCGGAATCACCCGCGACAACCTCGCCATGCGGATGAAGGACGAAGAGTTTGCCGATGTGCTGAAGGTCAATCTTGAAGCCGCTTTCCGCATAATGCGCGCGGCGATGAAGCCGATGATGAAGGCGCGCCACGGCCGCATCATCAACATCACATCGGTTGTCGGCGTCACCGGTAATCCCGGCCAGGCAAATTATGTCGCCTCGAAGGCCGGACTGATCGGCATGAGCAAGGCCTTCGCACAGGAAGTCGCTAGCCGGAACATTACCGTTAATTGCGTCGCGCCGGGCTTCATGGTGTCGGCGATGACCGACGCGCTGACCGACGCCCAGAAAGAAGCAATCTTCGCCAAAATCCCCATGGGTGCGATGGGTAGCGGCGACGATATCGGCGCGGCCGTTGTTTATCTCGCGTCGGACGAGGCGGGTTATGTCACGGGCCAGACGCTTCACGTCAATGGCGGGATGGTGATGCCGTAACGCTACCCGTCATTCCCGCCAAAGCGGGTATCCAGTTGGTCTTTCTTTGCCGGGTCCCTGCGTTCGCAGGGATAACGAATATCGGGAATCCCTTGTCCCTCTGAAACAGACACCTATATCGCCCTCAATACGAAATTTTTGGCGGAAGCCTGCGGGGCGGGCGCCTAAGAAAACAGAGGGCAGGATATATGGCAAAAGTCATCGGTATTGATCTTGGCACGACCAACAGCTGTGTCGCCGTCATGGAAGGCGGAAAGCCGAAGGTCATTGAGAATGCAGAAGGCGCGCGCACGACCCCGTCGGTTGTCGCCTTCACCAAAGACGGTGAACGTCTGATCGGTCAGCCGGCAAAGCGTCAAGCGGTCACCAATCCCGACAACACGATTTTCGCGGTGAAGCGTCTCATCGGCCGCCGGTTCGATGATCCGGTCACCAAGGAAGACATGAAGCTCGTTCCCTACAAGATCGTAAAGGGTGCGAACGGCGACGCGTGGGTCGAAGCCGGCGGCAAGGATTACAGCCCGTCGCAAATCAGCGGCTTCATTCTGCAGAAGATGAAAGAAACCGCCGAAGCATATCTCGGCGAAACTGTAACTCAGGCGGTCATCACCGTCCCGGCCTATTTCAATGACGCACAGCGCCAGGCAACCAAGGACGCCGGTCAGATTGCCGGTCTTGAGGTACTGCGCATCATCAATGAGCCGACTGCGGCCGCGCTCGCCTATGGCCTTGAGAAGGACGATGGCAAGACCATCGCCGTCTATGACCTTGGCGGCGGCACGTTTGACGTTTCGATCCTGGAAATCGGCGACGGCGTCTTCGAAGTGAAGTCGACCAACGGCGACACCTTCCTTGGCGGCGAAGACTTTGACGCGGCGATCGTCAACTGGCTGGCCGACAAGTTCAAGGAAAAGGAAGGCATCGACCTTCGCACCGACCGCCTCGCGCTACAGCGTTTGAAGGAAGCGGCCGAAAAGGCGAAGATCGAGCTGTCGTCGGCCCAGTCGACCGAAATCAACCAGCCGTTCATCACCGCGCGCATGGAAGGCGGCGCAACCACCCCGTTGCACCTCGTCGTCACCCTGACCCGCGCAGAGCTTGAAAAGTTGGTCGATCCGCTGATCAAGCGCACGCTCGAACCGTGCAAGAAGGCGCTGAAAGACGCCGGCATCGACAAGGCACAGGTCGACGAAGTCATCCTGGTCGGCGGTCAGACCCGCATGCCCAAGGTGCGCGAAGTCGTGAAGGAATTCTTCGGCAAGGAACCGCACACGGGCGTTAACCCGGACGAGGTCGTTGCTCTTGGCGCGGCGATCCAGGCCGGAGTTCTGCAGGGCGACGTCAAGGACGTCCTTCTGCTCGACGTGACCCCGCTATCGCTCGGCATCGAAACGCTTGGCGGTGTCTTCACCCGGATGATCGATCGTAACACGACGATCCCGACGAAGAAGAGCCAGACCTTCTCGACCGCAGACGATAATCAGAATGCGGTGACGATCCGCGTGTTCCAGGGCGAACGCGAAATGGCGGCGGACAATAAGATGCTTGGCCAGTTTGACCTGGTCGGTATCCCGCCGGCACCGCGCGGCGTGCCGCAGATCGAGGTCACGTTCGACATCGACGC
>NZ_CAMLDL010000029.1 GCF_946478955.1 uncultured Sphingomonas sp. | reverse complement strand
CGAGGTGCGTGCCGCCGTCGCGCTGCGGGATGTTGTTGGTGAAGCAGAGGACGTTTTCGTAATAGCTGTCGTTCCATTCCAGCGCGACGTCGATGCCAATGTCATCGCGCTGACCGGTCACCGAAATCGGATCGGGCACCAGCGGCGTCTTGGCGCGATCGAGCCACTTTACGAATGCCGCGATGCCGCCTTCATAGAACAGCTCGACTTCCTTGCGCTCGTCATGGCGAGCATCGACCAGAACGATTCGGACGCCCGAATTGAGGAACGCCAGTTCGCGATAGCGATGCTCGAGCTTGTCGAAATCAAATTCGACAATCTTGAAGGTGTCGGGGCTGGGCAGGAAGGTGACGCGGGTGCCCTTCTTGCCATTTGCCGGGCCGATGACCTTCAGCGGGGCCTCGGCATCTCCGAGGCGGAAGCGCATGTAATGTTCTTCACCGTCGCGCCAGATGTTGAGGTCGAGCCATTCGGAGAGCGCGTTGACCACCGAAACGCCGACGCCGTGGAGGCCGCCGGACACTTTGTAGGCATTGTCGTCGCTGGTGTTTTCAAACTTACCGCCGGCGTGGAGCTGGGTCATGATGACCTCGGCCGCCGACACGCCTTCTTCGGCATGGATGCCGGTCGGGATTCCGCGGCCATTGTCCTCGACACTGACCGATCCATCCGGATTCATGGTGATCAGGATGCGGTCGCAGTGACCCGCCAGCGCCTCGTCAATCGCATTATCGCTGACCTCGAACACCATGTGGTGGAGGCCGGAACCATCATCGGTATCGCCGATGTACATGCCGGGACGTTTGCGCACGGCGTCGAGGCCCTTGAGGACCTTGATGCTGTCGGCGCCATATTCATTCTTGTTGGGATCAGTAGCCATGCCACTGATATAGGGATTATCGCCCCCAAGTCCACGCGCGCGTACGTGTGCGCGCGTAGGACGAGGCGATTTTCAGCGATTGTGTAGTTTAACCCTGAGCGCGGGCGCCGCCGCCCCCACTACCGCCGCGTCGACCGCGACGGAAATTGGGTCGCCCAGGCTTGGGTCCACCCGGGCGTTGGCCACCGGGACGCTGACCGCCCGGACGTTGCCCATCGGCGCGCTGGCCCGGCTGACCTTCCCCGCGATGGGGCCCACGATTGCCTTGCGGGCCCTCTGCACGACCTTCATTGCGATGCGGGTTACGGTTGCCCTGCTGGTTCCGATCATTGCGATTGGCACGGTGCGCGCTTGACGAGCGGCGATCGGCCTTGATTTCGGTGACCGCAGACGGGCGGCGCGGCTCGCGGTCACGGCGCGGACGGGCATCGCTCTTCTTCGGTGCCGGACGAATGCGCTTCACCTGCTCGACGGTTTCCATAAAGCCGTGGGGCAAGCCTTCGACCGGAAGCTTGGTGCGAACCAGCTTTTCGATATCGCGCAGATTGATGCGCTCATCCGGGCTGCAGAACGCCAGCGCCTCGCCTTCGGCCCCGGCGCGTGCAGTGCGGCCGATGCGGTGGACATATTGTTCCGGCACATCGGGCAGGTCGAAGTTGAAGACATGGCTGACGCCCGGAATGTCGATCCCGCGCGCGGCAATGTCGGTGGCGATCAGGATCGGCACCTCGCCCGAGCGGAAATCGGCAAGGGCGCGTTCGCGCTGTCCCTGGCTCTTGTTGCCGTGGATGGCGTTGGATGCGATGCCAGCGCCTTCGAGCACGCGGACAATCTTGTCCGCGCCATGCTTGGTACGCGAGAAGACGAGCGCGCGTTCAATGTCATATTCGCCGATCTTGCGAATCAGCAGCGCGATCTTTTCCGGCTGATTGACGAAGGTCACGGCCTGCGAAACGCGCTCCGCCGTCGTTGCGACCGGGGTTACGGCGACTTCGGCCGGATTGGTCAGATAGGCGTCGGCCAGCTGGCGGATCATCTTCGGCATGGTGGCCGAGAAGAATAGGGTCTGCCGCTTCGCCGGGATCAGCTTCACAATCCGCTTGAGCGCGTGAATGAAGCCAAGGTCGAGCATCTGGTCCGCCTCATCAAGGACGAGGATTTCCAGGTTCGACAGGCTGAGTACGCCCTGATCGATCAGGTCGAGCAGGCGTCCCGGGGTCGCGACGAGCACGTCGAGACCGCGCGATACTTCGCGGATCGAGCGCGGGACGGGAACGCCGCCGTAAATGACGCCGACGCTGATGTGTTGGCCGTTGGCATAGGTGCGCGCGGCGGTTGCAATCTGCGCCGCCAGCTCGCGCGTCGGGGCAAGCACCAGCATCCGGGCCCGGCCCGGCTGCGGTCGCGCCGTCGACGCCGCGACCAGACGGTCGAGCGAGGGAAGCATGAAAGCGGCGGTCTTGCCGGTGCCCGTCTGGGCAATGCCGAGCAGATCGCGGCCTTCAAGCACGAGCGGAATGGCCTGCGCCTGAATCGGCGTGGGCGTGTCATAATCCTTGGCGGCGAGCGCATCGATGAGCGGCTGCGACAGGCCAAGGTCCGTAAATTTGGTCATGTGAATTTCCATCAAACATAGGGAGCGGCCGCGCCATTTTGGGCACGGACCGATCGGGGGTTAAAAGGGCACCCCGCGTGATATGGAGAGCTGTAAAAGCTGGACGAGGCGCGGGCCGTTCCCTTGGGGGAACATCACGCCAGCTTGCTAGGCGCCTCGAATGTTGCAGTGCGATATAGGGCAAAACTGCCAAATGTCCAGTCTAGCCCGAATCACGCCGCGCTGACGGTGCCATTCTCGACATGGAATCGGGTTGCGGCGGTGATGCCCTCGAACAGGCTTGGCTCCGTCGCGGTCATCCAAACCTGCCCCTTGCCGGACAGGCGTTCGAACAGTGCAAGTCGCCGGTTGGGATCTAGGTGCGCGGCAACTTCGTCGAGCAACAAGATCGGCGGCGCGCCGCGGCGCTCGGCAACCAAGGCGGCATGGGCGAGGATGATCCCGATCAGCAGCGCCTTCTGCTCCCCGGTTGATCCGCGCGCGGCGGGTTGGCCCTTGCCGAGATGCGTGACGACAAGGTCCTGCCGGTGCGGCCCTTCGGTCGTCCGGCCTGCCGCCGCATCACGCCCACGATTTGCCCTTAACTGGGCCGCGAGGTCGGTCGCAGTCCAGCCCTCCAACGCAAGCGAAGCGCGGGGGAAACCGGCGTCCGGCGCAGCGGCGATGACGTCAGACAGCGCCGAGACTGTGCGAGCCCGCGCTTCCGCCACCGCTTGCCCATGCTCGGCCATGCCGAGCTCCAGCGCCGTCAGCCAGTCGGGGTCGGCATGGTCCGGGTCGGCCAAAAGCTTGTTTCGCGCCCGCGTCGCGGCCTCATATCGCGCTGCGTGGCTGGCGTGGCCGGGTTCCAGCGCCAGCACCAGACGATCGAGGAACCGTCGCCGGCCGCCCGCGCTTTCGGTGAACAGGCGATCCATTGCCGGAGTGAGCCAAAGTACAGAGAGCCATTCGGACAGCGAATTGACCGACGCGGTCGTGCCATTGATCCGCACCTGCCGCCGATCAGGGGTCGTAGGTAGAGTTCCGGTTCCAACGTCACTGCCAGGTTCCAGTTTTGCCGCGATGGCGAAGCCACCCGGGCCATCCGTCCGCGCGATGTCCGACAGTGCGACCTGCCGGAGCCCCCGCCCAGGCGTCAGGAGTGACACCGCCTCCAATATATTGGTTTTTCCGGAGCCATTGCCGCCGAACAGCAAGTTAAAACCCGCCCCCGCCCCAAGCACGAGGTCATGGTAATTGCGAAAATTGTTCAGGACCAACCGCTGGATGGGCATCGATCGGGCCTAGGCTGAACCGGGGACAAGGTCCAGAATGGCCAATCCAGATTCACTTTCCTTGGGTGGCCGGGCTTATGGCTTTGACCGCAACGCTACGCAGGATCGCCTCATTGTCGGTCTTTAGTTTCTGACTCCAGGCCGCATGAATTTTGATGAATTCCTCGTCAACCTTCGCGAATTTGTCGGACGCCGGATTTTCCACAAACTCCATCAGTTTTTTGAGGTCAGCATCGGATAGATGACCGGCCGCCGCGATCGCCGTTTCTGTTTGAATCTCGTCGCGCGCTTCCGCGCTGATCCCGCCTTTACGATCGAAGTTTTTAACCGCTTTGGCAAAATCGACATTTTTGGCCATGCCGTCTCGAAAGGCGACGCCCGCAGGCGAGCTGGCGAACGCGTAATAATGCTTTAGCTCGTCAAGGCTCAGCCGCGAGGAATAGAGATCTATTCCCTGCTGATGCAGAGACGGCAGCGATTTCAGGATTAGCGTCTGTAATTCGGGAACGAGCGATTTCACCATTCGCCCCGATGATCCGGGATATATTCTTTCCATCAGGGCCAATTGCGGGTGGCCCTTGAACGCCGCGGTCATATTGGCTTCGAAATCAGGTTGAAAGGCCGGAAACGCCTCTTTGGCGTACATGACCTGCATCAACTGTTGGGCAACCTGTTTGCGCGCCGCAAGGTCGCTTGCCTCAGCCTGTACCTCCTGCGCCGCAGAGACGGCGGGAGCACTAATCAGTAGCAGAGCGCAAAGGGCGCCCTTCATCACAAATCGAAACATGGTCGCCGCCCCCTTTGACCCCCGCATTACACCCGCATCGGCATCAGCACGTATAGCGCCTGGCTCTTGTCATTCTCACGCAGCAGCGTCGGCGCAGCGGCGTCGGCCAAATGTACTTCCACGGCGTCGCCTTCGATCTGCTGCAGAATGTCCATCAGGTACCGCGCGTTGAAGCCAATCTCCAGATTATCATTACCATAATCGGCCGGCACTTCCTCAACCGCTAGACCGTTTTCCGGGCTCGTCACCGACAGCGTCACCTTGTCACGATCAACCGCCATTTTGACCGCGCGGGTCTTTTCACTGGCGATGGTCGCGACACGGTCAACACCCGCCATAAAGCTCTTGGGATCGAGCTTCAGCAGCTTGTCATTTCCGGTCGGGATGACGCGATTATAGTCGGGGAAAGTCCCGTCGATCAGCTTGCTTGTGAGCACTGCGCTACCCAATCCGAAACGGACCTTGGTCGGCGACAAAGACACTTCGACCGTGCCTTCAACTTCGTCGAGCAGTTTGCGCAATTCACCAACACATTTCTTCGGAATAATGATGTCGGGCATTCCGTCAGAGCCTTCCGGCTTGTCGACGGTGACGCGGGCGAGCCGGTGGCCGTCGGTCGCTGCGGCTTTCAGCTTGTCATCGGCAACGTGGAGGAAAATCCCCATCAGATAATAGCGGGTTTCTTCGCTCGAGATCGCAAAGCGCGTTTTATCGATAATCTGGCGAAGCGTCTGCGCCGGAAGCTCGAACCGGGTCGGAAGCTCGCCTTCCGCGATCACCGGGAAGTCGTCGCGGGGCAGCGTCGACAAGTTGAAACGGGCGCGGCCTGCGACAACCTGCATTTTCCCATCCGCGGCCGACAATTCGACCTGACTTCCCTCAGGGAGCTTTCGAACAATATCGAAGAAAGTGTGCGCCGAAACGGTGGTTGCCCCGGCCTGTGATACCTGGGCAGGGACACTTTCATCCACCTGCAGATCCAGATCGGTCGCCATCAGGCGCAGCGATCCATCCTCCTTCGCCTCAATCAGGACGTTGGAGAGAATGGGAATGGTGTTCCGGCGCTCAACCACCGACTGGACATGGCCCAGGCTCTTGAGGAGGGTTGCCCGTTCGATCGTCGCCTTCATGTTCTTGAATCCTTGCCCCGATATCGCGCTAAAGTGACATTGTTATAGCGGCGCGTTTGAGGCGCGGAAGGGGGAAATCAGACAATCGGGGCTTGAAAGGTGAGGGAATTTGCCCCGCGTGACTTATGTGCCGCCCAACTGGCGTGTTCGAGCAAAGCGGAAGCCAGTTCTGCCTGATTGACTGGCTTGGTCAAAAACCCGGTCAATCCAGCCCCTTCATAGAAGCGCCGCCGTTCCGGCGATGCATCGGCGGTCAATGCAAAGATTGGTATGTCGGCCTGCCGGGTTCCCGAATTGCGGATCGCGCGCGTCGCCGCCGGGCCGTCCAATTCCGGCATCTGCATGTCCATCAGCACACAATCATACCCGCCGCTTTCGACAGCCTCCACCGCAAGCCGTCCATTTTCCACGATCGTTGGCCGATGACCCAGCTTGCGGAGGATCGCACCGATGAGCAGTTGGTTGACGGGATTATCCTCCGCAACCAGTACGTCGAGATGAAACGCCAACCCGTGCGCATCGGCAGCCTCGGCCGATCGGGTATCGCCACCTTGCCCGTCTTCCATAATAAGATTGCACCAGAATGTTGAGCCCCGCCCAACCCGCGATTCCACACCCATTTCGCCGCCCATTGCCTCGATCAGCCGGCGACTTATCGCAAGGCCAAGCCCGGTCCCGCCATATTGGCGGTTGTTACTGTTTTCGGCTTGCATGAATGGCTGAAAAAGCTTCGACAGATCATCGGGAGCGATGCCAATGCCGGTGTCGCGAAACTCCATCCACCATTGCCGCTGGCCCATATTGCCAGGCCCGTCGCGCAGCATAATCACGACCCGACCGCGATGCGTAAATTTGATCGCGTTGTTCAAAAGATTGCTGACAACCTGCTGAATCCTGACCGGATCGCCGCGGACCGACGGCGAACCCGACATGCGGCTGTCCAGCGATACCAGCAAACCCTTGCGGGATGCCGCATTTCCAAAGAGGTCGATGGTGGATTGGACAAGATGCTCAATATCAAATTCCCGCTGGTCCAGGCGCATCGAGCCATTATCGATTTTGGAATAGTCCAGCACATCGTCGAGGACGGCCATCAGCAAGTCGGCCGATTGCCGCAACGTCGCGAAATAGCGATCCCTATCCGCCTCCTCCGGGTCCATCTGCAGCAGGTCAATCATCCCCAATACGCCTGTCATCGGTGTGCGGATTTCATGGCTCATCGTGGCCAGGAAATTGCTCTTGGCGCTGGCCGCTGCTTCCGCCTCGTCGCGCGCTACCATCAGTTCGCACTGGGTGTTGATAAGGTGGGTTTGATCGCGGACGATCCCGAAAAGTCCCTTGAAGTCGCTGCCGCTGCTGATGTCCGCCTGCACTCCAACGCACAGATGGCGCACCTCCCCGTCCGAAAGACGCAATCGAATGGATTGATCGTGGACCCCCACGTCATTCAGGGCCGACGCAATTGTCCGCAGAAACCGTCGCTGGTCGTCCGGGTGGATGTTGCGCAGCGCATCTCGCGGGCGGGCCGTACCAGCGTTTTGCATTCCAAGAATGGACTTCGCGCTATCAGAGCATTCAAAAATGTCATTCTCCAGGTCGAACCGCCAATGGCCGACCCGCGCCGACCGTTCTGCCATGCGGAGCAGTCGATTGTTTTCCCGCATGGCCGCGTCGGCCCTGCGCCGTTCCGTCTGGTCAACCAGACGGATAACGAACCCGGAAATCCGGCCGTCTTCAACCTCGGGATGAACAGTAACCTCCGCCCAGCCAGCTGAGCGACCGTCACGCAAGAACGGGATCTCCATGGACGCAGGGTCGGTTGTTGTGGTGGCCAGTTGCCAGAAGGTGCGGGCTTCCTGGCGATGTCCCCATTCGACGCATTCCAGCCAACCGTCGCTCCGCATATTTTCCAGATGAAGTCCGGTTAACTCGGTCCAGCGTCCATTGGCGAATGTCGGCCTTCCGTCGCGGTCGACATGAAGAATTCCGGCAATGCTTGCCTCGGCAATGCGGTGGAACAAGCGATCACTCTTTGCAGCTGCTCGTCCCAGCAGCTCACGTTCGCCCACCAACGACCGAAGCGGCAATACTGTGAACAACATAGCTGCCAGGAATGCCTGCAGGACGTAGAGACGAATAGCGGGGTCCGCGTTCGTCGCTGCAATAATGCCGCGCCCCTGAAACGTCTCCCCGGCCGCGACCATAGACACTGCCAGCACGACCGCCATGGCGGCAAAAAGGGGCAGGCGGAGCGCGGCGACGACAACAAGCGGCGTAAGACTGAACAGAAATGGCTGCCGCACTTCACGCAGGACGACAATGGCGACCATGGCGGACGCCGCCACACACGTCAGATAGAATAGCTGCTGGCGCCAAGGCATACGCAGGTCGTAGGTTTTGGATGACAGCAAAAAGGGTGTGATCGTCAGAAGGCCTAGCGCCTCGGCGGCAAACCACGCAATCAGCGTCGGCGAAGACGGAACATTCGACGCCGCGCTGATCACCGTTGATGCCAGAATGGCGGAAACCAGCGGCGCGGCGACACCGGCGCCCAGCACAAATCTGGCGATAACATCGCGGTTATCAAATCGGCGGCGCGCGGCGAACACCGGCATCGTCAATGCCGCCGCCAGCCATACCTCCACCTGATTGATCAGTGACAGGCCCAAGGCCAATGGAGTGTCGTCACCACTGGCCACATTAGCGGCAAAGTTGCCGACAGCTGCCCAGAGCAAATAGGTTCGCCAATACTGCGGTTTGCTGCTCAAAAGAACCGCGAGCGTGATGCCGTTTGCCAAGGAGACGGCAGCGACGCGCCCCTGGACCCGTGACAATTCAATGCTTAACCATGTCGCGCCAAAAACCAGGAGCCCGAGGGCAATTGCACTGGCCGGTATCGGCCGCCGATTGTTCAACCCTGCGATCACAACTGCCCCTTCCTTTCATCCGGATCGACGGACGGAATTGAGGATAGGTCGTGGTGCTGTCGGGCAAGTTGCCGATATGTCTGAAATGGAGCGACCCGCCGCTAGGCGACGGGCCGACCTAATCCGAATTGGATGGATTTTGCCTAACTCGGCTTCAGTACCGCATCGATCCGCTGGATTACGCCGTTGGACCGCTTCACGTTGGATTCCGTGATGCGGGCACTGGTGCCCGACCCGTCGGTTAGGACAATCGTATCACCGTCCTTGGTCGCCGTGATGGTTCCGCCGCCCATGGTGGGAAGGGTAGTCTTGCCCTTTCCGAGATCTACCGCCTTGGCAATATCTTCGGTGAGGATCGCTCCGGGCAGCACGTGATAGGTCAAAACGCCTGTCAGCTCGGTGCGCGCGTCCTTCTGCATCAGCTTGTCGAGCGTTCCGGCAGGCAGCTTGTCAAATGCCGCATTGCTGGGCACCAGGACTGTATATGGACCCGGACCAGAGAAGGTTCCGTCCAGGCCCGCTTCCTTTGTGGCGGCAGCGAATTTGGTCGCATCGCCCAAACCGGCGAGAATGGTCTGATCGCCAGCTGCGGCCTGCGCCTCCTTGGATTCTGTCGCGGATTCTGATTGCCCGCACGCCTGGATCATCAGGGCAGAGCCGACCGCCATAGCGGTCAAAATAGGTCTCATCTTCATGGAAAAACACTCCGTGCTGAGCCATGCGTCGAGGCAAGGACGCCCCGACGCTCGGAATTTCTAGGCGATGGCGTTGATGACCGCCGTGATTAGCTGGGTCGTCGGATCGACCCGGTAAATATAACCGTCATTATAGCGGTACCAATTGTCCGCTGTGTCATAATAGCGATCACGATAGGACATGGGCACGTTATAAACCGCATAGTCCGCTGGCAGCTGCGCACCCACCGACAGATCGCCGGCCAGCAGTGATGATATACCCGCAATCATGTTGGTCCGGGGGTCGACGCGATAAATGGCACCATCGCCGTACCGGTACCGCCAGTCACCCTGGTTCGGATAGAAGGCCTGATACTGGTAGGGTATGTTGTAATAATCATAGGCCGAGGGATATTCATATCCGACCGGATAATAATAATAGTCGCGGTCAATCGCCGGAAACAATGCGTCGATCAGACCGCCATCTCGGCGAACGCGATACACATAATCGTCGTCCCAGCGATAAAAATAGCGGTCATCGTCGCGATACCATTGGCTGTATGGGCCAATAAGCATCGACCCTGCCAGCGCCGCCGGAAGCGCCGTTCCGACCAGCTTTTTTGTCTGCCCAGGCGGCAGACAGCCATTATTCTTCATCGCCAACCCCGGCGGACAGGCGCCTGCGAAGCCGCGAATGGCGCCGCGATCATCCCATCGCGGAACAAAGGCCGTGCGCACCCGATTGCTGACGTTGCGCTTTACATCTTCGCGATTGTTGATCTTCCCGATCGTGCCGCCTCCCGATGTCGCAACAACACGAACCTTATCAGATTGTCCGCGCCGATCATTCACAGTGCTGCGCTTTTGCGAGTGTCCGCGGTTGGCGTTGGATGATTTTTCGATGCGAACCGAGCGATATTCCACCTTCGGCGCGCGTCCATGGCCATCGCCCCGCTCAGCACGCGCCGCCCCGGGGTTGGCCTTCGTCATTTTGTCCTGGTGCTGGCCGTCGCCCTTTTGCTGGCCCTGACCACCATGCCCTGGCTTGTCGGCCAGTGCGGGCGCGGCAAACGCCAGCGCCGCCGCCCCGGCAGCAAGTAGAAATTTCGACATGGGAACTCCTTTCGGAGTATTCCAACGGTCGAAGCTATGGCTCGTTCCGACTGACAGGTTGGGTTAATCGTGCTGCGATCAGCGGTGCCAGTCCCGCGACAAGGTCCGCGATGCCAACAACATCAAGACGCCGGCGACGAGATAGAAGAGCAATCCGGTATTAAGCGCAGTGTATAGCGCCTGGTCGCCGTGGGTAGGGATGAAACGGTCGGTTAATCGTCCGAAAAACCATACGCCAAATCCAATGCCGATCAAATTATTGATCAGCAGCATGCAGGCCGACGCTGTTCCTCGCATTGACGGTGGCACAAGATGTTGAACCGCGTTGACGACCGGACCCAGCCACACCAGCGAGAGCATGTATGGCAGCGCGTACAGGACGAAGCCGAGGATCAGCGACTGGGCGGTAAAGGCAAGGGCGTACAGCGGCGCGGTCAGCAGGAAGGCGAGGCCGGGGACCAGCGCATAGGCACCGGGACGCGCGCCGCCGAGGCGGTCGCCCAGCCATCCGCCCAGCCAGATTCCCAGCGAACCGCCGACCAACACGATGATACCGAAGAAAATACCAAGTTGGTCAAGTGGCAGCCCAAGGCTCTGGGTTATATGTTTGGGCAGCCAGAAGCCCAGCCCGTAGCCACAGATCGACCCGGATGCGGCGCCAAAGGACAGAAGCCAGAAGCTGGGCTTGCGCGCCAAAAGTTTGAACACTGTGGCGAATGAAACCGCGTCCGGCACCGCCGCGCTGCCGCCATCCATCACGCCAACCGATGGTTCGGGGATCAGCTTACGAATTGCCAGCGCGACCGGAAGACCGGCGAGTCCGATGATCGCGAACGCCCATCGCCAGTCGAGCGCGGTCGCAATCCAGCCCCCAAAGAACAGCCCAAGGGCTGACCCAATGGGGATACCGAGCGAGAAAATGGCCAGCGCGCGCGCGCGACGTTCAGGCGGGAAATAGTCGGAGATCAGCGCGTAGCTGGGCGCCACGCCGCCTGCTTCGCCGACACCAACCCCCATGCGTGCAATGAACAGTTGCCAGAAATTACCGGCAAACCCGCACAGTGCGGTAAATCCGCTCCATACCGCCATCGCCAGCGAAATTGTACGAACCCGCCGGCCGCGATCGGCATATCTGGCCATTGGTATGGCAAGGGTGGAATAGAGCGCGGCAAAGGCGATACCGCCCATGAGGCCCAATTGCTCGTTTGTGAGCTGCAGGTCTTTCTGAATCGGAATTGCCAGAATCGAGAGAATCTGACGGTCAAGGAAGTTAAAAATATAGGCCAGCAGCAGGAAGCCGAGAACACGGCCGCGGATGGATTTGGCCCCGTCGGGCGCGGCTGCATTCACGTTTCTCTCCCCAATGAACTGCCCTTCCTAAGAAGGGAGGCGGACGGTCACAAGACCGCCCGCCGCGAAGAGATCAAAGCTTGTAGCCGACCGTGAACAGAATTTGACGAGGATTACCATAATAGGCCGTCAAGACGCCCTCTGCGCCTAAGGTCGAGATATACTTCTGATTCGCGGGATTAATGAGGAACGCTCCGGTCCGCGGATCCTGCGCCAGGAAGTTATATCCCGCCGTGATGTATTTCTTGTTCGCCAGATTCTTGCCGTGGATGCCGACCGTCCAATGATCGCCCGGAAGCTCATACACCGCGCTCATATCCCAAAGCGAATAGCCCTTTTGGTCGAGACCCGGCGTCGCCAGCTCAAACTGCTGACTCTTGCTGCGATAGCTGACCGTGCTGCTGATGCTGAGGTCGCCATCATAGACCGGAGCCGACAGGGCGAGCGTGCTGCTGAGCGTCCATTTCGGTGTGTTCTGGATCTTGCGATAGTCCGCGAAATCCACGCCGCCAGCGCCGATATATTTGCGGAACTTGGCGTCCAGATAACCAAGCGACCACATATAATTCAGGCGGGCGCCCCGGACGTCACCAAACAGGCGAGCATTGCCTTCCCACTCAACACCGCGAATGCGCGCCTTGGCGGCGTTCGTGGTGGCGCCGCAGAAGCTTGGAACATTGTTGACGACGCAACCGATTGATCCTGGGATTTGCAGGTTGGTATAATCCGAATGGAACAGGGCCAGCGCCGAATACACCCGGCGATCAAACAAGTTGGCCTTCCAGCCCAGCTCGTAGGTGGTGACCTTTTCCGGATCAAAATCCATATATTCGTAGATTTCTTCCGGGGTCACGCCCCCGACACCGTCCAGATCCGGTGCGGAGCCCGACTGACCGCGTGGATCAAAACCGCCGCCTTTAAAGCCCTTGGACCAGCTGGCGTACAGATGGTGATCGTTGGTGGGCTTGAAACTGACAGCGACACGCGGGGTAAACGCAGTATCCTTGCGCTTGCCATCGAAATCCGACGAAGCCGGCAACGGGAACGGGGTGGTTGCGCCTGTGTCATATGGCGGGGCGCTGCCAAACAGCGGTGATCCGCCGAACAGGAACGACTGCCGGTAAACCTCGGCATGGCGCCGATCGACCGTGTAGCGCGCCCCCAGCGAGACGCTGAACTGATCCGTTAGATCATATGAGAAGTCGGCGAACGCGGCCCATGTTTTGGTTGCGACCTTGCCCTGGGTGAGCGCCGTCAGACCAGGAAATGCCGGAAGGAAACCACCTCCAGGCAACGGAACCGGCAAGGGGCGCGTGGTATATAGCCGGACGTCGAACGCGGTGAACGCGTCAGCGTCGAGATAGTAGAATCCGGCGACGCCATTCAGCGGCCCCTTGTCGACCGTGACCTGGAATTCCTGGCTGAACTGCTTGTTACGATAGACGGCGGGGACATCGACATCGACAGCGGCGAGCGCGTCAAAGTCGATTGGCGTGGCGCTGTTGTCCTTACGATAGGCGGTGATCGATTTGAATTTGATGCCATCGGTCAATTCGATCTGGCCATGCGCCGCAACGCCCTTCGACACCACCTTCTGGGTCGGGTCCAACAGTGCTCCGCGCGAATTGAAGACGTTGTCCAGGATCGGCGCGCCGCTCTGCATTCCCACAATCAGGCGGTGGCCGCCGCGGGTATTGCTGGTGTCACGCGTATAATCCGCGCTGAGGCGGAGCAGGGCCGATTCATCATGCCCGATCTCGGCCGACACGCGGGCGCCAAGGATGTCCTTGTTGTAATTGTCCTCGCCGGTCGTGAAATTTTTGCCGAACCCATCGCGGTGCAGACGGGCAACGGAGGCGCCAACCCGGAAGATGTCAGCAATCGGATAGGACGCTGTCAGTACTCCGTCGAGCTGCCCATAGGTGCCGACGGTCGCGCGGGCGCTGAGCGTAGGCTGATCAGCCAGACGTTTGGTGACATATTTGATCGCGCCGCCAATCGTATTGCGACCATAGAGCGTACCCTGGGGACCGCGCAGCACCTCGATGCGTTCGACATCGTAAATGTCGAGGACCGCGCCCTGCGGGCGGTTGAGATACACATCGTCGAGGTAGATGCCGACGCCCTGTTCAAAACCGGCAACCGGATCCTGCTGACCAATGCCGCGAATGAAGGCGGTCAGAGTAGAGTTGGTTCCGCGCGACGCTTCCAAGGTCACGTTTGGCGTGGTGTCGCCGATCGAGGTGATGTCGATAGCTGCCTGCTTTTCCAGCTGGTCGCCTGAAAACGCCGTGACCGCGACCGGGACGTCCTTCAGGGTTTCCGCGCGGCGGCGGGCGGTAACGACAATATCACCTTCGTTGGCGCCGGTTTCCGTTGCCTGATCAGCAGACACGGGCGCGACGGGCACCGGGGCTTCCTGCGCCAGTGCAACATGCGGTAGAAATACGGCGGCGGCGCTGGCGAGATACAGCCGGCGAAGTTCGTGGGAACGAATCATTGATACAACCTCCCCTGTGCAGCGCCTGTTTTTGTCGGTCCGAAAGGCCGTGGTTGCGCTGTCTTGCGGTATGGCATAATGAAAGTTGAACCGACTTTCAACTTGGGAGCGGTGGGGGTGCAAGAATGACGGCGACGAAAGGGAACGCGGTGTTACCCGGCGGTGACAGTCCCGCCAGCGAGGGCAAGGCGCCGCGAACGGCACGGGGCGAAAAGACGCTCCGTAAAATTCTCGACGCTGCCTTGTCCGAATTTGGCGAAAAAGGATTCAGCGAAAGCTCGATCGTTGGCATTACCGCCAGGGCCAAGGTCGCGCTTGGGACCTTTTACACCTATTTCGATAGCAAAGAGGCGGTGTTCGCGGCGCTGGTGCGCGATATGTCGGGCCAAGTGCGTGACCATGTCGCACCTGCGATCCGCGATGCCGCGGACGGCATCGACCTCGAGCGGCGGGCGCTAGCTTCCTATCTGCGCTTCGTTGTAAGCCACAAAGAGGTGTACCGTATTATTGACGAGGCGGAATTCGTCGATCCCACCGGCTTTCGCGCCCATTATGAAACAACGGCTAAACGCATTGCGGGGCGTCTGGCCGCGGCAACCGAGCGCGGTGAAATGCGTGACGATGGCGAATTGGCCAACGAAGTCCGAGCATGGGCGATCATGGGCATGAACGTATTTCTGGGCCTGCGCTTTGGTGTCTGGACCAAGGCAGATGCCGATCAAATTGCCGAGATCGCCGGCTCAATGCTTGCCAGCGGAATTTCTCGCTAATCGAGGGTCCGGGCGACCGCGGCAAATGCGGCGACGTCTTCATCGTCCTGATACAGGCCAAAGCCGATCCGCAGCACATCACCGCGTACATCGGTCACGCAATTCCGATCCGCCAATTGCTTGCACCATTGCTGCGCCTGCGGAGCCCGTAGCGCGAGGAAGCGGGCATGCGCCCCGCCTCTCAGCGGGTTGAGAAGCGCCGCCGATCCAATCGCGCTGTCCGCCAATTCCGCCAGCATCAATGATTGCAGGCGCGCCATTTTCGCCGACGCCAAGGCCGTGTCGATGCCATTATCTCGCATCATTCGGCGCACGGCGCCAAACCGGTAGAGCGCGCTGGCATCGAACGTTGCGCCCATGAACCGCATGGCGTCACGAGCATATCCAATCTTTCCCGGCACCTGTTCCAAATCCGCGAATTCGGCGTACCAGCCGGTAATGGCCGGGCGGGGTCCAAATCCGGCCGGGCAATGCATGAATCCCATTCCCTCGCCCGACATCGCATATTTATAACCGCCAGCCAGAAAGAACGCTTTGGCCGCAAGGCTCGGCGGCAACGGCCGCTCGACCGCCATGAAGCTATGATAGCCATCGATCACTATCCACGGTCCATCCGGGTCGGCGAGTGCGGCAAGCCTATCAATCGGGCCAAAGATGGTCCCGCTGTTGAACATCGTGTGGCTGACGAAGATCAGGTCATGATCGCCCTGGCGCGCGCGCTCAAGAAACCGCTCTGGAAAATCGCCAAATGGTTCGGTCGGGACAATCTCAAGCTCCAACCAGCCATCTTCGGCCCAGCGCGCAAACTGGCGACGGGCCGAATGAAACTCCCCATCACTGGTCAGGACGCGGACCTTGCCATTGCGGCGAGGGCAGGCCGACATCAGCCTGATGAGCAAGTCATGGGTATTCGACGCGAACACAATGGCGGACGGGTCATCACTCCCCAATTCCGCCGCAACTTCGGCCTGAGCGAAGGGGTAAACCTCGCCCATAATCCGATTCCATTTATGGTCTGCCAGTCGTGCCGCATCATCCCAGCATTCAACCTGACCTGTGAAAGAGGCGTCGGGCCACAGGTGATGGCTATGCGCGGCAAAATGGACGCGGTCCGGCGCCGCCGACAGGCTCTTGGAAAAAAGCGGCTTGAAGGTCACAGGTCAGTCCGCAGTGACCAAAGCTCCGGGAACGCACGCTTGGTGAGTGTCGACGCAAGATAGGCCGCGCCGGCCGATCCGCCGGTTCCCTTTTTGAATCCGATGATTCGTTCAACGGTCAGCAAATGTTTATGTCGCCACGCCGCGAGCGCATCGTCGAGATCGACCAGTTTTTCGGCGAGCTGATAAAGACCGTAATATTCGTCCGGTTGGCGATACACCGTTAGCCAAGCCGTCTGCACGGCGCCGTCCGCCGCCAAGTCAAATCCGGCCCGGGCGAGCGCCGCATTCGCCTCGTCCCACAGCGATGGTTCGGCCAGCGCCGCGCGGAGACGCGCCTGCCCATCGCTGCCGCCTTCATAATAATCGAGAAATTTGGGATCCTTGATGCCCAGACGATATTCCAATTCCCGAAACTGGGCGGATTGAAAGCCTGACGACGTGCCGAGCACATCGCGGAACGCGGAATAGTCGACCGGAGTCAGGGTCGCCAGCACATCCCAGGACAGGGTCATGACGGTCTGGATACGGCTGACGCGCGACAGGGCCTTGTAGGCCTCTGCAAATTTATCTTCTCGCACCAGGCGACAGGCCAACCCAACCTCATGCAGCATCTGTTTCAACCACAGCTCTTTCGTCTGGTGGATGATAACAAACAGCATTTCGTCATGAAGGTCACTGATGGGCTGTTGCGCGCTCAGCAATGTGTCGAGATGCAGATATTCGGCATAGGTCATGCCGCCAGGGGTCGCAGTCATGCCACCCCGATTAGGCATTACGGAAGGTTGGGACAAGCGCCGAGGTGGCGCTTACTGTCGCTGCGCGCCCGGCAGGCCCGGCTGAGCGATTGTCCCGATGTTGCCAAACAGCTCCTCAAAGAAGCTCTTGTTACGGCCCAGCGTCGGAGTCTTGTCGCCGACGGGATCGACACGCGCGATGGTCTCGGCGCCGGTCTTCTCAACCGCCACGACATTGCCTGCCTGATCAAACTGGACATGCAGCAAGGTCTGTTTCTGGACACGCGGATCGCGGAAGGCGAATTGTGCGGTGTCGCGGGACAGATAATACCAGTCATTCGGTGTGAACTGCCCGGTAAAGGTCGGGCGTCCAAGCGACTTCTGAACCGAATCCTTGTTGTCGATTCCGACCTGAATGCCCTCGGCCAATCCTTCGTCTAGGACGAACCCGCGATGCTCACGAAGACCCGCGCAAGCACTCAGCGTCAACCCGAGTGCGACAATCGCTGCGATACTGCGCTTGGCCATTATTAAGAATCTCCAACTGGTTGCGCCGCTTGCATGGCGCTTTCCCGCTCAATATGCGGAGGGAAGCGGCTCGCGCAAGCCGCGAAGATACACAAGGAGAAGGATCATGCGCTCGTTGATGGCAATGTTGCGCCCAAAGGGGGCCGACGCAGAGGCGCTCTATGGCGCGGTCGTTGCCGAAGCGCGGCAGCCGGGCTGGTATATCGATGGCGCCGTGCCCGATGATGTGGACGGCCGATTCGCGGTCCTTTCAACGCTTTGTGCCTTGACGATCATCCGCCTTGAAGACGGCGGTGAAGATGCGGCGCGTCACGCAGTTGCGCTGACGGAACGCTTCATTGCCGACATGGATGCTCAGTTGCGCGAGGCAGGGTTTGGCGATCCATCGGTAGGAAAACAGGTACGATTGATGGTCGGATCGCTGGCCAATCGGGTCGATCGCTGGCGCGCGGCCAAGGACGAAACGTCGCCATGGGATGAGGTCGTCGCCTTTTCCGTCCACCGCAGCGAGTCGGTCAGCGAAGCTGCAGCAACCTATGCCGCGGAAGCCTGTCGCCGATTTGATGAAGGTATTACGGGCCGCGATGACCGCGCCGTCATTGGAGGGCGCATCGGATGAGCGATTTCGCCCACCGCCTCATGCTTGACCAGATCCGCGGCGGTGATCGGCTGGACCTGGTTGCCGACGACGACGAGCGGGCACGGATCGCCGATCGGCTGGGCCTGGTGTCGCTCGGTCAGCTAAGGGCCCACGCCGCGGTCGAACGTGAAGGTCCGCAGGTCCGCGCGATGGGCCGAATACAGGCATCGCTGGAACAGGCATGTGTTGCGACCGGTGAGCCGGTGGCGGCAATGGTCGATGAGCCGTTTGACCTTCTGTTCCTCCCGGTGCCGGCCGCAAGCGGCAAAGCCGACGAAGAAATTGAGCTGGGCGAAGGCGAAATGGACACTGTCTTTTATGACGGCGGTGCGATCGACCTTGGTAGTGCAATCGCTGACACGCTCAGCTTGTCGCTGGATCCGTTCCCGCGCAGCGCCAATGCGGATGCGGCGCTGCGGGAAGCGGGTGTCCTGTCCGAAGAGGAGGCCGGGCCCTTTGCCGCGCTCGCCGCGCTTAAGGGCAAATTGTCCGGCGAATAGCCGGCCATAACCCTTAAAGCCCGCAGCCCTTAAAACGGGACGTCATCGTCAAGGTCGGTGTCGAACGCCGCCGGTTGCGGACTGGTTTGCTGCTGGCGCTGTCCGCCGCCACCAAATGATGACCCGCCGAAGCCGCCACCATCATCATAACCGCCCGACGATCCACCGCCATAGCCGCCACCCGATCCGCCATCGCGGCTGTCAAGCAGGACAAGATCGCCGCGGAAGCGCTGAAGCACCACCTCGGTCTGGTAACGGTCATTGCCGTTCTGATCCTGCCATTTGCGGGTCTGAAGCTGACCCTCGACATAAACCTTGGAGCCCTTTTTCAGATAGCTTTTCGCCACTCGGCCGAGGTTCTCGTTGAAGATCACAACATTATGCCACTCGGTTCGTTCCTGACGATTTCCGTCGCGGTCCTTCCACGTTTCGCTGGTGGCGATACGCATGTTGACTACTTCACCACCGTTGTTGAGCGACCGGGCTTCGGGATCGGCACCCAAATTGCCGACCAGAATAACCTTGTTCACGCCCGCCATCTCGCTCTCCTTCGCAAATCTCTTGGGAGAGAGCGTTAGGCCGCGATCAGCATATCGGCAAGACGTTAGCCAAGGCCAAATGCAACGGCGGTCCAGTAGGTGGCGCCCGCAGCAATATAGGCCAGCACAAACAAATAGCCGACCATGAAGGCAGGCCATTTCCACCCATTGGTTTCACGTCGGGTTACGGCGATGGTCGAAATGCACTGCGGCGCGAAAACGAACCAGGCGAGGAACGCAAGCGCGGTCGCAAGACTCCATTTGCCGGCAATCCGCTGTTCCAGCGTCTCGACCTGCGTCTCGTCCTCGGCGTCGAGTGAATAGACGGTCCCGATGGACGAAACGGCCACTTCGCGCGCGGCCATCGCGGGCAGCAGAGCCATGGAAATATCCTTGTTGAAGCCGATTGGCGCGACGACCTTATGAATGCCTTCGCCAATATACCCCGCTATCGACACATCCGATTGCTTCTGGCCCGCGCCGGCCTGCGGGAAGCTGGCTAGCGCCCACAGGATGATGGTGGTGAACAGGATGATCGTCCCCGCGCGCTTCAGGAAGATCATCGCGCGCTGCCACAAACCAATCAGGACGTCGCCAAGACGCGGCATCTGATATTTGGGAAGCTCCATCATGAAGCTGCTGCCGCCGCCCTTCGTTACCGTCCGGCGAAGAACCAGCGCGGCCAAAAGGGCACCGACGATCCCGGCCAGATAGAGACCAAACATCACCAGTCCCTGAAGCCCGATTCCGGGACCGACTTTAACCGCCGGAATGAAGGCC
>NZ_CAMLDL010000028.1 GCF_946478955.1 uncultured Sphingomonas sp. | reverse complement strand
ACATCAACGACGGCGCCTATGGCGCCCTGTTCGATGCCGCACATATCGGCTGGCGCTATCCGGTGAAGCTGATTCGCGACGAGGAATCGGACGTGAAGCCGATGCCGTTCAGCTTTTACGGCCCGACCTGCGACGATCTCGACCATATGGCGGGGCCGTTCATGCTTCCGGGCGATGTCGGGCCCGGCGACTATATCGAAGTCGGCATGCTGGGTGCCTATGGCTGCGCAATGCGAACCGGCTTTAACGGTTTCGGCGTTGAGGATCGCGTGATCGTCGACGATGAGCCGATGGCCTCGCTCTATGCTGGCATCGCGGAACGTGAGCGGGCGTCAAACGTCTTCACGCTGTAGCGTCTTTCATCTTGATATCGGGTGCCTGCTTCGGCAGGGCCCCTTCACGCCTTTCAATCGCGCCCTTCAATTTGGCGCCAAGACCCTTTGGAGTTTGACATGATCACTGATCCGCTCGTGAAAATCCCGAACGAGAGCCAGATCAACGACAAGCGCAAGCAGGAGCTGCTGTCGACCGAGATCGAGCATATCGACATTACCTCGTTCGACGCGCGCCCGATCATCGATGCAATGGGCAAGATGAGCTTTACGAGCCGCGACACCGCCCGCGCAGCCGATCTTTACAACCAGATGCTGTCGGACAAGGACTGCTCGGTCATTCTGGTTATTGCCGGATCGACCTCGGCTGGCGGCTGTATGGATCTTTATACTCAGCTGGTGAAGTCGAACATGGTGGATGCCATTGTCGCCACCGGCGCGTCGATCGTCGACATGGATTTCTTCGAAGCGCTGGGCCACAAGCATTATCAGGCCAACGAAATCCCCGACGATGACACGCTGCGCTCGCTCTACATCGACCGCATCTATGACACCTATATCGACGAGGTGGCGCTCCAGGATTGCGACCATACCATCGGTGCGATCGCCGATAGCCTCGATCCGCGGCCGTATTCGAGCCGCGAGTTCATCAAGGAAATGGGCAAATGGCTTGCCGCCGGCAACGCCAAAAAGACCAACAGTTTGGTTCAGGCGGCGTATGAAAACGACGTACCGATCTTCTGTCCCGCATTTGTCGACAGCTCGGCTGGCTTCGGACTTGTGAAGCATCAGGTCGATGCGATGAAGCGCGGCGGTCATTACATGGTTCTCGACGCCATCGCCGACTTCCGCGAACTGACCGACATCAAGATCAAGGCGGGCACGACCGGCCTTCTCATGATTGGCGGCGGCGTGCCGAAGAACTTTACGCAGGACACCGTCGTTTGCGCCGAAATCCTCGGCCATGAGGATGTGGAAGTGCACAAATATGCCGTGCAGATCACCGTTGCCGACGTTCGCGACGGTGCCTGCTCCTCCTCGACGCTGCAGGAAGCGGCTTCCTGGGGTAAGGTTTCGACCGCACTCGAGCAGATGGTATTTGCCGAAGCAACGTCGGTTATGCCGTTGATCGCTAGCGACGCCTATCATCGCGGTGCGTGGAAGACCCGGGAGAAGCGCGCTTTCGCAAAGTTGTTCGGCTGATGCCGAAATGGCTGTTCGTTTCGGCGGCGACGGCGCTCATGGCGTCGCCTGCCCTCGCTCAGGCCGCACCGTCGGTCCAGATTATTCGGCATGTAAATGTCATCGACGTGGCGGCGGGCCGAACGGCCGGTGACCAGGCGATTGCTGTGTCAGGCGGGTCCATCATAGCGGTTGGCCCCGACCAGACACTTGCCAGGCGATATAAATCGGCCGCGCAGATTGATGGCCGCGGCAAGTTTGCGATGCCGGGGCTTTGGGACATGCACGTCCACTTTGGCGGCGGCAAAGAACTGGTCGACGAGAATAAGGCGCTGCTGCCGATTTACATCGCATATGGCGTGACCACTGTCCGCGACGCGGCGGCCGACCTTGCAGACAATGTCCTTCAATGGCGATCCGAAGTGGCATCGGGCTCGCTTCTGGGGCCGACGATCTTCACCTCCGGTCCAAAGTTGGAGGGAATCAAGCCGCTCTGGAAGGGGACAATTGAGGTCGGTACGCCCGCCGACGTTGATGCAGCGCTGGACCGTCTTCAGGCGATGAAGGTCGATTTCGTCAAGATTACCGACAACACGCTGAAACCGGAAATCTTCACTTATGCAGTGAAAGAGGCCAAGAAACGCGGCCTCAAAACGTCGGCGCATACACCGTACGCCTTCACGATCGAGCAAGCGGCGCGTGACGGGCTGAGCTCGGTCGAGCACCTTGATTATCTGATCAAGGCGGGCTCCCCGAAAGAAACCGAAATCGGCAAGGAGTATGTCGACAAGAAGATCGATTATGGAACCGCGTCGGATCGCTTTGTCGAAACCTTCGACCCAGCCTACGCTAAGGCGGAATATCGCAAGCTCCATGCGCTCGGCATCTATGTGACGCCGACGCTGAACATGACGCGGATCCTTGCCTATTTGGATCAGGAGGATCACCGCACTGATCCCGCCCTCGCCTATATTGGCCCCGGACTTCGCAAGACCTATGAATGGCGGGTCGAGCGCGCGGCCAAGGCTACGCCAGCGCAAGTGGCCTCCCGGCATCGGGAATATGAGCTTAGCGTCAAAGTTCTTCCAATGCTTCGCGATGCGGGCATTCCGATTCTGGCGGGAACCGATGCAGGCTATCTCAACAGCTTCAATTATCCCGGGCAGGGAATTCATGATGAGCTGGCGCTTTACGTGCAGTCCGGCCTGTCACCGCGCGAAGCCTTGGCCACCGCAACCATTACTGGCCCTGCCTTTCTTGGCCATTCCGACCGATATGGGGCGATCGCCAAAGGTAAGGCAGCCGACATCTTGCTGCTGGACCGGAACCCCCTGAAGGACATCCAGGCGACGCGGGACATCCGCGGCGTGATGGCGCATGGTCGCTGGATGGATCGTGGGGCGTTGGACGGATTACTCAGCTCGGCAAAACAGGCCGGCCAGGAACAGGCACCGACCAAGGCGAACTAGCCCGTCCGCGCCAATCCGCGCATTAAGTGCGAGAGAAGCAGGCCGTCAGCTCGACATGTGTTGACCAGCGAAATTGACCGACCGGTCGCACCCAATCGAGCGTGTAGCCGCCGTCGGTCAATATTTCCGCGTCGCGCGCAAAGGTCGCGGGGTTACAGCTGACGTAAGCCAGGCGCGGCACTGCCGACATCGCCAACTGCTTTACCTGTTCGAGCGCGCCGGAGCGCGGCGGATCAAGCACGACCGCATCGAAAGCGATCAGTTCCTTCGCATCATAGGGGCGCCGGTATAAATCCCGATGGTCGGCCGCCACGGTTCGCCCCATTTTGTTCGCTGCAGATTTCAATGACAATATGGCTTCGCGCGACGCTTCGGCTGCCGTGACCTGTCCATCCAGTGACAGCGCAAAAGTCCCAAGGCCGGCAAAAAGGTCGGCAATGCGCGTCGCGTCACCGATCGCTTCGCGCATTGATGCCACCAGCGCCGCCTCGCCATCGGCCGTGGCCTGCAGGAACGCGCCAATGGGCAGCGGGACCGGAACATCGCCTAAGGTGATGGTAACCGGCCGCGGCTCATATCGCGGTTCTGGACCATATCCTTCATCAATACTGAGACGGGCTAAACCCTGCGTCTCGCAAAAATCGGTCAACGCTTCGATCGATTCAAGGCCGTCGACGACAACGCCCTTCAACATGACGTCCACGCCCTGATCGGCCAACGTCAAATGCACTTCGCCGCCACGTTTGGGCGGCAGAATTTTGAGTAGCAGCGACCGCAGCGGCGCAATCAATGTAAAAATCTCTGGCCGAAGGACATGGCATTCGGTCAGGTCGACAATCTGATTACTTCCCGCTTCATTGAACCCCAGCAGTACACGGTTGCCGACCTTCAGGGCGCGCAAGGTTGCGCGCCGCCGCGACCGAGGTGGTGAAAGGTGAGGTTGCCGAATTTCCGTCGCAAGACCATGCTGCCCGAGAGCGCCCTCTAGCCTGCTGCGGCAATAATCCGCATAGGCTTCGTCGGTCAGATGCTCCAATTGGCATCCGCCGCATTTCGGGAACAATCCGCATGGCGGCACCTGATGACCCGGCCCTTTGATCAGACCGCCATCCTCCGACAAGACGTCACCCGGGACGCCGAAGGGGACGTGCCGTCCGCTCGCACTGACACCGTCGCCGCGTGCCGCAATTCTGACGATGGCGTCGCTCATGGGCGGCCAAGCACGGTAACCAGATCGTCGGCAATCATGTGCGGGCCGGCCATTTCGGCGGCCCGACCATGAAGCCAAACGCCGGCGCAAGCTGCTTCAAACGCCTCAAGTCCCCGTGCCCGCATTGCGGCAATCATTCCCGCCAGTACATCCCCCGTGCCCACCGTTGCCAACCAGGCCGGAGCTGGGGGCGCAAACGCCAATCGCCCGTCGGGCGATGCTACCAGCGTATCCGCCCCTTTATAGATTATGACACTCTGGCTTCGCGTCGCAGCCGACAGTGCGCGGGCCGGCTTGCTGCCCTCAAGTGAGCCGAACAGCTTTACAAACTCCCCTTCGTGAGGCGTCAAGATAGCACCCTGCCCATGCATACGGTCCGGATCGCCAATATGAGCAATGGCGTCGGCGTCAATCACTTTGGGCGCATGGCTAGTAAGCGCGAGCGTCAATAGTTGAGGCAGATCACCCATGCCCGGCCCTACGACGATGCAACCGATGCGCGGATCCTTTAGGTTTGCAGTGCCGGTCTGCACCACGGCATCGGGGATCCCGACGATGGGCCGTGATGTGGAAACGCGCACATAACCTGCCCCCGAACGAAGCGCCGCGCTTGCCGACAGGGCAATAGCGCCAGGCATCTCCCCAGCCAGACAATGAACCAGCCCGCGGTGATATTTATGACCATCCGGAGTCAACGCAGGCACGGCAGGTTCGCCGATCTCATGCCAATCTGTAGCTGCCTTTACACCGATATCAGCCAAAACGACCCGACCCATATGATGCATGGCGGGCGCCAGCCGATGCGCCGGTTTCAAGGCACCGAAAGTCACCGTCAAATGGTAGTGCGCGATGGGCGACAAGATCGCACCGTTGTCAGCAGAGACCCCGCTCGGCAGATCGCACGCCACGGCCACCGCCGCCTGACCAACGAGTGCGAGAAGGAATTCAGAAACAGCCCCCTCCAATCCGCGATTAAGTCCGGTTCCGAAGAGGCAATCCACAATTAATGGTGCCGGCGGCGCGTCGCCAAATTGCTCAATCGTTCCTTGCCAATGCTCCCTTGCACGCCGCGCCGCATCGCCGGTGGGGACACCAAGTGCGGCAACGCGAACGGGAAACCCCCGTTCTGCGAGATAGCGCGCCGCGACATAACCATCGCCACCATTGTTTCCCGAACCACAAAGAATGAGCGCGGGCCGCGGTCCGGTGAACAGGGCAATGGCCTCTGCGAGCCCCTGTCCAGCCCGCTCCATAAGAGATTCCGCGCTCGTACCGCCACGTATCGCGCCCTGTTCGGCGTCACGCATCGCTCCGGCGGTCAGGATCGGTCGGGTCATTGCCCGGCCCCTAGCGCAAAAATGTCGAAAGATTCCACCATTGTTCAGGGCATAGCGCCGCTGCGTTGCTTCGGTTTTGTTCAGTATCAAACAATGCGAAGCAGGTGGCGCCGCTTCCCGACATACGCGCGATAAGGGCGCCATCTTGCGTGGTTAGCCAATCAAGCACCTCACCAATGTCCGGTACAATTGCTCGCGCGGCTGGCTCAAGATCATTCCGGCCATCCTTCCAATCCATCAATGTGCCGCCGTCAGCTCCGTTCCACCCGGCGAATACCGCTGCGGTCGAAAGCGGGACCATCGGGTTAACGAGCAGCGCCGGGGTGCCAGACAGGCCGGGAATGTCCACGACCTCCAACTTCTCCCCTACGCCAACCCCGCGGGCGGTCATGCTGAGAAGGCATGCCGGCACATCTGCACCGATACCCGGCGCAACGGCAGATGCGTAAGATGGGTCAATCCTCCATAAGCGCGTGAGTAATCGAAGGGCGGCGGCGGCATCCGCGCTTCCGCCGCCGATACCCGATGCTACTGGCAACCTCTTGTCGAGGGTCAGATGAGCTTTCGCCTCCACATCAGCGGCTAGCGACAGCGCCATGGCCGCGCGGATCACCAAATTGTCCGTGTCGTTAGCAAGGTCAGCGCCAAACGGACCTCCGACATCGAGCGTCAGTCGGTCGGACGGCTCGGCATGCAGCCAGTCACCGTCGGTGCAAAATGCGAACAGCGTCTCCAGCTCGTGATACCCATCGTCGCGCCGACGGCGAATATGAAGCGCCAGGTTTAGCTTCGCTGGCGCAGGTTCGGTCAGCTGCATCAGGGGGCCGCATTCGCCTTGTTCAGCCCATAGTCGAGCTTGGACTGCAATCGCGGCTTGTCCTTGTCTTTAGCGGTAACCATTGCCGCGTTCCATGAGAAGCGCGCCTCAATGCGGCGCCCTGCGCTATAAAGGGCATCGCCAAGATGCTCATGGATTTCCGCCTCCGCGGCATCCGCTGCCGCCGCCTTGCGCAGCGTGGTGATGGCCTCTTGGGTTCGACCGGTTTTGAACAGCGCCCAGCCCAGTGAATCAGTAATCGAAGCATCATCGGGGCGAAGCGCGCTTGCTTTGCGGATCATCGCTTCCGCTTGCCGAATATCCTCCCCCCGCTCGAGTTTCCCATATCCCATGAAGTTTAGCAGGACCGGGTTTTCGGGCTCCAGTTTCAACGCTTCGTCAAGGTCCGCCTTTGCCTCCGGCCAGCGGTCCACTTCCTCAAGGCTCGCTGCACGCAGGAGATGATAGGTCCATAGATCCTTGGTCTCGCCCTCCGCTTTTGCCCGATCGATGGCGCGGCCATATGCGGCGGCGGCCTCGGCGTGACGGTCCATGTCCCCCAGCACGTCGGCGTATCGTTTGATGACATCGCTGCTCGCATTGGACGCCTGCGCCGCCGGTTCGGCGATACGGAGCGCCTCACCATAACGTTCGTTTGACGTCAGAACTGCCAACTGCGCCAGGATGGCGCTCGACGACAATAAATTCGACGGCGGCACTTTGGCCAGCAGTGCAACTGCCTCATCACTGCGATCGTCACCGTCGAGCAGTAGCGCCAGCAGGATCTTCGCCGACACATTATCTGGCTGTGCATGCAGCGCGATCTGGATCAGCGCGATTGGCAGCGCCTTATTGTCGTCGCGAAGGAAATCGGAACTCAGTGAAATCATTGTTGACGCCAGGGCCTTGGCAGGCGTGTCGACACCCAATTCTAGGGGTTTGCCGGCATTCAGTTGCGCCCGTGCATCGGCAAGAACATCACTGTTTCCCGCCAGCATTTCACGCGCCGCTTCTACCCTGCCCCCGCGCTGGAAACCGTCCGCCAGCGCAAGGCGTAGCCGCGCGTCATTCGACTCGCCATTCCGGATCGCCGCGCGCGCTAACGGCAAAGCTTCATCATATGCCCCAAGGCTGAGCAACATCAGCGCCCTATTGTCATTAGCGAGTGCTGAAGCCGCATTACCGGGGGGCATCGCGGCAAGCGCATCGACCCCGGCGCGTTTTTTTTCGGCCGTTGCGACCCACGCTTTCATGAGCGGTAGAAAGAGATCGGCTTCCGTCGCCGTGTTGCCCTTTTCCAAAATCGAAATCGCATCGGAATTGCGGCCGCGCTTCAGGGCATCAGCCGCCAACAGCAGGCGCGAGTCAAACGCTTGCCGATCAAGCGGCAGGGTCTTGGCAAGACGAATGGCCGTATCGGTGTCGCCCGCCTGAATTGCGGTGGCAATGGCCCGCCGAACGATCGTTTGATCGGCGGGATCTGCAGTGGCCATTGCCGCCAAAAGGTTCACGGCCCTGCCATGATCCCCCGCGATTTCCGCTGCACGTGCCTGCACATAGGATTGAACGGGGTCAATCACCTGCTGGGTCGGTTTGGCGGCAATCGGCGACGCGACCGCGACAAAGAGCGCAACGCCGAACGGCACCGGGTTACATGTTCGGGTAATTTGGTCCTCCACCGCCTTCGGGTACGACCCAGTTGATATTCTGAGTCGGGTCCTTGATGTCACACGTCTTGCAATGAACACAGTTCTGCGCGTTGATCTGAAGCCGCGCTGAACCGCCGTCTTCGACAATCTCATAAACACCCGCCGGGCAATATCGTTGCTCCGGTGCGTCGTAGAGCGCAAGATTGACCGTGATCGGCACCGCCGCATCCTTCAGCGTCAGATGGATGGGCTGATCTTCTTCATGATTGGTGTTCGATAGGAAGACTGATGACAAACGGTCAAAGCTGATCTTGCCGTCGGGTTTGGGATAGGCAATCGGCCGATATTGGTCCTTGCGTCCAAGGCTTTCATTGTCGGGATGATGCCCCAGCGTCCAGGGCGTATGAATTTTCAAATAATTCAGCCACATGTCGAAGCCAGCGAAGATCGTACCGATGGTTGATCCCCATTTAGCGACGGCCGGTTGCGCGTTGCGAACGGTTTTGAGCTCGTCGGCAATCCAACTTGATCGCACTGCCGGTTCATAGGTCTCAAGCACGTCCGAACGGCGATCCGCCGAAATCGCGTCAAATGCCGCCTCGGCGGCCAGCATCCCCGACTTCATCGCGGTATGGCTGCCCTTGATCCGCGGCACATTGACGAACCCCGCAGAGCAACCGATCAGCGCGCCGCCCGGGAAGGCAAGCTTTGGAACAGACTGCCAGCCGCCCTCATTGATTGCACGCGCGCCATAGCTGATGCGCTTGCCGCCTTCAATTTCGGCGCGAATCGCCGGATGGGTCTTCCAGCGCTGGAACTCCTCGAATGGAGACAGGTAGGGGTTTTTGTAATCCAGCGCGGTAACAAAGCCGAGCGCGACTTGACCATTTTCCTGATGATAGAGGAAGCCGCCGCCCCATGCATCGTCGAGCGGCCATCCTTGCGTATGGATTACGCGACCCGGCTTATGTTGCTCGGCAGGAATGTCCCACAATTCCTTGATACCAATACCATATACTTGCGGACCGCTTTCATCGCGAAGGCCGAAGATGCGGGTAAGTTCTTTGGTCAGGCTGCCCCGCGCCCCTTCCGCAAGGAAGGTGTAGCGCGCATGCAATTCCATGCCTTGCTGGTAATCTGGCTTATGATCACCGTCGCGTCCGACACCCATGTCACCCGTGGCAACGCCTTTGACGCTGCCATCATCGTTGAACAGCACTTCGGCGCCCGCGAAACCGGGGAAAATCTCGACACCCAGCTCCTCGGCCTGGCTCGCCAGCCAGCGCGTAAGATTTCCAAGGCTGAGAGTGTAGGTCCCCTTGTTGTGCATAAACGGCGGGGTAAAGAGGTGCGGAATGGCGAACTTACCGCTTTCCGACAGCGCCCAATGATGGTTTTCCGTCACCGGCACATTAAGCGGTGCGCCCTTTTCCTTGGCGTCGGGCATCAGCTCGTCGAGCGCCTTGGGGTCGAACACCGCGCCCGACAGGATATGGGCGCCTACCTCACTGCCTTTTTCCAGGACGCAGACGGAAACTTCCCGGTCCTTTTCGACGGCGAGTTGCTTCAGGCGAATAGCGGCGCTCAGCCCGGCAACGCCAGCACCGACGATAACGACATCATATTCCATCGATTCGCGCTGGCTCATTCGACTCCCCTTATCGCGTCCGGCAATCTTTCCGGCCCGACAGCCCTGCCAATTCCTTGACCGCGCCGTCAACCTTGGACGACAGTAGGCGCGTGGGAGGGAATCTCGAAACAGTGAATCGCGCCGCGTTCGACAGTTTAATCGGCTGGTGGGCGGAAAGCGGAGTCGACGTGGCCGTAAGTGAAACGCCGCGCGCTTGGTTGCGCGCCGATGCGCCAACACTATCAACATCGGATGAAATCCTCCCGCAACTCACCGCCCGTACGGAAAGGCCAAAGCAATTTGACGCCTTCCGCGAATGGCTATCGACTTCCCCCGATCTACCAATGGCGCGCACCGGCGCCGCTAGGGTGGCTCCAAAGGGGCGCGAAGCGTCGCCTTTGATGCTGATAAGTGATCGTCCCGATCGCGATGACGCCGTCGCTGGTCAGCCGATTGGCGGCGATGCATGGGCTCTTACTGAACGGATGCTCGCGGCGATCGGAATTGCGCCTGACGCCGCTTACATTGCCTCATTGGCCTGTTTCCACGCCCCTGCCGCTCGAATCGACCGCGATGAATTGGAACGGTGCGCCGAGATTGCGAGGGATCACATCCGCTTGGCCCGGCCGGAGCGTCTGATATTGTTCGGTGATGCCACTTCTCGCGCGTTGACGGGCGAGCCGCTCGCCCGGGCCCGCGGACGTGTGCACCGTATTGAGGGAATTCGCACCGTTGCGACGTTCCACCCTCGCTGGCTACTCCAACGCCCTTCGGACAAGTCATTGGCGTGGCGCGATTTACTTTTGCTGATGAGTGACAAAGACTAATGCTGCGAACCGCGATCCTTATTCCGACCGCCCTATTGGCCAATGCCGCTTTTGCTCAAAGCCCGGCTGACCCGTTGGCGCCGCTTACCGTAATCACGACGCAGCCAGCAGAGCCGCAGGAAATATCGCCAAACCAGCCAGACGATACGCCGGTAATCGTAACGCCGCCCGCTGTCCCAGTTCCTCAGGTCATCCCCAAAACCGTGGGCGAAGCCTTGACGGAATTGTCGAAAGGCAATTGGGAAGGCGTCCGCCGCGGTCTTGGCGCCCTTCCGGATGAACCGCTAAAATATTACGCGCTCGCGCAATTATATACGGCGAAGGGGTCGCCAAAAACCGAATTGCCGCAAATTCTCGATCTGCTTTCCAAAGCGCCCGATCTTCCCCAGGCTGAGCAGCTGGCCCGCATGGCAATGACGCGCGGGGCGACCGCCACCCCGGCCTACGCCTATTCCCGCCCGATGTTGAACCTTGGGTCCGCCCCCAAGCGCGGCAAGACACGATCGGTAACGGGTGATCCCGTCGCCGACACGCTGCGACTTCAGCTCGACCCGTTAGTCAAAATCGACGACGGCCCCAATGCCGAACTTGCCTATCTCGCTGCCGCACCGACCATCCTTTCGCCCGAAGCGCGCGCCGAAGCGGCACAACGGGTTGCCTGGATCTATTATGTTGCCGGCCGCGATGACGACGCGCGGAGAATGGGTGAACTTGGCCGAGCCGAAAATTCGGGTGAATGGGCCGGTCAATCGGCATGGATTTCAGGACTGGCGTCATGGCGCCTCAATGATTGCGCCACTGCCTTTACAGACTTCGCCGACGCGGCTCGCCTGGGGCGCGAACCGGAATTTGTCGCGGCAGCCAACTTCTGGGCTGCACGGGCGGCGCAGGCATGTCGTCGGCCGGCGGCGGTAAACCCCTTACTTCTCGCCGCTGCGCGATCAACCGAAAGCTTCTACGGCTTGTTGGCCCGCGAGACGCTGGGCATGGATCGCCGCCTTGGTGGTTCACTGAATGCGCCCAATACGGCCAGGGTGGCCAATCTGCCAAATCTTCAACGCGCCAGGGCCCTTCTCGCCCTAGGGCGGCGCGGCGAGGCGGAGGCCATGTTCAGGCATCAGGCACGGATCGGCAATCCGGCGGACCATCGCGCGCTGATCCAAATGGCCGAACAGATGGCACTGCCCGGCGCGCAATATTGGTTGGCGCACTTCGGACCCGCAGGTGCCTCATCCGATCCGGCAGACCGCTATCCCATGCCGCAGTGGACGCCCCAAAACGGTTGGCGAATTGATGCCGCGCTGGCCTATGCCCATTGCATTCAAGAGAGTAACTTCCGAACCGACGCAGTCAGCCCGGCAGGCGCGGTTGGTTTGATGCAGGTTCGGCCCGGAACCGCCGGTGACACCGCACGTGCTCGCGGCACGAATGTCAGCAGTGCCTCCCTCAAGGATCCGCTCGTCAACATCGACTATGGACAGGCATTCATCGAGTTGATCCGCAGCAACCCAGCAACCCAGGGACAGCTTCCAAAGGTCATAGCCGCCTATAACGCGGGGCCGGTTCCCGTTTCGCGGTGGTCGATCAATGATCGCGGCGATCCATTGTTGTGGATCGAAAGCATCCCCTATTGGGAAACGCGCTATTATGTCCCCTCTGTCCTGCGAAACATGTGGGTCATCAACGGGTTGAAGGGCGAAAGCAGCCCTACGCTTACTTCTATGGTCCAACATCGCTGGCCAAGCTTCCCTACTCGCAACGCACGCTAATATGTTCTTGTTTTGTTCGATGCGACGCGGCATCCTCTTGTTATGCCAACCGAGTCTATTCGTGGCCGTGGCGCGACGAGAAACGCGACCCCTACCCGCTTCAACCTGAAAGAGCGGCTGGCCGATGGCGACTGGCTGGATAGCGTGGAAAGCCTGGACGGCATTGTGCCCCGCCAAACGACGGTAACGGTCGAAAAGCCAAAGACCATTCTAACCCGCAACAGGTCGCCCGACATTGGATTTGATCGATCGGTAAATCCGTATCGAGGGTGCGAGCACGGGTGTATCTACTGTTTTGCCAGGCCTACTCACGCATATCACGACCTGTCACCGGGCGTGGATTTCGAAAGCCGCCTGTTTGCAAAGCCGGATGCGTCCAAATTGCTGCATTCAGCCCTCTCCAGACCCGGATATGAAGTGGCGCCAATCGCCCTTGGTACCAACACCGACCCTTACCAACCTATAGAGGAGGATTGGCGGATCACCCGATCCGTGCTGGAATTGTTGCTTGAAACCCGGCATCCGTTCACGATCACGACGAAAAGTGATCGTGTCTTGCGCGATCTAGACATTATTGCCCCCGCTGCGAAGCTTGGCCTGGCCGCCGTGGCCATCTCTGTCACATCGCTTGATCCAAAGATTCATTCCACGCTGGAGCCGCGTGCACCGGCACCGCGAAAGCGGATCGCCGCAATCAAGACGCTGTCGGACGCTGGTGTCCCGACGTTCGTTTCCATTGCTCCCGTAGTGCCTCAGATTACCGATCATGAAATGGAATCTATCGTTGCCGCCGCTGCGGAAGCGGGCGCGCGCGGCGGGTTTTTTCTCCCGGTCCGCCTTCCTCATGAAGTGGCGCCCTTGTTCAAGGCGTGGCTTGACCAGCATTACCCCGACCGCGCCGGCAAGGTGATGGCGGCCATCCATGCGCTGCGCGGCGGCAAAGATAATGATCCAAATTTCTTCAGCCGGATGCGTGGTCAAGGCGTTTGGGGGAAGCTTCTGGAAACGCGCTTCGAAAAAGCATGTCAGCGATACGGGCTGAAACGCGCCAAGTTCGCGCTTCAAACCGGCCTGTTCGTGCCTCCGAGCGGTGCACAGCTACGACTTTTGTGACTTTTCGACAAACGACGGTGACACCGCGAAATACGGAGGTTAGCCTTTACGCCCATGACCCGCTCCATCCTCGCAGCCCTGCTGCTCGCCGCTTCCGTTCCTGCCCTTGCCCAACAGGCTGCTCCACCGCCGCCAGTGCTGGTCGACAGCAAGGTCGCGGCCTTGCGCGACGATGCGCTGTCCAATGACCATTACGCATGGGACATTACCGAAGGACTGACGACCGAAATTGGGCAACGTCTTGCCGGCACTGCGGCGGAGGCTCGTGCTCGCGATTGGGCGGTGAATAAGCTGAAATCCCTTGGCTTTACCAACGTTCGCATCGAAACCTTCCCGTTGCCGGTATGGACACGGGGGCAAGAAAGCGCGGAAATCCTGTCGCCCTTCCCGCAAAAGCTCGCGGTCGCCGCACTAGGCAACAGCGCCTCGACCGGCGCCCAGGGCATTAGCGGGCAGATCGTTGCGTTTAATTCGGTCGATGAACTGCGCGCTGCGCCGGACGCGGCCGTTCGCGGCAAGATTGTTTTTATTGATCATAATATGGCGCCGACCCAGGACGGTTCCAGTTATGGACCGGGTGGAACGCCGCGGCGAGTTGGTCCCACAATCGCATCGAAAAAGGGCGCTATCGGGATTATCGTCCGTTCCGCAGGTACCGATCGTCACCGTAATCCCCACACCGGAGTCCAGACCTTCAGCGATGGCGCGACGCCGATTCCTGCAGGTGCAATCTCGGTTCCCGATGCTGAGCAGCTTCAGCGCATTCTGAAGCGCGGGAAGCCGGTGTCGATGCACCTGACGCTGGTTAGTCAGCTCCGGGAAAATGGGGAGTCGGGTAATGTCATCGGTGAATTGGTTGGCCGCGATCCCTCTCTCCCGCCCGTTGTTGTTGGCGGACATCTGGACAGTTGGGATTTGGGTACTGGCGCAATTGACGATGCGTCGGGTGTCGCAATCGCGACGGCGGCCGCCAAGCGCATTATGGACGCGGGTCGCCCGCTTCGAACAATCCGCGTCGTTTGGTTCGGTTCGGAAGAAGTAGGCCTGTTTGGCGGCCTGGATTATCAAAAGCGCTACGGGAAAGAGCCACATTATGCGTTGCTCGAAAGCGACTTTGGCGCCGACCGAATTTGGAAGGTGGAAAGCGATTTAGGGGGCGCCCGCATTGACGAGGCGCGGCGGATCGGCGCCGCACTGGCGCCGCTCGGAATTGTGACGGGATCGTTCAAAGAGGCTGATGGGTCCGATATTGGGCCGATGCTTGCTGCCGGTCATCCCGGTGTCGGTCTCAGTCAGGACGGCACCCGCTATTTCGATTATCACCACACGCCCGACGACACGTTGGACAAGATCGATCCGGTGCAGCTCCGCCAAAATGTTGCAGCTTGGACCGCGGCCGTTGCCATCCTTGCTGGTCCAATTGAGGAGCAAAAAGGCAAGAAGAAGCGTTAAGGTCATTCCAATTAGGGGAGAATGTCCATGCGTATCGCTCTTGCCGCCCTGCCCTTGCTAATGTTGGGCGCATGCAATGTCACCACCGATGACAAGAATGATTCGGTCACGGTTCAATATGATGAGAATGTAGCCGCCAACGCGGTGGACGACGTTCAAAACGCAACTGTGGCGGCGGCTAATGAAGTGAAAGATGCTGCGGGCGACGTGAAAAACAAGGTCGATAATGTCGATGTTGATGTCGATGTTAAGACCGACGGAACAAAAGCGGACGCGAACGCAAATTAGGCCTTTGCGTATGTAACGGGCTGCTGCTACGGCCCGCGCACGTCGGGGAGTAGCGCAGCCTGGTAGCGCATCTGCTTTGGGAGCAGAGGGTCGCAGGTTCGAATCCTGTCTCCCCGACCACTTTTGAGATACCGAGCGCAGCAGAGCGATTTCTTAAGAAATCGGGAAGCAGCGCGACGAGATATTGAAAAGCGGCTGCCACACCTCCGAGCCATGACGGGAGTAAATCCCGTGACATCAGTCCGGTCACGGCTGCACCGCGAGGGCTGGTCGGCCCGCGCAATGGCTGGTCGCCCAAACTCCCTGAGTGCTGATGCAATCCGCTCCCTTGCGCTTGGCATCTAAGGATGTTGGTGGGCCCGGCAGGACTTGAACCCGCAACCTAGCCGTTATGAGCGGCCAGCTCTAACCAATTGAGCTACAGGCCCCACCCGTGTCGGGGCAGATAGCGGGTGAAAGCGCCCGCGTGAAGTCAGCTACGTGCTTCAGGAAGAAATATCGCCAGGCCGCTTTCATCAACCACGACGTCGCCGTTGACCATTCGCGCAAGCCCGCGGACCATTCGAAGTGCAAATCCCAATCCCAGGATATTGGCCCCGTCGTTGTTGGCGACGACGAATGACGGCTCCAGCAATTCATCGCTACTAAGGCCGACCGTCGCCATGGGACGGCCCACGCCGACCCGGATCCCCCCCTGGGCCTGGCGGTCGATTGTCACGTTGAAGCGTTCGCCTTCGCTTCCAGCGTCTAGCACAGCCGCCAGAAAACGCCGGATCAATCGTTCGGCCAAATCACGGCTGGTGGCAACCTTGGCATCTGGCAGCGTGTCAAACACCAGCGTGACCCCTGCGATATCCGATTTTTGCCTCAGATCGCGTTCGAGCTGGGGCATGACATCGCCAAGATCGGTGGACTGCCGCTGGCTGGTGATCTCTGCCTGGACGCGGGCAGCATAATCCAGATCTTCAATCGCACCGAGTAGCGTGCGTGCCTGGCCGACGATCTGTGCCGCGCGCAGCCGATAATTGCGGTGCGCGGGCCCCAAATATTGCCCGTCGATAATCTCCGCAAAACCGATGATCGCGTTCAGCGGTGTCTTGATTTCGTGGATGGTTTCGCGGAGCGCATCAAGATCGCGGTTCACGCGCGGCGGTCGGCGGCTGGCCATAACCTCCGGAACCGGCTGAGGCGTGTCCTTGCGTGCAATGCCGCGATACCCAAGAAAGCGGCCATCCTGCGGGGAGAATGCGGGAATGGCGCTTAGCCGCCATGCCCCTGCCACGCTCGGCGATTCGAGCGTCAAAACGGCGCCATCGAACGGGGCGCGGTCATTCAGCGCCCGCACCAGTTCCCGTCCACTGTCTTCTTCATCTGCCAGATTGCGGCCGATGAGGGGACCTCGTGGGACGCCGTCGACCCAGGCAATCTGACCGCCAGCGTCGCTTTCCCAGCGGAAAAGCGCCGGTTCAGACGCTTCAACCTCTTGTGCCACCTGCACATCGTCGGGTGGGGGCGGCACCGAAATTACGTCCTCAACAAGCGGAGGTTCGGCTTTGGAAACGGCCACCTCCTCGACCGGCTCCGCATCCGTTGCTGCAGCAGGTTGTTCGGCACGCTCCAAAGGACTGTCCGGCGCCGGTTCGACGTCGCGTTCGGTATCATCTGGTTCGCTAGCCGTACGGGTGTGCCGAAGCCGCTCAATCCGCGCTACCATCTCACCAATCGAGGGCAATTCCTCTTCGTTGTCCGTTGTCTGCGCTGCTGTCGGTTCCGCCAGTATCGGGGTCTCGTCAATCACCCGACCGTCGGCGACGGGCGGCGGCGACACGACCGGCGGATCAACAAAGGAAGGTGCAGATGATTCGCTGCGGCCAAGCGATGCAAGCAGGATTGAGACATCGTCGCTGGCGTCGGCATCGACCAACGCCCATCCGGCGTCATCAAGAGTGGACGCCGCCAAGAGCGGCGCGGCAATGGCAAGCTTGTCCCGCGCGAATATGGCGATCAGGCGCGGATCAGCGGGTCGGCCCGCTATGGACCGCGCCGTCGCGGCGCGGGCGGCATCCGGAATTTGTGAATAATCACCCCGGATGATCGCCAGCGCGGCATCGACCAGGCCGTCGTCCTCGCGTTGCTGCTGCCCCGGCATTCTGGAAAGCAAATCGACCAGCTGGCGCCAGCGGATGGTGCGGTCATGTAGATCCATGACCGGCTGCATCATCACGGTTTTCAGTCGGTCATCAAACTGCACGCTGGCCAATCCATTTTGGGTTGCGAAACTGCTCACGTCTGATCTGAGTATTTTGGGTGTTTTGCGACAGTAGGGATCGGTTAACCATCCCAAATCGGGACAAAAATGGGGCGCCGAACAAGCTGTCCGACGCCCCATCAAACCGAAAATTAAGTGGTTTAGGCCTGCGTTGTCACATAGGCGAGCCAGAGCTTCGCAACGCCCGCCTGAGCGCCGCCTACCGAACTTAGTGCCGCCGTCGCACCGGCTTTGTCGCCCGACTTGGCAAGCGCCATGCCCATACGAAGGTTGATCAGGTCTCTATCAGCACCGGTCTTGGCAAGTGCGGCCTTGTAGAGATCAATCGCCTTCGCATAGTCGCCATAGCCTGTGTAAGCATCAGCGATCACAACGACCTTTGTCGCCGTCGGCTGGGCCAATGCGGTCTTGGCCGCGGTATCAAGCGATGCACGGTCGCCTGCCGACTTTGCGACTGCGCTGGCATAGAGCGGGCCGATCGACGCACTCTGCTTCGTCACCGCGTTCTTTGCAAAGCCCTGTTCCAGTACCGCCTTGGCTTCGCCAGGGAAGCCCTTGGTCACAAGCGGGCTGGCGAGGCGATAATAATCGGCTTCGCTGGCCAGCGAATTGGTCGTGTACATCAGGCGCGACACGTCAAGACCGGCGACAACATCCATATTGTTGTTGCTCTGGTACATGCGAAGCAGGTCGTGCCAGTTCTTCTGGCTCGGATAGGCCTTGACCCACTCAATGCCGACTTCAGTCGCGTTCGGAGTCTTGGCGTTGCTGGCGAACGCATAGGCGCGCTTATACCAATTTTCCTCCGGTTTCTGACCGGCCGCCGTCTTTAGCGCAATCGCCTTGCGGATCGACGCCACACCTTCGGCGGTACGGCCCGTCGCATTTTGAGCTTCGGCGCTCATCACCCACGCGTCGACGTCGTTCGGATTAATCTTTAGCGCACGATCGAAATAGCTGGCGGCTTTTGCATGGTCCTTTGCGTTGTACGCGATCTTGCCGAGGTTGATGTAGGCCGGGACCAGCTCATCATTGGTGGCCGAACCGGAATTGACCATCGCTTCAAGCGCAGTAGCAATGCCGGCATTGTCATTGGCCGCCGCCGCGGCAGCCAGCTGAAGCTTGGCAATGATATATTTATCGTCATTGGTCTTTGCCGCCGCTTGAGCCGCCGCCAGCTTGGCCGCGATATTGGCCGTGTCCTTGGCGTTGATCGCCACCTGCAATTCGCTGATTGGCTTGCGCGCGCCTGATGACAGGTCGTACTTGCGATCGGCCGGCTTTTGGGCCTCCTTGTCCTTTGCCATGGCCGGCTGCGACGCCAGCGCGGTCGTTCCAAGTGCGATCGCCAGCGCGAATGCGGTGCGGGTCAATTTCATGCCACTCTCCTTTGACGCAGGGCGGCGAAGGCCGGTCCGCTGCGATTGCTCAAAATTGTTCACGGGATGCGCCATAGACGCCTTACCCCGCTGCGAAAAGGCGCAATGGCCACGACGGCCTGAACGCCAATTGAACCATCTGTAAAACAAGCAGATTTCCGAATGGGCCCATAAATCGGCGCCACCATTGATGACATTGCCTGTCCTCGCGCACGCGCGCGAGCGCACAGGCGCGCGGGGTGGCGCGGCTGGTTTGGATCGGCTAGCAGAATGTCAGGGGGATGATGTGCACCGCGCGCCGGTGATTCTCTCGCTTAACGACAAGAACTTAGACAGACAGGATTTCCCTTGGCCATCGAGCCTCCCGCAGACGAAAACACCCCGGTCCCCGGCGGAGACATTGCCCCGATCTCTATCGTCGATGAGATGAAGACCAGCTACCTCGATTACGCGATGAGCGTGATCGTTTCCCGCGCGCTTCCCGATGTGCGTGACGGGTTAAAGCCGGTCCATCGGCGTATCCTCTACGCCTGCGAAGAAGCGGGCTATGTCTCCGGCAAGCCCTACCGCAAGTCGAGCCGCATCGTCGGTGACGTCATGGGTAAATATCACCCGCACGGGGATAGCGCGATTTACGACGCCCTTGCGCGAATGACGCAGGACTGGTCGATGCGTGTGCCGCTGATCGATGGTCAGGGTAACTTCGGCTCGATGGACCCAGATCCGCCCGCCGCGATGCGATATACGGAGGCGCGGCTTGCCAAGGTCGCCAACTTCCTGCTCGACGACATTTACAAAGATACGGTCACCTTCCAGCCCAACTATGACGCGAGTGAGAGCGAGCCGCAGGTCCTCCCGGCCCGCTTCCCCAACCTGCTCGTCAACGGCGCGGGCGGTATCGCCGTCGGCATGGCCACCAACATTCCGCCGCATAACCTTGGCGAAGTGCTGGCCGCCTGCCACGCCTATATCGAGGACCCGACCATCACCACCGAAGGGCTGATGGAATATGTGAAGGGCCCGGATTTCCCCACTGGCGCCATGATCCTCGGCACGTCGGGCATTCGCAGTGCCTACACCACCGGCCGCGGATCGATTATGATGCGCAGCAAGGCGCATGTCGAAGAGGGCAAAAACGACCGCCGTTCAATCGTCCTGACCGAAATCCCCTATCAAGTCGGCAAATCCGGTCTGGTCGAAAAGATCGCCGAGGCCGCCAAGGAAAAGCGGATCGAGGGTATTTCCGACATACGCGACGAATCCAACCGCGTCGGCGTCCGCATCGTCATCGACTTGAAGCGCGACGCGACCCCGGACGTGGTGCTCAACCAGTTATGGCGCCACACCCCGGCGCAGACCAGCTTCCCGGCCAACATCCTCGCGATCCGCAGTGGTCGTCCGGAAACGCTCGCCCTGCGCGATATCATCGAAAGCTTCGTGAAGTTCCGCGAAGAGGTGATTACCCGCCGGTCGAAGTTCGAGCTCGCCAAAGCCCGCGACCGTGCCCACATTCTGCTTGGCCTCGTCGTCGCCGTCACAAACCTTGATGAGGTGGTGAAGCTGATCCGCGGTTCTGCAAGCCCCGCCGAAGCGCGCGAAAAACTGCTTGCCCGCGAATGGCCGGGTGACGAAATCCGGCCCTACATCAAACTGGTCGAAGCCATAGAGCCGCAAGCTGCCGGTGTCAGCTACCGCCTGAGCGAGATTCAGGTCCGCGCCATCCTTGAACTGCGCCTTCACCGCCTCACCGCGCTTGGCCGTGACGAAATTGGAGACGAGCTCGCAGGGCTTGCCAAAGACATCGGGGAATTGCTTGAAATCCTTGGCAACCGCGCACGTCTCTATGAAGTGATGCGCGAGGAATTTCGCGAAGTCGAACGCGAATTCGCAACCCCGCGCAAGACCGAACTCGCACCCGCCGCCGACGGCATCGAGGACGAGGACCTGATCGAGGTCGGGGACATGGTCATCACCGTGACCATGACCGGCTATATCAAGCGCACCCCCCTCGCCTTGTTCCGCGAACAGAAGCGTGGCGGCAAGGGCCGTAGCGGCATGAGCACCAAGGACGAAGACATCGTCACCGAACTGTTCGTAACGTCCACACACAACCCGGTGCTGTTCTTCACCAATATCGGCCGGGTTTACCGGATGAAGGTATGGCGCCTGCCCGAAGGCGGACCGACCGCCAAGGGCCGCCCGATGGTCAACATTCTGCCGCTATCGGAGGGTGAGACGGTCACCACTGTCCTTCCGCTGCCGCAGGATGAAGAGGAATGGAAAAACCTCCACATCATGTTCGCGACCGCAAAGGGTACGGTGCGCCGCAACAGCATGGATGCGTTCACCAACATCCCGACCGCAGGCAAGATCGCGATGAAGTTCGGCACATCCGACGATGGCGAGGACGGCGAGGAGGATAACCTCGACCGGATCATCGGCGTGGACCTGTTGACCGAGGACGACGACGTTTTGCTCGCCACCCGCAATGGCAAGGCGATCCGCTTCCTGTCCACCGACGTTCGTGAGTTTCAGAGCCGCGCATCGATGGGCGTGCGCGGAATCCGGCTGGCGGGCGATGACCAGGTCATCTCCATGTCGATCCTGCGCCGCGCAGGCACAACGGCGGAGGAACGCGAGGCCTATCTCAAGGCACCGCGTTGGCGCGATAATGATGGTGTCGAAAACCTTTCGCCGGAACGCTACGCGGAGATCGCTGACAAGGAACAGTTCCTGCTGACCATCACCGAAAACGGCTATGGCAAGCGATCCTCGACTTACGAATATCGCCGTACCAATCGCGGCGGTCAGGGCATCATTAACATCGTCACGTCGGAACGGAACGGCGGCGTCGTCGCCAGCTTCCCGGTGAAACCGGGCGAATCGCTGATGCTCGTCACCGATCAGGGCAAGATGATCCGCACCACCGTCGGCGATATCCGCATCGCGGGCCGCAATACGCAGGGCGTGACCATCTTCAACGTCGCAGGCAAGGAACGCGTCGTTTCGGTCGCGCTGATCGACGAATCCGAAGAAGAGACGATCGAAGAGATCGAACTCGGCACCGATGGAGAGCGCGGAACCACACCCGATGCGACGATCGGAGAGGATCTGTCGTCGGGCCCCGAAAACGGCGAATAAAAGGACGGAACAGCGGCGGTCTTCGTTTCGTTGTGGATATGAAACGCAACGATAAGGAGACCGCTATGCCGCTGCGCAACAACGCCCTCGTCCTCGTGACTGATGGGCGCAAGACCCTTTTCTTCCGCAACGAAGGGGATGTGAATCAAATGGACCTGCGGACCGAGACTCATGAAGAGCGCGACGAAGCGTCATTCAATCGCGATCTTGTCACGGATGGTCCAGGGTCCAATTTCCAATCGGCCGGATACGGCCATTCCACCTATCAGGAAACCGACGTCAAGCAGCTCGAGGAAGACCGCTGGGCCTGGACCGCGGCGGAGGACGTCAACAAGCGCGCACTCGCCAACGATTTTGACGAATTGGTGATCGTCGCACCGCCCAAGACATTGGGTGAACTTCGGAAAAAACTTCACAAGGAAGCGCAAAAGCGGGTCGTGGCTGAAATTCCGAAAGAGATGACCGGGCGCACGGTCGCGGAAATCCAGACGCTGGTCGAAGACGACACCAAACCCGCGCCTCTCGCAGAATTTTAAGGCGTCAGATCGACAATGTCCGCACCCGGCACCGCATCCTTCCATAAGAGGGTGCGGTGGCAGTGCTTTGGGTCTCGCTCAAAGCAAAGCAATGCGCTCGGCTTCTCGGTCGCAAGCTCTTTCATTTGTTCGGCCTGAACCATCGCCTCGGGCAAGGCGAGTTGGTCACCGTAGATGCGTTCAAGGTCGGCTTGCCGTCCGGCCCGTGCGGCCGCCCGCCCTTCTGTCGGCGTTCCGAGCGCCCGAAGGTGGACGTAATCAATGCCAACTTCGGCCAGCGAATTGCGAAGCGGTGTTTTTGAAAAGCCAGGTCGGCGCGACAGCGGAAGCGCCCGAACGTCAATCACACGCTGGACACCCGCGTTCTTTAGCGCGGACAGGAACTCTTCCATCGTCGCGCCCTCATATCCAATCGTAAAGAGTTTCATGGACTTACATGTAGTGCTTCGCTAGCCGCTGCGCCATGTCTTACGATGTCCATATCATTGGCGGCGGTCTCGCCGGTTCCGAAGCAGCGTGGCAGCTTGCCAATTCCGGCCTCAAAGTCCGCCTAAGCGAAATGCGCGGCGGCGGCGACATGACGCCCGCCCACGAGAGCGATCGCCTCGCCGAAATGGTGTGCTCCAACAGCTTCCGGAGCGACGATGCGGAAAGCAATGCCGTGGGCCTGCTCCATCAGGAAATGCGCGCCCTCGACAGCCTGATCATGGCTGCGGCCGCGCTCCACCGCGTTCCCGCCGGCTCCGCGCTCGCGGTCGACCGGGAAGGATTTTCAGCGGAAGTGACGTCACGTATCGGCGCTCATCCGAATATCGAGGTGGTCCGCGAGCGCATC
>NZ_CAMLDL010000027.1 GCF_946478955.1 uncultured Sphingomonas sp. | reverse complement strand
CGACCCCAACCTTGGCAAGGTTGTGCTCTACCCCTGAGCTACGCCCGCTCTGGCGCCTGGGAGCGGGTGGTTCCTGCTCCGGGTGGCGAGGCCCTTAGCAACGCCTTTTCAGGCGTGCAACCCCGATTGACGATAAAGAGCCCAACCAACGCCGCCGCGGTAGGGTGATGGGCGCCAATCCGCCAGTGTCCAGCGTTGCCCGCAATGGATCAACACGGGCGCCGCCGCCCCCTCTTCCAGATCAACAAGCAGATAATCGGCGGGTGCGCAGGCAGGCCCCGTCACGGCAAGATCGGCATTCTTCTGCCATATGGCGACCTTGACGGGCGCCGACAGCCGTTCCGACGCCAGCAGCAGGCGGGCACCAGCGGGCCGTTGCTCCATGATCAATGCCACCGGCCGGTCCGGTTCGCCCCGACGCGCCCGAATCAATTGTGCGTCCGTTGCCAGCGAAGCCGCAACAAGCAGGCCCACCGCAGCGACAGCCAGCCCGCGCAGGCGGCGGACGGATCCCGCGCGAATCGCCAACAACCACAATAGGGCGGCAACCGACGGGAGATAATATCGCGCGATGTGACTGTTGGCCGGATGAAATAGCGCCGCAGCGATGGGTAGGCCGAGGCCGAGGCAGCCCCAAAGCGCAAGATCCCGCCGTTGTGCCGGGGGGGCTATCATGAGCAGCAGCGGAACGAGCAGCAGCGCCCATGGACCGACGCCGATGGAAAAATGCACGGCGTCGGCCAGTCCCAATGCGAATCTGCCCCAACTGAAGGGTGTCGCGCTGCCAATGGTCAGACCGCCCTGCACCGACCAGGCCAGCCCAATGACAATAACAACGACCATCATCGAATAGGCGATCGACGGGCCAAGCCGGGCGGCGGCAAATTGAACGCGGGAGGCCCATCGGCCGGGTGCCGCCAAAGCCTGCCATGCCGCGAGCAGGAAGAGCGAGGGCAGCATCACAAAATGGCCCAATGTTCCCATCGCGGCGGCGAATATCATCGCCCCTTGTGTAAGGCTGGGCGCGTCGGCGTCGTGATCGAGCCGATCGATCATCCACATCAACGCCAGCAGCATCGGCGCATAGCCCCGCGCTTCCGACCCGAGGAGGACGAGCATCGGCGACACCGCAAACATGAACGCCGCCATCACGCCCGCAAGGTTGCTTCGCCTGCCCGCGACCCGCGCAGCGACGAAAATCGTCAAGGTAGAGCAGATAATCGATAAGCCGCGGGCGAGGAGAGGCGGCGCGGCCGGACCAACAATTTGCAACCACCAACTGTTAAGTGGATGATTATTGTCATGGTGGATCCCTGCGATGACGCCGATGGGGCCGCCCGCGTCATGGGCCATGACCACCGACCATGCCTCGTCCAGCCATAGGCCACCGCGCCCCATCGCCACACGAAGAATGACGCCGACCAGCGCCGCCGCCGCGATTCCCCAGCCCCAGCGATGGCGCTTCATCCGTTCGATTGCCCCCGTCATTGGCGCCGTTGTGAAACGGTTGGGGCATGACCGCAATGGCCAACCCTTGCGGTGGCCCCATGCATCTATCCATATAGGCCCGAACGAATTGGCAGGAGCATCAGGTGGCAACGCTGGGAACAAGCGACGCAGAACGGGACGCGTTTGAACGATTGAAGCGGGATGTCATCGATGCGTCGATGGACAGCCTTGTCGTCCTGGATTTCTGGGCGACATGGTGCGGCCCCTGCAAACAGCTCGGCCCCGTCCTGGAAAAAGTCGCGGCGGATTATGCCGACAAGGGCGTCAAGCTGGTCAAGGTTGATATTGATGCCGACAAGGCAATTGCCGCGCAGTTTCAGATTCAGTCCGTCCCCACGGTCTATGCCTTTTTCAAAGGGCAGCCGGTCGCGGACCTCACCAGCTTTCGCACCGAAGGACAGATTTCGCGCGCGCTGGATCAATTGCTAGGCCAATTACCGATAAAAGGTGCGGCCCAGGAACTTGCGGCTCAAGTGGAACCCTTGATCACGATGGCGCAGCAAGTACTCGACGATGGCGATGCGCCGCGCGCCGAGAATATCTTTGAGCAAATCCGCGACATGGACCCCACCAACCCGGTTGTCATTGGCGGCCTGGCGCGGGCGATGATCGTGAATGAAAAGATTGACGAGGCCCGCACTCTGCTTGAAACGGTACCAGAGGCCGAGGCTAAAAATCCTGCGATTGCCCGGGCCAGGGCGGCACTCGCAATTGCGTCAGCGCCGCCGGTCGACATTACGGCGGAGGAAGCACGGCTCGCCGCCAATGCCGATGATCATGAGGCGCGATTTGCCATCGCAAACGCAAAAATGGCGGCCGGCGACCGCGACGGTGCCGCCGACGCATTGCTGGACATCATCGGCCGCGATCCACAATGGAATGATGGCGCGGCGCGCGCGCGGTTACTTCAATTGTTGGAAGCTGCCGGGCTCGATGATCCCTGGGGCCGCACTATCCGGCGTCGCCTGTCGGCGCTTCTTTTCACATGATGGGTGCAAATCCGGCGCGCATTCCGCTGTTCCCGCTGGCCGGGGCGATCCTGTTCCCGCGCACCCAATTACCGCTTCACATATTCGAGCCGCGATATCGCGAGATGGTTCGCGATGCATTGGCCGGGTCGGGTCGCATTGGCATGATCCAGCCGAGCGGCCCCGGGGAGCCACCGCCATTGTTTCAATATGGCTGCCTGGGTGAAATCGTCGGCGTCGAGGAATTGGACGATGGGTTATACAACATCGTGCTGCAAGGATCACACCGGTTCCGCCTGATCGCAGAACGGGACCTGAGCACGCCATATCGCCAGGCGGACGTCGACCTTGCCGCATTTGACGATTCGGAACCCGACGCCTTGGCGTCAGTCGTACGGGCCGATGTGGAACGAGAGGCACGCCGATTTGGCGACGCGCTGGGTGTTGCGGTCGACTGGGACATGGTCGGGCGGCTGGACGATGAAATGCTGATCAATGCGATCGCCCAGGTCGCTCCGTTCGACACCGGCGCAAAACAGGCGCTGCTAGAAGCGCCGACCCTCGCAGATCGTGCCGACATGGTCGTTCAGCTGATGGAATTTCAGCGGATGGCGCCTGGCGGTGCGGACATGGGCCAAACCCTGCAATGACCACCCGCAGAATGTCCGGCGGACATCCCGGCATGATCATCGTCTAAATGGGCAGGCCCCGGAGCAGTAGCGGCAGGTCGCCGCTGGTTCCCCGCGCCTCAGCCATCATCCGATCTTTGATCGGCGCGATCCGATTGATGACGCCCATGCCGAGACGGCGCACTCGAGAGGCGGTTCGGCCGGGAATGCCATACACCTTGGTCAGTCCATCGGTGGCAAGGCTGACCATGAAGGTATCGAGGCTGCGCCAGCGTTGATAGCGTTCCAAAATCTGATGATCACCGAGATCAAGGCCAAGGCGCGCGCCTTCCACCAGCACCTGGGCAAGGGCGGCGACATCACGGTAGCCAACATTCACGCCCTGACCTGCAATTGGATGCATGCCGTGGGCCGCGTCACCGACAAGGACCAGCCGCTGGTCCGTGATCCGGGCGGCATGATGGAAACCGAGCGGAAAGGAGCTGCGCGGGGCAAGCATTTCGATAGCCCCCAGGAACCCACCCATCGCCGCCTGAGCCTCGGCGGCGAAATCGGTATCGGACAACGACAGCATAGCCGGCGCATCATCATGGCTGACCGACCATACAATGGCCGAGCGGTGGCCGCTGTCATCATCGATCATCGGCAGGAGTGCGAACGGGCCGCCGGGATAGAATATTTCCCAGGCGATATGCTGGTGCGGCTTTTCATGGCGAAGCGTCGAAACGATCGCAGCATGGTCGTATTTCCACTGCGCGATGCGAATGCCGACGTCGTCGCGCGTTGAGCTGTTGCGGCCCTCCGCGACGACCAGCAGCGCCGCCTTCAGGTGCCGCCCATCCTGAAGCGTCACCTCCACACCAAAATCATTCCGGTCGATGGTCGCGGCGCGCGATTTCCATAACAAGGTGACGTTACGGCCTGCCTCAGCGCGCGCCAGCAGCGCCGCGCGAAGGTGCCGGTTTTCGTGCATCCAGCCCAGCGGCTCCTCATCCGCGCCCGGATCAAACGCGAGACTTCCCGGATTGAGGCCATCCGCCACTTCAATGCGGCGGATCGGACAGCCGGGTTCCGGGAAATGATCGCTGATGCCGATCGTATCGAACATCCGCTTCGATGACGAACTGACCGCGCTGGTGCGTCCGTCAAATGCGGCATCCTTGCGCATGTCCGGATCGGCCGGATCAATGATGATGGAAGAAAGCCCGCTGTTGTCCAGCGCGGCCGCAAGGGCGAGGCCAACAAGGCCCCCGCCAAGAATGATTACGTCGCTTCGTTGCATCACCCGCCGCTCTACTCGCCGCACGGGCTGCTGGGAAGCCTTGCCCCGGAGTCCGGCGACAGGCACAATGCGCCGAAGTATATTTACCCCGGGGGAAGTGACGTCATGGCGACGGCCGCGCAGCGCGCGAACAAGAAGGACCTTGAGCCACATTGGAAGGATACGTTGTCGGCGTCCATCCGGGCTTTTGTTCGCAAGGCGTTCGGCGCCGCGCTCATCGCGCTCACCGTCGCGCTGGGCGTTGCGCTTTTAACCCATAATAGTGTCGATCCCAGCCTGACCACCGCTGCTGGCGGCCCGCCGACCAATTGGCTTGGTAGTTTCGGTGCCTATAGCAGCGACGCATTACTATTTCTGTTTGGCCTGGCGGCCGCGCTGTTCCTGCCCCTGATTGCGCTGCGCGGTTTGCGCTTGATGCGCGGTGCAGACAGCCCCCGACTGGGCCGGTCGATCTTGGTCGCAGTTCTAGGCGTTGGGCTGATTGGCATTGCACTTGGCCTATATGCCGGTGATGCGGTGAATGGCCTGCCCGCTGGTTATGGCGGCGCATTGGGTCTGGCCGGCGCGTATGGCGTCGACGGGTTGATCGCATTGATCGGCAATCCCGCTATTGAAGGGCCAACGCGCCTGGCCTTGATGCTACTGTTTTCGCTCAGCGGTCTTGTGCTTGGCTGGTTGGCGCTGGGCGTGCGGCCGGAAGAAAAAGAATGGGCGACCGATCGCCTGCGGCGTGACCCCAATGCCCCCGTTAAGCCGCCGCGCCGAACCAAGATCGCGGCCGACGAGGGAGAGCGCGCCGCGCAACCACCGCGCGTACGACCAGAAGTGGCGGTCGCAGATCCGTCCCGGCCGATCGCGGCGGCAACGCGGCCCTCGCCCAAAAAAGCCAAGGTCGCTGGTAACAACACGGCACAAACCAGCCTGGCGCTTGGCGATAATTATCAATTGCCGCCACTCGACTTGCTGAATGCTGCCCCGCCAGCCGACAAGAAGGCCATAGATCGGGCAGGGCTGGAGCGTAATGCCCGGCTGCTCGAAAGCGTGTTGGAAGATTTCAATGTCCGCGGCGACATCATCGAAGTGCGCCCTGGCCCCGTCGTCACCATGTACGAACTCGAACCGGCCAGCGGCATCAAGGCGAGCCGCGTGATCGCCCTGGCCGATGACATTGCCCGCAACATGTCGGCGCTGTCGGCCCGCGTTGCCACCATCCCCGGGCGAACGGTGATCGGGATCGAATTACCCAATGCCAAACGCGACATGGTCAGCCTGACCGAACTCATTGGCAGTCAGGCATTCGAGGATCAGAACATGTCGCTGCCCCTGATCCTGGGAAAGAATATCAGCGGTGATCCCGTTATCGCCGACCTTGCGCCCATGCCGCACCTTCTGGTTGCCGGCACCACCGGGTCGGGCAAATCGGTCGGGCTTAACTGCATGATCCTGTCGCTTCTCTATCGGCTGTCGCCCGATGAGTGCCGGATGATCATGATCGACCCGAAGATGCTGGAACTCAGCATTTACGATGACATACCGCACTTGCTGGCGCCCGTCGTGACAGAACCCGGTAAGGCGATCCGTGCGCTGAAATGGACCGTCGAGCAGATGGAGGAGCGTTACCGGATGATGGCCTCGCTCGGCGTACGCCAGCTGGCGAGTTTCAACCAAAAGGTGCGTGACGCGAAAGCCAAGGGGTCGACGCTGGGTCGGCGTGTTCAGACTGGATATGACGCCGATACTGGTCAGCCGGTCTATGAAACCGAAGAGCTGGAATATGAAACGCTGCCGCAGATTGTGGTGGTGGTGGACGAACTGGCCGACCTGATGATGACCGCCGGCAAGGAAGTCGAGTTTCTGATCCAGCGGCTGGCACAAAAGGCGCGGGCGGCCGGGATCCATTTGATCATGGCAACGCAGCGACCATCGGTCGATGTCAGTACCGGCGTCATTAAGGCCAATTTGCCCACGCGGATCAGCTTCCAGGTCACCAGCAAGATCGATTCGCGTACAATCCTGGGCGAACAGGGTGCGGAGCAGCTACTAGGCAAAGGCGACATGCTATATATGCCCGGCGGCAAGCAGATCCTGCGCGTCCACGGACCCTTTGTCAGCGATGAGGAGGTCCGCGCCATCGCCGACCACTGGCGTAAGCAAGGCACGCCCGACTATATTCAGGCGGTGACCGAAGAGCCCGAGGACGGCGGCTATCTGCTCGACGGTGCGCCGGTTGGCGACGATGACCCGGAGACTCAGCTGTACCGCAAGGCCATTCAGATCGTCGCCGAAAGCCAGAAGGCATCGACCAGCTATCTGCAGCGGCAATTGCGCGTTGGCTACAACAGCGCCGCCCGCCTGATTGAGCGAATGGAGAAGGACGGGCTGGTCGGCCAACCCGATCATGTCGGCCGACGCGAGGTGTTGATCGACACGAATGGCCATCCCATCTGATCGGGGGCGACAAAGCTGAACCATAGGGAACCGGAAGGTTCAGGGCGCATTCAAGCCGGGAACGTCAGCTTTGGCGCAAAGTGAATTTGGGAGATTTCCATGATTTCTGTATCACCATTCGCCCGGGCGCTGGCCCCGGTGGCCCTGATTGCGGCGCCGGTGATGGCCGCCAATCCCGCCGCGGATCTGAAAGCGGTGGAATCGAGTCTTGCCGCGACCAGCAGCATGACCGCCAATTTTGTCCAGACGGACGGCAAGGGTCGGCAGATCGCGGGCACGGTTGCGCTGAAGCGGCCGGGCAAGATCCGCTTCGCCTATGGTCAGGGCGTAAACGCCCTGCTCGTCAGCGATGGAGCGACGCTCCATTATCTCGATTACGACGTGAAGCAGCACAACAAATGGGCGATTGCGAAATCGCCGCTGGCGGTGCTCCTGTCGCCCAACCCCGACCTTGGCCGGATCGCAAAGATCGTGCCCAGCGATAGCCCGCAAGTTATCGTGGTCCGCGCGCGCGACGCCCGCCGCCCCGAATTCGGAACCATGGTGATGGCGTTTCAGCGCGTCGCCGGTGCACCCGGCGGCCTTCGCCTGGAAGGCTGGACCGCGATCGATGCGCAGAACAAGCGCACCACCGTCCGGCTGTCCAATCAACGCTTCAATGTGGGCGTTGCGGACAGCAGTTTTACCTTCGCGCCAATCAAGAAATAAGCGTGGCGGTTCGAAACTATTAAGCCTGCAGACAGCTTCGCGCGCGTAAATCGGAGTTTAGATCGGCACCGCCGGGGTTTCCCCCTGTTACCCGGGTATCCGCCGATCGCCTTGCGTGACGAACGCTTGGTCGGCCCTTGCTCCATGCCCCCGGAGCAAGGGCCTTTTCATTTTGGTCCGGGGATCCAAACTGAAAAGGCCCTCCTATTTGTGTCCATCCGGGAGATTGATGCGAAAAGACCCTCCTTTCTCATCAAAACATCGGCTACCGAACCACTGTGACAAAGCTCAAAATTATATCCTGGAACATCAACAGTGTCCGCGCGCGCAGCCATATCGTCGAGCGATTGCTTGACGAGGAGCAGCCGGACATTCTCTGCCTGCAGGAAACCAAGGCGCATAATGATGTGTTCCCCGCAGACCCGTTCACCAGCCGCGGCTATCTTCATCACGAGCTTAATGGGCAGAAGATGCACCATGGCGTCGCGATTCTGAGCCGCGTTCCGCTGTATGACAGCGGTCGCCATGACTGGCAGGACAATGGGGAAGCGCGCCATGTTGGCGCCATGCTACCCCACGGCATTCGCCTGGAGAATGTCTACATCCCGGCGGGGGGCGACGTCCCGAATCGCGACGTGAATCCAAAATTTGGTCAGAAGCTGGATTTTCTGGAGCGAATGACCCGCTGGTCCGAAAAGTTGGCTCAGCCGACTTTGATCGTCGGAGATTTCAATATCGCGCCGCTCGAAAGCGATGTGTGGAGCCACAAGGCGCTGCTTGACGTCGTAAGCCATACACCGATTGAGGTCGAGACGTTGAACCGCCTTCAGCAGAGCCACGACTGGGTCGATCTTGGCCGCCAGTTCATCCCCGCTCCGGCGCGCAACTTCACCTGGTGGAGTTACCGTGCGCAGGATTGGGCGGCCAGTGACCGGGGACGACGGCTGGACCATATGTGGGCGAGCAAGGAAGTCGCGGCCCAGGCGACCGCGCACCGAGTGCTTGAGCCGGCGCGTAGTTGGGAACGACCATCCGACCATGTTCCGTTGATCGTGGAGCTGGACATTTGATGCGCGACGGATCGCTCGAACGGGCGATCGCGGCGCTTCGGGCGGGGCGACCGGTTGCCGTTGGCGGCTCAAGCTGGCTGGCGGTCGAAACGGCGAACCAGTCCATGCTGGACTTGATTGATTCGCACCATGAGAGCTTTTTGCTGGTGTCCGGGCAGCGCGCCGATGCCCTGGGTCTTTATAACCAGGCCAATGCTGCCGGAACGTCGGGACCGGTGGCGATCAATCGCTGCGCCTGGTTGGATCAGGGCGCCGCATTCGCGCTGGCCGATCCCGGACAGGATTTTGATCGGGCGCCGATTGGACCGGCGCAGGCCGTACCGGTACCCCCCGGCGCCGACGCAGCCCTGAAACTGGCGCGTCTGGCAGGCCTGCTACCCGCCCTCTGGCGCCTTCCGGATCAGGCCGGCATCCTGACTCTGGATGAAACCGATCTTGCGGCGGAGCCGGTGGCGCAAATCGTCGCCCGTGCAAAATTACCGATTGACGATCTTCCGCCGTCGCAGATGGTGTCGTTCCGCGACCCTCGCTCGGGTGAGGATCATGTTGCGCTGCTCGTCGGCGCATTTGGCGGACGGCCGCCGCTGATCCGATTGCACAGCGAATGCCTGACCGGTGACGTTTTCGGCAGCCTGAAATGCGATTGCGGTCCGCAGTTAAAACAGGCGCTGCGCATTATCGGTGAAGAGGGGGGCGGAATCCTCCTCTACCTACGACAAGAAGGGCGCGGGATCGGCCTGGCGAACAAGTTGCGCGCCTATGCCCTTCAGGATCGAGGTTTTGATACCGTGGACGCCAACCGCCGACTTGGCTTTGCGGATGATGAGCGTGATTATGCGATGGCGGCCGCAATGTTTCGCGCGCTGGGGGTAGATGAGGTCAGGCTTTTGACCAACAATCCGAATAAGGTCGCGGGTCTTGAGGCAGAAGGCATCGATGTCGTGGAGCGCGTCGCCCACCATATGCCGACCAACCCGCATAATGCGGACTATATCGCCACCAAGAAGAATCGCAGCGGGCACCTGTAGCTATTGTGGTAGCCGCATGCCCCGGGTGTTGCAGATTAATCGTCGAATAGGGCGGAGCCGATGCGAACCGCCGTCGCGCCTTGCATCACCGCCTCTTCGAAATCGCCCGACATGCCCATACTAAGCCCGTCGACGTCATGACGCCGCGCCAATTTTGCAAGCAAGGCGAAGTAGGGCACGGCGCTCCATGTTTGCGGCGGCATCGCCATTAGCCCCTTGAGGCGCAACGGGCTGGCCCGGACCTTTTCCAGAAAGGCCGGCAGATCGGCAATTGCCACACCGCCCTTCTGCGGTTCATCGCCAATATTGACCTGAACATAAATTTCAGGCGCCCGTCCCTGGCGCACGCTTTCCGCTGCCAGTGCGTCGAGCAGGGATTCGCGATCGACCGAATGGATGACATCGAACAGGGCGACGGCGTCCGCCGCTTTATTGGATTGAAGCTGCCCGATCATATGAAGGCGAATCTCGGGATGCTGCTGCCGCAGCGCCGCCCATTTTTCCTGCGCTTCCGCTACTCGATTTTCACCGAAATCGGTCACGCCAGCCGCAATAAGCGATTCGATATCCTCCACCGGGCGCTTCTTAGTGACGGCGATTAGCTGTGTATCGGCAGGTTCGCGCTTCGCCGCGCGGGCCGCCTTTGTCATCCGCTCGCGAATGTCATTGAGGTGGGCTCTGGGATCGCTCATGCGCCGCGCTATAGAGGGTGGCATGCCTGCACGCCAAGACCTGTCACGCGCCGCCCGCACTTGGCCCAGACGCTGGCTGATGACTGATGAACGAATGGGTGATCAGTTGTTTGCCGCCATCCGCCGCCTGCCGCGCGGATCTGGCGTAGTGTTTCGACATGATAGATTGCCCGGTGCCGAGCGGGCGCGGTTGGCCCGGTCGGTCGCGCGCCTATGTCGCCGCCGCGGATTGATGCTGGCGGTGGCGCGCGATTCGATGCTGGCACGCCGCGTCGGCGCCGATCTGGTGCACCAACCGACGCGGTTCCCCGGCCTGCTCCCGATCAGCCGATCCGTGCATAACGCGAATGAGGCCGCTCAGGCGCGGCGTTACAGAACGGCGCTGGTGTTTGTGTCGCCGCTTTTCCCGACAAATTCCCACCCGGACCGCCCCTCGCTTGGCTGGAAATATGGCGCGGAATTGGCACGGATTGCGGGTGTGCCTGCCGTCGCCCTGGGCGGCATGAACGAAAGTGGGCTGGCCGACGCGGCCATGCACGGCTTTATCGGTTATGCCGGGATCGATTGCTGGTTAGGCTGATCTACGCGCTCAGAATTTGAAGGCAGTGCCGACGTAAACCGCCTTATCTTCGCGCCGATCATCAACAAGGGCCGGAATCTGGTCTTTTTCGATGCGATAACGCACGCCGCCGGTCAGCGCGATGTTACGGCTGACATTATAGCTTGCGCCCAAATCGACGGCGACGTTGTCGGGCCGCTGAAGCTGCGCAATCCGGCTTTGGTTACGTTCACCTGACACCGCGACGCGGCCGGAGAATTTATTGAGGTTATAGCTAACCCCGACAATTGCCGTTTCACGCGTGCCAACCGCCGGGTCGATGCTGGATACACGGCCAACATCGCCGGAAACGGCCAAGCGCTTCCAACCAACCGATACCCCAAGATCATATTTGGACGGCGCAAGGGCCGTCATTGGCGCAGCCGTCACCACCTCAATCGGCCGAGTCACGACGTTTCCAGCACTACCACGAAGCGCGACTCGAACCTGCGACGGGCGGCCCTTTGCGGCGGCCGGGGTAAATTTGAAATCCGTAATCGGCGACGCCTTATTGGCGAACATCGCCGCAAGACGCGGATCTGCACCCGTCGGCGTGAAATCCGAATTCTTGTCAAAACTCAATGATATAGCAGGGGGCCGGGCGTCCCGCGCAGCGGCAAGACCAATCGCCGGCGACAGGACAAGCGCAGCACCGGCCAGCGCAAGCGCAGCCTTATGTGCCAGTTTTTCGCCCCTGTCGTTCACGGTCTTCGGACTCCTGTTCAACCTCTACATAGTCTCACAACGCTGTCGGTTCCATGACAGGATTCAATTCTAATTGGGCCTGTTGCGGGGAATCCACAAAAACGTCTCATACCAGTACAAGATTCTCGCGCTTGCCCGGAAACGCCCAGCTTCTATAACGCTTTCCAATGCCTTCCTTGAAGAGAGCTGCGATGTCCCGTTTGACCTATACCGTTGCCGCCCTGGCCATTGCCGGAACGACCTTGACCGCCTGTTCGCGTAACAAGGAAATCCCGACCGAGCTGGCCCCGTCCAAAATGACCATGATCGGCGTCAACAGCTATCTGTGGCGAGCGGCGGTGGATACCCTGTCGTTTGCACCGCTGGTGACCGCCGACAGCAATGGCGGCGTGATTGTAACCGATTGGTACGTCAATCCCCGCACGCCGAATGAACGGGTGAAGATGACAGTGTCGATCGTCGATCAGGATTTGCGTGCCGACGCGCTGAAAGTCGCGGCCAGCCGCCAGGTCAATCAGGGCGGCCAATGGGTCGACGCGCCGGTGTCGGCCGCCACCGTCCAGAAGCTGGAAGATATCATCCTGACCCGCGCCCGCGACCTCCGCCGCGCCACCGTCAGCGGTTAAGACCGGCCAGCCATGACCGACCGCTTCGATCCGGCGGTTGCCGACCAGCGCTGGCAGAAGCGGTGGGCGGACGACCAGACATTTGAGGCTGACAGCAGCAGCAGCAAGCCGAAATCCTATGTGTTGGAGATGTTCCCCTATCCGTCGGGTCGCATCCACATGGGCCATGTCCGCAATTACACCATGGGCGACGTCTTGGCCCGGTATCGCCGGATGAAGGGCTTTGAGGTGCTTCATCCCATGGGGTGGGACGCGTTCGGCATGCCGGCCGAAAATGCGGCGATGGAAAAGAAAGTTCATCCCGGCGCCTGGACGCGCGAGAATATCGCCACCATGCGCAATCAGTTGAAACGGATCGGCTTCGCCATCGACTGGAGCCGGGAACTCGCGACCTGTGAGCCCGATTATTACGGTCAGGAGCAGGCATTGTTCCTCGACCTGATGGATGCTGGTCTCGTTTATCGAAAGGAAAGCGAGGTCAACTGGGATCCCGTCGACATGACGGTGCTCGCCAATGAGCAGGTGATCGACGGCAAAGGATGGCGGTCCGGCGCGACGGTGGAGCGCAAAAAGCTGAACCAGTGGTTCCTTAAAATCACTGATTTTGCTGACGAATTGCTCGATGGCCTGGCAACGTTGGACCAGTGGCCCGACAAGGTCCGGCTGATGCAGGCCAATTGGATTGGCAAGAGCCGCGGCCTGCAATTCTGTTTCCGTCTGGCCGACACGCCGCCAGGCGGCGAGAATTGCGACGTCGAGGTGTTCACCACGCGTCCCGACACGATTTTCGGCGCCAGTTTTGTGGCGATCGCGCCGGGGCATCCGATTGCCGAGGCGTTGGCGGCAGAGCGCGCCGACGTTGCTGAATTCATCGCCAAGGCCCGCGCCGGTGGGACGAGTGCTGCCGAAATCGAAACCGCCGAAAAGCTGGGCTTCGATACAGGTCTGAAGGTGGTCCATCCGTTCGACAGGGAGCAGATGATTCCCGTGTGGATCGCGAATTTTGTGCTGATGGACTATGGGACCGGCGCTCTGTTCGGCTGCCCGGCCCATGATGAGCGCGATTTCGAATTTGCCACCAAATACCATCTGCCAATCAAGCGGGTGGTGGCCGCCGACACCAGCGGCGCCGACGCACCGGTCGTCGAAGCAGAGGTTGGTGAGGGAGTCGTCGTCAATTCCCAGTTTCTAGACGGATTGACGTCTGCCGAAGCCCGCGTCGAGGTCATCCGCCGCGCCGAAGCGGCAGGTTGGGGCAAGGGCACCACCCAGTTCCGTCTTCGCGACTGGGGTGTTTCCCGCCAGCGTTATTGGGGCACGCCTATCCCGGTGATTCATTGCGCGGAACATGGCGCAGTACCCGTTCCGCGCGATCAATTGCCGATCGTCCTCCCGGAAGACGTCAGTTTCGATGTGCCGGGCAATCCGCTTGATCGGCATCCCACCTGGGGCAAGGTCGATTGTCCCATTTGCGGCAAGCCGGCGCGGCGCGAAACCGACACGCTCGATACATTTGTCGATTCCAGCTGGTATTTCATTCGGTTTGCAAGTCAGCCAGACGACAAGCCGTTCGACCGGGCAGAAGCGGAGCAATGGCTTCCGGTCGGCCAGTATATCGGCGGTGTCGAACATGCGATTCTCCACCTGCTCTACGCCCGTTTCTGGACGCGTGCGCTTCAGCACATGGGGAAGATTGCCGTGCAGGAGCCGTTCAAGGGTTTGTTCACCCAAGGGATGGTGACGCATGAGACGTACAAGAGTCTGGACGGGCGCTGGCTGAGCCCGTCGGAAGTGGTCGTGGGCGAGTCCGGTCATTTGATCGAGCAGGCGACCGGGTCTGACGTCGAGACCGGCCGCGTCGAGAAAATGTCCAAATCCAAGAAGAACACAGTCGACCCGGAGCCGATTTTGGCCCGTTACGGCGCCGACGCGGTTCGTTGGTTCATGCTGTCGGACAGCCCGCCGGAACGCGACCTCGAATGGTCAGAGAGTGGCATTGATGGCGCCGCGCGCTTTGTTCAGCGCGTTTGGCGGCTGGCCATGTCCCCGATTGCCGGTGAGGGCGAGGATCTGTCGCTGCGGCGAAAGGTTCACCGGACGATCGTTGCCGTGGGCGAGGCGATTGAGGGACTGCAGTTCAACAAATCGGTGGCTGCCCTGTATGAATTGACCAACGCCATTGAACGAGCCGCCCCCAGCGCGGACCGTGATGAGGCCATTCGTACATTGCTGCTTCTGGTATCGCCAGGTGCGCCGCATCTTGCCGAAGAGGCCTGGACACAGCGCGGCGAAACGGAATTGATCGCTGATGCGGCCTGGCCCGACCATGATCCCGCCCTGCTGGTGGATAATGAAGTCACCATCGCGGTCCAGGTGAACGGCAAGTTGCGCGATACGATTGTCGCGCCCCGGGGCGCCCCCCGCGAGGCGGTCGAAGCCCTGGCACTGGCGTCGAGCAAGATTCAGACGCAACTCGACGGCAATCCGCCGCGGAAGGTCATTGTTGTTCCCGACCGTTTGGTGAATATCGTCGCGTGATGAGAGTGATCGCCCTTGCGTTAATGCTCCTGCTTGGTGGCTGCGGCCTCCGGCCCATGTACAGCGGCGGCGCAAATGGGGTGGTCGCTACATCGCTTGCGTCTGTTCAGGTCGCGCCGATCCCCGAGCGGGCCGGTTGGTTAGTGCGAAACGCCTTGGTGGACCGGCTTGGTTCCAACAAGGGTGATGCAGCTTACCGGCTTGAGGTAGAGCTGGACGACGATATCTCCGGGTTCGGCATTCGCGGCGACAGTGCCGTTACGCGTGAACGCCGGACGTTGCGTGCGCGCTACCGTTTGATTGATACTCAGAACGGACAGGTGATTCTGGATGCGACCGCTGGCGCGGACGCCGGAATTGACGTCGTCAGTTCGGAATATGCGACGGTTGCCGCAGAGCAAAGCGCACAGGAACGACTGGCAGCATTGGTTGCGGATCAGATCGTTGCCCGATTGGGCTTGTTCATGACGCACCGCCCACAGCGGCCATGAAGACCGCGAAGGGCCAGTATCCGGCTGCCCTGGATCGGCCAGACCCTGCCATTCGATTCTATCTTTTTCACGGTGCAGATGGAGCCGGGTCGCGGGCCCTCGCGATACGCTTGCTCAAAGGCTTGGGCGACGCGGAGAAATTCATCGTTCTGGGCAACTCGGTAAAGCTGGATCCGGCCAGCCTTGCCGATGAAGCGGGCGCAATGGCGTTGTTTGGCGGCCCGCGTGCGATCTGGATCGAACCGGCGGGAGAGGAAATCGTGGAGGGCGTCCAGGCATTGCTGGATGCACCAGCAAGCGAGAGTGCCGTCATCGCGCTTGCGGGCCCGCTGCGTAAGACGTCCTCCCTGCTCAAGCTCGCAGAATCCCACGGTGCGGCGCTGAGTCATGTGTCCTACGTTCCCGAAGGTCGGGACATGGACCGGCTCGTGGTCGATTTAGGACGTAACGTTGGCCTCCGCATAGCCCCCGATCTTGCCCAGCGTATTTCACATGCGAGCGGCGGGAACCAGGCGATTGCCGCACAAGAGCTTGAGAAGTTGGCGATGTTCGTCGGCGTGTCGACCGACGAGCCCCGCGACTTGTCACATGATGATCTGGACGCTGTCGGCGCTGATTCGGCGGAGGGCGATTGGTTGAAACTTGGCGATCTCGCGCTGTCGGGGCGAATGGACGCGGTACTCGATGAACTTGCGCGTTTGCCCCACGGCGGGTCGGAGGCAATTCCCATTCTCCGCTCGCTCCAACGCCGCCTGCTGATGCTCGCGCCGCTTCGCGCCCGCGTCGAAGGTGGCGAACGACCCGATGCCGTCTTGACGTCAATGGGTAAGGCGCTGTTTTGGAAGGATAAGCCGCTCGTGCAGCGGTTGTTGGCGAGCTGGTCCGCTGAGCGCATCGCCGAGGCCGCGCGGCGTGTTGCAGAGCTTGAACAGCAGCTGGTCTTTACGAATGTCGCTGACGAGGCGGCGCTGGGTGAGACACTGATTGCATTCGCCCGCGTTGCCGGAAAACGATAAGCCCTAGATAGGTTCGCCCGACAGGCGCTGGCAGATCATGTCGAGTTGATCGAGGCTGCTGTAATGAAGGGCGACGGTCCCGCCGGCTGCGCCGTGCGCGACTTTGACCTTCAATCCGAGGAGATCACCAAGCTGACGCTCCAAGGCCGCTAAATCGGCATCGGCGGGCCGGTTTGAGGCAGCGACCGATGATTTGGTTTCGATCGGGGATCTCGGCTTCGACTCCCGCGCGAGCTTTTCGGTCTGGCGCACGGAAAGTCCGTCTGCCAATATCTGTTTTGCGAGCCCTGCCGGATCTGCGGCACCAAGCACAGCGCGGGCATGGCCCATGCTGATATCGCCTCGCAACAGCATTTCACGAACTTCGGCAGGAAGATCAAGTAATCTCAATAGGTTGGCGATGTGGCTGCGCGATTTACCAACCAGCTTTGCCACCTCATCCTGCGTGTGAGAATAGGTAACAATAAGTTGACGGTACCCCTCCGCCTCCTCAATCGCATTCAGATCTTCGCGCTGAACATTCTCAATAAGGGCAATTTCGGCCGTCGCCGCGTCATCCAGCGAGCGCACCAAGGCAGGGATTTTGTGAAGCCGCGCCTGCTGGGCAGCTCTCCACCGCCGCTCCCCGGCGATGATCTCAAATCCGTCGCCGCTTGGTCGAACCAGAATCGGCTGGAGAACTCCCCGCTCTCGTATCGATGCCGCCAGTTCCGCAATGGCGACCTCATCAAAGGCTTTGCGCGGTTGATTGGCATTGGGGCGAATTCGCCCGATTTCAATTTCACGGGCGCCCGCCGAGGGCCCAGACTCATTGGTCGACGATGATGGACGGACTGCCTCATCGATAAGCGCGCTAAGTCCGCGCCCAAGCCCCGCTGGCTTCTTCATGCTGCCTCCGCCGCAAGGCGCGGAAGACGCGCCATAATTTCCCGAGCGAGCCGAAGATACGCCTCCGAACCCGGACACTTCAGGTCATAGATCAACGCGGGCAGCCCGTGACTGGGCGCCTCCGACAATCGGACATTACGCGGCACCACCGTTTCGAACACCGCCGACCCTAGGCAGGCCCGAACATCCTCCGCGACTTGCTGCGACAGGTTGTTGCGGCGGTCAAACATGGTCAACGCGACGCCGAGGATCGCGAGATCTGGATTGAACGCCTGCCTTATACGTTCAACGGTCTGCAAAAGCTGACTGAGTCCCTCAAGCGCAAAAAACTCGCATTGCAGCGGCACGAGAAGTTGCTGCGACGCCACCAGTGCGTTGACGGTCAGCAGGCCGAGCGACGGCGGGCAATCCATCAAGCAAATGTCCCAGCGTCCTTCTGGTGCCTCGTCAAATGCCTGGGCCAGACGGTGCGTGCGGTCGTCCATACCGACCATCTCGACCTCCGCGCCGGACAGATCGACGGTCGCGGGAACGATATCAAGCCGCGGCACCTTGGTAGCGACAGCGGCCTCACCAAGGCTGGCGTCGCCAATCAGAACGTCATAGCTCGACTTCTCGCGCTGCGCCTGACCAATACCGAGACCTGTCGACGCATTCCCCTGAGGATCAAGGTCAAGCAGCAACACTTTCCACCCGATTGCAGCCAGGGCCGTTGCGAGATTGATGGCCGTGGTGGTCTTCCCCACCCCGCCCTTCTGATTGGCGACGGCAACGCGGATCATCTTTTCCCCCTTGGCCTTAGCTCGGACGCGACGATGATCGACGCATCGGGATTGGTAGCGCTCTCCACCAGCGAGAATCTACCCTGCCAGTTTCTGCGCGCCTCTTCCAGTTCGCTTTGCGCCTTTTGGCCTTTGGGAAGCAGCCATTTCGTCTCATTGTGCGCCAAATGGTGAGTTATCCCCAACAATTTGTCGAGCGATGCAACCGCCCGCGCCGTGATATTGTCAAAATGGCCTGCAGCGCGCTCCGCTTTAGTGCAAACAACTGCCACATTGTCCAAGCCGAGCGATTGAGCACAGCGTTGCAAGAAATCAACTCGCAACCGCCGCGGCTCCACCAGGGTAACAGGTGCGTCAGTAAGAATGGCGATGACGAGACCAGGCAACCCTGCCCCAGACCCAACATCTACCCACGATCCCGGTTGCGCCAGACCGACGAGCTGCGCTCCGTCGACGACGTGACGCTCCCACACGTCCTCTCGGGTCGTCGGCGAGATGAGATTCTGACGCTCTGATTCCGCCAGCAGTTCGCTGACATAATTTTCAAGCTTCCCATATGTTTCACGTGAAACATCGCACTTCGCGACCTGGGAGATGCGCTCAATCATGCAGCACGGCGAGCGAGCGCAAAATGAAGCGCAGACAGTGCTGCCGGTGTGATACCTGCAATACGAGACGCCTGATCAAGATTTGCCGGTCGCACCGTTTCCAGCCGCTCCCGCATCTCACTGGATAGACCCGGAACGCCGTCAAACGCGAAATCTTCAGGAAAGGCGACAAGGCGATCCTTTTCACGCGCCCTTTCCTCAAGGCGTTGACGGTCAAGGTAAGGGGCATAAATTGCATCGTCCAACGCTTCCCGGGAAGCCGATCCCCCGCCAAGTTGCTCAGCTACCGTTTCTTGCAGATCACCGCGTCGCGCCCATTCAGACAGCGGCTTGCGCGAAGGCTCCACACCAAGCCCCATCTCGGCACCGCTTCGCAGCTCCGCCAACGCTGCGACAGCAAGCGCCTTGGCCTCCTGGTGCTTCTGGTAGAGTCGGCGCCGATCTGCGGAAAGCAGCCCCGCATCGATAGCCAGAGAACCAAGTCGCGTTCCCGCATTATCGGCCCGCAAGTACAAGCGATATTCTGACCGCGCGGTGAGCATACGATAAGGTTCACTCACGCCCTGTACCGTGAGATCATCGATCATCACCCCCAGATAGCTGGACGCACGATCAAATGTGATTGGGTTCAGAGACAATGCCGTCGCCGCAGCATTCGCCCCCGCTGCGAGACCCTGGGCAGCCGCCTCTTCATAACCGGTGGTACCATTCAGCTGACCGGCAAAGAACAACCCGCCAACATCACGGTGCTCCAGCGTCGGCCGCAGCTTCCGCGGATCAGCGTATTGATATTCAACCGCATAGCCCGGTCGGACTATCCTAGCTGACTCTAGGCCATCTACCGAATTTACAAGATCCTGTTGCACGTCCGTCGGCAAAGATGTCGATATCCCGTTGGGGTAAATAAGAGGATCATCAAGCCCTTCCGGTTCGAGGAACAGTTGGTGCCCTTCCCGGTCTCCGAACCGGACGATCTTGTCCTCTATCGACGGACAGTATCGGGGGCCTCGCCCCTCGATCGCCCCGGCGAACAGCGGAGACCGGCCGAGACCGGATCTTATGATGTCATGTGTGCGAGCATTGGTCCGCGCAATCGCGCATGCGAGCTGCGGCAAAGGATCCGAAGTTCCTTGCAGAGAAAGCGTCCACACATCCACGTCGCTTGGCTGCGGGGTGAGGCGTGACCAATCAATGGTTCGCCCGTCAAGGCGCGGCGGGGTTCCGGTCTTTAGGCGACCCTCGGCGAGACCCAACTCTCGAACTTGATTGCCCAGCACGATCGATGATCGCCCATCCGCACGGCCCCCATCCCACCGCTCCTCGCCGCGAAACAGTGTAGCACCGAGGAACGTGCCAGTGCTGACAACAACGGCGGCCGCCGTGAGTGTCGATCCGCCGCCCAGCGCGACCCCGGACACCCGACCACCTGCGGTAAGCAGCTGAGTGACTTCATCCTCGATAACCGCCACGCCATGATCCGCAATAAGCGCGGCGACGGCGGTCCGATAACGGCGCCGATCCGCCTGGACCCTCGGTCCCCGAACAGCACTTCCCTTACTCGCATTCAACATACGGCGATGGATTGCCGCGCGATCTGCTGCAATTGCCATGATGCCCCCGAGCGCATCGATCTCGCGAACCAAATGGCCCTTGCCGACACCCCCAATCGACGGATTGCAGCTCATCTGACCCAAATCGATCGCACCAAATGTCACAAGGCCTACACGCGCACCGCGACGCGCCGCCGCGCAAGCCGCTTCACATCCCGCGTGACCGCCACCTATGACCAACACATCAAACATGTGTCGCTCCATATTGAATAAGATGCGTCCGATCAAATCGATGTTTCACGTGAAACATTATCCATCGGTGGCGGCACTGGCCGACTGGCGCCGTCACAAGTGCCGCATGGTTGGGGCAGTTAGCGAAGCGGGAAGCCGAATTCGCCAGTCCGCCATCCCCCACCCTATTTGCCCAGGCAGAAACGCCCGAAAAGTGAATCAAGCAGATCTTCGACGCCGGCACGGCCGGTTATCCCGTCAAGCGCCGTCCGCGCTACGCGAAGCTCGTCTGCCATCAACACAGGATCGGCCAGCACCGATGCGCGTTTAAGCGCCGCAATCGCCTGGTCCAGCAGCGCATGCTGACGTCGATCCAGCGCCAAATCACCACTCCCCGGAAGCAACTTCTTCGCCTGATCAATTAACCATCCGATCAATGCATCCAACCCCTGCCCGGTCGTTGATGAGATCGGCAGGCCGCCGTGATCCGCTCCAGGTGCCGCAAGATCCGCCTTCGGCCGCAACAGCAATACATGATCGCCTGGGGGCAAATCGGAAGAATTCCCCATCCATAGCAACAGATCGGCGGCGGCAACCTCGGCCGATGCCCGTTCAATGCCGATGGATTCAACCACATCATCGCTTTCTCGCAGGCCGGCGGTATCAATCAGCAGAAAGGGGAGGCCCCCAATTGCTAACGGTACCTCGATTACGTCCCGTGTCGTCCCCGGCAAATCTGTCACAATTGCCCGATCACTTTTGCTCAACGCGTTGATAAGGCTAGATTTTCCGGCATTCGGCGGCCCTGCTATGACCACCCTGATGCCGTTCCTAAGCGGCTCGACGCGCGGCGCATTGGCAAGTGCAAACATGGATTGGCTGAGCGCTGCAATATCCGGCGTCAGGCGATCGTCCGCCTCTGCGCCATCGTCTTCGTCGGCATAGTCAATCGCCACCTCCGCCCGCGCCGACAGGGCGAGAATCGCGTCACGAAAGCTCTCAATCTCACGACGAAGCGCGCCGCCGGCGCGAAGCATCGCCGATTTGCGCTGAAGCTCTGTTTCGGCCGCAAGCAGATCCGCCAGGCCTTCGGCCTCCGTTAGGTCGAGCCGTCCGTTGCCAAGTGCGCGCCGGGTGAACTCGCCCGGTTCCGCAAGCCGTAACCCCTCAAGAGATAGAATAGCGTCAATGACCGCTTCAATCGTCGCTCTGCCCCCGTGACAATGGAATTCGACCAGATCCTCGCCTGTGGCGCTGGTTGGACCCGGAAAAATGATCGTCAACGCGTCATCAAGCACATCGCCGCTGTTGGGGTTGATCAAGCGCGTGAGGCTTGCCCGGCGCGCGGGCGGAACGCGGCCCGCCAATGCCCGCACGACATTGACAGCATCCGGTCCGCTAACGCGCACCACGGCAATGGCGGCGGGCGGACGGCCGCTCGATAAAGCGACGATGGTTTGAGGGGCGCTCATTCCAGCGCCCCTACCCCATTCAGCTGAGGAATCCGAGGACCGGGGCAACATCGTGCCAACCGTCCCAGATCATCTTTAGTGCGACCCACATGATGACGGCGAGGCCGACGTAGGCAATCCACTTATAACGCTCAATGTAGCGTGCGATGATGTTGGCAGCGATGCCCATCAGCGCAACGGCAAAGATCAAACCGACAATCAAAATGCCAGGATGGTCGCGCGCGGCGCCGGCCACGGCCAACACGTTGTCCAGGCTCATGCTAATATCAGCGACCGCCACGGCCCAAGCGGCGCTGGCGAACGTTTTGGATGAGCGGACACCGCTATGCTCATCGCCTTCGATCTCCGGCGACCCGGCGCTCTGTCCGGCGTCGTGGCGAAGCTCGCGCCACATTTTCCAACCGACCCACAGAAGAAGGAAGCCGCCCGCCAGAACGAGACCGACAATCTGCAAGAGCTGCGATACGACTAGAGCAAAGGCGATCCGCAGGACCAATGCCGCAATGACACCGATCATGATTACCTTCTTGCGCTGCTCCGCTGGAAGACCAGCGGCGAGCGCGCCGACGACAATGGCATTATCGCCCGCCAGAACCAGGTCGATCAGAAGTACTTGCAGAAAGGCCGCCATCGCGCCCGGTTGTCCGATGTTGGAAAAATCGCGGACAATCGCGTCCCAGATATCGGCGGGACTGCCAAAGCTTGCGGGATGAGCAGCGGCGGCCACCATGGCCAAAAGGTCAAACATCAAACTTACCCTGTTTTATCAGCTGCCCTCGCCGTCCTCATGGGGGGAAACAGCCCACAGGTCTACCCAAAAAGCTTAGAGGCCGAGCAAGGTTCGCAATCCCAGGACATGATCGCCGCCCATCCAGCCTTCATAGATCATTTTCCCCGCCACATAGAGAATAACGACGAGGCCGATGTAGTTGATCCAATGGTAGCGTTGGATCAGGCGGGCGACATAGTTCGCCGCAAAACCCATGAACAGAACGGAAAAGGTCAGACCGATGAACAACAGCGCGGGGTTATCGCGCGCGATTGACGCGACCAGCAACACATTGTCGAGGCTCATGGATAGGTCGGCGATGGTGATCGCCACCGCCGCCTTGAAGAAGCTTTTTGTTGCTGGCGGCCCCTCAACTTCTGCCGTGTCCGGATCGTCGGCGATGACGACCTGTGCAGGGTGAAGTTCCCGGAACATATTGTAGGCGACCCACAGCAATAGCAGTCCGCCCGCAAACACCAGCCCTGTAATCTTCAGCAGCTGCGTCGCCAGCACCGCAAAGGTGATCAGGAAAACGAGCGCCATAGATACGCCAAGCAACAACACCCGGCGGCGCTGCCGATCGGGCAGCCCGGATGCAATCGACCCCATGATGACGACATTGTCACCGGCCATAGTGAGGTCACCAATGATGATCTGCCCCAATTGGCTCAGGCCGCTGGGTGTAAACACGGATGCAAAGTTGAGGGGCGGAATTGCAGGCATCTTCGCTCCGTCGAGACCGTGCGTCGGACACGCATGAAGCGTGTCCGATTTGCGGGCTCAGCTTACTGGTTCATCGAGTTGAAGAAGTCCTCGTTGGACTTGGCGTCCTTCATTTTGTCGAGAAGGAACTGCATTGCGTCGACGGTTCCCATCTGCATCAGAATCCGGCGGAGCACCCACATTTTGGTAAGCGTTGCCTGATCGACAAGCAGTTCTTCCTTGCGGGTGCCGGACTTGCCGACATCGAGCGAGGGGAAGATGCGCTTGTCGGCGACCTTGCGGTCGAGGACGATTTCGCTGTTGCCGGTGCCCTTGAACTCTTCGAAAATGACTTCATCCATCTTCGATCCAGTATCGATCAGCGCGGTAGCGATGATGGACAGCGAGCCACCTTCCTCGATGTTGCGGGCAGCGCCAAAGAAGCGCTTCGGACGCTGGAGGGCGTTGGCATCGACACCGCCGGTCAGCACCTTGCCCGACGAGGGAACCACGGTGTTGTAAGCGCGGCCGAGGCGGGTGATGGAATCGAGCAGGATGACGACATCCTTCTTGTGCT
>NZ_CAMLDL010000026.1 GCF_946478955.1 uncultured Sphingomonas sp. | reverse complement strand
TCGGGTTCATGCCGGCCGCGACCGACTTCATGCCCTCGCGGACGATCGCCTGCGCGAGAACCGTCGCGGTGGTGGTGCCGTCGCCAGCGATGTCGTTGGTCTTCGAGGCCACTTCGCGCACCATCTGGGCGCCCATGTTCTCGAACTTGTCCTTGAGCTCGATCTCCTTGGCGACGGTGACGCCGTCCTTGGTGATGCGCGGAGCGCCGAAGCTCTTGTCGATGACGACGTTGCGGCCCTTCGGGCCCAGCGTCACCTTCACCGCATTGGCGAGGATATCGACGCCGTTGAGGATGCGCTCACGCGCATCACGGCTGAATTTCACGTCCTTGGCTGCCATCTGGCTACCCTTTCTCTAAATCCGAATGGTCCGAATGTTCGCGGTGACGAGCAGCATTCCACCCGTCCGCGAAAGGTCAGCCGACGATCCCGAGGATGTCGCTTTCCTTCATGATGATGAGGTCTTCACCGTCGATCTTCACTTCGGTGCCCGACCATTTGCCGAACAGGATCTTGTCGCCGGCCTTGACGTCCAGCGGCGTCAGCTTGCCGTCATCGGCGCGAATGCCGGTGCCGACGGCGATGACTTCGCCTTCCTGCGGCTTTTCCTTTGCCGAATCCGGGATGATGATCCCGCCGGCGGTCTTTTCTTCTGCCTCGACACGGCGGACGAGGACGCGGTCATGAAGCGGTCTGAAACCCATGGTTTGAATGCCCTTTTGCTTCGGATTGAAATTGCGCGCATTGGCACTCACAACATGCGAGTGCCAGCGTTGGCGGCGATTTGGGTGTCACTGCCCTACATGTCAATGGCGTGAACGGCGGAACGATGAAGATTCCCGCTTGGCTTTCCCGCGCACATCGGCAAAGCTAATTGTGATTAACCTTCTAAGGCACTGAAAGACAATGAAGAAAATTCTAATCCCGGCCATGGCGGCTCTGATGGTGGCGGGCTGTTCAACGGTGCAGCAGGTTGCGCAGCCCGATCCGCCGCCTCCGGTCGTTATCGACAATCCCATGACGGTCGCGGCGGAACAACAGGCGGCCATCGTGTTCCCCGGCAAGCTGCTGAAGCCGGGTGAATATGCAATCCTTCCGGCGAAGGCGATGCCAAAGACCGGACCAGTCCGCATTTTGGTCAGCCTGCGCAATCAGAAGACCTATGTGTTCAAGGCGGATCAACTCGTCGCCATGTCTACCTCGTCGCATGGTGTGCCGGACCATCCGACCGATCCGGGGCAGTGGAAAATCCTGCAGAAAAAGCCATTCCACCGGTCGAACAAATATTCAAATGCGCCGATGCCGTTCATGCAGCGGCTCGACAAATGGGGGCGCGCCTTCCACGCCGGTGTCGTTCCCGGTCATCCGGCAAGCCATGGCTGTATCCGCCTGCCCGCGCCGATGGCCAAGGCGCTTTATGGCATGACCAAGCTAGGCGACGTCGTCGACATCGAGGCCTGAGGCACCAGGCCCAGCGCCGCGCGCCGGGTCCAGCGCCACAGCATCAGCACCGCGACGATAGCAAGGCCGATGGCCAGGCCCGTCCAAATGCCAATGCCTTCCCAGCCGCGGGCGAAGGCAAGCCACGCCCCGACACCAATACCAATTGCCCAATATCCGACGAAGGTGAAGATCATTGGCACCTTCGTGTCGTGCAGGCCGCGGAGCATTCCGGCGCCTACAACCTGCGCACCATCGACGATCTGGAAGATCGCCGCTACCCCCAGGAACGAGACACCAAGCGCGATAACCTGCGCATTGGCGGGCGTATCGTCCAGGAAGAGGGTTATAAGCTGGTGCGGAAACGCCCAGATGACCAACGCCATGGCGGCCATGAAACCGACGCCAAAAATCCAGGCGGTCCAGCCTGCGCGCGTAATGCCGGCCGGGTCGCCGCGCCCAAGGAACAGGCCAACTCGAACCGTCGCCGCCTGAGACATGCCCCACGGCACCATGAAGCTCATCGCGGCGATTTGAAGGGCAACGGCATGGGCGGCAACGCTTTCGGCGCTGATCAGGCCCATCAGATAGGCGGCTGCACTGAACACGCCGCCTTCGAAGCCCATCGCTAAGCCGATCGGCAGCCCCAGCCGCCACATCCGCCGATAGCGCGGCCAATCGGGACGCCACAGGCGGCCGAACAGGTGGAACCGCCGAAATTGCCGGTCGGTCATGATAACGACAGCGAGCAGGACAACCAGCAGCGACCATACGATCGAACTGGCAAGGCCGCCCCCGAATATCCCGAGCTTCGGAAGACCGAAATGACCAAAGATCAGGCCGTAGCCGAGCAGTGCGTTGAGAGTGATGCCAACAATGCTGATCACCAGAACCCATCCCGGACGTTCAAGTGCCGCAACAAAGTTGCGCATCGCCTGGAACAGCAAAAACGGCAACATCGACCAAAGATAGCCGTGCAGAAACACTTGCGCGTCGCGTGCGAGGGCGGGCTCCTGTCCCAGTGACCGGATGATTGGTTCCGAATTATACAGGACAAGCCAGATCGGCACCGTGACCGTCAGAATAAGCCAGATCGATTGGCGAAAGGTCCGCCGCACCTCATGAACGCTGCGCCGCTTGGCGCCGAGTGCGGTCGCCATCATCGGAGACGACGCCGTTACAAGCCCCAGGCAGACTAGACTGAACGCGAAGGTGAGGTTGAGGCCCAAGGCCGCCGCCGCCAATTGACGCGCACCCAGCCACCCCAAAAGGACAACGTCCGTCGCCTGGATGGCCGACATGGTAAGGTTGGACAGGATCAGCGGCCACGCCAATTGCAGCGTCGACTTTGCTTCTCTGCGCCACGCGACCTTGTCGTTTATCGTCAACTCCATCGTTTCAGCCGTTAGCAGTTTGACGGACCGGGTAAATGGCCGCCTGTCGAATATGCTTGGGAGAGAGCGATCGGCTGCGCTAATCGATCCAACAAAGGAGACGGCAATGCGGTTTGTTCGCGCAGTGTGGAAATTGTTAGTTGGCGTGAAGGACGCGTTGGTCCTGATATTCATGCTGCTGTTCTTCGGCCTTCTCTATTCCGTCCTTTCTGCCAAGCCAGAAGCGACAGGCAGCGGTGTGCTGGCAATGGACCTTGACGGATTTGTCGTTGAGCAGCCCAGCGAACCCGACACGCTAGCGGCGGTTGCGGGCGGAGCGCGCGTAACGAAAGAGCATCGCCTTCGCGACCTAATTGCCACGCTGCGCGCCGCCAAGGACGACAGCAGTGTGAAGGCAGTTGCGCTGGATCTCGACGGCTTCATGGGCGGCGGTCAGGCGGCACTAACCTCGCTCGGCGCCGCGTTGGATGAGTTTCGCAAAACCGGAAAGCCGGTTGTTGCCTTTGCCACCGGCTATACCGACGACCGCTACCAGCTCGCCTCCCACGCGTCCGAAATCTGGATGCCAAAGTTGGGTGCCGTTGCGGTTGCCGGCCCCGGCCACAGCAATCTTTATTACAAGGGTTTGCTCGATAAGCTGGGCGTGACGGCCAACATCTATCGCGTCGGCACCTATAAGTCGGCGGTCGAGCCGTACACGCGCAGCGATATGTCGCCCGAAGCGCGCCAGAATGCCCAGGCGCTCGGCGATTCCCTCCTGGAAATCTGGAAGCAGGACGTCGGGCAGGCGCGTCCAGCCGCCAAGGCCGGGATTGATCGGTTTCTGGCCGATCCGGTCGCGATTGTGACAGCCGCAGGTAATGACCTGTCCAAAGCGGCGGTGGATCTCAAGCTGATCGACAAAATCGGCGGCCGCGAAGCCTATAACGAGCGGCTGGCTGAGCTCGGCGGCAAGGCGGATACCGCCGATGGCTATCAACGGATCAAATTGGCCGCCTATGAACGCCAAACGCTCAGCAAAAGCAGCGGACCCATTGGTATTGTGACCGTTGCCGGCGAAATCGTCGATGGCCGCGCCGGACCCGGCGTTGCGGGCGGCGACACTATCGCCCGCGAAATTGAAAAGGGCATTGCAAAGGGCAACCTCAAAGCTCTTGTCGTTCGCGTTGACAGCCCCGGCGGATCGGTGATCGCATCGGAACGGATACGTGAAGCAATCTTAGCCGCCAAGGCGCAGAAACTGCCGGTTGTTGTCTCAATGGGCAGCGTGGCGGCGTCAGGCGGCTATTGGGTGTCGACGCCGGGCGATTATATCTACGCCGAACCTTCCACCATCACCGGGTCCATTGGTGTGTTTGGCATATTGCCAAGCTTTCAGGGGACATTGGCCAAACTCGGCGTCGGTGCCGACGGAATCAAAACGACGCCGCTGTCCGGCGAACCCGACCTGATGAAAGGCCCGTCACCGCAAGCGTCGGCGCTGGTCCAGGCTGGTGTTGACCAGGTGTATTCCAACTTCCTTGGCATCGTCGCCCAGTCGCGGCACAAAACCCCGCAGCAGATTGATCAGATCGCTCAAGGCCGCGTTTGGGACGGCGGTACCGCGCGTCAGATCGGGCTAATTGACGGGTTTGGCGATCTTGATGACGCCATTGCCAAGGCGGCGGAGCTGGCCAAATTGGGTGATGAGCGCGGCGTAACCTATCTTGAAAAGGAACCGTCGACCTGGGCCAGCCTGTTCGCAAGCATGGCGAGTGACGAGGATGATGAGGCCGGTGAGTCAACCGACGCTCTGGCAACCCTGTCGCCCGCGCCAGAATCTCTGGTGGCCAAGGTTGTGGCCGACGTCCGCCGCATTCTTACAGGGCCCAGCATCCAGGTTCGGTGCCTGGAATGTCAAACCAAGGGGCCGGCGCCGGCCCTTAGTGCCAAGGATCGTGGCTGGCTGTCGCTTTTGTTTGCAGGCTAAATGTCGCCGCGCTGTTTTGTGACGGTCCTGCGCTTACGGCCTGTCAGAAACAGCAAGACGACCGCCAGCACCGCCATCAGCGCCGACAAGGCGCCGAACGTTACGACCCAGGGGTTGTTGGTGTCTTCTCTGCCTTGCAAGTCCATAATATGCAGACCCCAGAAGAAGTCATAGGTGCGCCACCAACCGGTGCGGCGGGCCACAATCTCGCCTGATCCGGCGTCGACGTAAAAATGGGTGTCATCACTCATCGCAACCCGCCATGTTTCCAGTGGCCTGCGCAATTCGATCGGCGGCTTCTGCGCATCGGTGCGCGTCGTCGACACGATTTTTGCATGCCCGGTGTACCGGCTCGCAACTTCACGCGCGGCGTCTGCCGCGCTCAATTTGGGGAGCAGATGGCCAGTGCCCGGATCGGCAAGACGCGTGCCTCCGTCCGCAAAGCTGATGACCCAGCGCGGACCGTCGCTGTGTTGCTCCAGCTTCAATGATGAGATTGGCCGTCCATCGATATTCGGCGCGACCGTTTTTGTCAGCGTAGCAATGGGGGACGGTGCCGCGATCAGTTTTGCCCCGCGCACCTCGTCGATAGGCTTCATCACCATCACGAGCCCGGAGATAGTCCAGATCAGCACCGGAACGCCTACGAGCCATCCAAGCCAGACGTGATACCGGCGCAAGGTCGCGCGAAATGCCATCTACTGCCCCCCATTTTCATCGCGGCGTCATAGAGTCTCCGCGATGCTGCCCAGGCATGCGGCCACGAGTTGATGATGCGCCGTCCATAGCGGCGAAAACGGGGAGCGCCAGAAATTTTCGTTTGTTAACGCGGACGTAAACGCCTGCGCTAGATGTGAATCGGCTTACCCTGAACCGCCATCGCCGCTTCCTTGATCGCTTCCGAATGAGTCGGATGGGCGTGGCAGGTGTAGGCGATGTCTTCGGACGTCGCGCCGAATTCCATCGCCTGCGCGGCCTGCGCGATCATCGTCCCGGCGACCGACGCGATAGCCCAGACGCCGAGCACGCGGTCGGTCTTGGCCTCCGCAATGACCTTCACAAAACCGTCGCCTTCATGGTTGGTTTTGGCGCGGCTGTTGGCGAGCATCGGGAATTTGCCGACCTTCACATCGGCGTATTTCTCCCGCGCCTGCTCTTCGGTCAGACCGACGCCCGCGATTTCGGGGAAGGTATAGACGACCGAGGGGATGACATCATGGTTCACGATGCCGGTCAGCCCCGCAATATTCTCCGCGACCGCAATGCCTTCATCCTCCGCCTTGTGCGCTAGCATCGGGCCGGGGATGACGTCACCGATCGCCCAGACACCGGGGACAGCGGTTTCGAAGTCATGGTTGGTGTCGATCTGGCCGCGCTCGTTGAGCTTTAATCCGATCTTATCGAGGCCGAGGCCGTCGGTGTTGGGACGGCGGCCGATCGAGACGAGGACCACATCCGCGTCCATCGTTTCCGCCGCGCCGCCCTTGGCGGGTTCCAGCGTCAGGACGGCCTTTCCGCCCTTGACTTCCACGCCCGTCACCTTGGTGCCGAGCTTATATTCCATGCCCTGCTTCTTGAAGATCTTGGCCGCTTCCTTGCGGACTTCGCCGTCCATGCCGGGCAGGATCTGGTCGAGATATTCGACCACGGTGACCTTGGCACCCAGGCGGCGCCACACGCTGCCCAGTTCCAGCCCGATCACGCCGCCGCCGATGACGACCATATGACCCGGCACCTTCGGCAGTTCGAGCGCGCCGGTGCTGTCGACGACGATATGTTTGTCATTATCGACCTCGACACCCGGAAGCGGCGTGACCGAGGAGCCGGTGGCGATGACGATGTTCTTGGCGGTGACGGTCTGGTCACCAACCTTGACCTTGTGCGCGTCTTCGAAGCTGGCTTTGCCCTTCAGCCATGTCACCTTGTTCTTTTTGAACAGGAATTCGATGCCGCCTGTCAGCTGCTTGACCGCGTCCTTGCGCTGTCCGTGCATGGTATCGAGGTCGAGCTCCGGCTTCACCTTGATGCCCAGCTTGGCGAAGGTATCGCCCGCCGCCGCCTCGAAATATTCGGACGCATGGAGCATCGCCTTCGACGGGATGCAGCCGACGTTAAGGCAGGTTCCGCCCAGCGTCTCGCGGCTTTCCGCGCACGCGGTCTTCAAGCCCAGCTGCGCCGCACGGATCGCCGCGACATAACCGCCGGGCCCGGCGCCAATTACGAGAACATCATAGTCAAAGTCAGCCATATTCTTCTTCCGTCATCCCCGCGAAAGCGGGGATCCCGCTTCTTCTCTGGGGTTGGTGTATAGCGGGATTCCCGCTTTCGCGGGAATGACGCAATTAAAGATCAATCAGCAACCGCGTCGGGTCCTCGATCGCTTCCTTGATGCGGACGAGGAAGGTGACGGCTTCTCGGCCGTCGACCAGGCGGTGATCATAGGTGAGCGCAAGGTACATCATCGGCCGCGCCACGATCTGGCCGTCCTTCACCACCGGGCGTTCCTCGATTCTGTGGAGACCGAGCACCGCCGATTGTGGCGGGTTGATGATCGGGGTCGACAGCAGGCTTCCGAACACGCCGCCGTTGGAGATGGTGAAGGTGCCACCCTTCATGTCTTCCATGGTCAGCGTGCCATCCTTGGCGCGCTTGCCGAAGTCGGCGATGGTCTTCTCAATCTCGGCAAAGCTCATGTCATTGGCGTTGCGGATGACCGGAACGACGAGGCCCTTGGGCGCCGACACCGCGACCGACACGTCGAGATAGTCGGAATAGACAATCTCGTCGCCTTCGATGCGGGCGTTGACCGAGGGGACGTCGCGCGCGGCGAGCGCGGCGGCCTTCACGAAGAAGCTCATAAAGCCGAGGCGGATGCCATGCTTCTTCTCGAACAGATCCTTGTAGCGATTGCGCGCCTCCATCACCGCCGACATGTCGACGTCGTTGAAGGTGGTGAGCAGCGCCGCCGTGTTCTGCGCATCTTTCAAGCGCGTCGCGATGGTCTGGCGAAGCCGGGTCATCTTGACCCGTTCTTCGGTACGCGAACCAGCGGCCGCAGCCTTCGGCGCAGCGGCCGGACTGGTCGTTGCGGCCTGAATAGCGGGCGACGCGGGTGCAGCAGGTGCCGTCTTCGCCTGCGCCGCTGCCATCACATCATCCTTGGTGATACGGCCATCCTTGCCCGACCCCTTGATGGTCGACGGGTCAACATGGTTTTCCAGAACCGCGCGGCGTACCGCCGGTGACAGGGTCAGGTTGGCATCGCCCGCTGGCTCCGCGCCTTCGCGAAGCCCAACGTTCTCGCCTGCACCGACCGGGTTGACCGGCGTGCCTTCGACTTCGCGCGGATTTTCCGCCGCCGGGGCCGCGCGCGCAGCGGCGCTCTTGTCCTCAGCACTGTCGGCGGCCGCAGCGGCCTTGTCAGCAGCAGGCGCCGCCGCTTCACCGGCACCACCAATGCGCGCCAATACTGCGCCAAGCTCGACCGTATCGCCTTCCTTGGCGACCTGTTCGGTTAGCACGCCCGCGACCGGCGAGGGCACATCGACGCTGACCTTGTCGGTTTCCAGCGCAACAATCGGCTCGTCGGCGGCGACCGCGTCACCGGGCTGCTTATACCACTGACCAACCGTCGCTTCGGTGATCGACTCTCCGAGGGTGGGAACCTTTACATCGGTGGCCATGATTATTCCTTACGAAGCTTTGGCTTGATTGGTGAGTAGCAGCGGATGGCCGAGCGCATCGGCAATCAAATTCTGCTGTTGTTCGGCGTGGCGTTTGGCAAGGCCCGTCGCGGGCGACGCACTCGCAGGGCGCCCGGCATAGACAGGTCGCATACCGGCAAAACCGGCGTCGGTCAGACATTGTTCCAGGAACGGCTCGACAAAAGTCCAGCTGCCGTTGTTACGCGGCTCTTCCTGCGCCCAGACCAGTTCCTTGAGCTTCGGCATCGCCTTCAGTCGTTTGGTAAGCGGCTCGGACGGGAACGGGTAGATTTGTTCTATGCGAACAATCTCGGTCGAGTTGTCGGCGGTTCCATCGGCAACCGCCTTGTCACGCGCTTCCATCAGTTCATAAGCGACCTTGCCCGAGCACAGCACAAGCCGCGTCGTTTCGCCTTCTGGCGGTGGCGTCAGGTCGGAGAGGATACGCTTGAAGTGACCCTCGCCGGTGAACTCGTCGCGGGTCGACACCGCCAGCTTATGTCGGAGCAGCGATTTCGGCGTCATGATCACAAGCGGCTTGCGGAAATCGCGGCCCATCTGGCGGCGAAGAACATGGAAGTAATTGGCGGGCGTCGTGATGTTCGCCACCTGGATATTATCCTCGGCGCACAGCTGCAGGAAGCGTTCCATGCGTGCGGAGCTGTGCTCCGGCCCCTGCCCTTCATATCCGTGCGGGAGGAGCAGGACGAGACCCGACGCGCGCAGCCATTTGGCCTCGCCCGCCGCGATGAACTGATCGATGATCGTCTGGGCACCATTGGCGAAATCGCCAAACTGGCCCTCCCACAGCACCAGCGCGTTGGGATCAGCAATCGAATAGCCATATTCGAAACCCATCACGCCATATTCGGACAGCGGGCTGTCGCGAACCTCGAAACGCGGGGCCGGCTGGCCGTCGTTGATTTCGCGGAGCGGGATATATTTCTCACCCGTCTTCTGATCCACCCAGACAGCATGACGCTGACTGAAGGTGCCGCGGCCGCTGTCCTGACCTGACAACCGGACGCTGTTGCCCTCCTCGACAAGGCTGCCGAATGCCAGGGCCTCGGCGGTCGCCCAGTCAATGCCCGCGCCGCTCTCCAGTGCCTTTTTGCGCCCATCGATGACGCGGCCCAGAGTCTTGTGAATGGTAAAGCCCTCGGGGACCGTGGTTATCAGCTGGGTCAACGAGTCATATTCGGCATCAGGGATGGCAGTGTTAACGTTGCGGCGGCCGTCAATCGGCTCCCATGGCTTGTGCAGCCCGGCCCAGCGGCCTTCGAACCAATCGGCCTTGTTAGGCAGATAGTCGGCACCCGCCTGAAATTCACCTTCCAGAAGGGTGGTGAACTGCTTGGTCTGCTCATCAACCCACGGCTGATCGACCACGCCTTCGCTGATGAGGCGCTTCGCGTAGATTTCGCTGATCGGCGGATGCTTGCGGATCTCGTCGTACATCAGCGGCTGGGTGAAGCTGGGCTCATCACCTTCGTTATGGCCGAAGCGGCGGTAGCACCACATGTCGATGACGATGTCGCGGTTGAATTTCTGCCGATATTCGATGGCCAGCTTGCAGGCGAAGGTCACGGCCTCCGGATCGTCACCATTGACGTGCAGGATTGGCGCCTGAATGCCCTTGGCCACGTCCGACGGATAGGGCGACGATCGCGCAAATTGCGGACTGGTAGTGAAGCCGACCTGGTTGTTGATGACGAAATGGATGCAGCCGCCGGTGCCGTATCCGGGAAGACCGGAAAAGCTGAGGCATTCCCAGACAATCCCTTGCCCTGCGAATGCGGCGTCGCCGTGCAGCAGGACCGGCAACACGGTGTCGCCATGCTTGTCGCCGCGAATGGTCTGGATCGCGCGGCTCTTGCCGAGCACCACCGGATCGACCGCTTCCAGGTGTGAGGGATTGGGGACAAGGCTCAAATGAACCTTGTTGCCGTCGAACGAGCGGTCCGACGAGGTGCCGAGGTGGTATTTGACATCGCCCGATCCACCAACGTCGGCCGGATTGGTGGCGCCGCCGGCAAACTCGTTGAAGATCGCGCGGTAGGGCTTTCCCATGACATTGGCGAGAACGTTCAGGCGCCCGCGGTGGGCCATCCCGAGGACGAGGTCGGTGACGCCCATCTGGCCGCCATATTTGATGATCGATTCCAGCGCGGGGATCGCACTTTCGCCGCCATCAAGGCCGAATCGCTTGGTTCCGACATATTTCTTGGCGAGGAATTTTTCCCATTGCTCGCCGTGGATGACCTTCTCCAGGATCGACTTCTTGCCTTCCGGCGTGAAGTGGATCTCCGCGTCCTTGCCTTCCATCCGTTCCTGCAGAAAGCGACGTTCCTCCAGGTCATTGATGTGCATATATTCAAGGCCGACGGTGCCGCAGTAATTGGCCTTCAGCACCTTGACGATGTCGCGCACCGTCGCGGTTTCGAACCCCAGCGCACCGCCCAGATAGATCGGACGGTCCATGTCGGCTTCGGTGAAGCCGTGATAGGCAGGGTCAAGCTCCGGCGCCGGTTCGTGATGGGCAAGACCCAGCGGATCGAGATTGGCGGCAAGGTGCCCGCGAACCCGGTACAGCCGGATCAGCATCATCGCGCGGATGCTGTCGTCGGCGGCGCGGCGGATCGCCTCAGGGTCGGTGACGCCGGACGCGACGGCAGCGGCCTTCGCCTTTTCCGCAATCACCTCAATCGTCACCTCGGTCGGGTCGAGCCCGACGTTAACGGGGTCGAGATTCGTCACCGGCCAATTCGGCCGCGCCCAGCTCGGGCCTTCCTCGCGCTCGATCGCCATCGAATCCACGTTCATCGTCTCTCTTCAACTCCAGTTCCCCTGCAAAGGCAGGGGCCCAGTCGCGCGAAGCGCCAATTCAATTACCAACGAGCCGCGCGGCTTCGCCGGTCTGGGCCCCTGCCTTCGCAGGGGCGCCAATTTTTACCCCTTCAGCAATTCCGTCAGGGTCGTCCCTAACTCAGATGGGCTCGCCGACACGCGAATTCCAGCCGCTTCCATCGCCGCGATCTTGTCTTCGGCGCCGCCCTTGCCGCCCGACACGATTGCGCCGGCATGGCCCATGCGGCGGCCCGGAGGGGCGGTGCGGCCGGCGATGAAGCCGACCATCGGCTTCTTGCGGCCGCGCTTTGCCTCGTCGATCAGGAACTGCGCCGCCTGCTCTTCCGCATCGCCGCCGATTTCGCCGATCATCACGATCGACTTGGTTTCGTCGTCGGCCAGAAACAGCTCCAGCACGTCGATGAAGTTGGTGCCATTGACCGGATCGCCGCCGATACCGACCGCCGTGGTCTGGCCAAGTCCCTCGTTCGAGGTCTGGAACACCGCTTCATAGGTCAAGGTGCCGGAGCGCGAGACCACGCCGACGCTGCCCTTTTTGAAGATGTTGCCGGGCATGATGCCGATCTTGCATTCGCCGGGGGTCAGGACGCCGGGGCAGTTCGGGCCGATCAGCCGCGACTTCGACGCGGACAGTGCGCGCTTCACCTTGACCATGTCGAGCACCGGAATGCCCTCCGTGATCGCGACGATCAGCGGCACTTCCGCGTCAATCGCCTCTAGGATCGAATCCGCCGCGAAGGGGGGCGGCACATAGATGACCGAGGCGTCGGCGCCGGTTTTTTCGACCGCCTCGGCGACCGTGTTGAATACCGGCAGACCGATATGCTCGGTCCCGCCCTTACCCGGCGTGACACCGCCGACCATCTTGGTGCCATAGGCCATCGCCTGGCTGGTATGGAACGTCCCGGTTTCGCCGGTCATTCCCTGCGTGATGACCTTGGTATTCTTGTTGACGAGAATGCTCATTTCAGCCTTCCGAGTTTTCATTGCCTTCACGAGGATGGCGCCAAAGTTTGATTGCGGCGGCAACGCATAGCAAACCCATGCCGCTCCATAATGATGTCAGATTAGCAATGGCCATCACGTCAACGCCATAACCAGCCTTACGCATGATCGGCGTCCACAGCGCGAGAAAGCCCATGACCAAAAGAACAAGGCCAAGCGTACTGGCAAACCTCACCATCGACTGAACCTATCGCTGCGACGAAACAGCTTCACGCAAGCGACCCATCGATCGCCTTGCACGCGACCAGCAGTTCTTTGACGGCGTCGACGCTGACGTCGAAATTCTTCTTGGCTTCGGCGTCGAGGTCGATCTCGATGATCTCTTCCGCGCCGTTCGCGCCGATCACCGTCGGCACACCGACGTACAAACCGTCGAGGCCATATTTGCCGTCAACATAAGCGGCGATCGGCAAGATACGCTTCTGATCGCCCAGATAGGCTTCGGCCATCGCAATCGCGCTGGTCGCCGGGGCATAGTAAGCGCTGCCGGTCTTCAGCAGGCCGACGATTTCGCCGCCGCCCGAACGGGTGCGCTGGACGATGGCGTCGATCGCTTCCTTCGACGATTTGCCCATCTTGACCAGTTCATCGACCGAAATGCCGTTGATGGTGGTGTACTTCGTCACCGGAACCATCGTGTCGCCATGGCCGCCAAGCACGAAGGCATTAACGTCCTTCACGCTGACGCCGAATTCCCACGCAAGGAAGGTTGCGAAGCGCGCGCTGTCGAGCACGCCGGCCATGCCGACCACCTTGTTGTACGGTAGACCGGAAAATTCGCGCAGCGCCCACACCATCGCGTCGAGCGGGTTGGTGATGCAGATGACAAAGGCGTCCGGGGCGTATTTCTTGATGCCCTCACCCACCTGCTTCATCACGCCGAGATTGATGCCCAACAAATCGTCGCGGCTCATGCCCGGCTTGCGCGGCACACCGGCGGTGACGATGATGACGTCCGCACCGGCAATGTCGGCATAGTCGTTGGTGCCGGTAATCTTCGCGTCAAAACCTTCGACCGGGCCGCATTGTGACAGGTCTAGCGCCTTACCCTGCGGGATACCTTCGGCGATGTCGAACAGGACGATATCGCCCAATTCCTTCTTCGCCGCGAGATGGGCGAGCGTGCCGCCGATCATGCCCGAACCGATAAGGGCGATCTTCTTGCGTGCCATGGGCCTGTCTTGCCTTTCGTTGGTCAATGTCATTGCCCCGAAAGAATCGCGGGCGCGGCCGTTGGAGGCGCGTCTCGACTGGGGCGCGGCGCCCGCTTAGCGGGATGAGGCGATGGGGGCAACCGCACGGATCACGGAACACCAACTGTCCTCACAAGTTTTTACACGCAACGGGACGGTAACGCGCCGTTCAGACACGACCGAGTAGGAACATTCGCATGAAGAAGCTGACGATTCTCGCTGGCATTGCCGCTTTTTCCGTGGCGGCCCCCGCTCTCGCGGACCCGGGCCGGGGCAATCAAGGCCGCGGCCACGACAACCATAAAGGCCAGCGATACGATAATCGGGATCGCGACTATCGGAGCGACTACCGCAACGATTATCGCCGCCACGGGACCAACGAGTATTGGCGCGGCAGTTGCCCACCTGGATTGGCCAAGAAGCATAATGGATGCCTTCCCCCCGGCATCGCCAAGAAACGCTACGATCGCGGCCAGCGTTGGCGCGGAAATTACGGGTACCAGTGGAGCTACAATCAGATTCCCTATGATTGGCGCAATCAGTACGGGTTGGATTACCGTAACCGCTATTATTACAACGACGGTTACCTCTATAGCGTCGATCCCAGCACCATGCTGGTCGAGCAAGTGATCCGCGCGGTCATTCGCTAATAGCCAAACGGCCGAGTGCAACCGGCCGCGAGGGGCCGCTTCCGACGCCGGAAGCGGCCCTTTTTCTGTCGCGTTGAAGATATACGCGAATCAAGCGGGGAGGCGCGCGCCATATTCCTGTTTCAGCGACGCCCAGTGTGACCAGAATGGCGCAGGTTCGGTTCCGGTCGCAGCCGCCGCCAGCACATCAAGATGGGCATGCCATCCGGCGCTGATGTTCAGCCTGGTGCCACGATCAGCAGGAAGCCGCTCATGAGTGAGCGTGAGGAGAACGTCGCTTCCCTGTTCCTCCAGCGCCATCGTGACCTTGCCATTTTCGCCCCACGCGAACGCAAGACGGCGGGGCGCGTCAATCTCCAATATTTTGCTATCCATGCTATGCTCTTCCGGGAAACCCTCGGGCCGCCCGTCGGCGCCGCCGCTCAGCTCATCATTACGCCAGGTCAGGGTGAACGGCGCGCCAACCTGCTGCGTCATTTCGCCAGCGGCGAGCCACTTACGCCGCAGATCGCTGTCGGTCAGATAGGCAAATACGCGGGCGATCGGTCCGGGGAGCAACCGCTGAATTCGCAGCGTGTCTGGCTCGATAAGGGTCGAATAGCTTTGAATTGTGAGGGCGTTTGTCATTGATCGTCTCCTTCAGTTGGGGGCTGACGGTCCTGTTCGCGAAGCAGCTGTTCGAGAATGTCGAGGCGCTCGGTCCAGAATCGTTCGTAATGGCTGAGCCACGACTGGGCCTCGGCCAGAGGCCCAGCCTCCAGCGTGCAGACATGAGTCCGTCCCCGTACGTCACGGCGGACCAGACCGGCATTCTCCAAGGCCTTGATGTGCTTCGAAGCAGCAGCAAGTGAGATTGAGAAAGGCCGGGCCAGCTCACCGACCGTTTTTTCCCCGTCAGCGAGTGCCGCCAGCATTTGCCGGCGGGTCAGGTCACCCAAAGCGTGGAAGACGGTATCGAGTCGCGAGGCATGTTGTTCAACCATGTGGTTGAATATTGATTCGCGACGATCAATTGTCAACCGAAAGGTTGAATGTTTATCCGGCCACCCTTCGCAGCATCTCTTCCCAGATTGGAATCTGGCCGTGGAATCCCTCGATCAGTACCCGCTCATCAAGGCCATGGGCCCCTTGCGATTCGCCAACGATGCTCCACAGTCCGCCAAATCCGTACACTGGAATACCGGCGTTGCGCATGTATGAACCGTCAGTTGCGCCGGCGGATTGAAACGGGATCACCTGTGCGTCCTTGAACCGCGTCCGCACCGCCGCCTGAAACGCGTCCAGCACGTCAGCGCGCACCGGGCTGGGATCTGACGCCGGGGAATGTTCGCCCAATGTTACGACGACATCCGGTCCCGCGACTGCTTGTAAGCTATTTCGTACGTCATCGGCGCTTGTTCCGGGAAAGATGCGGCAATTCACATTCGCCTCCGCGCGTTGCGGCAGGGCGTTCGGCGCGTGGCCACCAGACAACATGGTCGCGACGCAGCGCGTCCGGGTTGAGCCTGCATCATTGGCCTCAAGCAGATCTGCGGTTTCCCGATCGTTGGGATTTGCCAGCCATTTCTTGATCAATTCGCCATAGAGGCCGCCGTCTTTTGCCGCTTCTCGCTCGAAGGCGACGCGTGTGGCCGCATTAATCTTCGGTTCGAACCGATACCGTTCGATGTTCACCAAGGCGTGAGCGAGTGCGTTGATAGCGTTATCAGGCCGGGGTGCACTGCTGTGGCCGCCGCGATTTGTCGCGACCAGTTTATAGTCTGCGTACGTCTTCTCGGCGATCTGCATGTAAAAACCATCGACCCGCCCGTCCTTGAACAGCGAGCCGCCGCCAGCGTCACCATTTAGCGCATATTCCGCGTCGATCAGACTGCGCCATTCGGTCGCGGCCTTGCGGGAACCGAAGGCGGCTGTTTCCTCGTCACCGGTGAACAGGATGATGATGTCGCGCGTCGGCTGGAAACCGGATCGTTTCAACCCTTGCAGGGCCAGCACGATTCCAGTCAGCGCCGCCTTATTATCGTCCGACCCGCGACCAAGATAATAGCCGCCCTGCTCGCGGAATTCGAACGGTGGATTCTTCCAGTCGGCGGCCTTGGCCTCAACCACGTCCATGTGCGCCATCAACAGGATCGGTTTTTTACCGCTTGGCTTTGCGGCCGGCCAACGCGCGATCAATGTCTGCGTATTATCATGATCCTTGATGACCACATTGGTTATGCCGGCCTTGGCGAATTCCGACTTCAACAGCGTGGTAAGCTTGCGAAATTCGGCGGGGTGCCCAGCTACGGTGGGGATTTCGACGATCTTCTGGAACAGGGCGCGCTCTGCGACCCGGTCCGATTGTTGCTGCGCCAAGGCCGGTGATGTGGCCAATGCGAGCAATGAAGCGGCGTAGACTAAGCGCATGAACTTCCCCCTTATCGAATTGGGATCAGGCTAATCACACGCCCCCTGCCGTCAAGTCACACGCCCTATTTCCCGTCGGTCAGATCGCGCAGCAGCATTTCCCAATAGGCCACATCGTCATACATCGCGCGGACAGGTACGCGTTCGTTCAGACCATGCGCGCGCTCATCGTCAGGCGAAATGCCCCAGCTGGCGTCGACGTCATAAACGGGGATGCCCTTCGCCCGAAAGAAGCTGCCATCGCTGGCGCCGGTTTGCATGACCGGAATTACCTCCATCTGCGGGCCGAAAACGGCTGCCACTGCCCGCTTCACAGGCCCAAGCACTTCGGGCGTTAGCGGCGACGGCGGCGTTGGTTGGCCCAGATATCGTTCGTCATAGGTCACATCGACCTTTGACCCCGCGACTGCTTTCAATTCCGTCAGAACCGCCGACGGCTGCACGCCGGGCATGATGCGGCAATTCACAGTCGCCTTCGAGCTTTGCGGCAAGGCATTATCGGCATGTCCGCCTTCCAGCATGGTTGCGACGCAGCGGGTCCGAGTTTTCCCCACTTCGACATCGCTTGCTTCGATAGCATCGGCCGCCGCGCCGTCATTTTCATTGGCCAACCATGCCCGCATGGCGTTGCCAAGCGGCGTGCCACCTTCCTCTTTGGCGCGCGCTGCGAAATATGCCCGCGTCGTATCGTTGAGCATCGGCGTGAAACGATGGTTCTGCAGCGCCTTCAAGCCATCGGCGAGATCGTAGATCGCATTGTCGGGCCGTGGCCGGCTGCTGTGCCCGCCCTTATTGTGGGTGGTGAAGAAATAGGTCTGAAAGGTCTTCTCCGCCGTCGACACCTGGAACCCCAAGGGTCTGCCGTCCCGGTCATACCCCGGCGCGCCGCCATCGGCGTTGAGCCCGAACGCGGCATCGGTCAGGGTTCGCCAGTCGCTGGCGCCCTTGGTCGCGCCATTGCCCATGGTTTCCTCATCGCCCGAAAAGAACAGGATAATGTCGCGGTCAGGTTTGAAGCCCGACGCCTTCAGCTTCAGCATCCCCATCATCGACGCGACAATGCCGTTCTTCATATCGGCGGTGCCACGCCCATAAAAATAACCGCCCTCCTCGATGAACTGAAAAGGGTCGCGCTCCCAATCCGAACGCTTTGCTTCAACCACGTCCATATGGCCGAGGATCAATATGGGTTTCGCCTTGGGATTGGGCGACCGCCAGCGGGCAATCAGTGCGGCCGTATTGTCGCCCTTACGTCCTTCATAGGGCATGATGTGAATATCGCGATCAGCAATACCCGCCGCCTTCAATTTCTCGGCAAGAAGCGAGGCCATTCGCGGCACCTCTCCCCGTCCCTCGACTGTCGGGATTTCGACAACCTGCTTGAACAGGTCACGCGTCTGCACCTGCCACGGCTTGTCGAGTTTGCTGGGCTTGTTCAAAAGCTGTTGAACCGGATCTGCAGATGCGGGTGCAGACAGGACAGCCGCAGCGGCGACGAGAAACGCGACGGTTTTGCGCATGGGGACTCCTTCGGCAGAATGCCGACGCTACGCCCCTGTAACGCTACGTCAAGGCGCTCTGTCGCGTGCTTCGGACCGACAACACCACCGTCACCCCCAGAGCAGCGAGCAGGGCCAGCGTGGCAACCGGCCGCGACAGGTCGAGACCGCCCTTCGCGATCGGCTTGTCCAGAAAATCACCGACGGTCGCACCAAGCGGCCGCGTCAATATGAAGGCCGCCCAGAACAGCGCCGTCCGATTGACGTTCGTGAAGAAATATAGCGCCGCGACCAGCGCAATTCCACCACCGAACAGCGCCGCACCACCCAAATAGCCGAGCCCGCCCGTATCGGCCGCCCAATCGCCAAGCGCCGTGCCAAGCGTCTGAGAAAAGGTGATGGTGATCCAGTAGAACAGCTCTGCCCGACCGCTGACGATGTGCGAGGACGAAACATGGCCTTCCGCCTTCTTCCAGGTCGCAAGCGACGCAAGGACCAAGATCAACAGCAGCGACGACCCGCCCAGATAGCCGATCCCAAGCGACCGATCGAAAAAGTCGGCAAGCGTCGTCCCGAAGGTCGTCGAGGCAATAATGGTGCCCCAGTAAAGCCAGGGATTATAGCTTTTGGCGCGCATTTGCAGCGTCACCATCACGGCCAGTAGCGCGCCAAATATCAACGTTCCCACCAGATAACCGTTGAGCCCGCTCGCCCCGGCCTGCGGCGTAGTTTCGCCAAGCCAGCTCATGCTGACCGCATCGCCGCCGGTTTCGCCCAGCGTCGTGGCGAAAATCTTGGCAATCCAGAACCCCAGCGTGACAGCGGGAACCTTGCTCACCGCGTCCAGTCGCTGCGTCTGATCTTGCGTCACGCCGTTTCCCCTACGACCATTTTCGCCATGGCTAACCGCTATTTGCTGCAGCCGGGATGAACGTGCCGGGACCGACCATCGGATCAAACAGCGGCAGTTTCGCTTTCAACCTCCGCAAGCAAGGCGGCGGCGGCCATTTTGCCGAGCGCATTTGAGGCGAAGGGACTGTCACCAGTCAGCACTTTTCGGTCCTGATGCGTCGCACCGGTTACGTCATCGTTCAAAATGGTGACGCCCTGTTGTTTCAGTTTTTCGCCAAAGAACCAGGTAAGTCCGCCTGGCATGTAGCCGATTGCCGGGGTTTGCTTGTCGACCGAATCTGGAAACGCGCAGATCGAATAGCCGTCGAAGGGCGATGTCGAATCCTTGCCGCTGCCGACCGGCGCAAGGAACGCGGCCGGACCGTGGCATAGGGAGACAATGAAGCGGTCATTGGCGAATGCCCAATCCAGCGTATCGGCGACCGCCCGGCTCGTCGGAAGGTTCATCAATGCGCCGTGACCACCAGGGATAAACACGCCCAGATAGTCCGAATCCGGCCCCAGCTTTGCGGCGACATCCGATAATTTCATGGGATTACGGAACTTGTCATCATAGGCGGCGTACAGGCCGGTGATGGCCTTATCCTCACGCGGCATCGCCCAATATTCGAACTTCACGGGATAGCCCGAGTCGGTCGCAACATCGAATTCAAAGCCTGCCGCGTGCATATGATACATGGGCAGCAGGGTTTCGACCGGATGGTTGCCGGTTGAAAACAGGGTGCCATTGTCGGTCGGCAAATATCGCTCATCCGCTGCGATCATCAGCATCTTGCGCTTGCCGCGATAGGGCTGCGGATAATCGGCACCGTCAAGGTCGGTAACGGGCCGGGTAAATTCCGCCAGCGAGTAAGGCGACGGGAAGAACGCGTCCTGCTCGGCGGCATCCGGCGTCGGCTGCTTGCTTAGGTTTTCATTGGCCATCGTCGTTTTCCTCTCACTCTCCGCGCAATTGGCTCACCGTTAATTTCGGCATTACGCCGGGTCCAACGGTGAACACGTCCTGCCATTCGGGATGCTTTTCATAGCGCGCACGGACATAGGGGCAGATGGGGATAATCTTGAACCCACGCGTGCGCGCATCATTGACCAGATAGTCGACAAGCGCGGCTGCAACGCCGGTTCCGCGCAAGGCGTCCGGTGCACCCGTATGGTCGGCGCTGATCAGGTCGGGCCCGCGATGGGTGAAGGTGATTTCCGCCTCTGCATCTATCCCCTCTACTTTCCCGACGTATCGGCCGTGGCGGTCGCCGTCTTCAATGGTGATGGTGATGGTGCTCATCGAGTCTCTCCTTCTGACATGACAATTGCGGTTCGCGTGTCGGCCGGCAACGCCGCATCCCATGCTTCCCCGATGGCGCTGAGCGGGAAGGTCGCGATGTCCACCGGCAACATGCCCTGCCCTGCGAAATCAAGTACATCAGCGATGGCATTCTTCATCACATCCGGCGCCGGGAAATTTCCGGTTCCGCTGCCGATCAATTCCAGCCGAGAGCCGCGCAGGGCCGCAGACGGCAGTCGGATGTCCGGCCCCGCCATCGCGCCAACCGACACATAGCGGATTTTGGAATCGGGATCCGACGCGTGAAGGTCGGGGCGCGCAAGCTGGTGGATCAAAAGCTCCGCTGGTTTTCCCCACACATAATCGACAATTACATCAATTCCGCGGCCGGCCTCTGCGCCAAACGCTTCCTCCAAATCCGCATCCGACATTCCCAAATTGATCGTGGCGTCGGCGCCAAGCGTGCTCAGAACCTCGTCCCGTCGGCCGCACGCAACGACGCGTCCGGCACCAAGATGGCGCGAAAGCGCCACTGCCATTCGTCCTGCCGCGCCGGTCGCGCCGAGGATCAACACAGTCTCACCCCGGCGAAGCGATGCGCGTTCCGTCAGGGGCAACCATGCCGCCAAGGCCGGATTCACCACTGTCAGCGCATGCATGGGATCAAGCCCATCGGGAATTGGTACCGTCAACGTTGCCGCGGCCCGCTCTGCCATCGCGCCAAATGGGCGGCGCGGCGCCATGAAATAGACATGGGTTCCATCGTCCAGCCAGCCTACGCCATCCAGGCCAGGAATGATGGGAAGTGTGCTGGGACTGCTATAATGTTTCCCGGCGACAATGGCGCGCTCAAGCTGCTTCAGCGCCGCCGCCTGAACACGGACCGGCACTTCGCCGGGCGCAATGTCCGGTTCCGCAAAATTGCCATACAGCGGCGCGGCGCCAAGTCGTTCAACGATGGCAGCTTTCATTGTGTCAGACGATCGCGCGTTCTTCAGGGAAGGGAATGAATTCCTGATTGTCGGCATCGGGCAGTTTCATACGCCCCTGCTTCCAATCCTCCTTCGCCTGCGCCAATCGGTCCTTGCTGGACGATACGAAATTCCACAGCATATAGCGTTCACCAATTGGCTCACCGCCCAGCACCATCACGGTGCTCGCCTCGTTGGCACGAACCGTAACCTCAACGCCGGGATCCAAAATGGCCATTTGACCGGCGTGAACCGGAATGTCGGCAACCTCCGCCGAACCGACCGCAACATAGACAGCCCGTTCCGGATATTCCGCCGGAACAACTCGTGACGCCCCGGGGCGCATTTCCCAGTGCATATAGAATTGTGGCGACAGCACGGGCACCTTGGCGGCCATTCCTTCTGCCGCGCCTGCAATCAGTCGCCCCCTAATGCCCGCTTCTTCCCATTCGGGAAGATCGGCGCCTTCGTGATGATGAAAGCTGGGGGCAATTTCCTCTTGCCCGTCCGGCAACGCAACCCATGCCTGGATGCCGTGCATCAAGGCACCGTTCTTGCGCGCATATTCCAGACGCTCGCTATGGGTGATGCCGCTGCCGCTAGTCATCCAGTTGACCTCACCGGGCTGAATTTCCTGATGGAAGCCAAGGCTGTCGCGATGGGTAATCGCGCCGCTGTACAGATAGGTGACCGTGGAAATGCCAATATGTGGATGCGGCCGAACGTCGAGATCGCGCGGAATGCCGGGGGCCAGTTCCATCGGGCCCATATGGTCGAAGAATATATACGGGCCAACCATGCGGCGCGAGCGGAATGGCAAAAGGCGTCCAACCTCAAACCCGCCACCAAGGTCATGAATGCGCTTGTCGATAATCCGTTCAATGGCCATTGCGGCCCCCCTTTCTTCAAAAAAAACCACAGCGGCGGCCATCGGTTCCGCAGCTGCCAACCACATTCAACCTATTCCGACGCATTTCCATTCGGGCTGATCAGGCCGCCAGCGGGACCGCGCCGTTCCGGTGAAGAAGAAATGGAATAACCAGGTCCTCTTCATCATCAAGATGCCGAACCAGAGCGGCCTGAAATTGGCTCAATTCTGCGCGATAATCGTCGCGCAGATGGCCGCGCAGAGCGCCGGGCGTGGGCGTGCCACCGCCAAATTCGGTGATAACCCGCCGCGTAGCACCGACCAAATCGTCGATGGCACCGTGGATGAAATGATGATCGGCATCCAGCGTTTCGATCCCCGGCCCAAGCCGCGGCTCCGCCGCCCGAAAGGTCGGGAAATAATGGTCGTCTTCCACCCGATGGTGGCCGGACAAGCCGCCCAGGAACCGATTGACCTTTCGCGCCAGGTCGCCCGCGAACGCCTGTGTGTCCACGGTAAACGGGTCAAGCGCCGCCATGTCCTGATCGAGCTGCACCAGCGTGTCCCGGAAATATTGATGGTTGCCCAACCAAAACCGCGCCGTCGAGCACAGGTCATTACGCTGCGCCCGACCGGCGCGTGGATAGGCACCGGTCAGGAACAGGGCAGTGTCCGGCAGAGCGCCGCGCACGGTCGGGTTCACCGCCGCCATTCTAGCTTTTGACCGCTTCGACGGTGATGTTGACGTCAAGATCGTCACTGACCAACGGCACGAACTGGCCCATGCCAAAGTCGGACCGCTTGATCGTGGTGGTAGCCGAAAAACCCGCCGTCGGCACCTTCATCATCGGGTGAACGCCAGCACCGTTCAGCGTCGCGTGCAGCGTCACCGGCTTGGTCACGCCCTTTACGGTCAGATCCCCCAGCACGGTAAAATCGCGGCCCAGCCCGGTCGTGCGAACTTCCCGGCTTTTGAACGTGATCGTCGGATATTTGGCCACATCGAAAAATTTAGCCGACAGGAAATCCGTGTCGAGGAGTGGGACGCCGCTGTCGACGCTGGCCGCAGCAATCACGACGTCAACGGACGACCGATCCGGATTTGCCGGATCGATGACGATCGTACCATTGACCTTTTCAAAGGTCGCGCCGGGACGCGACAAACCCATGTGATACCAGGTCATACGAACCTGTGCGTGGGTGTCGTCGATCTTGTACGTCCCTGCGGCAGGCATTGTGGAGACAAGCGCCGGGGCCTCGGCCTGCTGGGCGAAACCTGCCGTGCCAATAACCGTGGCGACGGCCAGAAGGCCCGACGCCACAAGCGTTTTCGTCTTCTTGATCATGAAATTTTCCTGTTCTTTCCTGGCGCCGGACGGCCGCTGCTGTTGGCGCGGCCGCTTGGCAATTTAGCTTCGTTCGGAATCGAGCTGTTCGTGCTTGGCCAAGACTTCCTGGGCTTTGGCATAGCTTTCAATCAGCAGCTGATAGGGCGGGAATATCATCGTGTAGATCTGCGCCCATTCGGCGGCGTCATCGCGGTGCCATGTCTTCTGAAGCTCCGACGCGACGGCGGCCGTATCCATCGGGACGACACCGGCCTGCACCACCCGGGCCAGCGTAATTTCCTGGGCCATTTTGGAATAGGTGCCGGACGCGTCGACGACCGCGAAGACCTTATACCCATCCGCGACGGCGCTGATTGACGGGAACGCCATGCATACACTGGTAATGGTGCCCGCGATGATGAGTGTCTTACGGCCAGTTGCCTTTACCGCCGCGACAAAATCCGGATTATCCCAGGCGTTAATTTCCCCCTTGCGCGCAACATATTGGGCATGGGGCGCCGATTCCATGATTTCCGGGATTAGCGGGCCATTCGGCCCTTGTGGGACCGACGCAGTCGTAATGACCGGAATCTTGCTGAGGGTCGCCATCTTGGCAAGCGCGGTTGCGTGGGTGCGCAGCGTCGTCATCGGCATGTCTTTGACGGTCTGGAATAAACCGCTTTGATGATCGACCAACAGCAGAACGGCGTCGTTGGGGTCGATGACCGGACGCGCGCCATCGAAGTTTGCAGGGGTAGTCATTTTCGCATTCCTTATTTCGTTACGCTGGGACTATCCGGCCACGACATCAGCATATTCAGGGTGACGGGCGAACCAGGCGCCCATGAAGGGGCACAAGAGGACCAGCTTCACACCAGTGCGGCGGGCGTCGTCAAACACGAATTTTGCCAGCCGCGAACCAATGCCTTGCCCGGAAAATTCAAAGGGCACCTCGGTGTGGGTGAGGACGCGATGGCCATTTTCATCTTCGCGATAATAAGCGCGTGCCTGGCTATCGCTGCCGTCGATCGTCAACTCGTAAC
>NZ_CAMLDL010000025.1 GCF_946478955.1 uncultured Sphingomonas sp. | reverse complement strand
GCTCCCCGATAGCTCAGCGGTAGAGTAGGTGACTGTTAATCACTTGGTCGTTGGTTCGAATCCAACTCGGGGAGCCATTTTTACCTTTACGCGAGGTAACGAAACGGCGGGGTTTTACCCCGCCGTTTTTCTTTTCCGTTCAACAGGTTCGGTAGGACGCGGAGCAGCCTTCTGGCGGCTCGCGCGCCCCTTGCCCGGTTTAGCCGTCCATTGCCGCCATGAGCGAGGCGTTTCCGCCTGCCGCCGTGGTGTCGATGCAGGTCACCCGTTCCGTGGCAAAACGAGCGACATAATGCGGCCCGCCGGCCTTCGGCCCAGTCCCGGACAATCCTTCCCCGCCGAAAGGCTGGCTTTCGACCACCGCGCCTATCTGGTTGCGATTTACATAGAGGTTGCCGACTCGCGCCCGTGCCTCGACATATTCACGCGTCGTGTCGATCCGGCTCTGCAGACCGAGTGTCAGACCATAACCGCTGGTATTGATCGCCTCGATCACCTTGTCGAGCTCGCCGGCCTTCCACCGAACAACGTGCAGCACCGGTCCGAAATGCTCCTTGTCGAGATCGCCAAGCCCTTTGATCTCAACCATCGTCGGCTGAACAAAATGCCCGCGTCCGGTAACGCTTGGCATATCCACGGTCGCCAGGACTTTGCCCCTTTTTGCCAGCTCGGCCAGGTGGGTATCGAGCGCGGCCTTGGCCTCCTCATCAATCACTGGGCCAACGTCCGTCGTGATTTCTTCGGGATTTCCAACCGTTAGCGCCTCCATAGCGCCGCCGATCATCTCCAGCATTCCATCGGCCACATCCTCCTGGACGAACAGAACGCGCAGAGCCGAACAGCGTTGACCGGCGCTTTGAAAGGCCGACGCCACCACATCGCGCGTGACCTGTTCGGGCAATGCACTGCTATCGACGATCATCACATTCTGACCGCCGGTTTCGGCAATCAGCGGCACGATCGGGCCATCCCGGTCAGCGAGGCCGCGGTTGATGGCGCGTGCAGTATCTGTCGATCCGGTAAAGGCCACCCCGGCGATCATCGGATGGCCGGTTAGCGCAGCCCCTGCCCCGCCATCCCCCGCTACCATTTGGACGACGTCCTTGGGGAATCCTGCATCATGCATCAGCTCAATCGCACGCGCGCCGATCAGAGGCGTTTGCTCGGCAGGCTTAGCGATGGCGGTGTTTCCTGCGGCGAGTGCTGCTGCCACAGGACCAATAAAAATCGCGAGTGGGAAATTCCATGGGCTGATACATGCCCAAACGCCGCGGCCGTGAAGGCGCAGCTCGTTTAATTCGCCGGTGGGGCCGGGCAAAGGAAGCGCTCCTGAAAAATGGCGGCGCGCCTCGCCGGCGTAGTAGCGCAGAAAATCAACGGCCTCTCGAACTTCCAGTACGGCGTCGATTGGCGTCTTACCTGCCTCGCGAATACAAAGTGAGAACAACTCCTCACGATGGTCTTCGAAAAGATCGGCCGCACGGTCGAGCAGATCGGCGCGCGCCATGCCACCAAGCCGGTCCCACGCGGGCTGTGCTTTATGCGCGGCGCGGACAATGCGGTCCACATCGTCTTCATTGGCCCATGTGGCTGTGCCGACTTCGATGGAGACATCGAATGGTGACGTCACGATATGCGTTTCGCCGGCACCGCCGCCCGTCGGGGCAGCTTCCCATCGACGGCGCTCAAGATCACGTAACCGCTTCATCAGCGGTTCTCGGATCAACGGGTCGCTAAGGTCAACGCCCGCACTGTTCTTGCGTCCATCGCTGAAAATGGAATCGGGCAACGGAATGACCGGATTGCGCTTCGGCTCGATTCCCTCCAGCTCCGCCACGGGATCGCGCACCAACGCGTCGACCGGCACGTCGTCGTCGGCAACGCGGTTGACGAAGCTTGAATTCGCGCCGTTTTCCAAGAGGCGGCGAACAAGATAGGCAAGAAGTTCCTTGTGGCTTCCGACGGGCGCGTAGATGCGGACCGGCGTCGGAATTTCACCAATGCCTTCCTCTAGCTTGGCCAGCTCCTGATAGAGCCCCTCGCCCATGCCATGCAGGCGCTGAAATTCGAAACCTGGCTGTCCTTTGCGCGGCCCGGCAAGTGCCTTTATGGCCCCGATAGTGTTGGCGTTGTGGGTTGCAAAGGCCGGGTAGATACAGTCGCTTGCGGCCAGTAGACGCTTGGCGCAGGCCAGATACGATACGTCAGTCGACACCTTGCGCGTGAACACCGGATAATCGGACAGGCCGCCGACCTGGGCAACCTTGATCTCGCTATCCCAATAGGCGCCCTTTACCAAACGGACCATCAGCTTGCGGTCATACTTGCGGGCCAGTTCGACGACCCAATCGACCAGAGGCACCGCGCGCTTGGAATAGGCCTGCAGCGCAAGACCAAAGCCGCCCCAACCATTGGCGAAAAGCGCATCGTCGGCAACCAGCGCCTCAATGATGTCCATCGACAGTTCCAGCCGGTCTGCCTCTTCGGCGTCGATCGTGAAATGGACGTCGGCATTGCTTGCCGCCATCGCCAATTCCCGAACGACCGGCAGGATCGCTATTTTCGCTTCCTCGGCATGGCTCCACTCATATCGCGGATGAAGCGCGGACAATTTCACCGAAATACCGGGCGCGGCCTTGAATCCGCCCTTCGATTTTTTGGCGATCACGGCTAATGCGTCGCCATAAGCCTTGGCATAGCGAGCCGCATCGGCGTGCGTCTTTGCTGCCTCTCCCAGCATGTCGAAACTATGGCTCCACCCTTTGGCCTGTTCGGGTGCGGCACGCTTCAATGCTTCATTAATCGTGCGGCCAAAGACAAATTGTTTGCCCAGGATCTTCATGGCCTGGCTCACCGCGGTACGGATCACCGGTTCGCCAAGTCGGCCGACCGCGCGGCCCAAAGCCGAGCGCCAATTATCGGTCTTGTCATTGGCCTCATCCAGCACCTTGCCCGTCAGCAACAGCGAAAAGGTCGCCGCGTTGACGAAGGTTGATCGGCTTTCGCCCATCTTCTCCGCCCAATCGGGACCGGACAGCTTGTCATGGATTAGGTCATCGGCGGTTTCCGCATCGGGAATTCGCAACAATGCCTCGGCCAGACACATCAGCGCGATTCCTTCGTCGCTGCCGAGGTCATAAGCCTGCATAAAGGCGTCCAGGCCAGCGGCCTTGTGGGTGCGTACTGCTTTCACAAGTGCGCGGGCCATGGCGGCTGCTTCCTTGCGCTGTCTCGTGTCGAGCCGCGCCTGCTCGATCCGCTCACGCACGACAACTTCCTCGTCGGGACGATAGGCCAGACGAACCTCAGTACGATCGATCATGTGCTGCCTTCTTGCTAGCTCGGGCGATTAGGCCGCCTGGCCGTGACAATGTTTATATTTCAGACCCGACCCACAGGGGCACGGCGAATTTCGGCTCGCCGGCGGCGGTACGTCTTCGCCCATCGCGTTCTTCGGCATGTCCGGGCGCGGAATAGTCAGTTCCGGCAGTTCGGCAAATCGGGCGCCGTCAATGTCCGCCGTATTGTCGAGTGCCGACAGCGGATCGATGTGCTGCGTGATGAAATCCGGCAACGCATTGACGTCCGGCATCGGCGGCTGTTCGAACTGGATCTGTACTCGCATCAGCGTCTTGGTCACGTCCTCACGGATCGCCATCAGCAACCGCTCGAACAGCATGAACGCTTCCTGCTTATATTCGTCGATCGGCTTCTTCTGAGCGAACGACCGCAGGTGGATCACCTGACGCAAAGCGTCGAGCGTGGCCAGATGTTCTTTCCAATGATGGTCCAGATTCTGAAGCAGGATCGACTTTTCGATCTGTACCCAGTTTTCCGGATCTACCGATGCTGTCTTCTCAGCCATGGACGCATCGGCCAACGCCTGAAGGCGCTCAACCAAAACTTCCTGTTCAACCGCTTCTTCGGTCAGCCATTCGGCGACCGGCGGATGCAGGCTCAGAACATCCTCGATCGCCTGCTGGAACGCTGCCGCGTCCCATTGCTCGGGGAATGTGCCCGGCGGGCAATAGGCGTTAACCAGCGATGCGATGGTTTCCGCGCGGAAGTCTTCGACAACGTCGCTGACATGGTCGGAATCCATGATTTCGGCTCGTTGTTCATAAATGACCTTGCGTTGGTCGTTCATCACATCGTCGAATTCAACGACCTGCTTGCGAATGTCGTAATTGCGCGCTTCGACCTTCTTTTGCGCGGTTTCAATGGCCTTGCTGATCCACGGCGACACAATTGCCTCGCCGTCTTCAAGGCTTTTATTCATCAAGCGCGCAAACGCATTTTCCGGCCCGAAGATACGCAGCAAATCATCGTCAAGGCTAAGGTAAAAGCGTGACAGACCTGGATCGCCCTGGCGCCCCGAACGGCCGCGAAGCTGATTGTCGATGCGCCGGCTTTCGTGCCGTTCGGTACCAAGGACGAACAGCCCGCCTGCATCAAGAACCTGCTGCTTTTCGGCGTCAATTTCCGCCCTGATGCGGGCAATTGCTGCGTCACGTTCCGGCCCTTCGGCCACGTCCTTCAGCTCGTCTTCAACCCGAAATTCCAGGTTGCCGCCCAGTTTGATATCAGTGCCGCGACCAGCCATATTGGTGGCAATTGTAACGGCTTTCATACGGCCGGCCTGCGCCACGATATGCGCTTCGCTTTCGTGGAAACGGGCGTTGAGGACGGAATGCGTGATGCCTTCCTTTTCCAGGAACTCACCCAGCATTTCCGACTTCTCGATGCTCACCGTGCCAACGAGAACCGGCTGCCCAATTTCCTGACGTTTGCGAATTTCCTTGGCGATGGCCCCGAACTTTTCGTGGATCGTCTTATAGAATTCGTCCTCATCATCCTGACGCTGCACCGGTACGTTGGTCGGAATGGTCACGACATTCATCCGGTAAATGTCGAAGAATTCCGGCGCCTCGGTGGCGGCGGTCCCTGTCATGCCGGACAGTTTCGGATACATGCGGAAGTAGTTTTGGAAGGTAATGGACGCGAGCGTTTGGTTCTCCGGCTCGATATTGACGCCTTCCTTGGCTTCAACCGCCTGATGAAGCCCGTCTGACCATCGCCGACCATCCATCATGCGGCCGGTGAATTCGTCGATAATGACGACCTTGTCGTCTTTGACGATGTAATCAATGTCCTTCTTGAACAGGACATTTGCCTTCAGCGACTGATTCAGGTGGTGAACCACTTGCGTATTGGCGATATCGTAGAGGTTCTGCCCTTCGATCAGGCCGGCGGCCTCCAGCATCCGTTCCGCTTTTTCGGTGCCATCTTCGGTCAGGACGACGCTGCGCTGCTTCTCGTCCTTCTCATAATCACCCTCGACGAACTGCTTTACGATCGCGTCGACGCCCATATAGAGCTCTGACTTGTCATCAGTCGGGCCCGAGATGATCAGGGGGGTTCGCGCTTCGTCGATCAGGATCGAGTCAACTTCATCGACGATTGCATGGTTGAACGGCCGTTGGACCATCTGTTCGCGCGTGAATTTCATATTGTCGCGCAGATAATCGAAACCAAGCTCGTTGTTGGTCGCGTAGGTGATATCAGCGTTATAGGCGTCACGCCGTTCCTGATCACCCAGGTTAGGCACAATTACGCCAGTTGTCAGACCCAGAAAATTGTAGATCTGCCCCATCCATTCGGCGTCACGCTTGGCGAGATAATCGTTGACGGTAACAACGTGGACGCCTTTGCCGGGCAGTGCGTTGAGGTAGACTGCCAGGGTCGCCACCAGCGTTTTACCTTCACCCGTCCGCATTTCCGCGATTTCGCCGCGATGCAGGGCGATACCGCCGATCATCTGAACGTCGAAATGCCGCATCCCCAGCACTCGGCGAGATGCCTCACGAACCGTTGCGAATGCCTCTGGAAGGACATCGTCCAGACTCTCGCCATCGGCCAGGCGCTGGCGGAACAGCACGGTCTGGTTCTGCAATGCCTCATCGGACATCGCCGACAGGGTCGGTTCGAAACTGTTGATGGTGTCAACAACACGGCCGAGTTTGGCGACGTAGCGATCATTGGCCGAACCGAAGATGCTTTTGGCCAGATTGGCGATCATGGGACCGGAATTTCCTTAAAACAGATGCAGGCAAAAGGCCTGGCGGCGGATCGATCCGCGCGCGTACGTGAACGGGGCGCGATGTAGGAGGCGCCCCGCCCGTCGTCAATCAAATCCGCGAGTATGTGGAAAGGTTCAAATTTGCGACTCCAGCCACTGCTGAATCTGACCACGCGGTGCAGCACCGACCTTCTGCGCAACCGCTTCGCCATTCTTGAATAGCAACATGGTCGGAATACCGCGCACGCCATAGCGAGCCGGGGCTTCAGGATTTTCATCGATGTTCACCTTGGCAACCGTCACCTTGTCGCCCAGTTCCGCAGCGATTTCCTCCAGCGCGGGCGCGATCATCCGGCAAGGCCCGCACCATTCCGCCCAAAAATCGACAAGCACTGGCTTGTCACTGTCCAGCACATCGGCCTGAAAGCTTTGATCCGTTACGGCTTTGGTATTCGCGCCCATAGGGGAAGACTCCTTCAAAATGGCTTTGCATAACCATATGGGGGCTTAGGCAGGAAGCGCAATGAGCCTTGGACCGGCTGTGTAGAGTAGTGCCGCCTCCACGTCTCGATCTGGAAAGATCACGCGCAACGCTTCAACATAGGTCTGCATCTGTTGACGATGAGACGGCGGAATGGATGCTGCGTCCTTGGGAACTACCCGCCCCGTCTTGAAATCAACGAGGCGAATCCGCTCGGGTGCGATGCATAGACGGTCCACCGTTCCAGCGATGACACGGCCGTCCGGCAAGGTTGCCGCAATCGGCGCCTCGGCCAAAGACCCAGGGCCGAACAATTCTGCAAAACGAGGTTCACCCAGGATCGCGCAGACCGCGTCAGCCATTTCGTCACGTGCGGCCGCGTGTTCGACGCCCTGCCGCTCCAGCCAGCGCAGGGCGAGCAAATGGCGGTCGCTAGCTTCTACACCGGGCAGCCGCTCAAATAGCGCATGAATCAAGCTACCCCGCCGCGCGGCTTCGCGCATTTCCGGCGTTGGCGGCGGCATCGCTTCCGCATCCTCGATCATTTGCGAGGGCGCCAGCGGACGTGGCGGCCGGGCTTCCGGCGGCGCAGCTTGGCGGGCCCAATCAGGTATTTTGATTGGAACAAGGGCTCGGCGGGCGCGGCCAGCCCGTGCCGCCTCAGCCTTGCCGGATCGCCAGATAAGGCGGTCGCCGCCAAATTCGCCGCGTTCGGCTTCCGCGCCGATTGATTGCATCGCCCCTTCCACTGCCTCATACCATGTGCCGGACGGCATGGTCTTTTTCGGCTTTACCCCGGCCACGATCAATCGTTCGCGGGCGCGGGTCAGACCGACATAGGCAAGGCGCCAATGCTCCTCCAGATCCAGCGCCTTCTGGTCGTCCATGACCTTGCGAAATATCGGAGCCGCCTCATCCTTGCGCGGACGGATGAGGGGCACAGGCCCGGCGCCAGTAATCGGGAGGTCGATGACGCTTTGCGCGCCACCGACGCGTGCAGGATCGTGGATCGCATCGGCAATCAATACCAGCGGCGCCTCAAGCCCCTTTGAGCCGTGGACGGTCATAACCCGAACCGAATCCGAGGGTGCGGATGGGTCGCGCTTCACCTCTACATCGCCCCTGCCGAACCAGGCGAGGAAACGATCCAGAGACGGTGTATCTTCCTGCTCGAACGCCAGCGCGCTGGACACCAGCTCTTCAATCGGATCGCGCGCCGCTTCACCCAATCGCTCGATCAGCTTGCGACGGCCGTCCAGCGGGCCGGACAAGATGGTTTCCAGAAACCGCGCCGGTGTCACATAATCGGCGGCGGCGAGCCAATCGGCAACTATCGCGTGAGCTTGAGCAAAATCCGCGCGTTCATCCCGCCGCTGTTGCAGTTCGGTCCAAAGCCGCTTGCCGTCACGCCCGAACGAAAGGTCGAATAGCGCCTGCTGATCCCAACCGATCAGCGGCGATACCAACAGATTTGCAAGATTGAGATCATCGAGCGGCTGGGCCACGAAGGTAATGGCCGACAGCAGGTCTTTGACCGCGAGGGGCTTGTGCAGGTGCAATCGATCAATGCCGGCGACCGGCACGTGATGACGATAAAGCCGGGCAACGATTAGTGAGGCGAGTTCCTTGCGGCTGCGGACCAAGATCAGAATATCACCTGGCGTCAGTGCCTTACCAGTGCTGGCAAGCAGTGGCGCTTCGTCGATCCATTGTTTGACCTGCCGGGCAATCGCGTCAGCATACAGACGCGTCGCGTCGTCGACCCATCCCTCTTCGCCGTCGTCGGCGTCCCCCGCAATCGCGGCATCGAAGGGCGGCCATAACTCGACCTGACCCCGGCGATCCGCATGAAACGCCCGATGCTGGTTCGGGGGCTCGCTCAGGCCAAATGCGCGATGCCCCAATTGACCGATCATCTCGTCCACAACATTAAGGACGGCAGGAGACGACCTGAAACTGGCGTCGACCGACAACTCGCGAAATTCACGCGTGACGATCTCGGCGCTGTCACCAGCAGCAGCCAATATGTCCGCCCGCTGCTTCGTTAATGCGCGATATTTCTCATATTCATTGGGACTTGTGCCCTGAAAACCAAAGATCGCCTGCTTATAATCGCCGACCATAAACAGCGTGCGCCAACGGCCCTCCGCTTCCGGATTGCCACTAAAAAACTCTCCGGCAAGGGCATCGACAATTTTCCACTGGTCTTCATTGGTGTCTTGCGCTTCGTCGACGAGCACATGATCGGTGCGCTGGTCGAGCTTATAACGGACCCAATCACCCATCCCCGGTTGCTCAAAAAGCTGACGTGTCCAACGGATCAGGTCGTCAAAGTCCGCTGCCCCCATTGCCCGCTTCGCTCTGGAATATGCTGCGGCAAACGCCTGGCCTGCACGAAGGCCAGCGCCCTGTATCTTCGCGAGCGACGCGGCGTTGCGCAATGTCACAAGGTCGACCCACCATTCGGTAAATTCGGCAACCAACAGCGGATAATCCGGGTCGGCCGCAATTTGGGACGCAATTGCCTTCGCGGGTTCCCATTTCGCCGTCGCCAGATTGGCTCGAACATCGTCAAGCATCGCCAGCCGGCCATGGGGAGCAGCCTCGAGGAATGCCGACAAATTGCCGACAATCGTGGATGCCTTTACGCCATTTGCCAGCCGGTTTGCCGCCAACAGACGAGCCAGCAAGTTGCCCGGCAAATGGTCATCGTCCAGACGCTGCAGCAATTCGGCTTCCGCATTCCCAGATGGAACCCCAATCAATCCCATGATCAGGGGCTCAATCTCATTCGCATTGCCCAATTCCGCCATCGCGTCATGGGCGCGCGCTGCTTGCATCAGATAGTCTTCGGCGCCCTGTTCACCGAGCCGCCGACTAAGCGCGGAAACATCGTCGAGCAGCGCCTTATTACCAACAGCCTCCGCGCCGGTCAGCAGGGTCGCCAGCGTTTGTCGCGCCAGTTCGGATTCGGCTCGCCCCTCGATCGGGCGAAAACCCGCACCGATCCCGGCTTCAGCAGGGAATGCCGCCAGCAATGTCTGTGCAAAGCTGTGAATTGTTTGAATGCGCAGGCCTCCGCCCGGTGCCTCCAGCACTTTGGCGAACAGGCGGCGTGCGCGCTGCCGCATTGGCGGTGTTACCGGCTCACCCAGCGCGTCCAGTTCGGCGGCGAGGTCCGCGTCGTTTAACCGCACCCAATGGGCAAGTCGTTCCCCAACCCGGTTGGCCATCTCCGCCGCCCCGGCCTTGGTAAACGTCAGACACAAAATGGATGAGGGTGCTGTTCCCTGTAATAGCAGGCGCAGCACGCGCGCCGTTAGCACCTGCGTCTTTCCGGTTCCCGCCGACGCGGATAGGGACGCATGAACGGTTGGATCGGACGCCGCTGCCTGCGCGTCCCGCAGTTTCGGAAAGGGGCCGATGCGCTTACTCATCGAACTGCCCTTCCCTTCAATGCAGCAACCGCATAGGACGGATGCCGCAACAACTGACAGAGGATGCAATGAGCGAGAGTAGCAAACGGGGCGAAGAACGGCGCGCCAAGCTGGTCAAGACCGGTGTCGCGGTGGGCATCGGCTCGGCAGCCATTGTTGCGGCATTGCTCTATGCCTCGAAAGCCAAAAAGCCGAAGACGGGCATCCCGCCCAAGCCGACCAAGGACGAGTAGGTCAGTCGCGGCCATACCATTCCTCTAAGCGCATCAGCTGATCGTAATCTTCATAAGGTGCGTAGGCAGGATTGAGCTTCGCTTCAAAAGCCTCCTCACCTAGAAGCCATTTTGCGGCGGCTTCGTTAAACTGCGCATGGGCGCGTTCAATGAATAGCTCAGGCCCATCATCCTTGTCGGGCGATCGTACAAAACCGAAACTGTCGCGGTCCTTGGCCAGCGACCAATATTCATGGGCCCCGGCGTCGCCGCTGATGCCTCCGAATTTACCATAGCGTGCGATAAGCGACAGCAAACCAAGTTGCATCGCATAGCCTTCGGCAACGGCTTTATTCTTTGGCGGCTGACCAGTTTTATAATCAACAATCGCCAACCTGCCGTCTGGCAGCTCGTCGATCCGATCCACCTTCCCAAACAATGTTACGCCCGCAACCTTGGCCTCTCCCCATTCCTCTGATGCAATTGGCGTTCGTCCGTTCGCCAGATTCCCGTTCGTTTGAGCAGCAATCCAATCAATAGCTTCGAGCAGTCGCGGTGCCCAAAGCGCCCGCAACATTGGGTGGATATCATCACCCGCGAGCATCAATTCGGCCCGCGCGGCCAACTTTGCGGGGTCCGCGCCATCTTCCTTGAACCAATGTTCCAAAACGTCATGCACCGCCGTTCCTTTCCACGCGGCATGCGTTTCGGCGTCGACAGCGTCCAGCTTCGCCAGCTTGAGGATTGCCTTCGCGTAAAATGCGAACGGGTCGGCTTTCAGGCGGTCGATATCTGTGACGGCAATTCGGTCTGGCCGCGCTGCCAGTGGCGGCCGCGGCGCCGGTTTGCCGACCGGCTGATGATCAGCGCGATCAATGGCAACGGCAAGGCGTTCCAAACGCTGGTCGCGAGTGACGCCCCCGGTCATCGCTTGGAGCCGCAGCCAAAAACGGGACGCAATCGTTGGCGACCGGCTATCGCGGCGCGCACGGGTGATTAGGACGCGCGGTGCGCCTAGCGCGCTCATAAAGTCATGGGCCGATAGACCGGTGCGGAACTCCAAGCCAGGAAGCCCCAACGTCCGTCGTATCTGCGGCGCGAGCCAGGGATCGGGACTGATCTGCGCTGGCCAGACGCCTTCATTCATCCCGCCGAGGATCATCAGGTCTGCCTGTTGCAAGCGCGCTTCAAGCAGTCCCCAGATAAAGATACGTGGGTGGCCGCCGTAAGGTTTGCGGACCAGTTGCTGATCCATCAGGCGGCGAAGAATCGGAATGACGTCATCGGCCGACAGGGCAAGACCGCCGCTCTCTGGTGCATCTTCCAGCTGCGCTAACAATTCGGCGGCCATTTTGCCGTCCGGGCCCCGCCAGGCCCGGTCGCCGGTCAATGCGGTTGCAGCCTCGCGCAGCCATTGCGCGAGCCCCGCCAGGCTTTCTGTCTCGGCCATTACCGCAAGAGAAATGACGCTGGGACGAAGCGCACGCCAGCTATCCGGAGCGCCTTTGACGCGCTTTTTCCCGGCTTCCGCGACCCGGTCGTCGATCCCATCTATTCCGGCTTTCGGGCGCGGACCCCGCAGCGCGAGATCAAGGGCGCGGACATTTTCGAGCCAACGGCGGCGCTCATCACCCTCTCCGCCCACCAATGGATGTTTCAAAAGAGCCAGCACTGCAACCGGCGACAATTGCTCCACGCGTGCCGCCGCAAGCGCCAACAAAAGGGTGCCTGCCGGTGAACGACTAAGCGGCGTACCGGCGCTGTCGTCAGCTTCTATCCCCCAGCGCGCAAGATGTGCCGATACCCGCTCGGCCAGCCCCCGATCCGGTGTAACCAGGGCCGCTGTTCGCTCCGGCGTCTCGATCGCTTCTCTCAACGCCAACGCAATCGCCTGCGCTTCGGCGGCCGGATCGGGCAATTCTGCCGTGACAATCCCCGTCAGCCTTCGCTCCGCTGCGGGAAGGTCGTTCCATTTATCGCTGGCGTTGGCGGCTGCCATCGCATGGGCGACGGCACGCCCGCGAACGGCCGGCGAAGACGCTCGGCCTGAGGCCGGCCATTCCACGACCTCATCGCGCTTAACCGACAAACCTTCCAAAAGTCGTTTCAGATGGAATTGCGGGTGGGTTTCCTCGCCCTGGCCTTCCGCGTCAGGGCCAAGCGCCTCCCACTCCTCGTCGGGCATGGTCCTCCTATCGGCCACGGCCGGGAGCACGACGAAGCCCGCGTCAAGCCGCGCTACCCGATAAAGCAGCGCCATGATTGCCGGGGCAATGGTTGTAATACCCGCAGCAATCGTGAACCCCTCGGGCGGGCGATGTTCCCAACGCCGGGCAATCGACCGCAAGATTCGCCCGCGCCGATCCGTCAGATCGAGCACGCCGCGCTCCGCCAGCAACGTCGGCCATTTGCCAAAGACCCCCTGAAAGCGGGCCAATGACTGTTGCCAATGCGCCGCGAGGTCGGCGTCGCCCTTCACCGCGTCGGATAGCGTTGCCGTGCTGATTTCTTCGACCGCGAGCGTGTCCATGGTACGCGCCAGATCTTCGGCGAGGCGCATTGCCTCGGCCGCCGTTTCGCCGTCCTGGCGCAGCAATTTGGCGAGCATGAGCTGACGGGTAAGCGGATCGATCGCGGGCGAAACGGAGTCATCAAGATCGAGCGGGTCCAGTGCGCCGCCCAATCGCTCGCCGAGTTCCGCATCGCCTATCGGAATGAGGCGCGGGAGGACCAAGCCGCCGCCGCTTTCGCGAACAAATGCGGCAGTCATGGTACGTACGGCTCGATTGTTGGGCAGCAGTATCCTGCCGCTGGCAAGTGCCAGCGGGTCATGTTTGAACGCCCTTACAAGGCCAGTAGCAAGTGCGTCCGCGAAACTGCGATGCGCAGGGATTGAATAGACAAGTGGGTCGCCTAACCGGCGGCGGCCAAATAGCCCCGCTTCAGCCATCCTGTAGGGCGCGTTCCGTGGCGGTGATGGCGCCGGGCGTACCGACATCGAACCACAGGCCCTGATGGACAACGCCGAAACATCGCCCTTCCTCAATCGCCCGGTCCCATAAAATATTGGTCGAAAATGCTCCCTGAGGCGCGTCCCTCAGCAGGCGTTTCGAAACGATTTGAATGCCGGTGTATACGAACGGCGCGACCTTGGAATGGCCGCGGCGGCTAAGCATTCCCGCCCCATCCATGTGAAAATCACCAAGTCCCGCATGATTGCCCGCACGGGCCTGCGGCACCAGCAGCAAAAGCGCATCCATTTCCCCGTCCCGCCATTGCGACGCCAGGAGTTTCAGGGAATCTGCCGGACCATCGACCCAAAAATTATCGCTGTTGACGACCAGAAACGGATCCGCATCGATCAACGGCTCGGCCTTGACCATTCCGCCGCCAGTTTCCAGCAACAGGTTCCGCTCGTCGCTGATAACCACTTCGAAATCGTTCGCCCGTGCGCGCAGATGCGCCTCAAGCGCATCTGGAAGATAATGAACGTTGACGACAATTTTCTTCACACCGGCCGCCCGGAGTCGATCAAGAACATGGTCGATCAACGGCTTACCGGCGAGTTCGACCAGGGGTTTTGGCCGGGTCGCGGTGAGCGGCCGCATTCGTTTTCCAAGCCCGGCTGCCATCACCATCGCGACGGTTGGAACATTGACGTCCACCTTCGGACGAAGCGAAAGGGCGCGCTTCTGACCGGTCATGCCAACTCGCTTTGCCAGATTGGCGCGCGCTTATCGGCGGAAATATGCTGGTCAAACCATGCCTTTACGGGTTGCAGCCCAGGATGGGCAAGATCGCGTTCCAGCAACCCCCACATCCGCGGTTGAAACTGCTTATAATGGTCCTTCCCGTCGCGCTTCCACAACCGGCAGAACACCCCCAGAATACGCGTATTGCGCTGCGCGGCGAGCGCCCAATAGGCCTGTTCGAACCGCACATCGGTGCCGGTTTCTCGAACATATCGATCAATCATCGCCCGTTCGATCTCAACCGGAACGTCGCGGCGCGCGTCTTCAAGAATGGACACGACGTCATAAGCCGGATGCCCTGACAGCGCGTCCTGAAAATCGAGAAGGCCGAAATGCGCCACACCCTGCCGTCCAGCCACCAACATCACATTTTCTGCATGATAATCACGAAGTACCACAACGGGGCCAAGGCCATCATCTTCCACGGGCGCCAGCACTTCACGCCACGCCGCGCGCCACCCGTCGCGGTCAAGATTAGGCAGTCCGACCGCTGGCCCGTACCAATCGATAAACAGGTCGAGTTCCGTCAGCCATTCCGCGAGACCATGAGGCAGCAGACCGGCCATTGGCGGTTGGCGATGAAGATGGACAAGCACGTCGATGGCTGTCTCATAGAGCTCGCGTTCCAGCGCAGGATCATTGTCCAACGTTTCGCGCATCCGCGCATCGCCCAAATCGTCGAGCAACAGGAGGCCGCGTTCAAGATCGGCACCCAATATTCGGGGTGCGACAAGGCCGACCTGCTCCAGCCAGTTTGCCATCGCAACAAATGGCCGTGGATCTTCATGCGGGGGCGGCGCATCCATCAGGACTGCCTGCTCGTCCCCGCGCCGCACCCGAAAATAACGGCGGAAACTAGCGTCACCGGCCAGGGGGACGATTTCAGCCCCTTCCCAGCCACATTGAGTGAGAAAATGGGGGGCATGTTCAGGGGGAATCATGGGAGAGGCCATCGCCCTTCCCATGCCGCCGGCGCCTGCGCTGTCAAGGTTCGGCTGTCGTCATCCTCAACGTCAAGCGACAGGGCGAGTGCCTGAGGCCATCGATTGCCCCCGGCCTTTTCCGGCCATTCGACGATAAGGACACCGTCAGAGAGTATGTCGCTCAATCCCAATTCTTGGAGTTCCAATGGATTGTCGACGCGATAAAGGTCGACGTGCCATAGTGGCAAATCGAGATGTTCGTAGGGCTGGACGATCGAAAAGCTAGGGCTTGGCACCTCGCCATGATGGCCCATCGCCGCAATCAGACCGCGAACCAGGGTAGTCTTACCCGCCGCCAGCGGGCCAGACAGGGTGACGACATCGCCGGCGCGAAGAAGTGCTCCGATGCGCGCGCCCGCTGCCTCGGTTGCAGCTTCATCAGCCAAAATCATTTGGGCGCCCTGGGAATTGTCAACACCACTTGCGTGCCGACGCCGATCTCGGACGTAAGCTTGACCGTTCCGCCATGTGCTTCAATGAATTGCCTTGTCAGTGGCAAACCGAGCCCAAGCGCCGCATCTCCGCGGCCCGCCGAAGACGAGCGATGGAACCGCTCGAATACCCGTTCTTGATCATCAGGGTCGATGCCTGGCCCATCGTCCCGCACAACCAACGTCGCAGCCACATCATCACCCTCGGCGACAAGGGAAATGGCGCCGTTTTCCGGGGTATAGGCAGCTGCGTTCCGCAAGACATGCTCCAATGCCTCACGAATGCGCCGCGCATCACCGATAACCGTGCCGACAGAAGAATTAATCTTGACCGCCAGGCGCTGCCCCTTGTCTTCAATGCGTGTTTGCACGGACTCCAAAGACGCCCGGCAAATACCGCTCAGGTCGACCCGTTCCCTCTCCAGAACCACGCCCTTTACGTCGCCCTGGGTAAGATCAAGGACGTCATCAATAAGCTTCGACAACCGCGCAACCGATTCCAGAATCGCATCAACATAATCCGACGCCGATGGCGCCAGCTCTCCGGCATATCCCGCAGCCAGCATTTCCGCGAAGCCGCCAATAGACGTCAGAGGTGTGCGTAGCTCATAACTCATGTTGGCGACAAAATCGGTTTTGACGCGGTCCGCTTCCTCCAGCGCCGTCGCCCTTTCTCTAAGGGCTGCTTCAATTCGGCTGCTATCGGTAACATCGACCATCGTGAACAATGCGTTGCCGTCGGGCAGTGGTACGGCAGCAAATTCAAAAAATCGGCCGTCGGTAAAATTGACCCGGCCCGTACCCGAACGGCGTCCGCTCGTCGTCGAACGGACCATCTCTCTCACCTGCGCCGCAGCGGTCGGATTGACGAGCCTTTTGGCCATTGCCGGGACCAGCTCATCGACACGGGGGTGTTCGGCGAGCCAGGTTTCATCCAGGTCCCACACTTCGGAAAAGCGCCGGTTCCAAAGATACAATCGCCCGTCTGATGCAAAGACGGAGATCACTTCAAACAAATTGTCGAACGTCGCCGCGCGCACCCGAAGAAGCGTGTCTCGGGCCGACGCCAGGCGAACCTGTTCCGTCCGGTCCTCGAAAATGAGGCGGAGGCCGCCGTCTGGTAGCGGCTGACCAACCACGCGCAAATGGTCACCGTTGGCGAGAATCCAGTCCTCCTCCAGCGCCTCCTCTGGCGACGTGAACCAATCCCGGCGAATGGCCTTCCAGTCTGGAAAATCGCGAACCTCCGGTATGCGCCCGGCTTCGCGCATCTTTTCGATGACCCGGTCGAATTCCGGCCCCTCGGCCAGCCATTCCGGCTCAAGCTGCGCCATGATTGCGAACGGCTGATTAAAGAACGCCAGGTGTCGATTTGAATCAAATTGGGCGGCGCCGGCGGTCATTCGGTCGGCGAGTTCGCGCTGTGATTCCTCCTGACGGGCCAGATCGTTGCGGGCATCCTCCAGATCCTGGATATCAATCGCAAATCCCGCGACCGCGCCGGTCGGCAGCGGAACATCCACCACCCGTATCATTCGCCGTTCACCACCAATGGTTGCCGGCAACGTCCGCGAATAGGGGGCACCAACTTCCAGCGCGTGCTCCGCGCCGGTTTTTGGGCTTCCCTCCGCCGCGCCATCCACCAACTCGCTGCCGCGCTCAATGACGTCTGCGGCGTCGCGGCCCTCCACCGCTGCCACGAATGCCGCGTTGACCAGCCCGAGGCTTAGATCCGGTCCCCGATACCACATCGGAAACGGCGCATTTTCAATCAGCTGGGTCAATGCGTCGAGCGCACCTTCCGTTTGCCCCAGGCGGGTCGACAGTTTGACACGTTCCGCCTCGGCGTCGCTGGTATCGAACAGCCATAACAGAATGGTGCCTGTCTCCGATGGTGGCGGGGCGATCGTCGCGCGCACCTCTATAGCGCGATCACGTCCGGCGAGCCGCACTTGGCTTCGGACGGGTCGTCCATCAAGACGCAGATCGTCCAGCCGTCGGGTCAATTCGGCCAAATCTTCCGGAACGATCCCGCGGCCATTTGCCGCAAGATCATCCAATTGCGCCGGCAGACCATCGAGCCCCAGATCGCGGGACGCCATCTCGTCGGCCTGAAGCCGCCCATCCGGGCCAATCATCATCGGGCGCGCCGGCGCTTCGTCAAGCAGAGTCCGAAGCAATCGCGCTGCGCCAATAACCGTCTGCGCGCGCCGAAGCCGCCGCGCCGCGAGGATGGAGAGTGCCGCAGCAATTGCCACCCACAAGGCCGCAATAACGATGATCGCTGCCGCAATCTTTGCGTCGATCATTGCTGCTACTTCGCCCCGCTCTGCATGATCAGGTCATAGGGCGGCTGTTGCGAAAGAAAAAGGCCCGGACCGCCCATTCATTTCTGTTCCGAACAATCACCGTGTGGGCTCGCGACGGCGAACCCGGCAAAACGGCCGTTGGCCGACAATATCCACGTCTGTTGCAAAGCAGACACATCGCGTCATTTCAATCGTTTGCGCCCCTACGCCGTCGTCCTTCATTGCGCCTTTGGACGAGCCAGAATTCCGAATTTAAGGCTCAATATTGCCTAAAATCCGCAAACTGGCCCGTTGACTTGTTCCCGGTCGCTCGCCCTAAATCGCCAAGTTAAAGGTTCGCTGTGCAACTCGGAGGGGGCTCCAAGGCCGTTACAGCGGACATCAACAAAGGGGAATTTATGTCAGGCTCCGCCAATTCGTTTTCGCAACGAAGCCTTTTATTCGTCGGTGCGTCTCTTGCCGCGATGATGATTGCCAGCCCTGCCGTGGCACAGGACGCAACGGTCTCCGACCAGGCCGCGCCCGAAGAGGATCAGGCGGCAACGCCGGTTCCTTCCCCCCGACCCGCGCCGACCCAAGTCCAGCAGGACGATGAAATTGTCGTGACCGGTTCACGCATCCGTCGTACCGAATCGTCCAGTTCATCGCCGTTGCAGATCATTGATCCTGAACTATCGCAGCGTCAGGGCCGTCTCAGCACGTCGGACATGATTCAAAGCTCGCCGATTGCGCAGGGTTCAACGCAAATCACGTCCGCGATCTCCACTAACTTCGTCACCAACGGCGGTCCTGGCACACAAACCGTGTCGCTTCGTGGCCTGGGCGCAGAGCGGACGTTGGTCATGCTCAACAGCCGCCGTGCCGGTCCCGCCGGCACCCGCGGTGCCATTGCGTCGTTCGACCTTAACATCCTGCCGTCGTCGATCGTCAAATCCGTCGAAATCCTGAAGGATGGCGCATCCTCGATTTACGGTTCGGACGCGATCGCCGGCGTGGTCAACATTATCACCAAAACCCACACCGACGGCCTTGAACTATCCGGTTATGCAAACATGCCGCTGAAGAGCGGCGGCGAATCCTATAACGCCAGTGCCGCCTGGGGTAAGGATTTTGGCCGGGGCCACATCATGCTGGCCGTCGACTGGTACAAGCAGAGCGAGCTGGAGCGCAAAGACCGCAAATATCTCGATTGCCCGGAAGATTATATTTTCCGCAAGGACATGAAAACTCGCGCCGATCTGGTGGATCCGCGCACTGGAAAATATCGGTGCGACGGCGTAATCTGGGGTCAGGTGTGGACCTACGGCGTCGGCAATATGCCTGATTATTTGACGCTGCTTCAGTACAGCTACCCTGGCGACAACCTCGGCAACTATATCGGCGGTATGCCGCCCGCGGCGGCGCCGGGCGATCTCGCGACACCGCCGGGCTGGTTCCCGGTTGGCCTCGATGGCGATCCGGCCAGCAACTCTGTGATGAACCTTTATCACCCCTATGAACGGGCATCATCGGTTATCCCGCGGTCCGACCGTATTACCGGCTATCTGGATGGCTCGTTTGAAATTTCCGACAATGTCGAGGCATATGCCGAAGGCTTGTTCAATCGTCGCCGGACATATGAAGACAGCCTGACCCAGTTCTACAATTTCGGCTACACGGGTCTCTATGCTCCCGGCGATCCGGACGATCCCTTCCCAGGATTCACGAACCCGGAAGGCGGGAATTCCTACGTCAGCCCGACGGGTATTATCGATGTCCATCGGAAATATACCGTTGATTATTATCGGGGTATCCTAGGCCTGCGTGGGGATGTCGGGAAAACCTGGCATTGGGACGTTTATGGCCACCACAGCCTGTCCAACGGCAAATATAAGCTTCAGCAGATTCTAAACGACGTCATCTACCAGCAAACGCTTCGCGCATACGGCTATGGCTGCGCCGGTCTTTTTACACCGATTAGCAATCGCGAATGCCTGCAGATGAATTGGGTCGACCCGCGGGTCATGGCCGGCGACCTCTCAGATGAAGAGCGCAACTACCTCTTCGACACGGAAACCGGACGAACCAAATATAAGCAGTCTTTTGTTGAAGCCTCTGCGACTGGCAATGTTTTCGATCTTCCAGCTGGTGCGGTTGGCGTCGCCGTTGGCGCCGTTATTCGGCGTGATTCGATCGACGATCAACCGGGGCACATCACGCAGGCCGCAAACCCGGATTATGACCCGACCGATCCGACGTCGCCGCAATTTGTCGACAACGCGTTCGCCAACGGTTTCTCCTCCGGGCACACCTATGGTCACACCGTCACCAAAGAGGCCTTTGCGGAGGTCAATATTCCGGTGTTTAAGGACGCCACCTTTGCAAAGAGCTTCGAACTTTCTGGGGCTGGCCGCGTAACGTCGGTCAAGGCGGTGCGCGGGTCCGATGGCTTCACCTCCAATAATAAAGGGAACTTCACCTACAAGGTAATGGCGAACTGGCAGGTCAACGACTGGGTGCGTTTCCGGGCCACGATGGGAACGTCGTTCCGCGCTCCCGCTCTGTTCGAACAATTCCTCGCCGGGCAGGCCAGCGGAGCTCGCCAGTCATCCATCGATCCATGCGTCAGTTGGCAGAACCGGTTTGACAATGGTGAGATTTCACAGCGCGTTGCCACCAACTGCGCCGCCGATGGAATTAGCCCAACCCATAGCGGTGCGGGGATTCAGGCCACCGTCTTTACCTCCGGCGGCATTGGCGAACTCAAGCCTGAAAAATCGAAAGCCAAGACGGCCAGCATCATCTTAACGCCACGCTTTGCGGGGCTCCCAAATACCCGAATGTCACTAGTTCTCGATTATTTCGACATCACCGTCCGCGGCGAGATCGACCGCCTTACGGCCCGCGATATCGTATATGGCTGTTATGAGTCAGATAATTTCCCGAACGACCCGCGCTGCAGCCTGTTCGAACGTGGTCAGGACGGTGATCCGGAAAACATCAAGAATGTGTTTTCGCGCTTCATCAATATCGATGAACAGCGCAACACAGGTCTGGACATGACATTCCGGCTCGACCAGCAGCTTGGCTTTGGCAAGTTGTCGGTTGTTGCTCAGGGCACGCGTCAGTTCAAGGATACCGTTTCGCGCCTGGGTGAATTCGATGTCCTGAATGGCGATATCGGCGATCCCAAGTTTAACGCCGATATCAATACGTCGCTCGATCTTGGTTCAACCACACTGTTTTGGGGTGTCAATTATATTGGCAAATCGTCCAGCGTGGCCGATTATAACGAGCTGAATGGTGATCTTTGCAGCACTAATCCGAACACGATCAGCCAGTTCGATGGTGATGTTTGCGTCAAGCCAAAGGCCGGCAGCGCATTTTATCACAACTTTTCGGTGACTCAGGAATTCGCCAAGCGGTTTGAGGTAACGCTGGGTATGTCGAATGTGTTCAACCGCAAGCCGCCGAAGGTTTCTGGTGTATCGACCATCGGCACGGCGCCTGCACTTGCATCGCAGTATGACTGGCTTGGCCGGCGGATGTTCATCAACGCCAAAGCCCGATTCTAGTCGGCTAGCAGTTTAGCCGGAACAGGGAGCGGCGGCGCAGGCTGCCGCTCCCTTTCTCATTGCTGGCGCTGTCCCCACAATGGATTTAGAGATTCCACATGCAACGCGTTCAACTCAGACCCGACACCCTTGACGAAGAAACAAGGCGCTTTGACCCTGCGCCGCTTCGGCAACCGCTATTTCTCAACAGTGTGCCGAAGAGTGGCAGCCATCTGCTGCAGAACATCGTTCGTATGTTCGTCCCACTCGATCAGCAGTACCGCGTCGAGTTCATCCAACACGCCATCTTGCGAAATCATTTGGGCGCTTTCGACCTGCGCCGTCCGCAACTGAGCATGGGACATCTTCCCTTTTCGGACATGGCTGCGATCGAGCTTTCCAATGCACGGACCATTTTGCTGGTTCGCGACCCCTATGATTGGGTTATCGCCCGCGCCCGCTTCATGGTGTCGGATCAATTTTCGGGGAGCCTCGATCATCTGAAATCCGGTCGGCTGACCGTCAACCAGCTCTTCAACCTGATCATCTTCGGCATTTGGGAGAAAATGCCCGGCCTTGCGGAATATTATCAGCACAATGCGCTGGCGTGGTTGGGAACCGGCATTCACCTAGTCCGCTACGAAGAGTTGAAGAACGCCGTTGCCACGATCCAAACGGAAGAAGCAGCGGCCTATTTCGCGACATTGTTCGGCGCAATGGGGGTCGATCTGCCGGCGGATTGGCGCGAGCGGATTAGGGTCGGCGCCAATCCCGCCCGAAGCGGCACAGCACGGGAAAATCTATCCGGTGAAATTGCGGAGTTTCCAGAGGATCTGCCCGAAATTCAGCGCAAACTCGTCGATCAGGTCGCACCAGGTCTACGCGACCTTCTAGGTTATCAGTGAAACATGCCAAGCGCGCCAGATAGGAACATGCTCCATCGCCAAATTATGCACGCGCGTTCGCTGGTTAAAGACGATCCGAACGCCGCGCTAGTTCAGGCGCATGAAATCCTCGCGCAATATCCTGGCTTTCCCGTCGCGTTACGGATCGCTGCCGCCGCACACCGACAGCTCAACCATGTTGACGAAGCGCATGCGGCGGAGGTCGCCGCTATCCATCATAGCCAGCGCAATCCCTTGCTGGTGCGTGCCGTTGACGCGCTGAATCGTGGCGACGCTGGCGAGGCCAGTCAGCTGACGGCCCAACTCCTGCAGGCCGAGCCCGATGATCTTGCGGCCCTTACTCTTTCAGCAGAATCGGCACTGGCTTTTGGTCTTGGCAAGGAGGCGGAAGACCTGTTGCGTATCGTGCGGGATCGGGCGCCATCGTTTCTTGCCGCGAGCAGCTTATTGATCAACGCCCTGATGCTCCAGGACAAGCTTCGTGAAGCGTTGGCGCTCGCGGACGAACTAGTGGCACGGCAGCCGAATGATGCCACACTATTGCGTTTGCGCGCGCGCTTGCTCGGCGATCTCGGTGATTATGCGAACAGTGCAGCGGCCATCGAACAAGTGCTGCGTCAAAGTCCGCGTGCGGCAGATGCGTGGGTACAGTTGGGGGACGCCCGGCGCTTTATGGGCATGAAAGAGGACGCCCAATCGGCCTATAGGGCGGCAATCCAGCATCAACCAACATACGGCCTTGCCTGGTGGAGCCTTGCAACCCACGACCCCTCAGCCATCTCGCCACTCGATATGGATGCGATGCGCGACGCATTGGAGGCGCGGGCCGGCTACCCTGAAGATGCTGGGAACCTCCATTTTGCGCTGGCGACGATTTATGACCGCCAACGTTCATATGCCGACGCTTTTAGACATTTCGAGCAAGGAAATAGACTGCGTCTCGCGGCTCAACCGTACGACCCGGCCGAGCTCAGCGCGATGGTCGATGATCAGATTAGCAATTTAGGTGGCAATTCTATTCCACCGCGCGGGCCGGTCGCTGAGCCTACCCCAATTTTTATTGTCGGGATGCCGCGCGCAGGGTCTACGCTCCTCGAACGGATAGTTGGCCGCCATTCTGACGTAGAGGCACTGGGCGAGCTCCCTATCCTGCCCCACCTAGTTGAACGGCTGCGCAAGAAGCGGCCCGCGGAAACGATTGGCGCCATTGCCGCTAGCCTGAACGGAAAGGCATCCGATCAGTTTGCACTCGCCTACCTCGAGCGAGCCGCCGAACGTCGCCGCGACACCGTTTCGTGGTTCACTGACAAGCTTCACATGAACTGGCGGCATCTGCCCTTTGCGCTTCGAGCAATGCCTCAGGCGATCGTCATCGATATCCGCCGATCAGCGCTTGATTGCTGCTGGTCCAACTATAAGACGCTGTTTGCCAGGGGGCATCCTGCGGCGAGCGATCTCGGCAATATTGCCGCCTTTTATCGCGATTATGTTCGGCTGACTGATCATTTGGCCGCAATTGCGCCAGATCGTGTTTACCAGTTGGAGTTTGAGCAGCTTGTCGACGATCCTGAACGCATCGTGCGCGACCTTTGCACTTTCATCGGAATCGATTTCGACCCTGAAATGCTGAACTTCCATCGCTCATCGACTCCCGTTGCAACGGCAAGCAGCGAGCAAGTTCGTCGTCCCATGAATCGGGATGGTATCGGCGCGTGGCGGAACTACGAAGCGTGGTTGGGACCTTTGCAGGACCGGTTGGCGCCGCCGCCGGTTGAGTAGGAATAGAAAGAGGCCGCCCTCTGGTTGGAGAGCGGCCCTTTTTTTAACCAGCGCGACTGCGATCGCGCATGGTCTTAGTAGCGGTAATGGTCCGGTTTGAACGGTCCTTCGGGTTGCACACCGATATACGCCGCCTGCTTGTCGTTCAGCTTCGACAGCTTGACGCCAAGCTTGTCGAGGTGAAGCGCAGCGACCTTTTCGTCGAGGTGCTTGGGCAGGACGTAGACTTCGTTCTTATACTTGTCGCCGCCGGTCCACAGCTCGATCTGCGCGAGCGTCTGGTTGGTGAAGCTCGACGACATGACGAAGCTGGGGTGGCCGGTGGCATTGCCCAGGTTCACAAGGCGTCCCTTCGACAGGATGATCAGGCGCTTGCCGTCCGGGAAGGTGACTTCGTCAACCTGCGGCTTGATCTCGGTCCATTTCATGTTGCTCAGCGCACCAATCTGGATCTCGCTGTCGAAGTGGCCGATGTTGCTGACGATCGCCATGTCCTTCATGTCGCGCATGTGATCGAGCGTGATGACGTCGAAGTTGCCGGTCGCGGTGACGAAGATGTCGGCGCGCTTGGCGGCTTCTTCCATCGTCACGACTTCATAGCCTTCCATTGCCGCCTGAAGCGCGCAGATCGGATCGACTTCGGTCACGAGAACGCGAGCGCCGCCATTGCGGAGCGACGCGGCCGAGCCCTTGCCGACATCGCCGAAGCCGGCGACGCAGG
>NZ_CAMLDL010000024.1 GCF_946478955.1 uncultured Sphingomonas sp. | reverse complement strand
TCGCGATAATAAGCGCGTGCCTGGCTATCGCTGCCGTCGATCGTCAACTCGTAACGATGTTTGTCGGCGTTATGGACAATATCGTTCATCGCATCCTCTCCCTCCTCAATGCTTAACCCTTAAAATCCTTTTCCGGGTTCGATCCGTCCCAATTCTGGAACACATCCATGAAGCCCGGAACCGTTGCTTCGCGGTTCCAATCCCGCTGAAGCTCGCAGTAAAGCTGGGTCTTGCTGATCAGCTTTCCGCCCGCCTGCTGGATCCGCTGTAACGCCGCCTTATGCGCAGCCTTGGACGTGCCGCCAACGGCATCAACCACGACATAGACGTCATAGCCTTCCTTCAGCGCGTCAAGGGCGGGGAAGGTCAGGCACGCTTCGGTCCACAGGGCTGTCATGATCAGTTTCTTGCGGCCGGTGGCCTCCACAGCCTTTTTGAACTCCACATCTTCCCAGCTATTGATCGTAGTCCGGTCATACTGGGGAATGTCGCCGAACACGTCTTGCAACGGCTGGATCATCGGCTTGTTGCGTCCGCTTTCGACATTGACGGTCGACACCACGATCGGCAATTCATAATTTACTGCCGCCTTCGCCGTGTGGACAATATTGAATACCAACTCGTCCTGATTCATCGATTTGATCGATGAAACCTGGATGGGTTGATAATCGATCAGGATGAAAGCCGAATTTTCCGGCGTCAGCAGATGGTCCGTAATTGGATCGCGGCGGGCCTCACTAGTCATATTTTCTTCCCTTTCATTCATCATGATCACTGCAAATTGAAAAGGAACCCGGAGGCCTAGGGGGGCGGTACCTCCGGGTTCCAGTCTGGTCAGGCCGTTGCCGGCACTCGACCAAAGCGGCCACTGTTGAAATCGTCGATCGCTTCGCGGATCTCGGTTTCCGTGTTCATTACGAATGGGCCGTACCCAAACACCGGCTCGTCAATCGGCTCACCAGTCAGGACGAGGATGATCGCGTCGCCATCTGCCTTCACCGTGACGCCCTCACCGTCGACGGAGAATTTGGCGATCGATGCTTCGCCAATGCCTTCACCGTCGATAGTGACATGGCCAGACAGGACGGCGATCATGCTGTTATGCCCAGCGGGCAGAGGCAGCGTGATCTCCGTACCGGCCTTCAACCGAACATCCCACAGGTTGATGGGCGTAAAGGTTGATGCCGGACCCTTGGTGCCGTTCAGTTCGCCAGCGATGATCCGCGCACTTCCGCCATCGAGTTCAACAGTCGGAATCGTGTCACGAGTGATCGCCTGATAGCGGGCAGGAGTCATCTTATCCTTGGCAGGCAGGTTGACCCACAGCTGCACCATCCGGAACGGACCACCGGTCTTGGAATAGCCCGCCGAGTGATATTCCTCATGGATAATCCCGCCGCCAGCGGTCATCCATTGAACTTCACCCGTGCCGATTGTTCCGCCGCCTCCCGTGGAGTCCTTGTGGCTGACCTCACCGTCATAAACGATGGTTACGGTTTCGAAACCCCGATGCGGATGCTGGCCAACGCCGCGCGGCTGCCCGACGTTCGGTTCGAAATTGTGCGGACCCGCATAATCGAACAGCAGGAAGGGCGAAATTTCAGTAGTATCGCCGTGATAGCTGAACAGCGACCGGACTGGGAACGCATTGCCAACCCAATGGCCGCTGTCGTTGCGGAGAACGTTCAGAAGCTTTTTCATCTCTCAAACCTTTCAAAGGGAGGCGTTGGGTGCCGGCTCGCCCCCGAGCCGTGAATCTGATGTCCGTTGTGTTCCTGTTGGTCCCAAGATATATAAGCACGATACTTCCGCAAGTACGGTCCTTTAGGATACTGCAAAATGTCAGACGCAGAAATCACTCACGGCGCTCATTGTCCGGCCGAGCTCGCGCTCGACTTTCTCGCCGGAAAATGGCGGCCCATGGTCATTTTTTGGCTCATGGACGGTCCGCTTCGCTTTAACGAGTTGCAGCGCCGTTTGGGTCCAGTGACACACCGGACATTGTCAAAAACATTGAAAGAGATGGAAATCGACGGGCTTCTTCGTCGCAATGATTACGGGGAAATTCCGCCCCGCGTCGACTATCTGCTGACGCCGCTAGGCAAGAGTCTGCAGCCGGTGCTGGAGGCAATGGAGGCATGGGCATTGGAACGGAGACGCGCTACACCCGCCTAGATCGCGTCCGCCCAGCCATGGCCTTCTTCCAGATATTCGGTGCTCTGCATTTCTTCGAGGCGGCTGACGGTGCGCTGAAATTCGAAATTGCCGTCGCCCGTCGGGTACAGCCCCTCCGGTTCGGCATCCGCCGCAGCAAGCAGCTTCACCCGGTGCTCGTAAAGCTGGTCGATCAACGTCACAAAGCGCGATGCTTCATTACGCATCTCGCGGGTCATGATCGGTATGCCGACAAGGATGACGGTGTGAAACCGCCGCGCCACCGCGATGTAATCCGCAGCGCCGCGCGCTTCCCCGCATAATCGCTTGAAGCTGAACACAGCGACGCCCTTCAGGCTCTTGGGTACGAACAGCGTGCGGCCGCCGCCGACATCCAATTCCTCTGATGGCACATTGGCGCGGTCTTCGACCGGATAATCCGTCAGCCGGAAGAAGGCTTCGCTGAGCGCCGCGGTCGCCGCGGAACCATTTGGCACCAGCCAGGTTTTCACACCTTGCAAGCGGTCGAGCCGATAATCGGTCGGACCATTCAGGCTTACCACATCCATCCGCTCTTCGATCAATTTGATGAAGGGTAGAAAATGCTCGCGATTGAGGCCGTCCTTGTAAAGGTCCTGCGGCGGCCGGTTGGACGTTGTGACAATGGCCACCCCTTCATCGACAAGCGCCGTGAACAACCGCGACATGATCATCGCGTCGGCGCTGTTCGTCACCATCATCTCGTCAAAGGCAAGAAACCTGACTTCGGCCCCGATCTGCCTTGCGACCTTGATCACGGGATCGCCATCCGCATCCTTTCGCGCCTCGCGCAGCCGCTCGTGCACATCAAGCATGAATGCGTGGAAATGAGTCCGTCGCTTGGGCTCCACTGCAATGTTGTCATAGGCGAGGTCCATCAGCATCGACTTTCCGCGCCCGACGCCGCCCCACATATAAACACCGCAGATCGGGTCAGCTTTCCCGAACAGCTTTTTGAAAAAGCTGCCCTGGCCACCATTTAGTCGCGCCGCAAAACGATCGAGCGCGTGGGCGGCCTTCTTCTGGTCATCGTCCGGCTTCAACTCCCCTGCCGCGACCAGCCGGTCGTAGGCGTCAGTTACGGGGCCGGTCATCGTCACCATTGTTGGGAGGTTGGCGCGGATTGGTTCGCTTCAGCGTACCGGAGAAGCTGTATTTAACATCGCCGTTTTGCTCGCAATAACCGTCGATAAAGACGATCCCGCTGGGGGTCTGTCGGCGCAGCGTCACAAAGGCATCCAGCGGAATACCGATCTCACCGCGCTTGATGAACTTCGTCGTGCAATCCAGCGTGACGTAGTGCCCCTCGGTCATCCCCGCACAGCGGCCGCCCGCAAACATGCTCATATCGATGAAGCTCATCACAGCGCCGCCGTGGATTGAGCCGCCCATATTATTATGGCTCTCGTCCGTGAACATGCGGGTCTGCGCCGTATTTGGGCCGATAGGTTTGAACAGCAGACGCCCGGTTCGGCTGGCAAAACTGCCCCGCGGGAAGTCGCCCCAGCTATACCAGCCTTCGTGATCGGGATCAGGCTGCGCGCCGTTGGGCAGCTTTACCGGCTCGGTCAAGCGACCCGCTCTGCGACCAGCTTCTTCGTCTCCGCAATGGCCTTGGCGGGCGACAGGCCCTTCGGGCAGGTGTTGGAGCAGTTCATGATCGTGTGGCAGCGATAGAGCCGGAACGGATCCTCAAGCTGGTCAAGCCGCTCCCCGGTCGCTTCGTCGCGGCTGTCACTAAGCCAGCGATAAGCCTGCAGGAGAATCGCCGGGCCCAGGAACTTGTCGCTGTTCCACCAATAGCTGGGGCAGCTGGTCGAGCAGCAAGCGCACAGGATGCACTCGTACAGCCCGTCGAGCTTGTTGCGGTCATCCGGCGACTGGAAGCGTTCCTTGCCGGACGGCACCGGGGTCGAGGACTTCAGCCACGGCTGGATAGAGGCATATTGCGCATAAAAATGCGTCATATCCGGCACCAGGTCCTTGACCACTTCCATATGCGGCAGCGGGGTGACACGGATTTCGCCGCTATGGTCCTCAATCGCGGTGGTGCAGGCGAGACCGTTCTTGCCGTCGATGTTCATCGCACAAGACCCGCAAATTCCTTCGCGGCAGGAGCGGCGGAAGGTAAGCGTCGGATCAATATCATTCTTGATCTTGATCAGCGCATCCAGAACCATTGGTCCGGTCTTGTCGAGATCGATCGTATAGGTGTCGTAACGCGGGTTGGCGCCCGAATCTGGATCATAACGGTAAATCTTGAACGACTTCAGTCGCTGCCCCTCTTCCGCCTTATACTGACGGCCCTTGGTGATCTTGCTGTTCTTGGGCAGGGTAAATTCAGCCATGGTTCGCGTACCGGATCCTAGGAAATGGGTTCGCTAGCCGCTTAGCGCCATGACCTGCCGATGGGAAGGGCTGGGAGCATCGGACAAATGGCTTTATGCGACCTTCCCATGAGCGGACCACTGATCATCTATGTACATGACCTCAAAACCAGCGGGGTTGTGCGGAATGCGTTGGCCATTGCGCGGCGCGTCGGCAAAGACCGTGAGGTCATTCTTTGTGCCGGTCCCACCACTAATCCGGATCATGGTATCGACGCGTCGCCAGCACGCCTTGAAATCCTGCGGCCGTCGTGGCTCGGCCTGATTGGCAAGAAATATTCAGCCATTCCGGGTCTGCGTGCACTTGTCTGCCGGACCGGCGCCACGGCGCTGATGTCGGCAGGAAATCTGGGAGATCGAGCGGTCTATTGGGCCAGCAAGAGGCTGCCTATCCGAACCGCCTATCGAATCAGCAACGCCATTGGGCGGCCCAGGGCCGGGCTGACCAACTGGTTACGCGACCGCCGCCATCGCCGCATTGCGGAAACAGCGAGCCGCTTGATCATGGTCGGCAATGCGATCACCGATCATCCTGTCTATGCTGCTGCGGCACGAGATGGCCGCGCGGTGGCAATCGCAAATGGGGTTGATGTCGAGCGTGCCCGCACCCTCGCGCAGGAACCACCTCCGCATCCCTGGCTGGAAGGACCAGTGCCTGTGGTTCTGGGCATTGGCCGGCTCCACAAGCAGAAGAATTTTCCGCGTTTGATTGCCGCGTCGGCCAAGGCCATGGCGAACGCCCCGCACCGCCTTGTCATCATTGGCAGCGGCCCCCAAGACGAGGCCCAGGCGCTGCAGAGTCAGGCAGAGGCAGCAGGTATTGCAGATCAGTTCCTTTTGGCCGGGCATCAGTCCAACGTTTTTGCATGGCTATCCCGCGCACAACTTTTTGCACTTGTTTCACGCTGGGAAGGCTCGTCCAACGCGCTGCTGGAGGCCATGGCCGTCGGAACGCCGGTGCTTGCCAGCCGTCAGGCAGGAGATGCGGAAGCGGTCCTCGGCAATGGCCAGTTCGGCCGCCTCGTTGACGGTGAAGATTATAGCGACATCGCGCGCGGTATAGCCGAGCAACTGACCGATGCCATCACGCCGGGCAATCGGATCGATTCATATCGCCTCGACGATACGTTGGACCGCTATGCACAGATTTTGACCGCGCTGTAGGGACGATTGCTACTTCTTCCCCTTGAGGTCCTTCTCGCGCACTGCCCGGAATTCGGACGTTTCCGACCAGGTCGGATTAGCGCCAGCCTTGCTGGTCTTCTTTCCCACCTGATAGGCGAGGGTCACATCCTGTGCCGCGCCGCGCAGGTCCCAATCCTTCGACCATGCATCACACGCCTGATGGTAACACCGCATATAGTCGTCCAACCATTTCTGGCCTGCGGCCGTTCCGCCGTTCACGAGATCCTGCGTTCCCGAAATCGCCATGAACAACAAGGTCGGCACCCCGCGCTTGGCAAAGCTGAAATGGTCCGCGCGATAGAAGAGGCCGCGCTCTGGTAACGATTCAGGCGTAACGGTTCGTCCCTGAATCTTGGCGGCGGCTGAAAGGTCCTGCTCAAGGCTGTTCTGCCCTACCCCCACCAGCAACACATCTCTGGCCGGGCCGCCAGTATTGAGAATATCCAGTCCGATGTTCGCAATCGTCTTGTTCATCGGCACCGTCGGCGCACGCGCATAGGCTTCCGAGCCCAACAGGCCGCGCTCTTCCGCCGTCCAGAACCCGAACAGAATTGACCGATCAGGCCGCGGTGCCGCCTTGAATGCCCGGGCAATTTCCAAAAGGCCGGCAACGCCCAGTGCGTCGTCGTTCGCGCCCGGGCGAATGGTCCGCCCCTGCGCGTCGGGCGCACCGATGCCATATGCATCCCAGTGGGCGCCATAGCTTACATATTCGTCGGGCCGCTTTGCACCGCGGATTTTTGCGAGCACGTTGTGGCTAGCGATTTTTTCCGAGGTAACGGGAAGGTCGGCGCTCAAGGTCTGACCTTTCAATACAACGGGTCGGAAATCGGCGCGGCGCGCCTGCATGCGAAGCGCGGCGAGGTTAAGGCCGGCATCGGCAAACAGCCGGCCAGCGGCAGCCCCTTCCAGCCAACCTTGCATCGCCAGGCGGCCTTTTGATCCAGCCAGATCGAAATTTTCGCCCTGTGGTGCAATGACCGTGTTCCAGCCATAACCGGCGCCGGGGGTATCGTGAATGATCAGCGCGGCAATCGCTCCCTGTCTTGCCGCCTCCTCATATTTGTAGACCCATCGGCCATAGAAGGTCATCGCCTTGCCGCCGAATTTACCGGACGAGTCTTCACCTGCGGCTGCTTCAAAATCGGGGTCATTGACCAACATGACCGCGACCTTGCCCTTTAGGTCGACGCCCTTGAAATCGTCCCAGCCGCGTTCCGGAGCGGTTACGCCATATCCGACGAATACAAGCGGGGCGTTGGAGATCTGAACCCGCGCGTCGGGGCGCAATGTGCTGACATAAATGCCTTCCCGTTGCGTCAGGTCGGTCGACCCAATTCGAATGGTGCCCTCGCCAACTTTGGTCCGAACAAGGGGTACATCCTGCGTCCATTTTCCGCCCGGCCCGGCCGGTTCCAGCCCCATCGCCTTCAATCGCGCCGTTAGCCAGGCAATGGTCTTCAACTCGCCCTTGCTTCCCGGCGCACGTCCTTCGAACGCGTCGGAGGCAAGAATTTTCACGTCTGCGGACATGCGTTGCGGCGAAATTTGCGCGGGCGGCGACGCTGCATTCGCCGAATAAGCGGCTATCATGACGGCGGCGAGCGGCATCAAGGTACGCAAGGTCATTGTACTGCCTCCAATACGCTTTCTGCATGGCCCGGCACTTTTACCTTTCGCCAGATCTTTTCGATGGTTCCGTCGGCGCCGATCAAAAAGGTTGATCGCTCCATCCCCATATATTTGCGGCCATACATCGACTTTTCGACCCACGTGCCAAAGGCATCGCTGATCGCTCCATCTGCGTCACTCGCCAGCGGAATCTTAAGATCATATTTGGCGATGAACTTGTCGTGTTTGGGCATGGGATCGCGCGAAACGCCGACAACTTTTGCGCCAGACTTCGCGAAATCTCCCGCCAGCTCGGTGAATGCCTGCGCTTCCTTGGTGCAACCGGATGTGTCGTCTTTGGGATAGAAATAAAGCACTAGAGGCTGTCCCGGTTTGCCCAGATCAACGCTCGATCCATCGCTGAGGATTGCTGTCAAAGATGGGGCCTTGTCGCCTTCCGTCATTCCGTCACTCCCTTAACCTTACTCCACCGCGCCGCGATGCGCGCGCGCGCATCATCCATTGCGCGCACCAGCGCCTCCCAATTGTCAAACCCGCACAGGGACGCAACCAGAGGGCGCGATTGTGCGGCAGGTTCAACCGAGCCATGGCTCGCAACCAGCCGCAGGACGACCAGGAAACGACTAAGCAGCCGCAGATCTGGATCGGCACCGTCGTCCATCAAACCTGCATCGACCAGCGCGGCCAAAGCCACTTCAAGTCGCGGGTCGAGTCCGACATGCTGTGTCAGTTGCAGCGTATGGACCGCAAACTCAAGGTCAACCAGGCCACCGTCCCCCAATTTGACGTCGAGAGAGCCGGCCGGCGGCTTGTGCAGCGCCATCTCGTCACGCATGTCGGCGGCATCACGACGGACTTTGGCACCGTCGGAAGGGGCGGACAGGATAGCACAGATCAGGTTGCGGGCCTTTTTACGCGCCGCGTCAGAGCCAGTTAGGGGGCGGGCGCGGCACAAGGCCATATGCTCCCACGTCCATGCCTCGCCGCGCTGATAGTCGCCAAATGCGTCAACGCTCACCGCGAGCATCCCCTGCGCACCCTGTGGCCGAAGCCGCGTGTCAACCTCGTAGAGAGGCCCGGCGGCGGTCGGCGTGCCAATCGCGGCCGTAATGCGGCTTGCCAACCGATTGTAATAGTCCGTTGCTGTCAGCGTTTTTTTTCCACCCGATTGCGCACCCGGTGGCGCATCAAACAGGAAAATCAGATCAAGATCGCTGGCGTGAGTTAACGCCCGGCCGCCCAGCCGGCCAAGGCCAAGGATGATCAATTCGCCGCCGTCGATACGGCCATGGCTCTGTTCAAATTCACGCGTCACCACCTCCGCCATCGCGGCAATGGCCGCCTCGGCAAGGTCGCTATAGCCTTCGGCAATAACGATGGGGTCGCGGTGCGCCGCGATCAGCTGGACGCCAAGCGCAAAGCGGCGTTCGACAATCATGCGCTTCAGATGGTTCAGCGCCAAATCAAACGGCTCGCCGTCGACCGCCCCGCGAAATCGCTCGGTCAATTCATCCGCTTGCGGCGGCAGCGCAAAGCTGGACTCGTCAATTAGCCCGTCGAACAAGGTTGGACGCCGCGCCAGTTGATCGGCGAGCGGCGGTGCGTGAGCCAATATCAATGCCAGTTGCTGGGCAAGCTGCGGCTTTGCCCCAATCAGTCGGTACAAGTTCACGCCACTCGACAATCGCTCCACTATATCACTGAACCGGTTGAGTGCGCGCAGTGGCTCCGGCCCTTCGGCAATCGCCCTCATCAGGGGCGGCAGCATCGCTTCAAAGGCGGATCGGGCCGTAGGGGATCGTAGCGATCTCGCCCGACCCGACCGCCAATCGCCGACGCGGCGATACACGTCATCTATCTCGGCAAATCCTAATGCGCCCAGTTCGGCTTTCAGAATATCAGGATCGTTCGACAGGCGATCACCGCGATCACTCACCAACCCGTCAAACTGCGCGCCCACCGTCTCGACGTGCGGCGCAAGGGACGCGATCAATGCGTCGCCGTCCGCAGCTCCGCTCAACCCTGCTACGGCGTCGAGCGTAGCCGTATCCATCGGCAGGCGATGCTCCTGCTTGTCTTGAATCATTTGCACCCGATGCTCGACTGTGCGGAGCGCGCGATACGCCTGCGCAATGTCGTGGGCGACGCGTTCATCTAGCCGACCCGCGGTCGCGAGGGCCGCTAGCGCATCGAGCGTTGCCGGCGCGCGCAGGCCCGGCTCTCGCCCGCCATGAATCAGTTGCTGAACCTGAGTGAAGAATTCGGCCTCTCTTATGCCGCCTCGTCCACGCTTCAGATCATAGCCGGGACCGAAAGCCTGCCCCTGAGCATAATGGTCGCGGATACGCAGCGATATCTCGCGAATTTCCTCAATCGCACCGAAATCAAGCGCCCGCCGCCAGATGAAGGGCCGAATTTCACGCAGGAACGCGCGGCCAAGCGTCTTGTCCCCCGCAGCGGCACGCGCGCGAATGAAGGCCGCTCGTTCCCACGGCAGCGCCGAGCTTTCATAATAGGAAATGGCGGCGCCAACCGGCAGAACAATTGGCGTAACCTCCGGCGCGGGGCGGAGGCGCAGGTCAACCCGCGCGACATAGCCGTCGGCGTCGCGCTGTTGCATCAATTCCACGAACCGCCGACCATATCGTACCGCCGCCTCGCCGGCGTCATCACGCAGTCGGCGTGGCATGCGATCGGGATCGAACAGCATCACCAGATCGACGTCCGACGAATAATTCAGTTCACGGCTGCCGAGCTTACCCAGGGCCAGAATGGCGACCCCTTCCGGCTTTTGATCTGGCACCCGTTCACGCATCACTTCCGACAGCGCATCATCCATTGCCGTATCGGCAAAGTCGGACAGGTGGCCGGTCACCTGCTCAAGTGAAAGGTCGCCTGACAAATCCCCCAGCGCGACCGCTAGCGCGAGTGCATGCCGACGCCGCCGAAGACGCGATGACAAAGTGTCGCCGTCCATCGACAGTGCCGCAGCGATCGCGGCGCCTGCGCCCATATCGACTGCGAGTTGCGCGACGTCGGGGAAACTGTCCATCGTCGCGCGAAGGAACGGCGAAAAGCGCACCGCCCGGTCCTGCGCGGCCTTTCTGGCAATGTGTTGTGCAGTCGCGGCCATGTCGTCCGTCATGACGCAATTTCTCGCGTCAGGAAACAAGTTGCCGTTTCAAGCATTTACTCCCCCAATGACGTTCGAATGGACAACCATGCCAAGGACGAACAAGCACGCCAGAACCGTCATTGACGAAGATCCTTGTTCGCCCCTTCAGGCCGGCATCAGCGCCGCGCTCCGCCGCATATACCAAGCGCCAGCGGAGGAGAGTACGGCTGAATTCGATGCGCTGCTCGCGCGGTTGCGCTAATCTGATCTACTGATCGCCGGACTCGCCGCTTTCACCATCATTGCTGGCGTCACGCCCGCCGCTCAGCTCGTCAACTTCGCCCATGATTTCCTGCAACGCTGATTTGTTGGGATCGGTCTTGTGCTGACGTCGCGATGGCAGCTTTCCACCTGACAAAAGTGCTTCGAGTGCGACGCGACCGCGGGCAACGCGACTCTTGATGGTGCCTACCGCACAGCCGCAAATTTCCGCCGCCTCTTCATAAGCAAATCCGCCCGCGCCAACCAGGATCAACGCTTCGCGCTGCGGCTGCGGCAGGTGGAGCAACGCGCGCTGCATATCGCCCAACTCCACATGGCGATCCTGACTGGCGGGTGCGGACAGGATTTTCGCGGCCGTGACGTCATCCCATTCACCCTTGAATCGGGCGCGGCGCATTTGGCTAAGAAACAGGTTACGAAGGATGATGAAGGTCCAGGCACGCATATTGGTGCCGGCCTGGAATCGCCTGCGCGCAGCCCACGCCTTAAGCAGCGTTTCCTGAACGAGATCATCGGCGGTATCGCGGCTGCCCGACAATGATCGGCCAAATGCGCGAAGATGCGGGATAACCTGCGCCAACTGCTGCTTGAACTCATCGTCCGGCAGCGGCACCGGCTGGTCAACCGTTTCGACCGCATCATTCTGGCTATCGATACTCAAAGGACCCCTGCCCCTTTACTGAACTCGCTTCTAGCGAGCGAACAAGCGGACTCATAACGACCCGCCCCCTGAACCTAGGATGACGTGGCCCCGGACACAACATTTGAACGGAACTCGCGCCGATCCAGGTGTCGCCACTCAGATGGCAGGAACCGTTGCGCTGTCGAAGAAAAGAGCCTGACTAATGGCCGCCTTGACGGTCGATCGCTGGAACGGCTTGGTGATCAGGAACGTCGGTTCGGGACGGCTGCCGGTCAAGAGTCGTTCCGGAAATGCGGTAATAAAGATCACCGGAACCGAAAACTCCTGCAAAATATCCTTCACGGCATCGATGCCGCTGCTGTCGTCAGCCAGCTGGATATCCGCGAGAACGAGTCCCGGTGGTGCTTTGCGCGCCTGCGCTACGGCTTCATCGCGCGTAACCGCAACTCCAGTGACATTGTGGCCAAGATCGCGGACGATTGATTCAATATCCATCGCGATAATCGGCTCGTCTTCAATGATGAGGACGTCGGCGTGCGTTTGCCGTTCGATTTCGGCCAGCGCCTCCGCCACGAGCGATTCCACATCCTCCGGCGACGCATCGATCAGATATCCGGCGTCCTCGCTGGAAAACCCTTCCAGGCTGGTCAGCAGCAATGCCTGACGCGACAAAGGCGTAATCCGCGCAAGACGGGCCTGTGCAATTCCTTCCGCCCCCGGCAATGCGCCCGAAGGTTCTTCGCCTTCGTCGATGTTCGCACTGGACCAGATAAGGTGGAAGGTGCGGTAAAGGCCGAGCCGCGGATCGACGTCGGTCGGAAATTCGTCGGGACTGGCGACAATGGTTTCGAGGGTAGCTCGCACGAAGCTGTCGCCGTGAACCTGACTGCCGGTCAGCGCCCGCGCATAGCGACGGAGAAAGGGAAGGTGCGGCGCAAGATCCTGGCCCAAGGACATAGAAAAAATTTCCCCTCAAAATGCTCTAGATGTTCGTTTCGCCCCCGTTGTGGGCGTGTCGTTAACCCGTGGCAAGCCCGACGGGTTCCACATCATCCCGTTACAATTTCGCAACATCGACTGTCCCAATACGAAATCGGCGGGAACAATCCTCTCTATATGGGGTTTCCATGACACGGTCAGCGTCCAATAAGTCGGATTGACGACATGGGGCGCCAATCATAGGTGCATCAGGTTCGGATTTGAAGCATTCAAACCCGGTGCGTGGAGAGTTCATGAACGTGAGGGTAGCGTAGAAATGCTCGGGCGCGAGGGGGACGAGACATTGAGTGGTTCCAAGCAGGACAAGGGCAAGCAAACGCCCGAATCGTCCGGCAATCCACCAAAACGGAAAGGCAAAGGTCGCGCGGGTGCCGTCGGACACGCGCTGAAAACGGTCTATGACGACATGGTTCGCGAAGATGTCCCTCAGGATTTTCTCGACTTGCTGGGCAAGCTCGACTGATCGGCTGTCGGCCGCAGCATGAACGACGAAACACCACGTGGCTTCGCGGCGCTCCCGACGCCCCTTAAGATTCTCCTGATCATCAGCCTCGCGCTGCTGCCCATCGGGCTTGCGGCGGCCTGGATGACCAAAACCAATCTCGATACCGCCAATGCCGCCGCCGATGCCCGCGCACGGGATCAGGCGCAGGTCACCGTCGAGGCGCTACGCCTGATGACGTCGCGCAACGCGCTTGCGACGCGCGTGGCGGCCAACGCGGCGCTGGCGAACAAAACCGGACATCCCTGCGCTGACGTGCAGCGCATTCTTGCGGTTTCGCCGGCAGAGGGGCGTGAGTTCGACCTGTTGAATCAGCAAGGGGCCCGCATCTGTTCTGTTGGAGATATGGGCGCAGACGTCCCACGAAAATTGTTGGCGCCGGGCGACATCGCAATGTGGATCCCACCCACCAATGACGCAATTTACATTCGCTCCGGTGTCATTGGCGGTGCGACAACCGTACGCGTCAGGCAAAGCGCCTATGTCGACGCGCTGCAATCGGTTGGCGACGGAATTGCCGAAGTCGCAATCATCGCGGGCGATAAGGAACTGGTCGTTCGAGAACGAAAACCGCAGGGGCCCGTTGCGGTGTTCACCCTGCCCTTTCGATCAAATCAGCTGAAGGCGCGTGTCGCCGTCAGCCGCCCTGAAATCGGCGGCGCGGAAAGATTGCTGATGTTCCTGCCAATGATCATGTGGGCCGCCGCGGCGGTGATAAGCTGGTGGATGGTCCACCGCCTTGTAATCCGGCCGCTTCGCAAGCTCCAGGGCGCCGTATCGACGTATCAGCCCGGTGACGACATCGATTCCGTGATCCCGCCGGGTCTTGGACCGGCGCGCGAGATACACGAACTTGGCGATGCCTTTCAACGCGCGATGGTCCGGATCGACGGCGCCGAAAAAGAAGCGCGGGAGGCCCTCGACGGCCAGCGCAGGTTGGTCCGCGAGGTCCATCACCGGGTCAAAAATAACCTGCAGGTTGTGGCCTCACTGCTGAGCATTCACGGCCGCAATGCCAGTGAAGAAGAAGCGCGCCGCGCGTATGTCGCCATTGGCCGCCGGGTTGACGCGCTGTCGGTCGTCCATCGCAACCATTTTGCCGAGCTTGAGGAAAATCGGGGGATCGCGCTGCGCCCACTGGTCACGGAATTGGCTGCGGGATTGCGAGGAAGCGCGCCCAGCGATGCCCGTGCCACACAGTTCGAGCTTGAAATCGATAATGCCTCGACCACCCAGGACGTTGCGGTCGCTACCGCATTTCTGATTACCGAAATTGTCGAATTCGCGCTTCTTCGAACGCCTGGTCAGCCGGTGCGCATCGCGATCCGCAGGACGAGTGAGCTGACCGCCAATCTATCAATCGAAAGTGCCGTCCTGATCCCTGACAGCAATGATGATGACGAGGCGAAAATTCAGTTTGAACGCATTGCCGAGGGCCTCGCACGTCAGCTGCGCTCGCCGCTTGATCGCCGCCTTGGCCGCTATTCGGTAACGCTGCCGGTTTTCCCGGAAGAATAGGCGTCTGCTCGGCGCACAAAGATTTGCGACGAACCGTTGAATATTTTTTGGTTTCTTCGGAACCGGTCGCGAAATGAGAGCGTTTTGAAATTCGGATAGTGACCTTTTGCCCCCCCGCTCTCGCTATCCTGCTAAATGGGCCCGGATTCGCCAACCCTCCCCCCCCCCGGTGGCGTTTCTGGGCCCAAATTGCGTCCGGCAGCATCGTCCTCACCGGTTGAGGGATTTGCGGCCAGCGCACGGGCCCGGCGCCAATGGGTCAGGCGGATCGATAAAATCGCGAATTCATACAGACCATACAGGGGCACCAGCATCATCAACATTGACACCGCGTCAGGCGGGGTCAGTACCGCCGCAACGGCACCTGCGCCAACGACGGCATAGCGCCTATTGGCCGCCAGTTGATCGCGGGTCACTACGCCCGCCCGCTCCAGCACCATCAAGAGGACCGGCAGCAGGAAGGCAACGCCGAAGCCGAACAGAAAACGGGTCACAAATGAGAGATAATTGCCAATCCCCGGCATCGCTTCTGCCTGCACCCCACCGATGGTTCCCTGATAGCTCAGTAGGAATTTGAGTGCCCACGGCATTGCGACGAAGTAGGCAAAGCAGGCTCCGGCCGCGAAAAAGAAGGGCGTCATGACCAAAAATGGCAGAAATGCCTTCTTCTCTTTCACATAGAGTCCCGGCGCGACGAACCGCCATATCTGTGTCGCCAACACTGGAAAGCTGATCATCAACGCAGCGAAGAAAGCGACCTTCACTTCGGTGAAGAACGCCTCGAATATATCCGTGTAAATGAGTTTGCCCTGGCCCGCCTTCAGCAAGGGCTGGACCAGCACCGCGAAGATCGGCTTGGCAAAGTAGAGGCAGATGAAGAAGGCGCCGACCAGCGCCAGCACGCTCATCAGCAATCGCTTCCGAAGCTCGATCAGATGCTCGATCAGCGGCTGCTTGGTATCGTCAATATCGTTCACGGTAACGGCCGATCCGTTGGCGGCGTCGGGTCATCATCCGGCGCGGCAGGGGCCTCCAACGGAAGGTCCGTCTGCACGGCTACCGCAGATGCTTCGATCATGTCCGCTTGGGGATCGGGATAATGGCCCTCCGCCGGATATTGCGCGAGGATACGCTGATTTTCCTCGCGCCATTTCTTTTCCATTTCCTCCAATTCCGCCTCGCGGATCGCATTCTCAATGCCTGAAGTGAAATGACGCGTGTACCCACGAATCTTCCCCACAAACCGCCCGACCTTCATCATGACGGTCGGCAGCTCCTTGGGGCCGATGAACAGCAGCGCAAGCACCGCCACGATCAGCAGTTCAGTGGAATCGACGCCGAACATCGGCGGTGCCGCCTTTCTTAGCGGTTCTGATCGTCCGCGGGCGGCGGCGTGGTCGGCTCGGCGGGACGCGGAGTGATGTCGATGGGCTGCTGCGGTGCCTGATTCTGCGGCGGCAGCTGCCGGGGCGGTTGCTGGCTATTCGGCTTATCTTCGTCAGCCAGACCTTCCTTGAAACTTTTCAAACCCTTCGCAACATCCCCCATCATGTTCGAGAAGCGGTTGCCACCGAAAAGCAGTAGCAGGAGTACGCCGAGAATAATCCAGTGAATAAGACTAAAACCGCCCATTTGGGACTCCGATTGATAAGGGTGTCACGCCCTACCTAGTCCTCATCCTCGCCATTTTCCAGCTGAAGCTGACCCATCTGCTCCATCATCGCCTCGTCGAGCGGGTCGAGAAGGCCGGCCGCCCGCAGATCGTCAATACCTGGCAGGTCTTTGCGTGAGCCCAAGCCGAAATGTGAGAGAAAATCAGGCGAGGTCGCGTACAGCAACGGGCGGCCAGGGGACTCTCGGCGCCCCGCTGTCTTGATCCATCCTGCCTCCATCAGAACATCGAGTGTGCCCTTGCTGATCTGCACGCCGCGAATGGCCTCAATCTCGGCCCGGCTTACGGGTTCGTGGTAGGCGATGATTGCCAGAGTCTCGGTCGCGGCGCGCGATAAGCGCCGCGGCTCCTCACGCGTCCGCCGGAGAATATGGGCGAGGTCCGGTGCCGTCTGAAAGTGCCAGCGTCCACCCCGCTCAACCAATTCAATGCCATGACCGGCGTACCGATCTGCAAGACTTGCAAGCGCCGCTTCAATGTTCCCGTCGCCGACATAAGCCGCAATCTCTTCAACCCCGATCGGTTCGGCGGAGGCAAAGACCGCAGCTTCTACCGCGCGCGTAATTTCATCCATATCAGGCCGCTCGCCTTACCATCAAATCGGCGAAGGCGCCGTCCTGCTCCAGTTCCAGCCGACCCTGCCGCGCTAACTCCAGCGCCGCCACGAACGACGACGCCAGCGCCGATTTGCGGTAGGCGGGGTCCGTCGTCACCGGAAGAAATGCCTCCAGCGTTGTCCAATCAAGCGCCTGGCCGATTAGTGCGCCAACCCGCTGAATAGCATCCTCCAGCGTCATGACCGCGCGATTGGCGACCACGTGCATGGCTGGCTGCGTGCGCGCGCGAACCCGGCCATAGGCGGCGAACAGGTCGAACGCGCTCGCCTGCCAAACCGACTTGCGGACAAGGCGCAGTCCTGGCGGAGCACCCTGCACAAATACGTCACGGCCGAGCCGGTCCCGGCCCATCAGCCGCGCCCCAGCTTCCCGCATTGCATCCAGTCGCTGCAGGCGCAGTTGCAGGCGCAGCGCCAATTCTTCCGGGGATGGATCCTGCTCCGGATCCTTGGGAAGCAGCAAACAGCTTTTCAGGTAGGCGAGCCAGGCCGCCATCACCAGATAATCGGCGGCAATTTCGAGCCGAAGGGCCTTGGCTTGTTCAAGATATGAAAGATATTGTTCGACCAGTTGGAGGATCGAAATTTCCCGAAGGTCGACCTTCTGCCCGCGCGCGAGATTCAGCAAGAGGTCGAGCGGCCCTTCCCAGCCATCAAGACTGAGGTTCAGCGCCTCATCATCGCGCGGGCCCGCCGTGAAAAGTTCATCCCCCATGATTCGGGGATGCTATGCTGAAGTTCAGGCAAGCGCCAGCAGCGTATCGCGCTTGGCCACCGCCTCTTCAAACCCGAGATGGTCGGACGGTGGCACAACCTTTGCCATTGCCGCATCAAACCTTTCCTGCGCCGCGTCACTCATCATCCCCACCGAAGCGGCAACGCTCACCATATTTTCCATCTTGCCGTCGCAGGCGAGCACGAGATCGCATCCAGCGGCGATGCAGGCCGCCGCTCTCTCGCCGTGATCACCGGCGAGCGCGTCCATGCCGATATCATCGCTCATCAACAGGCCCGTGAAGCCGATCTTCCCACGAATGATTGTCTCGATCACGAACGGCGATTGGCTGGCCGGCCGATCCGGATCCCACACCTTGTAGAGGAGGTGATTGACCATCGCCATCGGCGCATCGCGCAACCGCTCGAACGGGAATATATCATTGACCAAGGCCGCTTCGTCTTCCTCGACAACCGGCAATTCCAAATGGCTGTCGCTGAATGCGCGGCCATGTCCCGGAATATGTTTGATCACCCCCATGCAGCCGCCAGCGATCAACCCGTCCAGCGTTGCGCGGCCCAGCGCCGCCACTTGCATGGGATCTTCGCCGAAACCCCGATCGCCAACAATCTCATGCCGTCCGGGAATGCGCAGATCGAGATTGGGAATAAGGTCGATGTTCACCCCGACCTCGCGCAACATCAGTGCCAGTCCCAATGCATTCACGCGCGCCGCTTCGATCGCGCTGGACGGGGCCAACTGATATAGCTTGTCGAACGGCTCCCCGCTCGGAAAGGCGGGCCATTCGGGCGGTTTCATCCGCGCGACCCGGCCGCCCTCCTGGTCAATTGAAATGGCGACATCCTCGCGCCCCTCAAGTTCGCGCAGTGAGTCGGTCAGCGCCTTCATTTGTTCGCGCGTGTCGCAGTTACGCTTGAAGAGAATATATCCGGCGGGCCTCGCGTCCTTGAAGAACACCACCTCGTCTGCGGTTAACTCCGTTCCCGCCAGCCCATAAATCGCCGCCTGCATCGGCTTAGTTGACCGGCAGGCAGCTTTCGCCCGCCGCTTTCAATGCCGCACAGGCCGCGCGCGCCTGATCGCTCGATCCGCTAACGCGCAGGCGATAAATGGGCTTTCCGCCGACGTTGGCGACGATCACCGTCTTCTTCATTGCCGCCACTTCCGGGAAGCGGCCCGACAGCATGGACCATGCCGTGTTCGCCTTGACGGTCGAGCCATAGGCGCCGAGCTGAATGGCAGGGCCGGTCGTTGCCGCCGCCGCTTCGGGCGGTGTCGCTTCTTTCGCCTCAGTTGCCGGCGCTTGTTTTGGGGCGGGCTTTGCGTCTGGTTTCGCCGCCGGATCGGCCGGCGGTGGCGCCGCGCCGCCCGGCAGCTTGCCAACATCCAGCGCCGAATCCGGGTCTTCCCCTGCGCTGGTCGAAAAGGCCGTTTGACTGTCGCCGGTCACGTCCAGGCCGCCGGGATCGTCTGGCTTGACCTTATAAGGACCGTCCGGTGCGCGGATCAGTTCCGGCGCGCCACTAACCTGCGCGTCGCGCCGTCCCGCCCAGAAAAAGGCGGCCGCGACCGCCGCCGCACCAATCAACACCAACGCGAACGCCACCAACATCTTGCGCGCGGATGGTCCGGTCGGGCCATCTTCGTCGTCGACACCCTCCAGCCAGGGCAGTCCCTGATCATCGAAGGCGCGGCTGTCGGTCATCGGTATCATTCCCCATTATTGATTGGCGCGCATCCTATCGCCCCGCAGCGCAAAAGCGATAGGAGCGGTCTCCATTATTTCGCAATTACGGCTCAGGCCACCGAACAATTATGCCCAATTGATTTCAAGTTGCGGCAAAGCTGCATCGCGTGATTGCGCGACGGCGTGCCGAGATTGAGCTGATAATAGCGGCGGCCGCGATAGGTGACCGGCGCAACCTGCCTCGGCATGGTGACAAGGTAGGTATAATCACGCACTGCTGCACGCCATGCGACATCGGCCTGCGCTGCCGTTAGGTAAACGCCCATGCGGATGGTTTGCTTTCGAACCACCTTCGCAGCGGGATTGACCGCCGGACGAGTTGGAACCGATTGCGCCAGCTGACTTTCTGCCGGGCTGGGAATGGTCGACAGGGTCGCGGCCATGGCGTCGAGCATTGCCGCCTTCATGTTCGGTTTGGCCGGTCGGTCATTGGTTGCGACACCCGGGGCCGCCGAACCGGAATCGCCCGCCTGGATCGCGGCAACCCTTTCAAAGCTGCTTCGATCAATTGAGGCGGTCCGAATTGCTTTCGCCGACGCGCGGGCCGGCGTTGACGATCTGGGCCGAGACGGCGCTGTGGCAGACGGCCCATCATGCGATGGGGCCGCAGTGCTTGCCAACCTTGCAGATGGCCCGTCGGCAATATTCGAGGGTGCTGGCGCGACCGGCGCGCCAGATTTGGCCGCAATCTGGCCTTTCGCAGGGTCGAGCGGACGCAAGTCGCTCCACAACAGGGCAAAACCGCCTGCCATCCCGCCCAGAACTACCAGACTAAGCCCGGAGGCAAGCCATCCATGACCTTTTTTCGCCACGGGCTCGCGAAGCTCGCCCAGCCACGGCAACCGGTCCTTGTCAGCAGGTTCAACAGACGACGCGCGTGTTGCGGCCATCAACGCATCTCCTCGGCGGCCTCCACTCCCATCAGCCCGAGGCCATTCTTGATAACCTGCCCGATACTGCGCGCCAGTTCCAGTCTCGATCTGGTCAGATCCGGTTGATTTTCCAGCAGGAATCGCCGTGATGTGTCGTCATTGCCACGGTTCCACTGCGCATGCAGCGCCGCCGCCAGATCATAGAGATAGAAGGCGACCCGGTGCGGCTCATGATTGAGCGCCGCCGCCTCCACCGTCCGCGGATATTGCGCGGCGAGCTTGACCAGCGCCAACTCCTCCGCATCGAGAAGCGACAGGTCCGCCTTACTGTCCGGCGTCACGCCCATTTCCGCCGCCTTGCGCAGCAGCGAATGGATCCGGGCGTGCGCATATTGCACGTAAAACACCGGATTGTCCTTCGACGCCTCGACCACCTTGGCGAAGTCGAATTCCAGCATCGTGTCGCTGCGCTTGGTCAGCATCATGAAGCGGACGACATCCTTGCCGACTTCGCGCACCACATCGGCCAACGTGACGAAATTGCCTGCCCGCTTGCTCATCTTGATCGGCTCGCCGCCGCGCAGCAGCTTGACCATCTGAACCGTCTTCACGTCCAAATCGACCTTGCCGTCGGTCAGCGCCGTCACCGCCGCCTGCACCCGCTTGATCGTCCCGGCATGGTCAGCACCCCAGATGTTGACGAGATGCTCTGCGGTCTGCGCCTTCTGAAGGTGATAGGCGGCATCGGCGCCGAAATAGGTCCAGCTGCCGTCCGATTTCTTCATCGGCCGGTCCTGATCGTCACCAAATTCGGTCGACCGGAACAGGGTCAGTTCCACCGGTTCCCAATCGTCGGGCGTTTCGCCCTTGGGCGCTTCCAGCGTGCCCTCATAGACCAGCCCCTTGGCGCGCAGGGTCGCTTCGGCCTCCTCGACCTTGCCCGATGCCTGAAGCTTGGCCTCCGACGCGAAAATATCGTGGTGGATATTCAGCAGGGCGAGGTCGTGCTTGATCAGTTCGATCATCGCCGCAACCGTCTTTGCCTTGAACAGCTCTAGCCATTCGCTTTCCGCCTGACCGACATATTTGTCGCCAAATTCCGCCGCAAAGGCCTGCCCGACCGGAACCAGATAGTCGCCCGGATACAGCCCTTCCGGAATCTCGCCGATGTCCTCGCCTAACGCCTCGCGGTAGCGAAGGTGCGCGGAACGGGCGAGCGTGTCGACCTGCGACCCAGCGTCATTGACATAATATTCCTTGGTGACACGGAATCCCGCCGCCTCCAGCACGCGGGCCAGCGCATCGCCGACCACCGCGCCGCGGCAATGGCCCATGTGCATCGGCCCGGTCGGATTGGCCGAGACATATTCGACATTCACCCGCTCATTCTTGCCGACGTCAGACAGGCCATAGGCGTCCGCGTCGGCCATGATGGTGATCAGCTCGTCACGCCATGCGTCGTCGGTCAGGCGAATATTGATAAACCCCGGCCCGGCAATCTCAACGCTGGTAACGCCCGGCAGCGCCTCCAACTTCGGCACGATCAGCCCCGCCAACGCACGCGGATTGGTCTCAGCCGCCTTGGACAGCACCATGGCCGCATTGGTCGCAAGGTCGCCATGCGACGCATCGCGCGGCGGCTCCACCGCGACCGCCTCGCGGGGTGCGTCGGCGGGAAGCTGGTCAGCTTCCACCAATCCGTCGAGGATTTCGTCAAGAAGCGCGGAATAGCGGGCGTAAAGGGACATATTTTCTACCGATGATGATATTTCAGCCGCGCCCCTAGCGCATGTGACGACTGACGTCACGGCCGCTGACAAGATGAAGGGTCATACCGTGCACACCGCTAGTGACCGGCTTGCAGCGCGCGGGCTGCAAGAAAAACGATCGCCTGCGCTAGCGAAGTTGGCTGTCCTTGCTGCCCCGGCGATTGATGGTGCTGTAAACAATGCGTGCGTCGCGTTCTCCCTGGCATGAAACGCAAGTCTTCACGCCGGGCAACACCTGACGACGGCGCAACGGAATATTCTCACCGCACACCTCGCATTCGTCTGATCCTTCGCCAACCGGCATACGCGCGCGCGCGGCCAACACCGCGTCGTTCAGCGTCGCATCAATTTGGTCTTGAACTGCGCCCTCTGGCGCCCAACCCGTAGCCATTATCCTTGTCCATCAATTAGTTGTCCATGGATATGGGGCGATCGCGCCAATCGACAAGGTATGGAACTGGCGGGCGAAGCTCTATTTCCCGCCGCCGCTTGGTGCATAAACAATGCGCCATACGGTTTGCCCCTGATTCTGGGCGATGACGATTTTCGCGCGGGCCGAAATGGGGATCGCGCGGCGATATTTTACCTCACCCGGATTGCCAAAGGCAAAGTGGCTATGATCACCTTCATCCAGGCTTTCGAGGAGATTATATCCCGCAGCACGAAGCGCGGCGGCGATCTGCCAATGGCTGACGCCCGGGCGCCGCGCGATATCAATGGCCCGGCCACTAAGGTGGTAGCTGTTTGGCATTCCCCCAACCGCGCGATTATGCGCCACACTTCGCAGGGTACTGGTGACTCTGCCCCAGCGCGATCCGATGCCGGATACCTTCGACATGTCCACCCGCGCAAATCCGCTCGCCTGCGGCACCGATTCCGGCGGTAGCGAGGGATCCCGATAGGGCGTCTTGGGCGGAACCAATATTTTCTCGCCAGGCGCGACAACCAGCTTTGGCCCGCCGCTGCTTCCCGGTACCGCGCGGATACCCCAATCGGTCGGCGGACCTGCGACCGCACTACCGGAAATAGCCATGAGCCCGACAAACAGCATCGATCGCAGCATGGAAATGGCCCCCTTCGCCGCGACTCGTATAACATAAATTAAACAGCTGGCGCAAAGAGCCGTGAATCCCACAATGCGACAAATGGACGCTTCGGGTCGATCAGCCGGGGTGGCCAGTCGACCAACGGATTTGGCCAATATTCCGATGCAACCTATTACCGACGCATGACGACATTAGCTTTCAGCCCGGTCCGGCGACCGCAATCCGCGCGCACCCGCGATCTGATCTCGGCCGCGATCTTCTGGGCCTTTACCTATTTGCTTTTCACCTATCGGACACAGCTTCGGTATGGCGATGACGCAGTTCTGGCGGATCCGAAGCGGCTGGTGTCGACGATGATCGGGGCCGCTGTTCTTTACGTCATCCTTCATTATTTCATGCCCGCGAGCGGGCAGGCGCCTAGACGCCCGGGGCAACTGATTGCCGCGGTCATCCCTGCATCGCTGTTGATGCTGGCCGTTCGTGTCATCATTGATCAATTGGCTCCCTCGGGCGAAGCAGATTTCGCCAATAGCCTGCGCTTTGTCAGTGTCTGGGGCGGCTATTTCGGGCTTTGGGTCTGTGCCACGCTGGCGCTTCGATATGCCGAGCTTCCGCGATTTCGCATTGGTCGCCCATCCAAAGCGCAATCGGTGATGCGTGTTGATGCCAAAAGCGCACCAACAGTTGCCGTCATCCATCACAAAGAAGATCCGGCGGCCTGGGATGATGTGCTCGATTGGCTGAGCGAAGAAATGATGATGATGCCCAATGATGAGCGGCGACAGCTGGCAGAGCGGCTGATTGCCCGGGCAGGCTATGAAACCGTCGATCCGCTTGCTGCGCCGGCCAATGATCGGGTTGCCATCGCCCGCCGACTGGCCAACAGGGTTCGTCCCCAGGTCTAAAATTTCTCCGGCAGAGTGACTGGTCCGATCAGTCGTTCATGCTGCGCGATGGCAAAACGGTCGGTCATTCCCGCAATATAGTCAGCGATCCCGCGGAGCCGTGCCTTTTCCCCATCGCCCCGTTGCCAACCGGGGGGCAGGCAGTCGGCATTGTCTCGAAAACACTGCGCAAGGTCTCCGACGATGCGCTGGGCCTCGATCCGAATTGGGCGAAGGGCGTCATGGTCATAGAGGTTGGCATAAAGGTGGCGTTTGATTGCCCGCTCCTCCGACGCCATCATCGCCGAAAACCCTACCAGTTGCCGGCCGCAGCCCCGAACGTCGTCCAGCGTTTTAACTCCGGCGTCCTCGATCCGCCGCCGCGTTTCCGACAATACATCGCCCACCATGGTGCCGATGCCATCGCGCACTAACGCCTTGATCTTGCGCGCAGGATCAAGCCCCGGATGCCGCCCGGCGATTGCGCGCCAATGACGTTCAACAAAAGGCAGGGTGAGCAGCGCATCGAGCTGAAGGACGCCGCTGCGCAAACCGTCGTCGATGTCATGATTGTCATAGGCGATATCATCGGCGATCGCCGCAACCTGTGCCTCCAGGCTGGGCCATTCATCAAGGTCCAGCGAAAATGCCGCATCTGCCTCGGCAAGCGCCCATTTTGGACTGTCGACTGGCCCATTATGCTTGGCCAAACCTTCCAACGTTTCCCAACTGAGGTTGAGACCGTCAAAACCGGGGTAAGGGTTTTCCAACAGGGTTACGAGGCGCAGGGTATGGCCGTTGTGATCAAACCCGCCGGCATCGGCCAATGCACGCTGCAGCGCGTCCTCCCCGCCATGACCAAAGGGCGGATGGCCAAGGTCATGAGCAAGACACAGTGCTTCCGTCAGGTCTTCATTCAGGCCGAGCGCGCGCGCCATGGTGCGACCGATTTGCGCAACCTCGATCGAGTGCGTCAGGCGAACCCGGAAATGGTCGCCGTCGGGCGCCACAAATACCTGGGTTTTATGACGAAGGCGGCGAAAGGCCGCCGAATGAATGATCCGGTCGCGGTCGCGCTGAAATGCGTCGCGGGGGCCGCGTGGTCCCCGGTCATCCTCTCCGAAAGCCCGGCCGCGCGATCGATTGGGGTCGGCGGCCAGGGCCTGTGGCAGGGTCATGTCTAAGGCAGCTTCTCGATGCGGATCTGTGCAGGGGTGCGGGTCCAGCTAAAGCCGCGCACGCCATCCTTGGCAAGTTTGTTGACCACGGCCTGCGCGTCCGCCTTGCTGTCGAATGGCCCAATCAGAAGGCGGAAATAATCCTTGCCTTCGGTCACATAACCGGACCGTCGCTTAAGCTCGGCCGATTTGGCGGACAGCTTCTTATACTCGGTCGACATGAAATTGCGGTTGGAGCCTCCAGCCAGCTGAATCCAGTTCGTTCCGGGAGTACCAAGCGCAGCCTCCTCTCTGGCCTTCTTGTCGGCCGCCGCTTTTGCCGCCGCCTTGGCATCCGCGATTTTCTTGTCCGCGATTTTCTTCGCCTCCGCGAGCTTTGCCTCACGAACCTGGGTCGCGACCTTTTTGCTCTCGATCTTCGGCTGCGGCGCCGGCGGAGGCTCATCAACGGCAATGGTTGCAAGCAATTTGTCGATGCCGCTCAATCGTCCATCTTCGGCGACTGGCGGATTATCCGATGCAGGCGCCTCACTCTGCGTCACTAGCGCGGGTTGCAGTGGTTCGGGCGCTTCAGCTGCGCTCGGCAGGCTGAAACCAGGCTGCGCCGCCCCGGTGGCCGACGCCGTCTCGGTCGGCTTAGTCATGCCCGGCTGCGGCACCGTCGTCGTTTCTCCCACAACCTGCCGCAAGGAATATTGTTCGGCAAGGGTCGTACGAACGATATCGACATTGGGATTTCTAACGGTCGATGTCGTGATGGTTGTCGTTGCCGCAGGCTGCGATACGGTCGGCGCCGCCGTCGGCCGCGATACCGGAGTCTGCGGCTTTGCCTGTTGTCGCCGCGGCGGCGTCTTTTCCGCCATTTTTACCGGCTTGGTCTGAACAAGGGGCGGCGTGCTTTTGACGGCGGCCGGTTGCCCCGCAGTCGGCTGATTAACCAGCGGGACGGCGGCGGCAATGCGGGTCGATGCATCTTCGGGAAACACACCCAAATGGACCGCCGCGGCTCGTTCCGCGACGCTGAGATTGGGCAGATAACGGAAAAATGGCTCGAAACGCGCCGATGCCCCTGGCATTACCTGCTCGATCGCTTCGGCAGCCTGTGCGCGCTGCCCGACCAACGCAAAGACGAACGCGCGGGACCGCTGCGCGCCAGTATCGCGACGATTGAGCAGCGGTTGCAGCGTCGAAATCGCGTCATTGAGCTTGCCGGACATGGCAAGGCTCAACGCCAGCCGACGCCGGGCCTCATCGTCATATGCGGTGCCAAGGGCCGCCCGATAATCGGTTTGCGCCTGCGACAATTTTCCTTGCAAGTCGTGAGCCATGCCGAGGTCTATTGCGTAGGCATATAGAGGCGCGCCCGCTTTTTTCGCGGCCTCAAACTGCGCGACTCCGCCGGCAACGTCACCCATCTGAACCATTGCGCCGCCAACGCCGACAAGCGCGCGCCAATCGGTCGGCCGCAACTCCTGCGCACGACCAAAGAACCCTGCCGCGGCCTGAACATCGCCCATGTCGAGCGCGGCGCGCCCGGCGCCCACCAATGCATCAAAATTGCGCGGATCGGATGCAAGAATGCGGATTTCGCGTGCCAACGCTGCGCTGGGCGTCTCCGGCGAAACAGCCTGCGCAAGTGCGGGCGACAAAGCGCCACCGAATGGAACAGTTAGCGCGACGGCCGAAATTGCCGCGCGAACAAAACGATATTGAAGCATGGTCCTCCCCATGCCTGACCCAAGCTTGCTCTAAGCTTGCTGGAAAGACCCCAGCGACAGGGCGTGGCGCCCCGGCGACAAACCGGGGGCCACAACCAAATCCTGCTTACTGATTGTTCTGGCGATTAAGGAAACGCGGAATGTCGAGCGGTTCACGGCGGAAGCCCGGCGCCTGCTCGTCATCAACATTGGCCTGCGATGCGCCCCGCGCGATGTTCGACATCCGCTCGAAAAGCGTGCCGCCGCTCGCCGGCTTCGGCTCGACGACGTCATCGTCAGCGGGCGGTGCAATCGGCGTGCCCATTACGGGATCGGACAGGATATCGTCGCTTTCCAGCAGCAATTCTTCTCCGGCCTCATCATCGGCCGTGAGATCGAGCGTGTCATCCTCTTCCCCCACCGAGACGGTTTCGTCGCGGACAGTTTCGACCGGCGTGGCCGTGACGGGCGCAGCCGCTGGCACGCGCGTTGCGGTCGGGAATGTGAAGATCTTGCCAGGCGCCGGCTGGGCCGACACTTCGGCTTCGATTCCCGTCGCAACGACGCTGACGCGAATCTTGCCCTGAAGATCATTGTTGAAGGCGCTGCCCCAAATGATGTTAGCATCGGGGTCGACCAATTCCTTGATGTGGCTGGCCGCCTCGTCGACTTCCATTAGGCGCATGTCCTCGCCGCCG
>NZ_CAMLDL010000023.1 GCF_946478955.1 uncultured Sphingomonas sp. | reverse complement strand
GCGCGGCCGAGGCGGGTGATGGAATCGAGCAGGATGACGACATCCTTCTTGTGCTCGACCAGGCGCTTGGCCTTTTCGATCACCATTTCGGCAACCTGAACGTGGCGCGATGCGGGTTCATCGAAGGTCGAACTGACAACCTCGCCATTCACGCTGCGCTGCATGTCGGTGACTTCTTCCGGGCGCTCATCGATCAGCAGAACGATCAGGAACACTTCCGGATTATTATCCGTGATGGCGCGGGCGATATTCTGCAACAGCACGGTCTTACCAGTGCGCGGCGGGGCGACGATCAACGCGCGCTGGCCTTTGCCGAGCGGCGCTACAATGTCGATCACGCGCGCACTCTTGTCCTTGATCGTCGGATCAAGCGAGTCGAGCTTCAGTTTCTCGTCCGGATAGAGCGGGGTTAGGTTATCGAAATTGACCCGGTGGCGGACCGCCTCGGGGTCGTCATAATTGATCTGGGTGACTTTGGTCAGCGCAAAATAGCGTTCGCCATCCTTGGGTGCGCGAATTTCGCCTTCAACCGTATCACCGGTACGCAGGCCGAACTTGCGAACAACGTTGGGGGCGACATAAATGTCGTCAGGGCCGGCGAGATAGTTCGCCTCGGGACTGCGGAGGAAGCCGAAGCCGTCGTTGAGTACCTCTATGGTGCCCATGCCCATGATCTCTGCGCCGCTTTCCGCGCGCTCCTTCAGGATCGAGAACATCAGATCCTGTTTACGCATGGTCGATGCGCCCTCAACGCCCAACTCCTCAGCCATTGCGACGAGGTCAGCGGGGGTTTTTTTCTTGAGGTCCTTGAGATGCATGAAAAATCTTTCGGGTAGTAATCAATGTGAAAATACGCGCGGCAGGACGCCGCGAACGGGACGGGTATTGGGGCGCATCGGCGGGTTGGTACAACAGCGGGCCGATACAGCCGTCTTGGGGATTGCGCTTAAGGCCGCAAACGGGCGGAAGTCAACGCCTGTTAGAAGGGCTTTACGACGACCAGCACGACGATGATCGCCGTAAGGATGCCGGGAAGCTCGTTCATGATGCGCAGTCGCTTGTCATCGGTTTCGCGATGGCCGTTCTTCAACTTCTTACCGTACGACACGATCCAGCCCTGATAACCACTGAGGACCAGTACCAGCAGAAGCTTGGCGTGAAACCAGCCCATGCTGAACGCACCAATGTTGATGGCCAGCATCAGTCCCAACACCCAGGTAATGATCATCGCAGGATTGAGGATGATCGTCCGCGCCTTGTCTTCACGATCAATCCATGCGCGATCATCGGCCGAACCCGGCGTCGCCTGCTGGTGATGGATATAATAGCGCGGCACAATAAACAGGCCAGCGATCCAGAAAATCACGAAGGTGATATGGGCAGCTTTCACCCATAGATAGGATGCACCCAGGAAACCCTGCCAATCGGCGAGAAACTGCATCAGGCCCCTTTCACCATGCGCACCAACTGCTCGACATTCTCTATCGGGGTTGTCTGCTGGATGCCATGGCCGAGATTGAAAATGTGGGGACGATCCCCCAGCGCGTCAAGAATGCGCGTCACCGCGGACTGGAGCACGTCCCCCCCGGCGATCAATGCGAGCGGATCAAGATTGCCCTGGACCGGAAGCCCATGCGGCAATTCGCGCGATGCCCATGCCGGGTCGACCGTTTCGTCCAGCCCGATCGCGTCGACGCCGGTTTCATCGGCATAGGCGCGAAGCTTACCGCCAGCCCCCTTTGGAAAGCCAATGATTGGCGTATTGGGATGACGGGCGCGAAAAGCCTCGACGATGCGAGCGGTTGGCGCAATCACCCAATTTTCAAATTCCGAAGGCGCCAAACTGCCAGCCCAGCTGTCGAACAATTGAACGGCATCGACGCCTGCTTCCACCTGTCCGGTGAGATAATCGAGTGTCACCGCCTCAATCCGGCGAATGATCGCATCGAATTTTTGGGGATCCAGATAGGCAAGCTGACGTGCCTCCGCTTGTTCGCGGCTGCCCTGACCTGCGACCATATAGGTGGCAACGGTCCAGGGACTGCCCGCAAAGCCCAGAAACGTCGTTTCAGGCGCGAGTTCCGCCTTGACCCTGGCAACGGTCGCCCAAATTGGTTCGAGGCGCTCCATGACCGGCTGCAGGCCCTCCAGGGAGGCGTCAACGAGCGGAGGAGCCAGGCGCGGACCCTCTCCTGCCGTAAAGCTCAATTCCTGACCGATCGCATGAGGAACGATCAGAATGTCTGAAAAAAGGATCGCAGCATCGAAGGGAAAGCGCCGGAGCGGTTGAAGCGTGACCTCTGCCGCGGCCTCTGGATCATAGGCAAGGTCGAGAAATCCGCCCTTCGTAGCCCGAAGCGCCCGATATTCCGGGAGATAGCGCCCCGCCTGTCGCATCAGCCACATTGGCGGCGGATCACGACGCTCGCCGCGCAATACAGCGAGAAGCGGTTTGTCGATTGGGTTCGGCTCGGCGTTCGAGGTCACCCTCTATTCTCCCTATTTATATAGATATTAGATTGTTGAATCTTGATGGGCGGTGGGCAGCGGGATTTAAGGCCGCGTCCCGATTTTGCCAACATAATCCCGATTCAGGCGACTCGTGGGAATCTGGCGAGTCGCAAAATGACTCTCCCGTGATTCACAGCTTGTGGATATTTTTGACTGCCTGTGGATAGAGTCTGGAATTCCATGATTGCTGAATCGGGTAAACATCGAATTTGGGTTCCCCCCCTGATTCGCGCTACGGATTCGCTGATGTTTTTCCACAGGCTTTTCCCGGCGGCGCCATGTCATTGATTCTGGCCAGTAATAGCGCGATCCGCAAAACGATGCTGGACCAGGCTGGTCTGGACTATCGCGTTATGGCCCCCGATTTTGATGAGGCGGTGGTAAAACGGGATCATGTCGGCGACGGTCAAAGCCTGGTGAGAAAACTGGCTGAGGGCAAAGCCTTGTCCGTTAACGCAGCGAATGCTGATTGGGTGATCGGAAGCGACAGTTCCGTCATCGTCGGTGGCAAGCGCTATTCGAAACCGCAAAGCCGTGAGGAAGCGGCCGACCATCTTCGCGCCTTTTCCGGGCAGGTGATGGAATTATCGAGCGGTGTGGCGCTTGTGCGCGGCGGCACGCTGGAATGGAGCCACGCGGAAACCGCCAACTTGTTCGTCCGGCCGTTATCGGAACAGTTCATCGCCGACTATCTTGATGCCGAATGGCCGGCCGTTTCCTACTGCGTCGGCGTTTTCCGAATGGAGGACCGCGGCGTGACGCTATTTGAGCGGGTGGAGGGGAGCCATTTTACAATCCTTGGGATGCCGCTACTTCCGCTTTTGGGTGCGCTGCGTGATCGCGGACTATTGCTGTCATGACGTCATCATATGCAGAGGTAATTGGCGACCCGATCGACCATAGCCTGTCCCCGATCATTCAGAATTTCTGGCTCAACCAGCTCAATATCGACGCCGAATATCGTCGCCATCGCGTCACCCGCGGTGAACTGGGCGCCTATCTTGCCGAGCGCCGCAGAGATGCTGCCTGGAAAGGCTGCAACGTGACCATGCCGCTGAAGCTTGATGCGCTCCATGCGGCCGATGAAGCAAGCGACCGGGCGGTGACGGCCGGCGCGGCAAACCTGCTGCTACCCAAGGATGGCAAGCTGCTTGCCGCAAACACGGATGTGGGCGCGATTGCGACCCTATTGGTCGGCCTCCACAAGGCAGGCGCGGGAATGAATAGCGTCGTCCTGCTCGGCAACGGTGGGGCTGCGCGCGCGGCGTTGGTGGCCTGCAAACTGGTTGGGCTGTCAATGATCCGGATCCAGGCCCGTGACATGACGGCGGCCACAAAGCTGGCCGTGGAATTCGGACTTGAGGTGGGACCCGCCCCGATTACAGAGCCGATAACCAGTGACGGCGTAATCAATGCGACGCCATTAGGCATGGCGGGCATGGATTGCCTGAATTGCGATGTTAGCCAGATGGGCCCCAGCGGGTGGGTGTTCGATATGATCACGGATCCGCCTGAAACACCGCTAATCGCGGCCGCCAGGGCGCGCGGACTAAAACTGGTAACGGGGATGGAGATGCTGGTCGAGCAAGCCGCAACCAGCTTCGAACTGATGTTTGGGCAGAAACCGCCGCGTGACCGCGATTCTGAACTCTGGCAAAAGCTACTGCCATGAAGACCCTGGCGCTCACTGGTTCAATCGGCATGGGAAAATCCACGGTCGCGGCAATGTTTGCGGCGGCTGGAATCCCCGTTTTCGACGCCGACGCCGTCGTGCGAAAGCTTCAGGGTCCGGGCGGCGCGCTAGTTCCGGTCATTGAGGACCGGTTTCCCGGGACAACCCGCGACGGGGTGGTAGACCGGGACGCATTGTCGGCAGTGGTACTCCACGACAAGGATCAGCTTGCCGCGCTGGAGGCCATTGTCCACCCCGCCGTGCACCACGAGCGGACGCGCTTCATTGTCGGACATGGCGATGCATCAGCACTTCTGTTTGATATTCCGCTGTTGTTTGAAACCGGCGGTGACGCGGCGTTCGACAGCATCATTGTCGTTAGCGCGCCCGCAGATGTGCAGCGAAAGCGAGTGATGGACCGTCCGGGCATGACCGCAGCGAAACTCGATCGCATCCTGGCGCGCCAAATGCCCGACAAGGAGAAGCGAAAGCGGGCGGATTTTGTGATCGATACGTCTGGATCGATCACACAGACTCAGCGGCAGGTTGAACAGATACTTGCTTGTCTGAATCTCAAGACGGGTGTTTAAGACAGATATGCGCGAGATCATTTTTGATACCGAGACGACGGGCCTTTCCCCGGCGGGGGGAGACCGTTTGGTCGAGATCGGTTGTATCGAAATGATTGGCCGTGTCGAAACCGGCCGCAGCTTTCACGCCTATTTCAACCCTGAACGATTCATGCCGAGTGAAGCGGAGGCGGTTCATGGGCTGTCCGATGTCTTTTTAAGCGATAAGCCCAAATTCGCAGAGCGTGTCGAGGAGCTGCTGGAGTTCATCGAGGATTCGCCGCTGGTGGCGCACAACGCGAGCTTCGATTTCGGCTTCCTCAACAATGAATTGACGTTGTGCGGACGCCCGACGGTGGCAATGGACCGGATGGTCGACACGCTGGTTTTGGCCCGCGCCAAGCACCCCGGCGCGAAGCATAGCCTGGACGCGCTGTGCACGCGGTTCGGCGTCGACAGAACCCAGCGGGTGAAACACGGCGCCCTACTCGACGCGCAGCTTCTTTCACAGGTTTATATAGAGCTGACGGGCGGCCGTCAGATTGGTCTTAGTTTGATGACCGAAAATGCCGACACGCCCGTTGTCCTGTCATCAGATATGCCAGTTGCCGGTCGTCCGCAACGCGACGCGCGGCCGCATCAGCCAACCGAAGAGGAGGTTGCGCGGCACCGGCAATTTGTCTCAAAAATTACCAATCCCTTGTGGGAGCCGTATCTCGGCCCCAACTGTTAGAGGAGAGGGATGGGCCGCGGTGTTCGGCCAAGGCCCGTCCGAAGGCAGGAAAGGAAGACACAAATGGAAATTCGGGTTGCAGGTCATCAGGTTGATACTGGTGAAGCCCTCCGTTCCCATGTGTCAGATCGGCTGAATGCGCTCGCCGATAAATATTTTGCTCGGTCCGTGGGGGCCAATGTCACGTTCGGACGCGGGCCATATGACGACTTTACCTGCGATATTGTCGCGCCCGTGTCACAGGGAATGGTACTGAAATCTTCGAACCGGGCGAGCGACGCTCACGTCGCCTTTGATGGCGCGGCTAACAAGATTGAGCGGCAGTTAAAGCGGTATATGAGCCGCCTTCGCGAACGCCGCAGTGAAGCCGAGGAAGGCTATCTGGAGAATGCGGCCTATACCGTCTTTGCTGCGCCTGCAGAGGAGTTGCCCGTCCCCGAAGCCCCGGCGATCATCGCCGAGACGCGGGTCGATATTCCCGATGCCAGCGTGTCTGACGCCGTCATGATGCTGGATCTGCGGAACACCAATGCGCTGATGTTCCGCAACCCCAGAACCGGCGACTTCAATATGGTGTATCGCCGGGATGATGGCACAATCGGCTGGGTTGAACCGGCAAAGAAGTGACAACAGCGACGCGGCTCTGATAACGCCCGTCAAAATTTGGCTCCAGTTCGCGCGCCTTGGCTCGGCGTCCCGTCATGAAGTTCTTTTGATCATGAATCTTACTGCGTTTCTCGATGTCGACGCAATTCGTCTCGACCTTAGTGCAAGCAACAAACGTCAGTTGCTCAATCAGATGGCGCAAATTGCCGCCAGCCGATTGTCGCTCGACCCGTCGATGATCGCCGATGCCGTCGGGGAACGAGAGCGGCTGGGATCGACCGGCTTTGGCGGCGGCGTGGCCATTCCGCATGGAAAGCTTGCCGATCTCGATCGGGTATATGCCCTTGTGGCCCGGCTTGCCCAACCGATTGACTATAAAGCAATCGACGGAGCGCCAGTGGACCTGGTGTTTCTTCTGCTGTCACCGCCCGACGCTGGCGCCGAACACCTGAAGGCTTTGGCGGCCGTTAGCCGGCTGGTCCGAAATGCGTCAACGATTGAGAAAATTCGCGGCGCACGGACGCATGATGCCCTTGCTGCCGTCTTGCTTCATGCGGAAGAACGTGATGCAGCCTGACGGAAGCAGGATTGCGTGATGGACCGCCTTCCTGCCCGTTTGGAGGTGGATTCGCTGATTCGCCGGGCCGAAACGGCGCTAGGTTTTGGGATGGTGCTTCAAAAAGGCGACCCTGATCGTGGGCAAATTATTCTGATTATTCAACAGCGTGGCGTTGAAATTGCGGTGATGGAACGATCACTCGACCTGTCGGGTGCCTACCTATGGCAGGCCAACCAAAAGCTGATCGATGGTGGTCGGGAAGAGTTGGCGCAATGGGTTGCCAAGCGCCGGAAATATGACCCGGATCTGTGGTTAATTGAACTGGACGTCCCGGACGCGCAACGATTCATCGCTGAAACGACCCTTATTGGTTGACCTTAAGGAACCAAATCGGAAATCCCCGCAGAACGAAAATGCGGGGGGCATCCTTTCATCGGCGATATCGTGCTGGTTGAGATGTCACGCAGTCGGGGTGTCACTCCCGGCCTGAACCTTCCCTTTGGGGAACGAACGGGTCCGAAGAGCCGGCTCACCGCACAAAGTCTGGTTTGAATGTTCGTGTCTCTTCGTACCGCCCTTCTCGTGGCAGCAACTTTGACCGCATCGACGGTCGCCCCGGCAAAGGTCGGGCAGCAGGTTGAGCCATTGATCGAGCAAGGGTCGAGCCAGCTTCCGGTCGTCGCCGCGGTTCTGCCGCTGCCGACGGAAGAACAGGCTCAGTCACCGGTTGTTGTAGAAACGCCGGTCAATAATTCAGATAATGACCAGAAGGACGATGACTCCTCGGTCGATCGTAGCGCCAGCCTGTCCGAAAAAGTTGCGCAGTTGGCGAACAGCGTTCCTGGCAGCCGTGAACTCGAATGTCTTGCCGGCGCCATCTATTTTGAGGCGAAGAGCGAAACGTTGCAGGGACAGCTTGCCGTTGGCCATGTGATTGCCAATCGCGCCGATTCCGGTCGCTTCCCGGCCAGCTATTGCGGCGTTGTATTCCAACGCAGCCAATTCAGCTTTGTTCGCGGCCGGTCGCTTCCCTACATTCCGCGTAGCAGCAGCCAGTGGAAAACCGCTGTTGCAATTGCGAAAATCGTGGACGGAAACCTGCAGGCCTCGCCGGTCGGCAAGGCGCTGTTCTTCCATGCACGTCGCGTGTCGCCGGGCTGGCGGCTCACCCGGGTGAGCACGCTCGGCAACCATGTCTTCTATCGCTAATTACGCGTCGGCGGATCTGTGAGCTTAGTGAGACCGGCCTTTGCGCCGGTCTCTTTTTGTTCTAATTCCCCGACATGATCGAAGAATCGCCGGACGCCGGTGTCCCGGAATGTTTTGTCGATGGACCGCCCATCGCTGCGGAGGTCGCGCGCGGCGTTACCCGACTGTTCTGCCGACATGACCTGTTTGCAATGTGCGAAGTGCCACTACCCAACGGGCGGCGGGCTGACTTGATGGCCATTGGCCCAAGGGGCGAGCTGACAATTGTTGAGATTAAGGTAAGCCGCGCCGATCTGCTCGGCGATCAGAAATGGACCGACTATCTCGAATATTGTGACCGCTTCTTCTGGGCGGTCCCACAGACGCTTGCGCGGATATTGGATGAGGACCGATTCCTGCCCACCGATGCTGGCGTGCTGATTGCCGATCGTTATGACGCGGTCATTGCGCGCGAACCCTCGACGCGGCAACTGGCGTCGGCCAGGCGCAAAGCCGAAACATTACGTTTTGCGCGTCGCGCGGCGCGGCGGCTATCGGCGCAAATCGACCCGTCGCTTGGCGACGACCGCTAGTTCAGCTTTGGTCCGACGGATTTCGCCGGGGTCGCCTTTACGGTTTCGATAATCTTCAAAATTTCCGGATTGCGGTTGTCCCGTTTTGCATAATCGCGCGAGGTCAGCCCTGCATGATCGGCCTTGTCGGGGTTTGCACCACCTTCCAGAAGCTTTCGAACTGTTGGTGCCTGGCGCTGCTGAACCGCGACGATCAATGCGGTTTCGCCCATGCGATTGGTCGCATTGGGGTTGGCGCGCGATGACAACATAAATTCCACGGCGTCGGTGAAACCATTGCGCGATGCGATGATCAACGCGGTATCGCCATTGCGATCGCCGATATTTGCGTCAGCGCCCTTGCCGAGCAAATATCGCACCCACAGGAGATTGCGCCGGCGTGTGGCAATGTGAAGCGCGGTTTCGCCGCTATAGCCCCTATAATTGACGATTCGGGAACCTGGCGCCTCGACCAGATCGACAAGTTTGGAGCCGTCATTGCTCTCAACCGCCTTCAGCAAGGCTTCGCCATCGGACCCCGTGCCCAGATCCTGAGCCACGGCCGTCGCCGACCAGACCACCCCGATTGCGATCAGCGGCAACTGCCAACGCTTCATTGTCTTGCTCTCCGTCCTTGAACTTGCGCCGATGCCAGCGCATTGCTGCATTTAACATGAATAGCGGAAATGCCTTTTGGGAAAAGCCCTTGACGGCGCTCGATCGTGGCGAGTGGGAGGCGCTATGCGACGGTTGCGGGCGTTGCTGCCTGCACAAGCTCGAGGACGAGGATACCGGGAATCTTTATCCCACCAATGTTGCGTGCAAGCTGCTCGATCGACGCATGGGCCTATGCACCGATTATCCCAACCGGAAAAAATTTGTGCCCGACTGTGTCCAGCTTGATCCGAAGAAGCTGGATGAATTGGAGTGGCTGCCTTCGACCTGTGCCTACCGCCTTCGCTGGGAGGGAAAACCCCTGCCCGACTGGCACTATCTGATTTCGGGCAGCCGCGACACGGTTCATGAAGCGGGCCAATCGACGCGCGGTTGGACGATCAGCGAAGTGGATGCGGGTGAATTGGAGTATCATCTGGTTGACCGCGACCTCTAATTTGCTGTCCGTTGAGGGACTGCCGTGGCCGGTCGATGTTCGGGCGCACCCACGGGCACGTAGTGTTCGGCTGCGGATTAACGAGCGCGGCAGTTGCCTTGTCCTCACCCATCCAAAGCGGATGAGTGCTAAGCGGGCGATTGATTGGGCGCGCCAGCAATCCGATTGGGCTGTGCGCCAACTTTCAAAAATTGCCCCTGCGCAGCCATTCGCGCCAGGCGCAATCATCAGCCTGCTGGGGGACGCCGTCTCACTAAGTTGGCGAGAGGGTGCGGCGAGAACCCCGTTCCGCGACGGTGACAGCCTGGTGGTTGGTGGGCCGATCGATGGGTTTGCCGGGCGCATCGCGCGCTATTTGAAGGCGGCGGCGCGTAACGAATTGAGTCGGCGCACGGCAGAAGTAGCTGCGCGCGCGAAGGTTATGGTCCGGTCCGTATCGGTTGGCGATGCAGTCAGCCGGTGGGGCAGCTGCTCATCAAGCGGCGCGATCCGCTATAATTGGCGCCTTATCCTCGCGCCTCCTCACATTCTTGAATGGGTGGTTGCCCATGAAGTCGCCCACCGCCGTCATATGAACCACGGGCCTGAATTCCGCCGCCTCGAAGCCGCGCTATTCGGCGGCGATGTTGGCGAAGCCAGGGCTGATCTAAAGCGGCTGGGGCCGGGGCTGAAGCGGATCGGCCTGACGGTCTGACTGCGGCGGCCGATTCTGTGGTGGTCGGCTCTGCGGCCCCGATGTGGGCGCCGACGGCCGATTATCGGGATTTCGATTCAACACCTCATCCAGCCATTGCTGATCAACCTGCGCGCCGTTGCGCGATTCCGGCGCAGGCGGAGGCAATTGTTGTGGTTGCGCATAGGGGTCTTCCTGCGGTGCAGGCGGTGTCCCGATCGGATTGCCGTCCGCATCAACCAGCGGCGCACTATCCTCGACATTGAAGCCGTATGCCTCCTCGTCCGGCTCCAGCTGCCAATCCGGCAGGACCACCTCGGTAGTGAACCCTTCCACCGGTCGTTTTGCGACCGCTGATTTCATGAATGACGCAAATGCCCGTGCCGGTGCTGTACCGCCCTGCAGGCCCGCGACCGGCTTTGCATCGTCCCGGCCCATCCACACGCCGGTCGTGATTCCGCTTGAAAAACCAATGAACCATCCATCCTTGTTGGAAGATGTGGTGCCGGTCTTGCCTGCAACCGGCCGTCCAATCTGGGCCGCGCGTCCTGTACCGGACAATACCGCGGTCTGCAGCAGATCGGTCATCTCCGCCGCCACCCACGGCGCGACCAGGACGCGTTGCTCCCGGGGGCTATATTGGTACAGCAATCGACCATCGGCGGTGACAACCTTGCGAATGGCGTAGGGCATGACATCGGTGCCGCCAGCATAGACCGATGCAAAGGCACGAGTCATGTCGATCAGCCGTACCTCATTCGAACCGAGGACCATCGACGGATAGGTTGAGATATTGCCGCTGATTCCGAAACGGCGCGCCATATCTGCGATCGTTGAAAACCCTAGGGCGTCGCCAATCTTGGCGCTGATGGTGTTGATCGAACGGGCAAATGCCTCGCGCAATGTAACTTGCCCGGCGTAGGTCCGTGTCGAGTTCCGCGGCGTCCAGCCATTGATGGTCACCGGTTCGTCGACAATTGTGTCCTGCGGTTTCATGCCCGATTCGAGCGCCGCGAGATAAACAAATAATTTGAAGGCCGAACCGGGCTGGCGCTGCGCCTGGGTTGCCCGATTATAGATTGAATCGACATAGTCGCGGCCGCCGATCATGGCACGAACGGCACCGTCGCGGTCCAGCGCGACCAGCGCGCCTTGAGCGCCACTGGGTGTGTTGGCGTTGATGGCGCTGTTGGCGGCACCCTGCATCGACAGATCCAGCGTCGTCCAAACATCGATTGGGTCGCTGGTTTCATCAATCAGCGTGTCGAGCTGCGGAAGAACCCAGTCGGTGAAATACCGAACGCTATTCTGCTTGGCAGGGGGCTGGAGGCGAATTTGGGCTGGATTGACCTTGCTGGCTGCCGCTTCAGTGACGAACCCATTTTCGACCATGGATTGGAGAACTACCCCGGCGCGCCCCCGTGCCGCCTCGACATCGGCGGTTGGTGAATAGTTGGAGGGCGCCTTCACAAGACCGGCGATGATCGCCGCTTCGCCCAGACTGAGGTGATCCGCGCCATGACCGAAGAAGGTGCGGCTGGCCGCATCGATGCCGTAGGCGCCCCCGCCGAAATATACACGGTTGAGGTAAAGCTCCAGGATTTGATCCTTGGAGAACTTGCGCTCCAGCGCCAGCGCGATCACTCCTTCGTTCAGCTTGCGGCCAAACGTCTTGCTGTTCGTCAGGAAAATGTTGCGGGCAAGCTGCTGCGTGATGGTTGAGCCGCCCTGTTTCCACCGACCGGTATCGACGCGAACCTTGACCGACCGCGCCATGCCGATCGGGTCGACGCCCAAATGGCTGCGGAATCGCTTGTCTTCGACCGAAATCATCGCAGCGCGCATCGTTGCCGGAATTTGATCATAGGTCAGCCAGCGGCCGAAGGTCGGCCCCATCGACACCAAAATGGTCCCGTCGGCGGCCCGGACTCTGACGGTCTGACCAAGGTCGGCGCGTTTCGTTAGTTGATCATAATCCGGCAGCTGTGACATCCGCACCATAACGGCAATGACAAGACCGATCAGGCCCAGCAGCGCCAATGCGGCACCCCATTTGATCGCGGCGATGACATAGCGGCTGAAACCGCGAGTGGTGGAGGTAGCCATTAGCTGGCGACCCTATTGGCTAACGGCAGCGCGAACAAGCGGTACGGTTAGCCCTTGTCGTCGGCATCATCCGCCTTGTCGAAGGACAAAGATGCGCTGTTGATGCAATACCGCAGGCCGTTGGCGCCAGGACCGTCAGGGAACACATGGCCAAGATGGCCTTCGCACTTGGCGCAGCGAACCTCGACGCGCTGCATGCCATGGCTGCTGTCAACGGTTTCAGAGACGGACCTGTCGCTTGATGGCTCGGTAAAGCTGGGCCAGCCAGACCCGCTGTCATATTTGGTGTGACTGTCGAACAATGGCTCGCCGCAGCCGGCACATCGATAAACCCCTTCTTGCTTGTTATTCAGCAAGGTGCCCGTGAATGGCCGTTCCGTTCCCGCCTGGCGAAGGACGCGGTATTGCTCTTCGGTAAGGTTAGCCTGCCATTCGGCATCGGTTTTTGGGGGCTGGGTCATCAAATGTCTCCGATTTACCGAAAGAGATAATTGTCCATTAACCCCGTTTCAACGCTTCCGGCCTAGCACAGCATATGATGGGCCGAACAATTGCCCCCATTTGCCTCGCGGCGTTGGCCGTCATTGGCGTTTGCGCTCCTGCCCGATCGCAGGAGATCGAGGCCCCGTGCCAATTGTGCGCCAACAAGGCAGCATCCACCGTACAGGGCCAATCGACACCGCTTACCATTCGTGTTGACACCAGCTTGGTGTTTGATCGCCTCATTCTTGCGGGCGCCGGTAGCGGTACGGCCGAACTGCGCCCGGACGGCAGCGTCAGAACGACGGGGTCGGTCGGGTCAATCGGGCAGCGGGCGGTGGTAGGCGAAGTCACTATAGAGGGTGAGCCTGGGCGATTTGTCCGCGTCTCCCTGCCTCAGGCGATCTCGCTGTACGGCTATTCTGGCGGAACGATTCGGGTCGAGGCGATCGAATCGGATCTAGGAGCCATGCCAAAATTGGACGAGCAGGGCCGCCTAACGTTCCGATTCGGTGGCGTCGTCCGCGTCGACGGCGATCTGGATGGGGATTTTCGCGGCGATCTGCCGATTGATGTGGAATATTTCTGACGGAAACAGTCGGAAACGGGCCAATTCCTAACGCTCTGATAACCACATCATTGAGCAAAGCCGTAAGCAGGAAGGGTTAATAGGGAGACCACGGATGGGGGGCTTGGCTCGACCAGCCGCCTAGATGTGGACCTATTGGGGATTAAGACCATGACAAAATTTGCTCGTATCGCGGCCCTTGCCGCTGCCACCGCACTCTTCTCCGCGCCGGCCTTTGCGGCACCGGTTGGCCCGACCATCCCTAGCGGCGCCACCAACGGCAACGCAAAGGCGTCGGTCAACGTGATCAAGCCGCTGACGCTGACCAGCGTTGATGACATGCAGTTTGGCGACGTGACCGTTCTCGACAGCGGCGCGATCCTGATGGACAAGGATGGTAACATCACTTGCTCGGGCGGCCTTACCTGCGCCACCACCGGTCAGCCGTCCAAATATAACATCAGGGGCACCAACAACCAGCTCGTAACGGTGACAGCGCCGGACGTCACGCTGACGAACGCCACGACGTCGACGACCCTGGCTCTGCGCGTTGATGCGCCCGGCTCGGTTCGCCTGACCAACGCTGGCGCTCCGGGCACCGACTTCACCTTCGGCGGCCGTATTCCGATCCCGGCCAGCACGGCGGAAGGCCTTTACGAAGGCTATCTGGATGTGACCGTCGAATATTAAGTTTATTCGATCGCCTTCTTATGTGGAGGCAATGATTGGGGCCGCTGGAGCAATCCGGCGGCCCCTTTTGTTTGCAAACTATCGCCATGGTTAGCGGAATAATAACCATTCTGGACCCATCATCCTCCAAACAGCTGGAGTGGTTCGATGGTGCCCAAGTGTCTTTTGCCGATTTCTGCCGTGCTCATTGCGGCGCCCGCACTCGTCTTTGCCGCACCGGCGACAGCAGGAATTGGCGATCTTCTCGTCGCACCGACGCGGGTTGTCCTTGACGGTCGCCGCGGGACCGAAATTATCCTCAACAATATCGGGGAGGACGTCGCGACCTATCGCGTCTCCGTTGAATTCCGCCGCATGGCGCCGGATGGCAACCTGATTCCAGTGTCCGAACCCAATGCCCAGGAAAAGGCCGCTGAAGGCATGATCCTGTACGCGCCGCGCAAAGTCACGCTTCCACCCAACCAGCCGCAATCCATACGATTGTCGGCGCGGGCACCCGCCGGAATCGCGGACGGCGAATATCGCGTCCACATGCTGTTTCGTGCCATTCCCGATGCCCGCCCGGTAACCGAGCCGACGAAGGTTGAAGGCGTCTCCTTCAAAATTCGTCCGATTTATGGCGTGACCATTCCGGTTATCGTCCGTCTCGGCAACTTGCAGGCCAAGGCGGCAATCAGCAATGTCCAAAAGGTCGTTGCCAACGGACAGCCGGCCGTATCGCTCGATATTAATCGCAGCGGTGATCGCTCAACCTATGGGGAAATCCGCGTGCTGAAGGCCGGCGTCAAAGAGCCGATCGCCATGGTGCGCGGCGTTGCGGTTTACACGGAGGTCGATCACCGCTCGCTGACCATCCCGATTGATCCGGCGCTGCTCGCACAGGCGTCAGGTCCGGTGACGGTGCAGTATGTCGAACCGACGCCAACCGGCGCCGTAACGCTGGCCGAAACCAGCGCCGTTCTGCGCTAGTCGGACGAAGCGGACGAGCCTCGCGCCATGCGCCGGCCCATCGGATGGATACGCGGCGCTTTTGCGTCGGCAGCGCTCGCCCTGGCGGGCGTTGTTGCCGCATGGGCCGCGACTCCTGGCGGGCAGGATTGGGTGGCCGATCCAGACGAACAGTTCATTCTTGACGTCAACGTCCGGCAGCTGATGCTGGGCGATGGCGTCCGGGCCTATTCGACGCCTGAGGGCACATGCGTCGTATTTGGCGATCTTCTGACTGCGCTTGACGTACCGCTGAAGCTCGACCTGCAAACAGGGCAGGCCGATGGCTGGGCGTTCCGCGAGGACAACCACATTACAATCGACCGGCGGGCCGGCACCGCGAGGTTTGGTAAATTACAGGAATCGATCCCGACAGGCGCAATCCGCGAAACGCCTGAAGGATGGTGCGTAAATACGGACTCCCTGAGTCGTTGGTTCGGGATTGGCGTGAAACCATCGCTCGCAGGATCGATCCTGCGCCTGGATTCAGAAACCAAATTGCCGGTCGAATTGGCGGTTGAACGACAAAAGCGCGCGGCGCTGCTGGCAAAGCGGGCCTCGCAGCCGGTCGAGGATCTGCCGAAGATGAAATTGCCCTACCGCATGTGGCGCACGCCGATGGTTGATGTGATTGTGTCCGCCGGTGCGACCTATAATGCGAAAGACGGCACCGAAATCCGCCGGTCAGCATCCCTATATGCGGCAGGCGAAGTGGCGAAGATGTCCTATATCGCCTCGCTCTCAACCGACGGCAAGGGCAGGCCGTCGAACCTTCGCTTCAACGCCTATCGTTCGGATCCTGATGGCGGGCTGCTTGGCCCGCTCGATGCTACGCACTTCGCTGTAGGTGATGTGCAGGGGGTCGTCAGCCCGCTGCTGCCCGCCGCGCTCGGCAGAGGCGTTGAAATCACAAACCGGCCCGTCGTTAATCCCGTCGCCTTTGACCGAACGCGCTTTGAAGGTGATTTGCCGCCTGGCTGGGACGCCGAGATATATCGCAACGGTCTCTTGCTCGCCTTTTCGGCCGCTGATGGGAGCGGCCGTTACCATTTTGAAGACGTCGAACTCGGATATGGGGAAAATCGCTTCGAAATCATCCTGTATGGACCGCAGGGACAGACTCGCAGCCGGTATGAGACGATCAATATCGCTGACACCCAGGTCCCCAAGGGGAAAACCTGGTACGCGGCCAGTATCAGCCAGCCCGGAAAGTCGCTTCTGTCCTGGCGTTACAAAGATGATAGTGCGAATTCGTCGCAACAACTGCCCGATACGTTCGGATTTCCAAAGTTGCAGGCCGTAGCGAGTGTGGAACATGGTCTGACAAAGGGAACGTCGGCGGGCGTGCTAGCGGCAATGCTTCTTGTCGATGACCAGAAGCTCAGTTTTGTCGAAGGCTCAGTTCGCCAGATTGTCGGTCCGGTGATGATGGAAGGCGCGGTCGCGCGCGACAGCGACGGCGGCACGGCGGCTCGGCTCCAGCTGTTAGGGCAGATCGGTCGCGTCAACATCAGCGCCGAAGCCATCGCGGCCAATAATTTCCCGGTCGAGGAATGGCGGGAGCGGCGATATCGGGAAGCAAGGGCATCCATCGATGCGCCATTCAACATTGGGCGCCAGCCGTTCGCGGTCCATGGCGACGTTCGCTATCGGGAACGGTCCGCGACCAAAGAGATGACCACTAACGCGCGAATATCAACCAATTTCAATGGGTTTAACCTGACTGGAACCGGCGGATGGACGCACCAGTTCGACATTCCCGGCAGGCCCAGCGTTCCCGATCAGTTTGATCTCGGCCTGATCGCCTCCGGTCGCATCAAAAAGGTCCGCTTGCGGGGCGAGGCCGACTTCGAGGTTAGTCCCGAAAAGCGGCTGCGCTACGCCATGCTATCTGCCTATTGGTCCGCGTCGGACAATGCCGATTGGGAAACCGGCATAGGCTATGACGGGCGCCAATCGCGGGCAATTGCGCGCGTTTCACATATTCGGCGTTTCAAGGCAGTGGCGTTGGCGGCGTCGATAGAGGCGGGCTCGGACAAAAGCCTGGCGGCCGGAATCAATCTCAACTTCTCGCTCGACCCGACGCCGCGCGGTGTCCGTTTCACCAATCAGCGGATCGCAGGAAACGGCACCGTAGAGGCGCGCGTGTTCCGGGATCTGAATAGCAATGGTCGGCGCGATAGCGATGAGCCGTTCGAAAAGGATGTCATCATCACGACCGGGCAACGGACGTCGGATCGTGCGACCGACGATCACGGCACCGTTCGCGTCCATGGCTTGGCGCCCAACCGGCCGGTTGCCGTCGGAATCGATGCGTCCAGCCTGTCAGATTTGAGCCTTGCACCCAAAAATGCCGTTCAGCTAATCGTGCCCCGCGCCGGAATCGCGGCGCAGGTTGATATTGCGTTGGTCGGTGCGGGCGACATTGAGGCGGTCATCGTGAAGCAAGATGGTCGTGGCTATGAAGGACTGGATGTCGAGTTGGTCGACCAAACCGGAAAGGCTGTGACGGTCGCCCGGTCGGATTATGATGGCTTCTTGCTGTTCGAGCGTGTGCCGTTCGGCCGTTATACCCTGCGCATCGCGAGCGCATCGGCAGCGGCCGCCAAACTTTCTGTCGGCCTCGACGCTTCGATCGTCATCGATCCCGATCATACCGTTGTCCGGCTCGGGACGCTTCGCACCAATCGCGTCGACACGATTGCCAGCGTGGGAAGCGCAGCGACGAGCCTGCGTTAACCAAAAGTCGTCTCGCGCGACTTGGTGCCAAAATACCCAATTTCTAGAAGATGGTGCGGTCGAGAAGACTCGAACTTCCACGGGCTTTCGCCCACAACGACCTCAACGTTGCGCGTCTACCAATTCCGCCACGACCGCACTCATGAAAAAGCAGCGCCGCCATGGGTCGCTGCCTCCGGTAGGAGGCGGCCCCTAGCAAAGCATTGGCATGCTGGCAACGGCCTAGAATTGGTCCATATCGAAACAATAGTTACCGAGACCGTAACCATATGCTGAAAAATAGGATATGGTTATGCCAATGCTGGTCCTTGCACTCTCTCTGCTGGCCACATCGCCAGGCGGAATTGCCGCAGCGCCGGAAGCGGTGCCGGGCGCGCCTGCTGCGTCGCGCAGGGTTGCGGCAGTTGCTGCCAGGGCCAGCGTGCGCATCCTCATCCCGGCGCGCGTAGGCGCCAGCTATGAAAATGACATGCTGCCCGGCAGTCAACGCCGAATCATCGCTCGGCCCCGTAATGACGGAGCCGGAAATTCATTGCATGTTATTGAATTTGAATGATTATTATCCGGCCCAACTAATCGTCAGCTCATCCCCGCCGGTCGGGATGTCCACCTCGGCGCTATTGAAGCTGGCGCTGCTTCCGGGTGAGAGCACCTTTGCTGGAGGCGCGATGGTCCAGCGGTGGACAATTTGTTTGGTGCTGCTGTTGCGCAGAGTTGCCTGGATGGGCGGCACGTCAACATTCTTGTCGGTGGGGTTGGTCACTTTGCCGCTGATCGACACCAGCTCATTGCCGCTCGACAACATTTGACGGTCCGGTTTGGATGTAATGACCAACTGCAGGGGAGACTCTCCTGCCTGGGCGATTCCAGCCCGACTCTTCCAGTCTTGCGGCGCCAAATACCAAAATGCGGCAGCGGCGACGGCCAGAAGCGCGATGAGACCGATGATCCATGGCCATTTTGACCGGCGCCGTTCACCGTCCTCATCGGCGGCGATATAGCCGACCCGCTCATCGTCCACCGGATCAAATTGAACATCCGTGCGCCGATCATCGGCGGCAACAATGGCCTCAGGCGCCAGGGGTACGTCGCCGCTGGCCAAAACGCGATCGTCACCAATATCTGCGCCAGTCGAATTGGACTCGGTGACCGCGTAAGATTCGCTAGCCACCATTGCATCTGCCGATTCAATGGTGGGTTCGGCGACGCCGCTCTGCTCTATGCCGTCGTTCCACGCGGTTTGCGCGATGTCCGGCTCAGGGACTTCGGCAATAAACTGGTCAGCGATCTCATGCCCGCCCGGTTCGCCGAACGGGGTCGGCGCGTCCGGCGCGGGCTCAGGCGGTCCGGTGATGGTCCCCAGCGGATTGGGCAACTGCTCCTCCGCTACCTCGGCCGCAATCGGATCCGGGTCCTGATGCCAGCTATGCTTGCAGGACGCGCAGCGCACTTTTCGCCCGCCCGGAGGGATCGCGCCATCCTTCACCACATATTTGGTGTCGCAGGCAGGACAGGTCAGGATCATTAGCGTCGGCCCTTTGTCACAGTTAACATGGATAAACAGCAATGCTCCCTCCTTGGCAAGGCGGGTGTCGCCGTGCGAGAGAATCAAAACCGGGGTAGGGAGCTTAAGGTGGTTGGGACCATCGCCGAATTTGATCGCGTTGGCTTGCGCTATGGCACGGGCGGAGAAGTTCTGCGCGATCTTGACTTCCAACTATCGGAAGGCGGCTTTTATTTTCTCACTGGTCCGAGTGGCGCCGGCAAGACGTCGCTGCTGAAACTTCTTTATCTGTCGCAGCGCCCGACGCGCGGCAGAATGAGCCTGTTCGGAGATGAGTTGGGCGAGCTTCCGCGAGAGGCGCTACCTGACTATCGGCGCAAAATTGGGGTCGTATTCCAGGACTTCCGGCTGATTCGACATTTATCGACGTTCGACAATGTCGCGCTGCCACTGCGAATTGCCGGTGCAAGCGAGCAGGAGATTGAGGGGCCGGTGCGCGAAATGCTCGCCTGGGTGGGCCTTGCGGACCGAGCGAGCGCCCGGCCGCCCACCCTGTCCGGTGGCGAGCAGCAGCGTGTGGCGATCGCCCGTGCGGTCATCGGGCGCCCCCGATTGCTGGTCGCCGATGAGCCTACCGGTAATGTCGACGCCGCCATGGCACAGCGTATCCTCCACCTGCTCACCGCGATGAACCGGTTGGGCACAACAGTCGTCGTCGCGACCCATGACCTTGGACTGATCGCCGCGACTCCTGGCGCACACCTTATCCGGCTTGAAAATGGCGTGCTGGTTGACCCGACCGGCGCCCTTCGCCATCCGCCGAGGGTGTCATGATCGGCGTCTGGTCCATCGCCGACGCGGATCGGCGCCTGATTCCATCCGGAGGGATCAAGGGCCCGGTGCCGCTGCTGTTTGCGATCATGTTGTTTATCATGGTGATTGCGGCCGGCGCCGGATTGGCCTTCGCGAATCTTGCCTCGCAGGTCGCTAGTTCAGTCCAGCACCGCTATTCCCTGCAAATTAACGATGGGCAAGCGCAGGTACCGACCGTCCTGGCCGCGCTTCGCAAGGCGCCAGACGTGTTACGCGCCAAGCCCGTTCCTGAGGCCGAGTTGCGCAGGTCACTCGAACGTTGGCTCGGGCCTGCAAGCAAGGATCCCGGCCTGCCCATTCCGGCAATTATCGATGTCGATTTGAAACCAGGTGCCGACCCGGCACCGCTAACCCGCCTGATTGAGCGTAGCATCCCAAATGCAGTGTTTCGGGCCAATGCAGAAACTCTGACGCCATTGCTGCGGTCGCTGCATCGGTTGAGTTGGCTGGCGCTGATTCTCGTCATTCTGGTCGGACTGGCCGCGAGTGCCGCCGTTGTCATGGCGGCGCGCGGCGCGCTGGACAGTCATCGGGGCACCATCGATGTCATGCATGGCATCGGCGCGACGGACAGGCAGATCGCGCGGCTTTTCCTTCGGCAGATCACCGGCGAGGCATTGCTGGGCGGGTTGATTGGCACGGTGACGGCTGTAGCGGTCGGGGCGATGCTAATCGCTGGTTCGAATCCCGCGTCGCTGATGGCGGGTTCATCGCTTCTCGGATGGAAGGACGCGCTGATCGTCCTGCTGCTTCCCGTCGCCGCAACGCTTATCGCCGCATTCGTTGCGCGGCGGGCGCTGATGACATGGTTGGGGGACAGGCTGTGATCGCCCGCGCCCTGGCATTCGTGGTCGTGCTTTATGCGCTGGGGTTTGCGCTTTTTACGGTCACATTACCCCGGCCCGCTCCAGCCGACGCGCCAAAGGCCGACGCGATTGTGGTCCTGACCGGCGGCAAGGGCCGGATTGAACGCGGTGCCGATCTTTTGTCGCAGGGAGCGGCCAAGCGTATGCTGATCGCCGGCGCCGACCCATCGGTGCGCAAAGCCGATCTTGTGCAACGGCTCGGCGGGAAACGCCGGTTGTTTGATTGCTGCGTCGATTTGGGATCGGAATCGGTCGATACCCGTTCCAATGCCGATGAAGCAAAACGCTGGCTGGAGCGGCACCAATTCCGCAGCTTCCGGCTGGTCACCAGCGACTGGCATATGCATCGCGCCCTGTACGAGTTTCATCGACAGATGGGGAAGGAATTTGCAATCACCCCCGATGCGGTTCGCACGCAGCCCAATTTTGGTACGCTGTTTGCGGAGTATAACAAATATCTGCTCAGGCGATTGAGCATCTGGTTGGACCTTTAATGATGGCGCTGTTGCGTTCAGCTCTTTTTGCCTTGCTGTTTTACCCCGGCACGCTCGTTTATGTGCTTGCAGCTTTTCCGGCCGCGGCTCTGGGGACGGGCCCACTGCGCAAGGTGGTGCACGGATGGGCCAACTATCATTATTGGCTGGTTCGTCATGTGCTTGGCATTCGCTTTCAATGGGACGGCGAGATTCCCAAAGGGCCATATCTCATCGCCGTGAAACATGAAGCGATGGTGGAAGCGGTGGATACGCTTCGCTTTGCGCGCACTCCGGTCGTGGTGATGAAGCGGGAGCTAACCACCATGCCACTATTTGGCTGGGTGACGCGCAAATATGGCGTGATTGGCGTCGACCGCGACGCCGGCGCAAAGGCGCTCCGCGAAATGATGGCCAAGGGCAAAGAGGCGGCTAGCGAGGGTCGGCCGATCATCATCTTCCCGGAAGGGACGCGGATCCCCCATGGTGAGGCACCCGCACTGCGGCCCGGTTTTGCGGGGCTCTATCGTGCGCTTGGCCTACCCGTGGTGCCAATCGCGCAGGACAGCGGAAAGCTTTGGCCGCGCGGATTGATCAAGCAGTCCGGAACGATCCACTTCAAGGTCGGAGAGACGATCCCGGCCGGGTTAAAGCGCGACGAGATCGAGGCGCGGGTTCACGCCGCGATCAACGCGCTCAACCCCTGAGCGTCGCGCCCTGCTTTTCGGCGGCGGCCACGATCTTCTTCGACACCTCGCCAATGTCGGCATCGGTCAGCGTTTTTTCGATTGGCTGAAGCGTGACTTCAACGGCAAGGCTCAATCCCTGCTCGCCTTCGTAGCGGTCGAAGATGCGGGCATCGCTGATCAGCGACTTGTCGGCCCCCTTGATTGCACGAACCAGCACGTCGGCGGCGAGATCGGCTGGGACGATGAAGGCGAAATCGCGTGACAGGGCCTGCAGCGCAGGCGGCGTATAGGCAGGGCGCGCGCGTTCGGCCGATCGCGGCGCCGGAATTGCGTCGAGGAATAGCTCGGCCGCAACCGTGCCTGCGGGAAGGTCGAGCGCCTTGGCGATGCGCGGGTGCAATTCGCCAAATTCGGCCAGGATCATCTTTGGACCAAGGCCGAGCTTGGCCGATCGCCCCGGGTGCCAGGTGTCACCAGCGCCCATATACAGTTGCAGGTTCGCCACCGGTGCGCCTGCAGCGTCTAGGATGGCAAGCACTTCCGCCTTGGCATCGAACGCGTCGAAGCCCTTGGCCTTGCCGGTTTGCCAGTTGCGCTCCTGCCGGTCGCCCGCGAGGATCAGGCCAAGCGTCAAATGTTCGGCATCGGCGAGGTAGCGACGGCCGATTTCGAACAGGCGAACCGACGACGCACCGCGATCAAGATTTCGGCGCGTTGCCGACGCAAGGCCGGGCAATAGCGACGGCCGCATATGCTTCATCTCTTCGCTGATCGGGTTGGCCAGCACCGACGTTGAACCGCCGAACAGCGCGGCCTCGTCTTCCGAAATGAAGCTCCAGTTGATTGCCTCTTCGGCACCGCGCGCGGCGGCGGCGCGGCGCGCGCGCCGTTCCATCATCTGGCGGCGGGTAGCGGTGGCGCGGGCTACACCGGCGTCGCGGGGCAAGGGCTGCGGCTCAATCGCGTCATAGCCGACGATCCGCGTAACTTCCTCGACCAGATCGGCGCTTCCGATGACGTCACGACGCCATGTTGGGACCACCGCCTTGTCGTCTTGCACGACAAAGCCAAGTCGCTCGAGGATCGCGACCTGTTCGCCGCGAGGGATATCGATACCGCCAAGGCTTGCCGCGCGGTCCGGCTTGAACGGCACCGTTCGCGGGTCGACCGGCGGCGTCCCGGCGCGTGTCACCGCGCTTGGTGTTCCGCCGCAATGTTCGGTGACGAGCCAGGTGGCTATGGCGAGACCATCGTCGAGAAAGGCAGGGTCGACGCCGCGCTCGAACCGCTGCCGCGCGTCACTGGTGAGGCCCAGTTTCTGCCCGGTGCGCGCGATATGCTCCGGGTCGAAATAGGCGCATTCGATGATGACGTCGGTGGTCGTCTCGCTGACCCCCGAATCCTCGCCGCCCATAATCCCGCCAATGTCATGAACATGGGCATCGTCGGCGATGACGGTCATCGACGGGTCAAGCGTGTAGATTTTGCCGTTAAGCGCGAGGACGGTTTCACCATCCTTTGCGCGGCGGGCGACGAGGCCGCCCGTCAGCTTGGCCTTGTCATAGACGTGAAGCGGCCTCCCGAGGTCGAGCGACACGAAATTGGTGATGTCTACCAGCGTGGAAATGGGCTTCTGCCCCACCGCCTTCAGCTTGTCGGCCATCCATTTCGGTGCAGTGCCATTGGTCAGTCCGCGCACTTCCTGCCCATAAAATGCCGGGCAACCTTCAGGATCATCGGTGCGAACGTCGGGTCCCGGCTCGTCGCCGGCAACCGGCGCAATTTCGCCCATCCGATACACGTCGCCGAGCGGCTTCAACGTGCCCATACCTGCCGCGGCCAAGTCGCGGGCGATGCCGCGCACGCCCATGCAATCCTGGCGGTTAGGCGTGATGGCGACATCGAACAGCGGATCGTCGATGCCTGCATAATCTGCAAAGCTGGCACCAACCGGCGCGTCGGCTGGAAGTTCGATGATGCCGTCATGATCATCGCCGAGCTGCAGCTCGCGGCTGGAGCACATCATGCCGTTGCTCTCGACCCCGCGGATCGCCGCTTTTTTCAGCGTGAAGTCGCTGCCCGGAACATAGGTGCCCGGTCCCCCGAACACGCCAACCAGGCCGGCGCGAGCATTGGGTGCGCCGCAGACGACCTGCAGCGGCTCCCCGTCGCCGGTGTCGACGGACAGGACTTGTAGCTTGTCGGCCTGCGGATGGCGCTCCGCCGTGAGGACGCGCGCGACCTTGAACGGCGTCAGCGCGTCTGCGGGATTCTCAACGCTCTCGACCTCAAGCCCGATGGCAGTCAGCTTGTCGGCAATTTCCGTCGCCGAGGCGGATGTGTCGAGATGCTCTTTGAGCCATGACAGGGTGAACTTCATGCGCCTACTCCCCCGCTCAGCGTGGGAACGTCGAGAAAGCTGAAGCCGTAGTGCTTAAGCCAGCGCAGATCGCCGTCGAAGAAGGCCCGCAAATCATCCATCCCATATTTCAGCATCGCAAGACGATCGATACCGCATCCAAAGGCGAAGCCCTGCCATTCATCAGGGTCGAGCCCGCAATTGGTCAGGACGTTGGGATGGACCATGCCGCTCCCCAGCACTTCCATCCAACCCTCACTGCCCCCGACGACGCGCCGCCCTTTCTCAACGGACCAACCGACATCAACCTCGGCCGACGGCTCGGTGAAAGGGAAATAGCTGGGGCGCATGCGCAGGACGATGTCGTCACGCTCAAAGAAGGCCTTGAGGAATGTCTCAAGGGTCCATTTGAGGTGCCCCATGTTGATGTTCTTGCCGATCACCAGCCCTTCGATCTGGTGGAACATCGGGGTGTGGGTGGCGTCGCTGTCGCTGCGATAGACGCGGCCCGGCGCGATGATGCGGATCGGCGCACCCTGTGCCTGCATCGCCCGGATTTGCACCGGCGACGTGTGGGTGCGAAGGACCATGTGGCCGTCGCCCTCGACGTAGAATGTGTCCTGCATCGCCCGCGCCGGATGGCTTTCCGGAATGTTGAGCGCGCTGAAGTTGTGCCAGTCGTCCTCAATCTCTGGCCCTTCGGCCACCGCAAAGCCAAGGTCAGCGAAGATTTCGGTCAGCTCGTCCATCACCTGACTCACGGGATGGATCGATCCCTTTGGCGAAGATGATGCAGGCAATGACAGGTCGAGCCGCTCGGTTGCGAGGCGGCGATCAAGCTCCGCGCTTTCCAGTGCTGCCTTGCGGTCGGAAAGGGCATTCGTCACCGCTTCGCGAAGGCTATGGATCGCCGGCGCCTCGCGCGTGCGGGTGTCGGCGTCCATCTGACCCAGGCTTTTCAGCAGCGCAGTCACGCTGCCCGATTTGCCCATGGTCTCAACGCGCAACGCGTCCAGCGCCGCAAGATCATCCGCGCCGTCGATGCGGCTTAAAATTTCGTCCCGGTTCATGGGGAAGCGCCTTAGCGGCGGTGCCGCCGAATTCAAAGGGTCAGCCGGCAACGAACGGGTAAGGTGATATGGTTTTGCGGGAGCGGTCAACGGCCAGCATCCGTCCGGCCGGCGCTGTTGCCCGCTGTGCGCAGTCAATACGCGGACAAATGGCACATGCCGGACCGACCGGCGTTACCGGCGCTTTTGCAAGGTCATAACCTTCTGCGCAATGAAGCTTATGGGCATGGACGATATCGCAGCCGAGACCGATGGCGAGCAGACCGCCCGCCAGATCGGTTTTGACGGGACGCTCAATCGTCCGCGCAACGGTGAAATAGCGATGCCCGTCGGGCGTTTCGATTAGCTGGGTGACAACCTGCCCTGCCGCCTGAAACGCCGCGTGCAGGTTCCAGCGCGGGCAGCTTCCGCCGAAACGGCTGAACGGGAACTGGTCCCCGGCATAGCGTTTGGAGATATTCCCCGCGGGATCGACGCGCAGCATGAAAAAGGGAATTCCTCGCTGGCCCGGACGGTTCAGGGTCGTGAATCGATGGGCAACCTGTTCCACATTGGCGCCAAATTCACCGCACAACCGATCGATGGAATAATGCATTTCCTCACAGGCTTTGAGGAAACGGCCATAGGGCATCATGATCGACCCGGCCGCGTAATTGGCGAGGCTCATATGGAGAAGCTGGGCGATACCCTGATCAGGTGGGGATGCTTCCACCACCATCCGTTCCAGAATCGGCGCGAATTCGACCAACGCGAGCTGATAGGCGAGCGCGAAGGTGCGGTTTTCCAGCTTCATTTGCGATGAAATCAGGAATTTTCGGGCGTCGGCATCATAGAGCTGCGTCACATTGCCCAACTCGGCCTGGGGAACGACCCGTGCGCTGATCCCCCACGCTTCTTTTAGCCGCCGCCGCATCGGCTCCGCCATCGACAGCGGATCGCTGAGCGCGCCGCCCAATGTTTCCGCTGCCTCCTCCAGCGAAGGATAGTAATTGCGGTGCTGCTGGATATAGTCGCGGACCCAATTTTCCGGCGTCACCAGCGCCCGCGCATCGCCGCCGGCCGCAACCCCGCCTTCGCGGTCCGCCTCTTTCAGCGCGGCATAGAGCCGGGCAATGGCGTCTGCGACCGATGGGGCATTATTGGCGAGTTCCGCCAGCTCATAGCGCGGCACACCCAGATCGCTCAGCCGGCTATCCGAAAAAATCTCGGCCAGTTCATCGGGTCCGGTGCGGTGGCCGCCGCCGCTGGCGAAACTGCGGACATCAACTTCATATTGCTCTGCCAGCTTCAGTAACAGCGCAGCTGTTACCGGGCGCTGATTACGCTCGAGATGATTGAGATAACTGGGACTGATGGCAAGGCTGTTGGCCATGTCGGTTTGCGACAGGCCCTGGTCGCGGCGCAGGCGGCGTAGGCGATGGCCAAGAAAAAGCTTGGTGGACATGATTCAATGTCTGTCAATTTCGCCCAACCATCACAAGTCAAGTTGTGACAATTATACGCTTTTTGCCGATACATTGATGCCCGCTTGGTGTTGCATCGCAGCATGAATTCAACGCTGCGCCGTGGAGACGCCATCATGACAAGTTTTGACCATCTCGTTCCCGCCCCTAAGGGCCGATTTGACGGAATCAATCGCCCTTATGACGCGGCAGAGGTTGAGCGGCTGCGCGGCAGCTTCGTTCCCGAATCGAGCCTTGCCCGTCGCGGCGCGCTGAAACTGTGGGAGCGGATGAAGTCCGACCCGGCCCCGGTCCGCGCGCTCGGCGCGATGAGCGGCAACCAGGCGATGCAGATGGTCCGTGCCGGGCTGGAGGCGATTTACCTCAGCGGCTGGCAGGCTGCGGCCGATGCCAACACGGCGGGCGCCATGTATCCGGACCAGTCGCTCTATCCCGCCAACACCGGCCCGGAACTGGCCCGCAAGATCAACCGCGCCCTGCAACGCGCCGACCAGATCGAGCATAGCGAAGGCGGGGCCAAGCGTGACTGGTTCGCTCCGATCGTGGCCGATGCTGAGGCGGGGTTCGGCGGCCCGCTGAACTGTTTTGAGATTATGAAGGCCTATATTGAGGCGGGTGTCGCTGGTGTTCACTTCGAAGATCAGCTGGCGTCGGAAAAGAAGTGCGGCCACCTCGGCGGCAAGGTGCTGATCCCGACCCAGGC
>NZ_CAMLDL010000022.1 GCF_946478955.1 uncultured Sphingomonas sp. | reverse complement strand
ACTTGGTGACGCTGTCGTTGACGTTGATCGCCGGGAACGGGAGCTTGCCCTGCTTCGACAGATCATAGAGGCGGTGCACGCCGGTGGTGGTCTCTTCGCTGACGCCCTTGATCGCGGCAACGGTCTTGGTGAGGTAGCCCGGACGCTCGGCCAGGAACCGCTTTAGCGTCGCGGCGAAGATTTCTTCTTCCTCGTTGGTCGGGGTGAACAGTGGTTCGCCCGCTTCAACGCGCGCGCCCCACAGCGCGAACATGGTGGCATCGCCGCCATCGTCGAGGATCATGTTGGCCGTGAGGTCCGGATTTTCCGGGGTCGACCAATCGAAGATGCGAACGACATAGTCCCAATATTCTTCGAGCGTCTCGCCCTTGATCGCGAACACCGGAACGCCAGTCGCGGCGATGGCGGCTGCGGCATGATCCTGGGTCGAGAAGATGTTGCAGCTCGCCCAGCGAACGGTCGCGCCCAGCGCGGTCAGCGTTTCGATGAGGACGGCGGTCTGGATCGTCATGTGGAGCGAACCGACAATGCGGGCACCCTTCAGCGGCTGCGACGCACCGAATTCCTCGCGGAGCGCCATCAGGCCCGGCATTTCGGTTTCTGCGATTTCGATTTCCTTGCGGCCGAAATCGGCGAGCGAAAGATCCTTCACGACATAGTCGCGGTTCAGCGTGTCGGCAGTGGTGGCCACGTCAGTTTCTCCGATGGAAAAGAGGGCGGCCGTCTCGCCGCCCAAATAGCTGCGCCGCCCCTACCCTCGCACGCGCGGAAAAGCAAACTCACGCCGCGCCGCCTTCATGGCCCAGCAGCCGCGGATCTATGCCCTCGCTCTGAAAACTTCGCTCCCATCGATCGATCGCTTTGGTTTCGAACAATATGTCGTTGTCGCCCTTCGCCGTGAACCAACCGTGCTGAGTCATTTCCTCATCGAGCTGCCCTTCGCCCCACCCGGCGTAACCGAGCGAGACAATGTAGCGGCTCGGCCCTTTCCCGTCGGCAATGGCCTTGAGCACATCAATTGTGCCGGTCAGCGCAAAGCCGCCGCCGTCGCTGGCGACATGGATGGTGTCCTGGCCGGTCCAATCCTCGCTATGCAGAACAAAGCCGCGACCGGGCTCGACCGGCCCGCCATGCAGGACAGGGCGATCTTCGGCCTGACCGGGATCAATGCCGAGCTGCTCTAGCAAACGCCTCAGGCCAATTCCGGCGCGCTCATGCCCGATGCCGATGCCGATCGCGCCCTCCTCGTCATGGGCGCACATCGCGATGACAGCACGCTCAAAGCGCGGGTCGCCGATGCCGGGCATGGCGAGCAGGAGTTTGCCGGAAAGATACTGCGGTTTGCTCATTTGGTCAGAATGGCCAGTCGCGCGTTGTGTCTCAAGTCTTGTGGCCGTCACACGCCGCGCCTATCTCGCGGTTCATCAAAAAGGAGCATATACTCATGACCATCAAGGTAGGCGACCGAATCCCCGACGTGCAGCTTTCGCTGGCGACCCCTGAAGGACCGATCCCGGTGAAGTCGGGCGATTTCTTCGCCGGCAAGAAGGTCGCGCTGTTCGCCGTTCCCGGCGCCTACACACCGACTTGCTCGGCCCGTCACCTGCCGAGCTATGTCGACAAGGCCGCCGAACTGAAGGCCAAGGGCGTCGACGAAATCGTCGGCACCTCCGTCAATGACGCATTTGTCATGGGCGCCTGGAATGACGCGCAGGGCAGCAGCGACATTACCATGCTCGCCGACGGTAACGGCGACCTCGCCGAAGCACTTGGTCTGACCATGGACGGCAGCAAGTTCGGCATGGGCAAGCGCAGCCAGCGCTATTCGATGGTCGTCAACGACGGCGTCGTCGAGCAGCTGAACGTTGAAGCGCCGGGCGAATATTCGGCGTCGAGTGCAGAGACACTGCTGGGCCAGCTTTAAGGGCTCGGCAAACGGTAAGAAAATCGGGATGCGCGGCGGACCAATCTTGTCCGCCGTGCGTTCACCTCGGCAACACATGTTACACTAGCGTTCCGAGGAGCATAAAATGGCAACCACCAAAACGACCACGACCCACAAGACCCCGGCCCGGAAACCGACGGCCGCGAAGTCGGCGGCCACCGCCACTACGACCAAAACAACTGCCGCGAAGAAGAAGGCCGGCACCAACAAGGCCGCCGTTGCAGCCGGCGTTGGCGCAGCCGTCGCGGCAGCTGCCGGTGCTGCATACTTCCTGACCCAGACCGAAAAGGGCAAAAAGGTCAGTAAGGACATCAAGACCAAAGCGTCCGATCTGTCAAAGAAAGCAAAGAGCGAGGCCAGCAGTCTTTCCGCCAAGGCGCGGGAGGCTGCAAGCGACGCCTCCGAAAAGGTCCGCGAAACCGCGAGCGACGTCTCGGCGAAGGTCAAAGACGGCATTGCGGAGGCCAGCACGAAAATCAAAGACGCGGCGGATCGCGTTCGCAGCTAAGCGGTCAAACCAGCGGTTCGAAAGAAAGGGAGCAGGTCGTACGACCCGCTCCCTTTTTCGTTTTGGGCAAGATTACCAGCCTTGCGGCTGTCCCTTGTTCTGTTCATCAAGCCAGGCCTTGAGCGGCGCGAAATATTCCATCATCGCCTTACCCGACATCTGGCGTTCGCCCGTAAACGCCTCAAGCGCATCCGGCCAGGGCTTGGATGCACCCATTTCCAGCATGGCGTTCAGTTTCGCACCAACTGCCTTGTTGCCGTAGAAGCTGCAGCGATGAAGCGGCCCCTTCCATCCGGCCTGATCACATGCTGCCTTGTAGAACTGGAACTGGAGAATCCGCGCCAGGAAATAGCGCGTGTACGGCACGCTACCCGGAATGTGATATTTCGCCCCCGCGTCAAAACGGTCGGCACCGCGTTCTGCTGGCGGAACGATACCCTGATATTCAAGACGCATCTTGGTCCAGGCGTCGTTATAGTTTGCGGGCTGGATTGAGCCGTCGAAAATGCCCCAGCGATACCGGTCGATCATTAAACCGAATGGGAGAAAGGCCACCTTATCCATCGCTTGACGGAGCAACAGCCCTATGTCCTTGTCCGCGCTCGGCACCGCGCTCTTGTTGAGAAGACCGATGTCGACAAGATATTGCGGCGTGATCGACAGCGCGACGAAATCGCCAATTGCCTCATGGAAGCCATCGTTGGCGCCGTTGAGATAAAGCGTCGGCTGATTCTTGTAGGCCCGCTGGTAGTAATTGTGCCCCAGTTCGTGGTGGATCGTAACGAAGTCGTCTGAATTCACCTTGATGCACATTTTGATGCGGATATCGTCCTTGTTGTCGATATCCCAGGCCGACGCGTGACACACCACCTCGCGATCAGCCGGCTTCACGAACATTGAGCGCTGCCAGAATGTTTGAGGCAATGGCGCCATGCCGAGGGAGGAGTAAAAGCCCTCGCCAATTTTGACCATGTCGAGCGGCTTGTCGCCCTTTTTCTCGAGCAAATCGCCGATGTCATAGCCGAGATCGCCAGCACCCTTCGGGGCGACCAGCGGGTAGATGTTGCCCCATTCCTGGGCCCACATATTTCCGAGCAGGTCGGCGCGGATCGGCCCCGTCTTGGGCTGCACCGCGTCGCCATATTTCTTGTTGATCTGTGTACGAACATAGGTGTGGAGCGCCATGTAAAGCGGCTTCACTTCCTGCCACATTCGCTCGGTATCCTTCGCGAACGCTTCCGGCGGCATGTCATAGGCGCTGCGCCACATTGCGCCGGTATCGGCAAAGCCAAGCTCCTTTGCGCCCTGGTTCGACAGTTCCGTCATCTTGACGTAATCGGCCTTCATCGGCGCGCCGACATTGTCGTGCCAGCTGACCCACATTTCCGAAAACTCGGCCGGAGTGTGCTTGAGATTGCCCATCTCGGCTTCAATATCGCTACCGCTAATCGGCTTGCCGTTCAGCGTGCCTTTGCCCTTACCATATTGGGACTGCAGACCGGTCTGGATCGTTGCCAGTTCCTGCGCTGCGCCCGGCGTGGTCGGTGCAGGAAGGACAATGCCATTGCGCAATATGTCGAGCTTGCGCTTGGTGTCGTAGCTGAGGCCGGGGATCGCGGCATATTTGGCCGCTTCCAGTCCGTACTTCACCGACTTTTCAGTGCCGATCGCGTTGATCCGCGCGGCCATAGCGTTGGTATCATCAGTGATGTAGGTGGAATTGACCCAGTTCACCTGGCTCGCTTCAACCGTATAATCGAACAGGTCCTTCTCAACCGACGCAACGAATGCATCAGCATCGGCGGCGGTCAGCGCGCGGTTTTCCTGCGCGGGCGGAGCTGACGCGGCGCTCGCACTTTGAACGGGCGCGCTGTTGGCACAACCGGCTACAGCAAGAGCAGCCAATGAGGCGGAAAAGGCAAATTTCTTCAAGACGGTCACTCCCCGTGCTGATCATTCTTTTGTTGTCGCGTGGTGCAGGGAGTGCGGCCAAGCAGGCCCGAGGTCAAGGTCGCCCGATGAATTCTGCGAGCCGTTCGCCGAATTCCGGCTTGGTAATACAATTCATATGATTACCGGGCACTTCCGCATAAGTTGGATCAGGCAGCAGATGGGCCAGATCACGCGCCGAACCATTGTCATTATCCTCTGTCCCGATCAGCACGAGCGTTGGCATCGTGAATTGCGACAGCCATACCCGGTCGACGGCGGCGAAACTGCCCAGCACATGCCGCGTAGCATCCCGGTCTACCTTCATCGTTTTCATAAACTGGATCGACATCCAGTGCGGGTCGCCGCGCGTCGCCACATCATATTTGTCGATCGCATCGATATAAAATTGCTGCCGCCGTTCCCATTGGTCGAGGCCTTGCAAGCCCATGCCGGAAAGCACGGCCCGCCGAGGCTTCAATCCCTCGCCTACCGCCTGAACGATCGTACGGCTTCCCAGCGAAAAGCCCCCCAGATCAAACGAGGTGAGGCCGAGATGGGCAATCAGTTCGTTGAGATCACGGGCGAGGATGCCGCGCGGATACGCCACGATATCGCCGGGCGCTGCACTGTCACCATGGGCGCGATGGTCCGGCATGATTACCCGAAACCCCCGCGCTGCGACTTTGGCCGCTGTGCCGAACTTTATCCAATTGACATAGGCGCTGGAAAACAGACCGTGGAGCAGGATGACCGGGTGCCCTTCACCCATTTGCCGATAGGACAGTTCCGTACCATCGGATGCTGTCCACTTGTGGGAAGTTGCTTCACTCATTTGGGCGCGGATACTCCAGCATCTGCCCACCGGTCTAGTAATCGCTGATAACTGTCCGAACGGTGGCGCGCTAATGTCGACGTATCGATCCACGGCTCATTAATGCTTTCGGCCGCAAAATGGCTCGACGGTGTAAAACGGTACGGATCGTCGAAACTGCCGACGGTCAGGTCCATTTTCGTCGTATCCTTGTCATAGCGGAAACCGAGCGACGTGCCGCACGCCGAGCAAAAAGGTCGCTGGGCAATCGGACTGGAGCGGTACCAATCGGGCTCTGTCTCCCACTCAACATCTGCCTGTTCAAAACCTTTCAGCGCCAGGCTGACATTGCCGCTGGCCCGCTGGCACATTTTGCAATGGCAAAGGTATGCATCCTCATCCCGCACGGTGGCGACATAGCGAATACGGCCGCACGCGCAGCCACCGCTGATCGTACCTGTCACTGCGCCGGCACCGCAGCGGGGTTTGGCGGCATCGACATATGCTCGTGAATGATCTTCCAGCTGCCATCCTTCTGACGCTGATAAACCTGGCTGAAGCGGACGCTTACCTGCGGGCGCGCCGCACCGGCGGCGACCGTGAAGTGCGCAACGCCATAAGATACAAATGCGTCTGCTCCGATGAGCTGAATGGCGGGCTGCGAAACACTATAATCCGCCGGCTTCATACTGACGAACTCATCAACCCAATCCTTCAGAACCTTGGGGTCCTGGGTCGGGTCGACATGGCCCGGGTCGAAGGCAACGGCGCCCTCTGCATAGTGGCTCATGATTTTGGCGGGATCGCCGCGATTATAATCCGCTTCTGTCGCAGCGATGATTTGCACTGCTTCCGGCCCGGTCACCGGCGCGGCGCTAGGACCCGCTTTCTTGCAGCCCGCACTGGCGACCGCCAGCATGGAAGCCGCCAGCAGGATTGATCGGTTCATCGGTCATCTCCCTCAATTCACAGGGAGGCTAACGCTCACGCCGCCTTTTGCAAATGGCGACGTCCCAGCAATTCCGCGATTTGCACCGCATTGAGCGCCGCACCCTTGCGAAGGTTGTCGCTGACGATCCACATGGACAGGCCATTGTCGACCGTCGGGTCTTCCCGAACGCGGCTGACGAACGTGGCATATTCACCGACTGCTTCGACCGGTGTGACATAGCCGCCGTCCTCACGCTTATCGACGAGCATGATGCCCGGCGCCTCGCGCAAAATCGCCTGAGCCTCTTCGGCCGAAATCTCGCGCTCAAACTCAATATTCACCGCTTCGGAATGGCCAACAAACACCGGGACGCGCACCGCAGTTGCGGTAAGCTTGATCTTGGGATCCAGGATCTTCTTGGTCTCAACCACCATCTTCCACTCTTCCTTGGTGGACCCATCTTCCAGGAAGCTATCGATATGGGGGATGACGTTAAAGGCGATTTGTTTGGTGAACTTCACCGGCTCGTTGCTGTCGCCAACAAAGATGTTGCGCGACTGTTCAAACAATTCGTCCATGCCCGCTTTGCCTGCACCTGAAACCGACTGATAGGTCGCGACAACGACGCGCATGATCTTCGCGGCGTCGTGTAGCGGCTTGAGCGCAACAACCAGCTGTGCCGTCGAGCAATTGGGATTGGCGATAATGTTGCGCTTCTTATAACCGTCAATCGCCTCAGGATTCACCTCTGGTACGATCAGCGGCACGTCTGGATCCATGCGAAATGCGCTGCTGTTGTCGATCACCGTGCAACCTGCGGCGGCGGCAATCGGCGCATATTGGCGGCTGATATCGCCGCCCGCGCTGAACAAAGCGATGTCCCATCCGGAAAAATCAAAATGTTCCAGATTCTTGACCTTCAGCGTGTCACCACTGTCGCCAAAATCGATGATGTCGCCGGTTGAACGCGGGCTTGCAACGGCCGCCACCTCGTCAAAGGGAAATTGCCGTTCGACCAGAATGTTCAAAATCTCGCGACCGACATTGCCGGTAGCGCCCACAACAGCGACCCGATAGCCCACGTTCCAAAGCTCCTTGATGCGTATCGCTTGCACCTAGGCACGAAGCGCGCAAAGTCAACGGCACGATGTGTTGCGCGGGGGGAAGAATGGCGAACCGAAATCGCTGGCGTTTGCTGACAGTTGCATTGGCTTTGCTGTGCCTGTTCGCGATAAAGAATCAGCTGCTCAGCCCGCCCCCGGCGCCTGCCGAAATTTCGCCTGATGAATTCGATCACCAACGCGCCTTGGTCCGTTTGGAACGCATCCTGGGCGATCAAAGCCCCCACCCTGTCGATACCGCCGCCAACGATGCTGTACGCGAACGGCTGGTCGCGGAACTTCGCGCAATCGGCCTGAGCGCGCGCGTTCAGGAAGCTAGCGATTGCAGTGATTTTCCCAAATCACGCACGGTCAGTTGCAGCCATGTTCGCAACGTGGTTGCGGTTCTCCCGGGACCCGATCGCCCTGCCCTGCTGCTCAATGCCCATTACGACAGCACGCCAACCGGCCCTGGCGCCGCCGATGACGGGATTGGTGTCGCGACCATGCTGGAAGTGGCCGCACTTGTGAAAAACGAGACGCGGGACCGCCCCATCATCTTCCTGTTCAACGAGGGCGAAGAATATGGACTGAACGGCGCCGCCGCGTTCGTGGCGCGCGATCCACTCGCGAAAAGCGTTGGCCGCCTTATCAATATTGAAGCGCGCGGAGTCAGCGGTCCCGCATCGATGTTCGAAACCAATACCCCCAACGGCAATGCAATTGCCGATTATGGGGCAGCGGCACGGCGGCCATTCGCCAATTCACTGACGGCCGATCTCGCCAAACTCATTCCGAACTCAACCGATGTCGTGAAGTTCAAGAAGGCCGGATGGGAAACATTGAACTTTGCCATCGTCGGCAATGAAACCCGATACCACTCACCGGGGGATACTATTGCGGCGCTAAGCCCCGACAGCCTGGCCCATATGGGCGGCGAAGTATTGTCCTCAACGCGGCGGCTGGCCCGGCCGGCGGGAACGACGGTAAAGGGCCAGGCCGTTTACGCTGATATTGCCGGATTGGCCTTCCCCCGCCTTCCGCAGTGGCTGGCGCTTACGGGTGTGGGATTACTGACGATTGGCGCCGTAGCCCTTGGTTGGCATCGGCGTGGATTTCGGGCGCTAGCCGCCGTTACAGCCGTTGTGATAGCATCGATAACTGTCACCCTCCTACCATCACTGATCGCATCCATGATCCGGCCGGGCGATTTCTGGCGGGCGTATCCCACGGCCGCATATCTCGCGCTCTACGCCACCTTGCTCGCGGCGCTGCTCTTTGGCGTGGCTCGCCTAGGCAAGCATTTTGATCGGCGCACGCTTCGCCTCGCATGTTGGATCCTCATCATGATCGTCGGCGCCACGTTGAGTATCTTCCTGCCGGGTGCCAGCATCTATTTCCTGTTTGGACCTGGCCTCGCGCTAACCGGAATTGCGCTGGAGCCACGATCCCGTACCGTCGGACACCTACTCTTGATTGTCGGCGCGTTGGTCCAATTGCTGATGCTTGCCGAAGTGATGGCAATCTTTGAACTGCTTCTGATCGACGGCCCGCTGCTGGCGGTCGCCCCGCTCGCCGCAATGGCGAGCTTGCCCCTTCTCATCGAGGCGTCGGACGGATCATCCTCGCGCGGCTGGATGCCACTCGCCCTGATTGCGACTTTCGCCTGGGCGGCGGCCTTATTCCTTCCGCGAGGGACGGCCGCGCGGCCAGAGGCTTTCACCATCGACTATGTTCGCGATGATGTGACCGGCAGCACAAACTGGGCGGTAGCATCGAAACAAGCGCCGCTACCCCAATCAATGATGCGCTTCGGACCGTGGGAGACCAAAAGGCTTTCTTATAATGGGCGCTTGCGTTGGGTTGCCGATGCTCCCGCCCTCAACATTCCGACAGCCAGCCTGAGACGTACCTCCAATGTCGTGTCAGGTGAAGGCAGGGTTGCAACGCTTCGCCTGCGGACTGGCGGTGCCAATGCCGTCCTCTTACGCTTCGACAAAAGCGCGCCCATCCGTTCAATGGGACTGCCGGGTGAGCGGCACGCGATCGTCGGAGCCGGAACCGACGGTCCCTTCGTCATTCGATGCAGCGGCCGTTCGTGCGACGGAATGAACATTGAAATTGAGATTGGATCACCAAAGCCGGTGTCAGCGTTGTTGATCGCTCAGGACTTCTCGCCGCCGTCAGAAGCACACGCACTGATCGCGGCGGCCCCGCCCCATTCGCAGCCGCAATATGCCCCCAATGGTGCATTTCGCATTCGCGGATATCGACTTTGATTATCGTGGTCCGGGCGGCACCCCGTTGCGTTCGAGAAAGTTGAATATGCTGTCCCACAAATGCACGCTGATTTTTGGCCCGGAAACGCGGTGGGTATAGCCCGGATAAACCATCATCTCGAACGGCACCGCGTCGCTTTGCATTTTGGCAAACAGGGCGGTTGAATTTTGAAACACCACGTTATCGTCGCTCATGCCATGAATGACGAGCAGCGGATCCCTTATCTTTCCGGCATCCTGGATCGCGTCTGATGACTTGTATCGGTCGGCCAGTTTGCGCGGGTCACCCATATAGCGTTCGGTATAGGCGGTGTCGTAAAGTTCCCATTTGGTCACGGGGGCGCCCGCTATCCCCGCCGCATACAGACCGGGATCGGCCTGCAGCATCTTCAGCGTCATATAGCCGCCGTATGACCATCCGTAGACCGCGATCCGCTTCGGATCAACGAAGGGCAGACTTTTGAGATATTCGGCTCCGGCTTTCTGGTCCGCCACCTCAACAGTGCCCATTGCGCGATAGATGGGCTTTTCAAACGCCACGCCGCGGTTTGCCGATCCGCGATTGTCGATTTCGAACCAGATGTAGCCCCGGTCGACGATATATTGCGCCAGTTCACTCATCCAGCCGTTGGTGACCGACTGGTTGTGCGGACCGCCATAGTGCTGGAAAAACACCGGGTATCGTTTGCCCACCTCCATGTTGTGCGGGGTAATCATTCGCCAATACAGCGTGTCACCCGACGGGCCCTTAATCGAGCCGAATTTTACCGGCTCATGGCTTGCCGCATAGGGTGCATAGGGATGCGACGCGTCGACCCTATTCTCCTCAATCCAGGCGATGCGATTGCCATTCGCATCGGCTAAATATCGTTGGCTTGGTTGGACGGGGGACGATCGCACGACGATCAGGCGTGTCGCCGCTTTGTCCATTTCGACCCCATTCCGATATGCTTCGTCGGTCAGCAGCCGCGGTTTACCCTTGCCGCTCAGTGGCAATGCATAGGCCTGGTTGCTGAGCGGATCGGCGGAATTGCTCTCAAAAAAAATGGTGCCGGTCTTTTCATCGACGCCGCCGAGGCCGGTCACCGCCCCGCTGCGGGTGAGTTTTGACCATTTACCTTTTGCCCAATGGTAAAGCTGGCCGCTGCCATCGCGCTCGGACCACCAAATCAGGCTTCCGTCTTTCAGCCAGTGATAATTGTCGGAAAGGTTGATCCAGTGTCCAGGCGCCGCCTGCTCAACAAAGAGCACCCGGCTCTTCCCAGTCGACGGGTCAATGGCGCGCATCGTCAATTTGTCCTGAACTCGATTGAGCGTCTGCACGAACAGGGTTGCGCTGTCTTTCGACCAATCGACGCGCGCCAGATAGATGTCAGGGTCGCTGCCCAAATCAACCGTCACCTGATGACCGCCGTCTGGATCCATCACCAGCAAATGCGGGACAACATTGTCGGTCCCGGCCAGCGGATATCGCTGGTCAAATGTCTTGGTTTCATCGGCGCCGATGCTGGTCCGGGTAACAATTTTCACATTGCCTTCGTCATACCATTGGACGGCGATGCGCTTGTCGTCCTCGCTCCACCAATAGCCGGTTGACCGCCCAAGCTCCTCCTGCGCAACAAACTCTGCCTCGCCATAATGAACAGTGCCGCCGCCAGGGGTGATCGCCTTCGCGTCGTGGCCGACGGGTCCGGTCCATAACCGCTGATCGCGTACGAAGCCGACATAATTGCCCTTGGGGCTGATGGTCGGGTTGAGCTCGCTATCTTTGCTGTTTGTCAGTCGTTTCACGCTGCCGTCGATCCCGGCCAGATAGATATCGCCGTCGATTGGAACGAGCAGTGCCTTGCTATCCGGCGCCCATTCATAATCGATGATGCCCTTAAGGTCGCCGACGCGGGCGCGCTCCCGCTGCATCTTTTCCGCTTCGCTGATCTCTGTGCCGCTGCCAACCTTTTCGCTGTCGACCAGCATTCGCCAGGTATCGGCCGTTGTATCCAGGGCCCACAAATCATAGCGCTGCCGGTCATCCGCCCGGGCCTTCAACATTGTCAGCAGCTTACCATCTGGCGACAGCTTCACGCCGCGTGGCACCGGGCCGGAAAGCGCGGGCGATGCGAACAATCGTTCGAGGCTGAGCGGCTTTTGTTCAACGCCACCGGGTACAGGCATCCCGGCCGATACGGTTGCAGGCAAGGCGATAAGTGAGGTGGCAAGCAACATACGGCGCATTCGGCGGATCTCCGCATCACAAAAAGAAAGAGGCGCCCCGGAAACCCGGAGCGCCCCTTTGTTGCCGTTACGGGAGCCGTTGAAAACCCCCGTGCCGACAAAATGCTTAGGCGTCTTTGCCTTCGCTGCGATGGTCGCGGCGTTCGGCGATACGCGCCGACTTACCACGGCGGCCACGCAGATAGTATAGCTTGGCGCGACGCACGGCACCCTTGCGGACGACGGTGACCGAATCGATGTTCGGCGAATAGAGCGGGAACACACGTTCCACACCTTCACCGAACGAAATCTTGCGCACAGTGAAGTTCGAATTCACGCCCTTGTTGGCGCGAGCAATGCAGACGCCTTCGTACATCTGGACACGGCTGCGCTCGCCTTCGACGACCTTCACGCCAACGCGAAGCGTGTCACCGGGACGGAATTCGGGAATCTGGCGGTCCTTGGTCAGGGCCTCGATCTGCTCGGCTTCGAGCTGCTGGATCAGGTTCATTCTTCTTCTCGTTTCCTAATCTTCTCGCTGCGCACCAGAGGGCGACGACCTCGTTGCGTCCCTTTGACGCTCCAACAGGTCCGGCCGCCTTAGCCGTGTATCGCTTACCGCCTGTGCATGTCGCCATGCGGCAATCTTCGCATGATCCCCCGATCGCAGCACCTCGGGGATCGTGCGCCCTTCCCATTCAACAGGTCGGGTATAGTGCGGATATTCAAGGAGGCCGCTTTCGAAGCTCTCCTCCTCTCCGCTCGTCGGCGCGCCCATTACGCCGGGAAGCAGCCGAACGCAAGCGTCAAGAAGCACCATCGCGCCAAGCTCGCCGCCCGAAAGGATATAATCACCAATCGACACCGGTTCGACGGGTCGCGCCTCGAAAATGCGCTCGTCAAATCCCTCGAAGCGGCCGCAGAGAATTATCGCCCCCTCGCCCACAGACAGATCCCGCACCTTTTGCTGGGTTAGGGGGGCCCCGCGCGGGCTCATCGCCAGCATCGGGCGCCCGTCTGCAACGGAATCCAGCGCCGCCGCCAACACGTCGCACCGAAGCACCATCCCCGCGCCACCACCCGCAGGCGTATCGTCAACCGTGCGGTGCTTGTCGATCGCATGGTCGCGGATGTTGCGCGCCTCCAGCGACCATTTTCCCTCGTCAAGCGCACGCCCCGCCAGGCTGTTGCCCAGCGGCCCCGGAAACATATCTGGATAAAGAGTAAGAACGGTCGCGCGGAATGTCATGATGGTGGCGCCCCTAGCTCATACGGAACCGTCATGCCATGCCCGGCATTATGCCGCGCATGGACAAGACACTCGACTGTTTGGTGATTGGCGGCGGTCCGGCCGGACTTACGGCGGCCATTTACCTTTCGCGCTATCATCTGGACATCATGGTCATCGACGGCGGAAAAAGCCGCGCGGCATGGATACCGACCAGCCACAATCATGCGGGCTTCCCTGAGGGCATCAACGGCGAAGAATTGCTGGAACGGATGCGCCAGCAAGCGCGACGTTACGGAACCCGCATCGAACGAGGACAGGTTACGCGCCTCGAAAAGCGCGACGACGGCCTGTTCGAGGCTGAATGGGGAAGCGGCAAGGTTGAGGCGCGTTCCATCCTCATCGCGACTGGCGTTACCAACCGCAGCCCGTCGATGGATGCCGATGCCCATGACGACGCCATGGCGCGCGGCCTGATTCGATATTGTCCGATTTGTGACGGTTATGAGGTAACCGACAAAAACGTCGCGGTACTGGGAACGGGTGAAAACGGAGCTGCCGAGGCCCGCTTTCTGCGCAGCTACACCGCTGATTTGACCCTGATTGCCACCGACGGTGACCATGATCTTGCAAAGGAAGATCGTGACAGCCTCACCGAGGCCCGGATCACCATCATCGATGGGCCCATCGACACGATTGTGCCCGACGACAAGGCGATCTCGGTGACAATGTGCGACGGCCAGACGCTGAGATTTGACAGTCTTTACCCGGCGCTGGGTAGCGATACCCACTCCAGCCTTGCCGAGATGGTCGGCGCAGATTTGAGCAAGGATTGCTGCATCGTCACCGACGAGCATCAGCGCACCAGCATCGAAGGCGTCTATGCAGCTGGCGACATCGTCAAAGGCCTCGACCAAATCAGCAACGCTATGGGCCAGGGCGGAATCGCCTCGACGACCATCCGCAATGATCTGGCGAAAGAGCGCCCGCTTCGGCGTTAAGCGAGGAACGCCGGATCGAGGATGATCCGGGCTTCGACCATTCGCGCTATCGGGTCGCGATAGGGGATCAGGGCGCGCTTACCGTCGACCTTTTCGACGTCGAGCAGATCGCCTGCGCCGAAATTGTCGACGCCGACCACCGAACCGATTGTGGTTCCCGCTTCATCGAAGCAGGTCAGGCCGATCAGGTCCGCGTGGTAATATTCGCCCTCTTCGAGCGGAGGCAGTGCGTCGCGGTCGATCTCGACCAAGGTGCCGCGCAGCGCCTCGGCGGCTTCGCGTGAGGCGACGCCCTCAATCCGGGCGATGGCGGTCTTGCCGCCGTCGCGGACGGATTGGAGCTTGCGCATCTCCCCGCCCACATAGACTTTTTTGTGAATGGCGAGGCCGTCGACGCTGTCCGTGAACAGCTTCAACCGCACCTCGCCCTTCACACCATGGGCGCCGGCAACTGCCGCGAGCGCAACGCGCTGTTCTTCAGTTGCCGGCTCCATGTTGGCTTACTCGGCCTTTTCGCCTTCGTCGGCCGAACCTTCAGCCGGTTCCTGCGAGCTTTCGCCGGTCACTTCGGCCGGGCTGTCGCCAGCGTCGCTGTTCGGCGTTGCTTCGTTGGTGTCGGCTTCAGCTGCCGGAGCTTCTTCCGAAAGCGCTTCGGCGATCAGTTCGCCTTCAGCCGTCGGCTCTTCCGAAGCAGATTCTACAGCTTCCGAAATGGCTTCAACGGCGTCTTCCTGAGCGGCTTCCTCAACGGCTGGCGCCGCGGCAGCAGCTGCCTTTGCTTCTTCCAGCTCGGCCAGCTTGGCGGCCTTGTCTTCGGCGCGGTCCTTTGCCTTCTGGCCCGGCTCTGCCTTATTCGGGTTGTTGCGGGCAGCGCGCTCGCGGATGCCGGCGGCATCGAGGAAGCGGGCAACGCGGTCCGACGGCTGGGCGCCGACCGACAACCAATGCTTGATGCGGTCGGTGTCGAGCTTCACGCGCTCCGGCGAATCCTTGGCGAGGAGCGGGTTATAAGTGCCAACCTTTTCAAGAAAACGGCCGTCACGGGCGTTGCGGCTGTCAGCCACGACAACGCGGTAGTACGGACGCTTCTTGCTGCCACCACGGGCCAGACGAATTGCTACTGCCATGTTAATAATCCTTCATTAAATCAGTGAATTACGTTTATTTCTTACCAAATTTGTTAAATCCTGGGGGAAGGTTGAACGGCGCACTGCCGCCCAGACCCGGAAGGCCCGGCATGCCCCCCGCCCCGCCGGGCAGCGCGCCGCCTTCGGCCGCCCCACCCAGCATTTTTTCCATGCCGCCCGCACCGCCGAACATCGCGGCCAGTTTTCCGAAGCCGCCCATTTTCTTCAGGCGCTTCATCGCGGTTTCCATGTCCTTGTGCATCTTGAGCAGCTTGTTGACCTCCTGAACGGTGGTCCCGCTGCCCTTGGCGATGCGAATCTTGCGTTTGGCGTTGATGAGTTCCGGCTTTGCCCGCTCCTTGGCGGTCATGCTGCTCATCATTGCTTCCAAGTGGACCAGCGCCTTGTCGTCTACATTGGCGGCCCCCTTCATCCCCTTCATGCCCGGCATCATGTTCACCAGCGCGCCAAGGCCGCCCATGCGCTTCATCTGGTCGAACTGCATGCGAAGGTCGTCGAGGTCGAACTTGCCCTTCGCCATCTTGGCGGCGAGCTTTTCGGCGTCTTCAATCTTCACCGTTTCGGCGGCACGCTCGACGAGGCTGACGACGTCGCCCATGCCAAGGATGCGGCCGGCGACACGGCTCGGGTGGAACGCCTCAAGTGCATCCATACCTTCGCCCGTACCGGCGAACTTGATCGGCTTGCCGGTGACTGCGCGCATCGACAGCGCCGCACCACCGCGCGCATCGCCGTCCATACGGGTCAGAATAACGCCCGACAGGTCGACTTCGGCGCCAAAGCCCTTGGCTACATTGACCGCATCCTGACCGGTCAGACTGTCGACGACCAGCAGCGTCTCGACCGGGTTGGAGGCGGCGGCAACCGCCTTCATCTCACCCATCAACGCGTCATCAACGTGGAGACGACCAGCCGTATCGAGCAGAAGGACATCGAAGCCCTGCAACTTTGCCGACTGCAGCGCGCGCTTGGCGATTTCAACCGGCGGCTGACCAGGGACGATCGGCAGCGTTTCGACGTCGACCTGGCGCCCAAGCACCGCCAGCTGCTCCTGCGCTGCTGGGCGGGCGACGTCGAGCGAGGCCATCAGGATCTTCTTGCGATCCTTCTCGCGCAGCCGCTTGGCAAGTTTTGCGGTTGTGGTGGTCTTACCCGAGCCCTGAAGGCCGACCATCATCACCACAGCGGGCGGATTAACGTCGAGGTGCAAGGTAGCGCCCTGCCCGTCGCTGTCCACACCGCCGAGCATCGCGATCAACTCGTCATTGACGATCTTCACGACCATCTGCCCCGGCGTGACCGACTTGATCACTTCCTGGCCAACGGCGCGTTCGGTCACCTTATCGACAAACTCGCGTGCGACGGGCAGCGCGACATCGGCCTCCAGCAACGCAACGCGCACTTCGCGCATCGCCGAACGGACGTCATCCTCCGACAGCGCGCCGCGGCCGCGGAGCTTGTCGAATACGCCCGAAAGACGATCGCTAAGGCTGTCGAACATCCAAATTCCTTCTTCAACAACGGGCACACAACGAAAAATACGCCGACGGGTGAAACCTCACCGGTCAGCGCGCCCCGAAAGGCTCCATCGATGTAAGTCCGTTAAGACGGCGTGCCCATTACGCGCGAAGCTGCCGAACGTCAACCAACCGCAGGCCCCGACCGTGCCGTTGTCATTAGACTGTAACTCGTCCATAGGGCGCGTGAGGGGCAAAAATGGCGGATAACAGGAAAGTTACGTGAATTCACCAGCACGGCCGAAGCCCCTTGATCGTATTCAGGAAAACCTGCTCGCCCGCAACGAACGGCGGTTATTGACCGCCATATGTGCGCGGCTTCCCGCCTCGGTCACACCCGATAAACTGACGTCTCTCGGCCTGTTCGGCGGTTTTTTGATCGGCCTTGGGTATGTGCTGAGCGCGTATAATCCAGTCTGGCTGTGGCTGTCGGTATTCGCCTATTTCCTGCATTGGTTCGGCGACTCCCTTGACGGCAGCCTTGCCCGCTATCGCCATATTGAACGTCCCCGCTTCGGTTATTTCATCGATCATAGTGTCGATGTCATTGGCACGTTGATGATCATCGGCGGCCTCGGCCTGAGCCCCTTTGTGCGGTTCGATATCGCGATGATCGCGCTGGTCGGCTATTTCATGATGTCGATTCACGCATTCCTCGCGGCACGCGTCCTTGGGGAGCTGAAACTCAGCTATGTTGCGGCGGGACCAACCGAACTTCGATTGCTTCTGATTACACTCACGATCGCGATGTACGTCACCGGCTGGCATAATGGTGATCAGGGTCAGTTGACGCCATTTGACTGGCTCGTGGGTGCCGTCGGCGCTTTCCTGATGATGTTGTTCCTGTATCAAACCCTGACGACCGCAGCTCGCATCAAACGCGAAGGCGAAGCGCCCCAGGACTGATCATACGCGACTAAAACGTCTCACCACGATCAATCACCTGCCGTTCGGCGGAAGTAGAGACCCGGCCCAGCGCCTTGTTGCGGCCAGGAAATCGTCCAAAATCATCAATTTGCGCTTTATGCTTGATTGCAAATTCCAGGTTCAATGGGTTCCCCAGCCGTTTGAATTCGACTAGGCAGCGCGCCTGAACATTTGGATCCTCGCTGTGCATAAGCGGCATGAGAAGGAACGCGCGCCATTCCTCCGGCGCGGTCCAGGTCCAGCCTTTATCAAGGGCCTCAAACGCCAGTTCCAGCGCGAGCGAGTCTGCCTCAAATGCCCGGGCAGACCCACGAAACATGTTGCGGCTGAACTGATCGAGCAAAATAATCCCGGCTATCAGGGTTTTTACATTGTCTCGCCAACCAGCCGCGCCGCTATCGAGGACCTGCTGCCGCGCACCGGCGAAACGGCGGCCAATCTCTTTGTCCAGTTCCTCGTTCTTGGCGAACCAGCGATCTTCGCCAACATCGTCGAACCAGAAGCGGACAACATCATCGGCAAGATGAGCGGGATCATTCATGCCTTGGGCTTGCCGCCGCCGCGGGGCCCTGCGCCACCCGGTCGGCCACCGCCAGGCCGCGCGCCGCCGGGACGCGGGCCCCGGCCATCACTTGACCCGCGGCGACCGGGTCCGCCGCGATTGTCGCGCCGGTCGGCGGGTCCGCGACGTTCACGTTCAGGTACCCGGTCCATCGGCCGTGATTGCTGCATCGTTTGCTTCGGGCCGACCGCATAGCCTTCTTTCAACAATTGAGTAAAAGCAGTGCGAACGCTCTGAGTGATGGAATCCTGCAGCGACTTGGGCACGTCGGCCCACGCCGTATTCGCATGCAGCGACTGAAGATCGCGCAACATGACGTTGGGAACGCCGCCCGCGCCCTTCTTCACCGCGTCGATTGCATCGACCAAGGCAGAGAAAATGATGGATTGCATGACATCGGTGGCGGCACGTTGCACGATATTCTCCTGAGTTCTTCATACGCCGAATGTGGACTCGGCGCGATGCGCTCCCTAAGTCCGCCAGCGTGATGCGGCAATTCCATAAGATGCATGGGCTTGGAAACGACTTTGTCGTGCTCGACGGGCGTGAGCGGCCAATTGCCATGACCGACAAGCTCGCTACCGCTTTGAGTAACCGCCATACCGGCATTGGCTGCGACCAGTTAATTGTGCTTTCGCCCAGCGACAAGGCCGACGTCCGAATGGACATATGGAACGCGGACGGTTCCGGCGCCGAAGCCTGTGGAAACGCGTTTCGTTGTGTCGTGAAGCTGGCGGGTGCCAAGAACATCGAGACGAATAGCGGCATCATCGAAGGCGCACCGGGAGAAGATGAGGTCGAAGTGACCCTGCCGGCACCGTCGTTCGATTGGAGCCGAATCCCTCTCGCCTACGCCATGGATACAGCGGCCCTGCCGACGGCCTGGCAGGAATTTGAACATCCCGCTGCGGTTAACGTCGGAAACCCTCACGTCGTGTTCTTTGTCGACAACGTCGATGAGGATCGTGTGAAAGCTGTCGGGCCCGAGATTGAGAATGACCCGGCCTTTCCAGAGCGCATCAACGTCAATGTCGCGCATGTGAACGACGATGGTTCGCTGACCCTACGCACGTGGGAGCGCGGCGCCGGCCTGACGCTTGCATGCGGAACCGGCGCCAGCGCCACGGCCGTAGCCGCAATCCGCCAAAAGAAGGTCTCGTCGCCGGTCCTAGTTAAAATGAAAGGCGGGCTACTCGTGATCGATTGGGCGGAAGGTCAACCAATCAGGATGCGAGGTCCGGCCACCCATGTTTTTACCGGCGAAATTGACCTGGACCTTTTCGACTAATGGGTGCTGAAACAATCACACTTGGCTGCCGGCTAAACTTCGCGGAGAGCGAGGCGATGCGGGGCCTTGCGGAAGATAATGCGCTTATCATCAACAGTTGTGCCGTTACCAATGAGGCGGTGCGACAAACCCGGCAGGCAATCCGCCGCGCCTATCGCGAGCGACCCGACCGACGAATCATCGTCACTGGTTGCGCGGCCGAGTTAGACCCGCAGATGTTCGCCGCAATGCCAGAAGTTTCAAAAGTCATTGGCAATGCCGACAAATATCGCGCCGACGCCTTTGCTACCGGCAATCGCGTCGTTCGATCTGATGTCATGACGGCTGCGGCGCCGCCCGTCGCAGCCGGTTTTCTCGCGCGCGTTCGTAGCTTCGTCGCGGTGCAGACCGGGTGCGACCATCGCTGTACCTTCTGCTCGATCTGGCAAGCCCGCGGGGCAAGTCGTTCATTGGCGTATGAAGCTGTCCGCGACGCCGTCGAACGGGAATTGGACGCCGGTGCGAAGGAAGTCGTCCTGACTGGCGTCGACATCACGAGCTATGAAGGCGAATTGGGACCGCTGTGTCAGCGGCTTCTGAGCGACCTGCCCACCCTTCGCCGCCTGCGCCTTTCCTCACTGGACAGCATAGAGATTGACGGCGCCCTAATGGAGCTGGTTGCCGGCGAGCCGCGCCTGCTTCCGCATTTCCACCTCTCGCTACAGGCTGGCGATGATTTGATCCTCAAACGGATGAAACGCCGCCACAGCCGCGCCGACGCCGTCGCGACGGTCACCGCGCTCAAAAAGGCTCGGAACGATGTTACGATCGGCGCCGATCTGATTGCGGGCTTTCCCACGGAGAGCGAAGAAGCAGCTCGGAACAGCCGTGACCTCATCCGCGACTGCGACATCATTGCGGCGCATATTTTCCCATTCTCGCCCCGGCCCAATACACCCGCCGCGCGCATGCCGCAGCTGGAGCGTGAGCTAATCAAGGCCCGCGCCGCTCGCCTGCGCGAAACCGCCGCTGAGCAACGTGGACGTTGGCTCGACAGCATGGTCGGCACTAGTCAATCGGTGCTCATCGAGAATAGCGAGAAGGGACACGCCGACAATTTCGCACCGACCCTTGTTTCCGGCTCCCGGCGCGGCGACATAGGATCGGTATCCATCACCGGTCGCGACGGCGACCTTCTCATCGGGGCATTTCAATGAGCTGGCTTGATCGCCTGACAGGCGGTTTCCGGAAAACCGCCGACCGGATCGGCGAGAATATCTCGGGATTGGCGACCAAACAGGCGCTCGATACCTCGACTCTCGATGACATTGAGGAGGCGCTGATCGCGTCAGACCTTGGGCCGGAAGCGTCAAAACGTATTCGCGAGGCCATCGCTGCCCGCCGGTTCGAGCAGTTGGACGAGCGGGGCCTTCGTACCATTCTTGCCGAAGAGATCGAAAAGATCCTGACACCCGTTGCAAAGCCCCTTGATGTGTGGGGCTTTCCGCGCCCTCACGTGATCCTGGTAATTGGCGTCAATGGGTCGGGTAAGACGACCACGATCGGTAAGCTGGGGCACCTGCTGAAAGAGCAGGATTATGGTGTGATGCTCGCCGCAGGCGACACGTTTCGCGCCGCCGCCATTGAGCAACTGCGCATTTGGGGCGACCGCATCGACGCGCCGGTGATTAGCGGCAAGGAAGGCGGTGACGCCGCAGGCATCGTTTTCGACGGCGTGAAGCAAGCGACCGCCACCGGCATTGACGCACTGATCGTCGACACCGCCGGCCGTCTCCAGAACAAAGCACACCTGATGGACGAATTATCCAAGGTCCGCCGCGTGCTTGGCCGCCTCAACCCAGAGGCGCCGCATGATGTCATCCTCGTCCTCGATGCCACTACCGGTCAAAACGCCTTGTCCCAAATCGAGGTTTTTGCACGCGACGCCGGCGTCACCGGCCTTGTCATGACCAAACTCGATGGCACGGCGCGCGGCGGCGTCCTGGTCGCGGCAGCAGAAAAGTTCGGACTACCTATCCACGCCATCGGTGTTGGAGAAGGTGTCGACGATCTTCGCCCCTTTGATCCCCGCGCCGTTGCCCGCGCCATTGCAGGTTTGAATCCGTGAGCGATATTCAAGTGAAACAGGAGCCGACGGGACTTGCCCGCCTGGCCATCGACCTTGGCCCATTGATCGTTTTCTTTGCGGTTAATTTTCTGGGGTCGGGTTTTGGCCCGGCCAAGATTTTTGTGGCCACCGGTGCGTTCATGGTTGCGATGATTGCGGCGTTGGTTTTTTCGGCAGTCCGTTACCGCCACATCTCTCCGCTGCTGCTTTTTTCCGGCGTCATGGTGGTGATTCTTGGCGGTCTCACCATCTGGCTGCACAATGAAACCTTCATCAAGATCAAGCCGACCATCTATTACGCATTGGTAGCGGGTTTGTTGGCGTTTGGTCTCGCTACCGGACGCAACCTGCTGAAGGTCGTACTGGGCTCCGCCTATCCCGGCCTCACAGAAGCGGGGTGGCGCATCCTGACCCGCAACTGGGCCGTTTTCTTTGCGGCGATGGCCGTGGTGAATGAAATGGTTTGGCGAAACACATCCACCGATTTCTGGATTGGATTCAAGATCTGGGGCGCAATCCCCGCAACTCTTTTGTTTGCCGCAGCCAATGTTCCAATGCTGATGAAGCACGGCCTAACCGCAGAGCAACCCGAACCCATTGAACCAGGACCAGTCGATTGAGCCAGCCCATCATTACGATCAACGGTCTGAAAAAGGTTTATGCCGGCGGTTTCGAGGCGCTGAAGAGTGTCGACCTCGACATCCAACGCGGGGAAATCCTGGCGCTGCTCGGGCCGAACGGGGCGGGTAAGACCACGCTGATTTCCATTGTGTGCGGCATCGTGACGCCAACTAGCGGCACCGTCATGGTTGATGGGCGCGATAATCAAACCGACTATAAATTCGCCCGTTCAAAGATCGGTCTTGTACCCCAGGAACTTACGACCGATGCCTTTGAAACAGTATGGGCAACCGTCAGCTTCAGTCGTGGGTTGTTCGGGAAGCCGCGCGACGACAAGAAGATTGAGGAAATTCTCCGTCGCCTGACGCTTTGGGACAAGCGCAACAACAAGATGATGGAACTGTCGGGCGGCATGAAGCGCCGCGTAATGATCGCAAAGGCCCTATCGCACGAGCCGGAAATCCTGTTCCTGGACGAGCCCACTGCCGGCGTCGATGTCGAGTTGCGCCGCGACATGTGGGACCTGGTGCGAAAATTGCGCGCCGATGGCACTACCATCATCCTGACGACCCACTACATCGAGGAAGCCGAGGAAATGGCCGACCGGGTCGGTGTGATGCGCCGGGGTGAATTGGTTGCATTGGGCGAGAAGAATGCGCTGATGGCGCAAATGGGGCAAAAAACCCTCAGGATCGCACTGGAGGCCGAACTGGCTGCCCTGCCAGGCGATTTGAATGAATGGGGATCAGCCCTAACGCTGGAAGACGATGGCCACACCCTTGCCTACTGTTTCGACAGCCATGCAGAAAACACCGGCATCGCCGGCCTGATGCGCAAACTTGATGGGTTGGGGATCGGGTACAAAGACCTCAGCACCAAGCAATCGAGCCTGGAAGATATTTTCGTCAGCCTCGTCCATTCGGAGGAGGCTGCATGATGAACTGGGCTGGCGTAGGCGCTATCTATCATTTCGAAATGGCCCGGTGGCGCCGCACGTTGTGGCAAAGCGTTGTTGCGCCGGTCATTACGACCTCGCTCTATTTCCTGGTCTTTGGATCTGCGATCGGTAGCCGGATGAGCGCGATGCAGGGCGTCGATTACGGCAGCTTCATCGTCCCTGGCTTGATCCTGTTGTCGGTCCTTACGCAATCGATCATGAATGCTAGCTTTGGCATTTATTTTCCGAAGTTTACCGGCACCATCTATGAGCTCCTCTCAGCTCCAATTTCGCCGCTCGAAACCGTGCTTGCCTATGTCGGGGCCGCTGCAACAAAGTCCGTACTGCTCGCCCTCATCACACTTGCTACTGCCACCCTGTTCGTGACCGTGACGATAGAGCATCCGATCCTGATGTTCCTGATGCTGGTCGCCATCTCGACCGGGTTCAGCTTGCTAGGGTTCCTGATCGGCATTCTGGCCAAAAATTTCGAACAGCTGCAGGCAGTACCGCTGCTTGTTGTGACACCGCTGACGTTCCTTGGCGGCGTTTTCTATTCCGTGTCTGCACTAGGGGAACCGTGGCGGACGGTGACGCATCTCAATCCGATCCTGTACCTGGTTTCTGGCTTTCGCTGGACTTTTTTTGGGCTGACCGACGTCCCCCTGTCCGCGAGCCTTGCCGTTTTGGCGGCTGTCATTGTGCTGCCCATGGCAGCCATCATCTGGATCTTCCGCACAGGCTATAAGCTGAAAAACTAAGGGGCGGCGACCTTACGGCCCCGCCCCTCCTTTTCCCGGCGTTCAGGCGGCTCAACTTTGCTGGTCGGCCCGACTCACGCCCTTTCCATCGAGATTTTCACCGACGAAATCCCAGTTGATCGCTTGAGCCAGCACATTCTTCACATAATCCGGCCGAGCGTTGCGATAATCGATGTAATAGGCATGTTCCCACACATCGAGCGTCAGCAGCGGCGTCATGCCGTGGACCAGCGGCGTGTCGGCATCGTGAAGCGACGTCACTTCAAGCTTTCCGTTATTGAGGATTAGCCAGCCCCAGCCACTGGCGAAATGATTGACACTTTCGGTGCCCAGCTTGTCGAGCAGCGCATCGGTTCCGCCGAAATCGCTATCGATCATCTCTTTCAATTTGCCGGACGGGCTCGTCGATCCAAGCGGCGCAAGACACTGCCAGAAAAAGCTGTGGTTCCAAATCTGTGCGCTGTTGTTGAACAGGCCCTTGTCGCCCGTATCCTTGGCCTTCTGGATCACCTCGGTCAGGCTCGCGCCTTCCAGGCCCTTGTCGGCAAGCATCCCGTTGGTCTTATCGACGTAGGCTTTGTGATGCTTGCCCCAGTGATAGTCGAAGGTTTCCGCCGACATGACGTCGCCCAAAGCGTCCTTGGGATAGGGAAGATCGGGAAGGATGAACGGCATCGTCAGGCTCCTGTTGTGGTTGTGAAACGAGTGAAACTCGATTGATGAACGCCCCTACGCCGCTGTCGTTGCAAGTCAACTTGGCGACTGTCGATCAATCACCCGCCGCTTCGGTCAGCTTGTGACGTTTCATCGCATGGCGAAGCTGGTCATAGCTGAGACCGAGAGCAGTGGCGGTTGCGCGCTGGTTGAAACGATTGCGGGCGAGCGCATCCTCCAGCAGAGCGCGTTCATAATCCGCAACGGCCCCGCGAAGATCATCTGTGGTCGCCGGAAAACTCTGCTCCCCACCGCTTTCGACCAACGGGGCCATCGGCTCGGCCTCCACCGCTGATGCACCTACAACTGCGACGGTCGGTGCAGCTTGGGACAGGACCCAAGGGGAAGCGAACGGATCAAACTGGATCTCGTCAATTTCGCGCTCAGGATCCTCCGCCCGATAGACAGCCCGCTCTATGACATTGCGTAGCTCGCGGACGTTGCCGGGCCAGGGGTAATTTTCAAGCCGCTTCATGGCCGCATCGGAAAAGCCTGGCCAGTTTGACCATTCAAGTTCCGCGGCCATCCGCCGCCCAAAATGCTCGGCCAGCAAAGGGATGTCGCCCTTTCGCGCCCGCATGGGCGGCAATGTGACGACTTCAAAGCTGAGGCGGTCGAGCAAATCCGCGCGAAACCGGCCTTCATCCACCAGGCTTGGCAAATGTTCGTTGGTGGCCGCCACGATGCGGACATCGACCTTGATCGGTTTGGACGCACCAATGCGCGTGATCTCGCCATACTCCACGGCGCGGAGAAGCCGGTCCTGCGCCGGCGACGACAAGGTGGCCAGTTCGTCGAGGAACAATGTGCCGCCGTCGGCTTCCTCAAATCGGCCATGACGCGTTTTAGCCGCGCCCGTAAAGCTGCCCGCTTCGTGGCCGAACAATTCCGCCTCAATCAAATTCTCCGGCAAGGCGGCACAATTCATCGTCACCAGCGGCCCGGCCCATCGACCAGACAAGTGATGCAGACGCTCTGCAATCAGCTCCTTGCCCGTGCCGCGCTCACCAATCACGAGCACCGGTCGGTTCAACGCGGCAGCCCGACTCGCACGCTCCACCGCGTCGAGAAATGCAAGACTTTGCCCGACAAATTGATTGGTCCGCTCCATTCCCCAATATGTGGTGGCAAATCCCACCATATAGCAAGATTTTTCATACCGCCGTTGGTCGAAAAAGCGCGGATTTATGACAATTTTGGGAATATCGTCATTTTGGCATGAAAGCTGCAAAGATGGCTGCAACAGGGACCCTCTAGTGGAGCGTCGAATGGGTATTTTTTCCCGCACGCGGGACATTTTCGCAGCCAATATGACGGAGCTGCTCGACCGTGCCGAAGATCCGGCGCGGATGATCCGCATGATCATTTTGGAAATGGAAGAAACGCTGGTTGAGGTTCGCGCCTCAGCCGCTCGGTCGATAGCGGACAGCAAGGAAATGAAGCGGGCGCTTGTCCGTCTTGATGAATTGCAATCGAGCTGGACCGAGAAGGCAGAGCTGGCGCTGTCGAAGGACCGTGAGGATCTGGCCAAGGCCGCGTTGATCGAGCGACAGAAGGCCGCCGACATGGCGGAAGGGCTGCGCAGTGAACTGGGCGGGATCGAAGAAACGCTGAAAGGTTATGAGGCTGATATCGCCAAGCTTCAGGCAAAGCTTCGCGAAGCCCGCGCCCGCCAGAATTCAATCGCGAGCCGGATCGAGAGCGCAGTGACACGCGCGCGAACCAGCGAGCTGGTTCATGGCACCCGCACCGACGATGCATTCAGCAAGTTTGAGCTGCTGGAGCGGCGTGCGGACTTTGCCGAGGGCCGTGCCGACGCACTGGGCATGACCGGGCCGAAGAGCCTGGAAGAGGAAATTGCAGAGCTACGCGCGACCGAGAAGGTCGACGCAGAGCTGGAGGCCATGAAGGCCGCATTGAAATCAAAGGGGGCGTAAGTGGAAGATGTAATTGTCCCGTTTATCGCGATTACAACGCTGTTTATCGGTCTGCCGTGGTTAATCTTTCACTATGTGACCAAGTGGAAGACCGCGAAGGTGCTGACGGGCGACGACGAAAAACTGTTGGATGATCTTTACGAAACAGCGCGGCGCCTAGATGATCGCCTGCAGAGCATCGAGCGCATCATGGCGGCGGAAAACCCGGATTGGCACCGCGCCGTACCGCCCGCTTCGCGTGGAGCCGAAACGTCCCTTTTGGAACGCTACGACCCCATCGAACAGCTTGACCGCCCAACCCGCACAAGGACACGCTAATGCCTGTACAGCCTGCAAGTCGGACCAAGTTTTATCGCAACAAGCGCGATGGCAAAGTGATGGGTGTCTGCGCGGGCATCGCAGATTACACTGGCGTCGACGTCGCGCTAATCCGTATCATGTTCGTGGCTAGCCTGTTCATGAGCGGTTTTGCGACCTTGCCGGTCTATTTCATCGCTGGCTTCCTGGCGCCTGATCGCCCGCGCGAGCTTGATCGTGACACGCCGGAAGAGGCGCAGTTCTGGCAAGGCGTGCGCCAATCGCCGGGGCGGTCGGCCCGAGCCATCAGCTCGCGTCTGCGTGATATCGATCGTCGGCTCGCCGACATCGAACATTATGTCACAACCGAGAACCGCAGTCTCGCCCGAGAAATTGAGCAATTGCGCTAGACGCCCAGTTACAGGGGAACGACAATGAACTTCGGGGGACCTTGGTTTGTGATCGCAATCGTCGGCATGAGTATGCTGGCATGGGTGATCACCACAGCAATCCGCGCCAAACACGGCTATCCGCTAACCGACGACTGGGGGAACCCCGTGCAACCCAACGATAGGGCGGCGGACAAGAAGGCGGAAGCACTCGTCGCAGAAAATGAAGCACTGAAGAACAAGGTCGGAAAACTGGAGGATCGGCTAAAGGTCCTCGAACGCATCGCGACCGATCCGTCGAAGCAACTTGCGGACGAAATTGACCGGCTTCGCTAACCAGAGATTTGAGAAGAACAGGGGAAGAAATTTATGGATCCGGACCTTCAGGGCGTTATTGAACTCCTGACCAAAGTATTGCCCCTCGTGGTTGCGATCGTTGCGATCGCCGTTGGTGGTTCACTGCTTCATACCTGGCTCAAAATCAAAAACGGCTATCCGCTGCAAAATGCCTGGGGCATGGCCATTCATCCCAAGAAGGACGAGGAAACGGTCGAGCGCATCAAGCTGCTCACGTCCGAGAATGCACAGCTACGCGCCGAGATCGGGTCGATGAAAGACCGCCTGGAAACGATTGAGCGAATTGTCACTGACAAGCCGAGCCTTCTGGCACAGGAGATTGATCGGCTCGCGATCGACAAGGGAGGCAATGCGTAATGGAAAAGCCCTATTTCGTTCTGGCGTTCTTCATGATTGTCGTTGGCCTACCCGTGATCCTGGGCGTGATGAGCGACATGTATAAGCGCCGCATGAAATTGCGCGAGAAAGAGCTGGAGATCCTGGGCGGGCAGACCGCGGAAAAGGCCGCGCAATATGCAGCTCACACCGAACGATTGGAACAGCGCGTCAGGGTGCTGGAGCAAATTGTGACCGACAAGGGTGTTGAAACCGCAGCGCAAATTGAGGCATTGCGCGATCCGCGCGCTATTGAAAGCCGGAAAGCAAACTGATGGGTGAAATGGTTCCTGTATTGATCGTTGCGATCGTGATGATCGCCGTCGTGTTGAAGTCGCGTTATCGTTATCTCGACAAACAGCAGGGTCTGGTTTCGCGGGAAGACGGCGCCGAAAATGCCCGCCTGCGCCATGAGGTCGACCAGCTCAAGGACCGGATCAAGGTGCTGGAGCGGATCGCGGTCGAGAAAGAAGATACGCTGACTCGCCAGATCGAGGAATTGCGCGACCGTTAGGCTGTCGCTAGGCGGAGGGTGATGACAGCCCTACCCTCCTTGTCCGACATCGCCGACGAATATGAGTTTCTGGACAGCGAAGATCGATATCGCCTCCTGATCGACCTCGGTCGAAAGCTGGAGCCGATGCCGGACGCTCTGAAAACCGATGCAACCAAAGTGCGGGGATGCAGCGCCTCGGTATGGGTCTATCCGACCCAAACGAACGACGGCCGTCTGCATTTCCTTGCCGACAGCAATGCCGCGATCACCAAAGGTGTTGTTGCGTTGGTGCTGGCCGCTATCCAGGACAAGCCTGCGCCGGAGGTAGCAGCTGCGGATATTGGCGCGATGCTGTCCCCGTTCGATCTCACCCGTGAATTATCGTCCAACCGGACGCAGGGCATTCCCAACATGATCGCGCTGGTGAAAGATACGGCGGCGCGCTTCGCCTAGGTCGCGTTTTTGACGGCTTCCTTGCGCTCTTCCGACTTCTTCAGCAGATCATAGGCCGCCTGGATCGCCTGGAATTGCTTCAGCGCTTCCTTGTCTCCCGGTTTCAAATCCGGGTGGTGTGATTTGGCGAGGCGACGGTAGGCGGCCTTCACGTCTTTGAACTCGGCATCGCTTTCCAACTCGAGCACTGACAGCGCCCGCATTTCGTCACGGCTGCGGGTACCGTCGCCGGGACCGCCCCATTGATAATGGGCGCTCTTACGAAATGCCGATGCACTGCTTTCCTCCTCGGCGGCGCGCTTGGCGGCTTCCTCGGCGGTCAGGCCGGCAAAATAATTCCAATTCTTGTTATATTCGGCGGCGTGCGCTTCGCAGAACATCCAGCGTTCGGGGCTATTGGGCGCCTTGGGCGCGGGCCGATCCCCGACATTGCTGCAGCCCTCGCGGTCGCACAGCCGGACTTTGGTCGCAGCGCGGCCTTTCGCTCCATAGGGGCGCCAGCGGGGAAATCCCCAATCATCGGATCGCGTCTGCTTGGCCATCACGTCTTCCTCTAGACCGTCATTGCGAACTAAGTGAAGCAATCCAGTCAAACTTTCTGGATTGCTTCAGCGTCTTCGACGCCTCGCAATGACGAAAAAATGCCAGGGGACCTGTAAGCCGGGTTTTGTCCATCCCCGCTTGCGCGCGGACTGTGCGACCATTCCTCTAGGATGTGAGTTGCCTCACACCTCAAGCGACCAACCCGGGCGACGGGGCCGGAACAGGCCCATATGCCGCCCCTATTCGGTCTTGCACCCGGTGGGGTTTACC
>NZ_CAMLDL010000021.1 GCF_946478955.1 uncultured Sphingomonas sp. | reverse complement strand
AGGTCCATGACCGTGTCCGCGCCCCAGCGGATCGACCAGACCATCTTGTCGACCTCGGAGGCGACGTCGGACGCGACCGCGCTGTTGCCGATGTTGGCGTTGATCTTGACCAGGAAGTTGCGCCCGATGGCCATCGGTTCGCTTTCCGGGTGGTTGATGTTGCTCGGGATGATGGCGCGGCCGCGCGCGACCTCATCTCGGACAAATTCGGGGGTGATTTCGTCGGGGATGCTGGCGCCCCAGCTCATCCCGTCGGGCGCGGTGCGACCAACCTTGGCGATGTGGGCAGCATTGGCCCGCGCGAGATTCTCGCGGATCGCGACATATTCCATTTCCGGGGTGACGATACCCTTGCGAGCGTAGTGCATCTGGCTGACGTTCGCGCCCGGCTTGGCGCGAAGCACGCGGCGGCGAACATTGGGGAAGGGCTGGACGCCGCCAGACCGATCGGGGCCGAGTTGGCCATTGTCTTCCGGGCGAACCTCGCGCTGCGCGACTTCCTCGACATCGCCGCGCCCGCGGATCCAGTCGCGGCGCAGTTCAGATAGGCCCGCCATAATGTCGATGCGGTTGTTCGGGTCGGTGTAGGGGCCGGACGTGTCATAGACATGCAAAGGCGGCTCACCGGACGACGGCTCGAGATCGATGGCGCGCATGGCTACCCGTACCCCGTCACGACCATCGACGAACACTTTGCGGCTGCCCCGGATGGGGCCGGTGGTGACTTTCAATTCGGTACGTGCAGGTGCGTCGGCCATCGTCATTCACTCCATCTTGGGAGGGACGCGAGGGCGGTTGGCGCTTCGCTCCCTCCCTACGTCCGTATCAACGGCATCAGGTTCGACGGGTCGCAGTCGTGAACTGCCTCTCAGCCGCTATCGGCTCCCCGGGGATTGGAGATCTTTAGGCGTGCACGGCGACCGGCGCAATCTTATCCGATGCGAAGCATGCCCGATGTCACAAGGCCGATCCCTAGGAGCAGCGTGAAAAGGGCCCAACCACGCTGGAAGCGGGTGAAGCTCTTGAGCCAGAATTGGAAATAGACGTCGCTCATCGCCGTCACGGCCAATGCCTCGACCATCATGAACCCACCAATTGCCTTCATGATACAGGTCAGAATGTCGTCGGGGACCCATGGATTGGCAAGGTAGAGGATGGCGCCCGCAATCATTTCGGCGAACCCGCACAACATCTGAAGCGCGGGTGACCGCTCGATCTCGTCCATCATCGCCTTCCAACTGCCGGGATTACGCAGCGCCCCGATGGCGGCGGCCAGCGTGAACAAGCCGAGAAGCAGCGCGCTCCAGGCGGTCGGGTCCATGGTTTCGGTCATTGGTGCAAATCCTCCCCTTGCGAGGCTGCGACATTGTCGTCCCCCGCGCAAAGAGGATTTGATGGGAATCAAGCGCGGGCCTAGTCCAATGCCCGATGACGATGCTCTATCGCCTTGATGCAGATTCGGTGAGGGTGGCGCGTCGATTTGGCGCCAAAGCGGGCGATGATCCATGGGAGCAGGGGCATCTGGCGCCCGGAATGTTCGCGCCGATTGTCACGGCAGGTCGCGAATTTGTCGCTGGACCGCGCCCCGATGAGGACCCGCCGCGGCGCCTCGTACCTCGGCTCTGGGGAGTCCCGCCACCGCCATCGGCCGGCGACCCATTGCGCACAGTAACAAGCGTCCGCAATGTCGACAGCCCGTTCTGGATTGGCAATTTGCGCAACAGCGAATTCCGCTGCCTGATCCCCGCGACCGGCTTCATGGAATGGGGCAAAACGGACCCGACGACGGGCAAACGGCGGCAACATTGGCTGACCACCAGCGATCAACCGATCTTCGCTTTCGCGGGCGTTTGGAAAGACAGCGAAATTCCGTCCTTCGCAATGCTCAATTGTGAGGCAAATGCGGCGCTGCGGTCATTGGGGATTGAACGCATGCCGGTGATTCTGCCATCGGACAGCAGGTTGGCCGAGCAGTGGTTGCAGAAGGATTGGGATCAGGCGCGATTGCTGATCGCACCCTACCCTTCATCGATGACGGTGACAGACTGACACGGGGCGTCAGTTGTTCTTGCTGCGCGCCGCCTGTTGTTCCTTGGCGTCGATCGACCCATCCTTGTTGGTGTCGAGCTTTTCAAAATCGCGCATCGGGCGAACGCGATATTCATCGCGGCTGATCTTGCCGTCCTTATTGGCATCGGCCCGATTCATCAGTTTGCTGGCGTCCGGCTTTTTCGCGGTTGGTTCGGGGCGGGCAACAACCCATTCGGCCATTGTGACATTGCCGTCCTTGTTGCTATCCATCTTCTGGAACGCGGCGGCCCGGGCATCGCGATATTGTTGGAGCGCCGCCTGAATTTCCTTGGCTTGGACCGCTTCAATTTCGGCGGGCGTAATACTCCCATCCTTGTTCGCGTCGATGGCGGCGAACATCTTGTCGACATTGGCCGTGAATTGCGCCTTAGTGACGGGGGCGGGCTTGGCCGATGTTGCCGGGGCGGCGGCGGCCTGCGCGGCGAGCGCAATAATGCTGATCAGGTACACGGGTTTCACTCTCCCTATTGTGTGAGCACAATCTTCAACATTGGTAGCGGCTGCCGCCACCAACGTCCAATGGCTTGCGCTTGCCAGCTGGACGGTTAGAGCCTTGCGATGAACGTTCTATGACCCGCCTCACCCATCTCGACCGGCTGGAAGCCGAAAGCATCCACATCATCCGTGAGACAGTGGCCGAGGCCGCGCGCCCGGTGATGCTCTATTCGATCGGCAAGGATAGCGCAGTGATGCTGCATTTGGCGAAGAAGGCGTTTGCGCCGGGGCCGCTGCCGTTCCCACTGCTGCACGTCGATACGACGTGGAAGTTTCGCGACATGTATGCGCTTCGCGACAAGGTCGCGGCGGAGGACGGGACCGAGCTGCTGGTCTATCGCAATCCGGAAGCCGAAGAGCGCGACATCAACCCGTTCGATCACGGCCCGCTGCACACGGATATGTGGAAGACCGAAGGTCTGAAGCAGGCGCTCGACAAGTTCGGGTTCGACGCCGCGTTCGGCGGGGCGCGGCGCGATGAGGAGAAGAGCCGCGCGAAGGAGCGCATCTTTTCTTTTCGTTCGGCAAGCCACCGCTGGGACCCGAAGAAGCAGCGGCCGGAGCTGTGGTCGCTCTACAATGTGAAAAGGGCGCCCGGGGAATCGATGCGGGTGTTCCCGCTATCAAATTGGACCGAGCTCGACATCTGGCAGTATATCATGGCCGAAGGGATCGAGATCGTCCCGCTGTACCTGTCAGCACCGCGTCCAGTGGTGGAGCGCGACGGGCTGTTGCTGATGGTCGATGATGAACGGTTCCGGTTGCGTGAGGGGGAAGAAGTCGAGACCCGGTCGGTTCGATTCCGGACGCTTGGATGTTATCCGCTGTCCGGCGCGGTCGAGAGTGAGGCGGACACGATCGAAAAGGTGGTGCAGGAAATGCTGCTCGCCACCACCAGCGAACGGCAGGGCCGGATCATCGACCGCGACGGCGGTGATGGCTCGATGGAGAAGAAGAAGCAGGAGGGGTATTTTTGATGAGCTCCTCCGCGCCCGAACGCGATCTGCTCGAACGCGACATCACCGCCTATCTCGAGCGGCAGAAATCGAAGGAGCTGCTGCGCTTCATCACCTGCGGCAGCGTCGATGACGGCAAGTCGACGTTGATCGGACGCCTGCTCTACGACAGCAAGCAAATTTTTGAAGACCAGATGGCGGCGCTGGAAAGCGACAGTCGCAAGGTCGGCACGCAGGGTGAAAAGATCGACTTCGCCTTACTCGTTGACGGGCTGTCGGCGGAGCGAGAACAGGGCATCACCATCGACGTCGCCTACCGCTTCTTCGCGACCGACAAACGCAAGTTCATCGTCGCCGATACACCAGGCCATCAGCAATATACGCGGAACATGGTGACGGGTGCGTCGACGGCGGAGCTCGCGGTGCTGTTGGTTGATGCGCGTAAGGGCGTGCTCGAACAGACGCGGCGCCATTCGATCCTGGCTGATCTGGTAGGCGTCCGCCGCTTCGTACTCGCTGTGAACAAGATGGATTTGGTCGGCTATAGCCAGGACGTGTTCGAGCGGATCGTCGCGGATTATGCGGCGTTCGCGGATAGCGTTGGAATCCGCGATTGGACCGCCATTCCGGTGTCGGGCCTGGGCGGCGACAATATTGCCGAGCGCAGTGCGGCGATGGGCTGGTATGACGGAGCGACGCTGGTTGAGCATCTGGAAACGGTGCCAATCGACAGCGCGGCGCAGGATGAAAAGCCGTTCCGCATGGCGGTGCAATGGGTCAATCGCCCCACCCATGATTTCCGAGGTTATGCCGGACAGATCGCCAGCGGCCGCGTTCGCAAGGGCGACGCAATCCGGGTGCTTCCGTCGGGCCGGACTACCACTATCGACCGCATCGTGGTTGGCAATGGCGATCTGGACGAGGCGGTTGCCGGTCAATCGGTAACGCTAACCTTTGCCGACGAAATCGATTGTTCGCGCGGCGATGTCATAGCGGAGGCCAAGGACCCGCCTCACGCCGCCGATCAGTTCGAAGCGACATTGGTGTGGATGGCCGAGGAGGAAATGGTGCCGGGGCGCGGCTATTGGCTGAAGCTGGGCACGCAAACGGTGACCGCCCACATCGCCGAGCCGAAATATCAACTGAACGTTAACACGCTAGAGCATCGCGCGGCGAAGACGCTCGACCTTAACGCGATTGGCGTGGTCGAGGTCACAACCGACCGCGATGTGGTGTTCGAGCCCTACAAAGTCGACCGCGCCGCCCCGAACCGCGTGCTTGGCGGCTTCATCCTGATCGACAAGCTCACCAATGCCACGGTCGCGGCGGGGATGCTGCACTTCGCGCTGCGCCGGGCCGAGAATATCCATCGTCAGGCGCTGGATGTGACGCGCGAGACCCATGCGGGATTGAAGGGGCAGCGCCCGGCGGTTCTGTGGTTCACCGGACTCAGCGGCGCGGGCAAATCGACGATCGCCAACCTTGTTGAAAAGAAGCTGGCGGCCAAGGGGCGGCATACCTTCCTGCTCGACGGCGACAATGTCCGTCACGGCCTCAACAAGGATCTTGGCTTTACCGAGGCCGACCGGATAGAAAATATTCGCCGCGTGGGTGAGGTTGCTCGGTTGATGGCCGATGCCGGTCTGATCGTGCTCACTGCCTTTATCAGTCCGTTCCGGGCCGAGCGCGATATGGTCCGCACGATGATGCCCGACGGGGAGTTCATCGAAATTTTTGTCGATACGCCGCTCAGCGATGCCGAAGCGCGCGACGTAAAGGGACTCTATAAGAAGGCGCGGGCGGGCCAGCTGCCTAATTTTACGGGCATCGATAGTCCTTATGAAGCGCCGGATCGGCCGGAGCTGCGCCTCGACACCACATCGATGAGCGCGGATGAGGCGGCCGATGCCGTCATCGCGCTATTGGAGAAGCGCTGATGACTGCGCGGCAATTGCGGACAGGCGGCCTGGTCGTGATCTTTCTTGGTGCGTGGCTTATTCTGTCACCGCGCATGAATGGCCCCGCGACCATCGCTGATGTTCCGACCCAATATCTGGGATGGCCGATCTTGATGATTGGCTGGCTTATCCTCTTGCGTGCGATGAATGCGCGCCGGAGTGACGACGGTTAGAATGTATAGGCCAGACCGATCGCGCCTAACCACTGTCCGGAGCTACCCCGCTGCGATACGATCGGAGACCGTTTAAAATCGCCCGTCATGCGCGAATAGCTGGCCGCACCAAACAGGCTGAGTCCGCCTAGTAAATCACCGGTCAGCGACTGGTTGGCCAACACCGCGACCTTCCAATTCTTCAGGCCGCCATCCGCATCATAGACGGGCAGGCCGCTGGCCAGCGCATCGGTAGGCAAAATGCTGTAATAATAGTTGGCAAAATTGCCGCCGACCCAGTCGGCGCTGAGCGACAGGCCGACATAAGTGCGGCGCGACAGGGGTGTGCCAAAATCAATCGTCGGCGTGATGACGGTCGATTTATGCGCATTGCCGACATCCTTCACGACGTCGAGGCGAAGGCTGAGCGCATCATAGGGATTGGTGAGGCCATGCGCCGTCATGCCGACAAACCCGCCAACCTCAATCGCGGCTTTGCGATCAGGCAGCAGCTTGACCATCGAATCCTTGATCTTGCCGGTCCGATTAAGGCGAACGCCCGCGATCGGCCCGACGTCAAGTTCGACCTTGCCTGACCCGCGCGGAACCACGTCGACGTAGAGGTATGTCCCGCGGGTGAAGAAGCTAATCCCGCTGACGCGGCCGCGGACGGCGGCGGCAGGGATTAGCCGGTAATCGTTCGATCCTTCATAATCCGGCAAATAGGCCGCACCGGCACCGATTGTAAAAGTGTCGGATTGATCATTGGGGTCGGGCAGGGGCGCCTGCGGACCCACCGCGTCTTGCGCAAAAGCCGGCGTTGCCGCGAACAGCGCGGCACCAATGAAAAGCATACGAACCATGAAACCGACCCCTTGTTGTCAGGACGGGCAGCGCATCAACGCGGCAATGGTTCCCGCACCCGCTGTTTCGTCAATCGCCCTTGCCGGGCTCGGCCGAGAAATATTTGTCAAACTTGCCCGCCTCGCCCTTATGCTCATCGGCGTCGGCGGGGGTTTGATCATTCTTGCGGGTGACATTGGGCCATTGCGCAGAGAAGGTGTTGTTCAGCTCGAGCCATTTTTCGAGACCGTTCTCGGTATCGGGGAGGATCGCTTCGGCCGGACATTCCGGTTCGCACACGCCGCAATCGATGCATTCGTTCGGATTGATGACGAGCATATTCTCGCCCTCATAGAAACAGTCGACCGGACAGACTTCCACGCAGTCCATATATTTGCAGCGGATGCAGGCGTCGGTAACGACATAGGTCATGGTGGCGTGAACTCCCTTTTTCTTGCCGACGTCGCTACGTCGGAGGGAAAGCGGCGTCAATCGGATGAAGCTTGTTGCGAGACGTTCTCACCTAGGTCGGCGTAGCAATCACGTGCTTCGGCGGCCGGACCACGGCGGGTGGGAAGCGCTGTGACTTTTAGGATCCGGATGCGGCCGAAGAGCGGAAAGGCGATGATGCTGCCGACTTTCACCGGTTCGCTCGGCCTGGCGACATGATGGCCGTCGAGGCGGACCCGGCCGGTGTCGATCAGGGTCTGCGCCTGGGTTCGGCTTTTCAGGATTCGAATGAAGAAGAGATAGCGGTCGAGCCGCATTATTTCCGTCATTGCGAGGCCGAAGGCCGCGGCAGTCCAGCGGCTCGGGCAACTGGATTGCTTCGCTGCGCTCGCAATGACGGCTACTTCCGTTTCAATTGCGCCAGGACCGAGAAGGCGTTGTCGGGGCGCGGTGGGCGGGTTTCACGGCGTTGGGGACGGCGGTGACCGCGCCAGGTCCAGGCCTCGCCTTTTGGTACAAAGCCGACTTCGGCCATCAGCTTCTTGAGCGTGTCGGCGTTAAGGCCGAGGCTGGTGGCGAGCGCATGGTCGATGGGGTCATCGCCGTTCGACTGGCGAACGTGATGGGCATGGCTGGCGAGCCGGTCGGCGAGGTCGATGCGAAGCCATGTCGTGCCGAGGCGGCGGAAGGCGAGGCCCGCGCCGCGCGGATCGGCGCCGCCGTCAAGCGTCGAGGCCGACGGATGCGGAAGGATCGGCATCGGCTGGCTCGTGCGGATCGCGAGCAGGGCGGCGCGCATATGCTGGGCGCCGGGTTTCAGCAGCGATTGGCTGTAGATGTCGAGTGCACCGAGGCGGACACGCAGGCGGTGGATGGCGTGGCGGTCGGCCTTGTCGAGTGCGGCCAGTTGGGCCTGCATCGACCGGCGGGGAAGGACGCCGCCGGCATCGACCAGCATCGCGGCGAGCGCGCGGACGCCCGGCAATTGCTTGGGATCGGTTGCGGTCTTGGCGAGGTGGCGAAGTGCGGGCAGGTGCCGGTCAATCTGTGATTCCATCCATCGTTCGAGCCGCGCGCGAAGCTTGCCTCGGCGCGACGCGGTCAGCCGGTCGAGCGCTCGGGTGGTATGAACCGCAGGCTCGAGCAGCGAACGACCGGGCGAAAGGCGGGCGAGGACATAGGTGTCCCAGGCGATGCCCATGCGGTCGCCATCCTCGACCAGCGCGAAAGCGGTGTCGGGGGCGTCGCATAGCGTGGCAGCGCGGCGTTCCAGCTCGTCGCCCAACCGCCGTTCGGCGGCGGCGAGGAGCAGACGCTTGTCGGCATGTTTGGCGGTCGGATCGACCTTGAAGTCGAAGCCCTTGAGATGGCCGATGGGCTCTGGCCCAACGCTGACCTCGCCGTCTTCGGCCACCGTGACCGGCAGAGCGTTCACACCCGCGCCAATGTCACGGACGAGAACGGCAGTGCGCCGATCGACAAAACGCTGGGTCAGTCGTTCGTGAAGCGCATCCGACAAACGCCCCTCGACCGACTTGGTCCGTTCGGCCCATTTTGCCGGGTCGGCCAGCCAGTCGGCGCGCTGGGCGATATAGGCCCAGCTTCGGACCCCGGCGAGGCGGTCAGCCAGCACCTCGATATCGCCATTGACGTTATCGAGCTTGGTGACTTCGGCTGCGAACCATTCATGGGGGATGTGGCCGCCCTCGCTGACATAGCCGTAGAGGCGGCGGATCATTCGGGCGTGGTGCATCGGGCCGACTTTGCGGAAATCGGGAAGGCCGCACACCGCCCATAGCCGCCGCACCTTCTTGTCGCGGACAGAGGCGATGCTGTGGTCCTCCGCCAGCATCTTGAGCACGGTGAGATCGATAGCTTCGGGGGCCGAGCGGAGTAGTGGGTCGTTGCTCTTCCTTTCGAGCGAACGGATGAGGTCGGGGGTGCTGGTGAAGTCGAGGTCCGAGTTGCGCCAATAGAGGAAGTCGAGCGGGCGGAAGCGGTGCTCCTCAATCGCGTTGATCTCTTCCTCGCTGAACTCCGGCGCGCGGTCACCGCCGAGGCCGAGCGTGCCGAAGGTGCCGTCGCGCTGATGCCGTCCGGCGCGGCCCGCGATCTGGGCCATCTCCGGGATGGTCAGGCGGCGGTCGCGGTGGCCGTCGAACTTCTCCAATCCTGCGAAAGCGACATGGCTGACGTCCATGTTCAGGCCCATGCCGATGGCGTCGGTGGCGACAAGATAGTCGACCTCTCCGCGCTGAAACATCGCGACCTGGGCGTTTCGGGTGGCGGGGCTCAATGCGCCCATCACCACCGCCGCGCCGCCCTTGAACCGGCGCAGCATTTCGGCGAGCGCATAGACCTGCTCCGCGCTGAAGGCGACGATGGCGGAGCGCGGCGGCAGCCGGGAGAGCTTGGTCGCGCCGGCGTAGCGCAGGGTGGAAAAGCGAGGGCGGCTAATCACTTCTGCTTCGGGTAGCAGCTTGCGGATCAGCGGACGAAGCGTGTCGGACCCAAGGATCAGCGTTTCCTCGCGGCCCCGAGCGCGCAGCATCCGGTCGGTGAACACATGGCCGCGTTCGGGGTCGATACCGAGCTGCGCCTCGTCAATGGCGGCGAAGGCGAAATCGCGCCCGCTGTCGTCAGGATGTTCGGCCCAGCCGCGCACCGGCATGGATTCGGCGGTGGTCAGGAAATAGCGCGCGCCCTGCGGCACGATGCGTTCTTCGCCGGTGATCAGGGCGACGTTTCTCTCCCCCTTCATCGCCACGACGCGGTCATAGACTTCGCGCGCGAGCAGGCGCAGCGGGAAGCCGATCACCCCCGAAGAATGGGCGCACATCCGCTCAATCGCCAAGTGGGTCTTGCCGGTGTTGGTTGGGCCAAGGATCGCCCGGAGATTGCCGTCATTGGGGGCGGCCATGGGATGAATGTGCTGTCCCGAAGCCCGGAGTGCAAGCTGTCATCACTCTTTTAGGCGCTTCTTAACCATGTTCCGCCAAACCGGTCCCAAGAGGAGACGGAAACGCGGTGCATCCACTTGATTCCTACGGTGGTCGTCACGGTCAGGCGGCGGTGATTCACCGCTCGTTCGCGGACGTCCGAAATGCGTCGCGTACGGCCGCTGCCTTTGGCCGCGCCAAGCCCAAGTTCAGCTTGGCCGTCAACCTGGGCGAGGAATTGCTGACGAAACGCTGGTGGCGCGGGGTTGCGACGCTGTGCCTTCTGTGCGCTGGCGCGGCGACCGCGATGCCGACTTCGCTGGCGCCTCTTCGTACTATTTCACCTGATCTGATCAGCAGTTCGGCCGCAGAAGAACTGCACGCCCTTGCGATTGGCCCCATGGACCAGGGGTCGCAGACCGGTGGGCGAATGGCCGCCAATGCCCTCGTCGACACCTTGGCCGCGGCGCCGGAACGGGCGACCGTCGATGTCTATGGCGTGGTGGCGAAAGGCGACAGCATTGCCCGACTGCTCGCGCGCAATGAAGTCAATCTGGCGCAGGTCGTGGCCGCGTCGAAGATGATCGAACAGGCGGCAGGCGGGAAGCTGGCGGCGGGGACGAGCGTCGCCATGACACTCGGCCATCGCGACACACTGGGCAAGCGGCCAATCGTCAAGGTCGCGCTGCGCAGCGGGATCGATCTCAATATCAACATCGTAGGCAGGGACGGGGCGCTGAGCCTGGTGACGAGCCGGTTGGCGGTCGACAGTTCGCCAGTACGCGTCACCGGCCTGGTTGGCGAAGGGCTTTACTGGTCGCTCCGTGCGCAGGGCGTGGAACCACAAACGGCGGCAGAATATCTCCGCGCCATCGCGACGCAGGTGGACGTCGGCGCCGACATCGCGCCCAATGACCGCTTCGACCTGATCATGTCGAGCCGCAAGACGGCGGGCGGCAGCCAGGCCGGGCCGTTGCTCTATGCCGCGATTGACCGGCCGGGCGGGAACGATCTGCGGCTGATGAAATGGGACATTGGCGGGCGCAGCGACTGGATCAACCCGGACGGCATTGGCCGCCAGGTCGACACGATGAGCTGGCCGGTCAGCGCGCCAATCACCTCGACCTTCGGTATGCGATATCATCCGATCCTGCACTTCGCGCGGATGCACAAGGGCATCGATTTCGGCGCCCACGCGGGCCAGCCAATTGTCGCCGCCGCCGACGGACAGGTCGAGCGCGCGGGCTGGGCCGGCGGCTATGGTCAGCAGGTGCGTTTGGCCCATTCGGGCGGGATCGAAACCAGTTATAGTCATATGAGCCGGATGGTCGTCGCGCCTGGCATGCCGGTGCGGCAGGGGCAGCTGATCGGCTATGTCGGGACCACTGGCCTATCGACCGGCCCGCACCTTCATTACGAGGTGTATCGTGGCGGCGTGCCAGTGAACCCGATGGGCGTAAGATTCTCTAGTCGGGCGTTGCTTGAGGGGGATCAGCTGGCGGCGTTCAAGGCGCGGTTGGCGGCGCTGAGTGCTGTGAGGGCAAAGGGATAAGCGCTAACCCTTAGTTCCCCGGCGAAGGCCGGGGTCCAGGCCGGACTGGAGCTTTAGCGGAAGTCCGGAAATTGGCGGCGCAGATTTCAGATATGGGATGAGGCTCCTAACGGAGCCTGACTGGGCCCATGATGGAACGACACTGTCCCCCAGACAGTGTCGCAGCCATCATCTTCGCCGGGGAACTGGTTGGGGCGGGGTTGAGACCCCCTTCTTCCGTCATCCTCGCGTAAGCGGGGATCCCGCTACTTTTTGTTCGGTTAGGTTCCCGCTTGCGCGGGAACGACGGCTTAGGAAATAGCCCGATGTGAACTCTAAAGCTGGACGCGTTTCATCAGCCCATTCGAAAAATAGCCAATCCGCAAATTAGGATTCTCGGCGAGGATTAATGCGACCAATTCTTGCCCTTGCTGGTCGAGGGTCGCGACATCATTTTCACTAAAGCCATTGAAGTGCGCTTGTTCGTAGCGCTGCTGCCAGTTCGAGATGTGCGTCTGCAAACCGCTAGATACCATCAGTTCGCAAGGTTGAACATAACCGCCGCGCGCGACATCACGGACCCCGGTTCTTGAGAGCATTCCATCGAGCAAATAATCGACATCGTCCATATTGATACGATTAGGTGGTGAAATAGAAACTGCAACGGCTGCGGCCATTGTTGATGGATAGGATTAGGTTTGTTTTGGCCCAGCCATCCCGTCACGCGACGTTCGCTCTCGCCATGCTGGCGCATGGCTGCCACTCGCTTTCGTGACGTCGATCGGGTTCGCCCTGCGGGCGACCCGTCGGCCGGGTCGATAACACTCTTGTCCAAGCCAACGAGTCGGCTGCGCCGTCTGTTGTCTTAGACGCGGTGCCTCACCGGCCATGTCCACGCCAGCGCTTGATCGTGCGCTGGATAATCCCGGCTTCGTCGCCCGTTTCACGCCAGCTCGCGGCGAAGCTGGGGTCGGACGACGCAGGCCGCTTCTCCGGTTCGAGATTGTCGAACGCAACGCGGATGGGGATGGCGACGCCTTCGCCGCAGATGATGCATTCGCGGTTGCGCAAGGCCGGGATGGCATCGAGGAAGCCGCGGGCGCCTTCGGGCATCGCGGCGCGGACGCAGGCCTGATCTCGGTCGTTGTTCAGGCGCATCGAAATGATCGTGCCGCACTGCGACAGCACGCCTTCGGCAAGGTCGGACGGGCGCTGCGTGATGAGGCCCAGACTGACCCCATATTTACGGCCCTCCTTCGCAATACGCTCAAGAATTTTGCGAACCGCCTGCTTGCCGCTGCTCTCGTCCTTGGGGACGTAGCGGTGCGCTTCTTCGCAAACGAGCAGCAGCGGCCGCTGCGCCTCGGTGCGTGACCAGATGGCGTAGTCGAACACCATGCGGGCGAGCACCGACACCACTACACTGGTGATTTCGGACGGGACGCCGGACACGTCGACAATGGAGATGGGTCGGCCGTTCGACGGCAGGCGGAACATTTTGGCGATGAACGGTGCCATCGAATCGCTGACCAGCATCCCGTTGAACATGAAGGTGAAGCGGGGGTCGGCGCGAAGCTCGTCGAGCTTGTTCTTGAGCCGCTGATACGGTGTCGTATCGCCGGCGCGGTCTAGTTTGCCCATCTCGGCGGTGATGATCTGTACAAGATCGGTGAGCAGATAGGGGATGGGCGAGTCCACCGTAACCTTGCCATATTGTTCCGACTGGCGTGACTTGCTGCGCGCGGCGAGGAGGACCTTGGCGAGAATGTCGGCGTCACGCTGCCGCTCCGCACCGTCGGTGGTGAGCAGCACTTCGCAATGTTCTTCAAAGTTGAGCAGCCAGTACGGCAGCTGCAAATTGTCGACGTTGAAAATCTCACCACAGCTTTTGAACGCGGCGGAATATTCGCCGTGCGGATCGATCATCACGATATGACCTTCCGGCGACAGCTGCGAAATGCGGTGAAGGATCAGCGCAACCGAGGTCGACTTACCCGTACCGGTCGACCCCAGGATGGCGAAATGCTTTGACAGCATCGGGTCGACGTACAGCGTGCCGCGGATATCATCGGTTGGGTAGACGGTGCCAACCTGCACGTGCGGCTCATCCGTTGCGGCGAAGATGGCGCGCATGTCGTCCCGCGTCACCGGGAGCAGGGCCGCGCCCGGAATCGGATAGCGCGTCACGCCGCGGCGGAAGGACGTAAGGCCGCCATCGGCCTTCGACAGACCCTCACCCAGAAAATCGACGTTCGCGATGACCGTGCCATATTCGTCACCGGCGCGCAGGGTCCGGACGTTGGCGACCAGCCAGCTGGAACCGACGCGCACCTTTACCTGACTTCCGACCTGTCCCGACATGGCAACGGACGGATCGGGGTGTCCCTGCAGTTCGACCAGCTTTGCCGAATCCATGATGACGCGCGAACCCGATCCAGCGATTTCCAGGACCTGACCGATGGTCGGGACCGGCGCACCCGCGGCGCTGGACTGGGGCGCATCCTTGTCGCTGTAATTGTTCAGCTCATCAAGAAATTGCTTCAGGCTCGGCTGATCGGTCATGGTATTCGGCACCCTTTGAATTGGTGAATTGGTTGCCGATGAATTAGCCTAATCGGGTTAAGATATTCCTTAGCCGCGCCGTTTGGACCAGGCCGCCGCCGCATATCCCATGGCCAGCGAAATAATCACCGATGCCAGGCCATAGAGGAAGCCGTGGCGGGTTGCCGCCAGCGCAATAAAGCGTTCGAACCCGGATTTGCCGATTTCAATGTCGCGCGTTGCCACCGCAATGACCTTACCGCGATCGATCAGGAAGGTTTCCGTCGTGTAGGTGCCAACCGGAACCTGACTGGGGATGGAGATGCGGGCCCGATACAATACGCCCTCGCTGATTTCGACGCCGTGCGGATTTTCCGAATAGAGCCCCTTGCGCGTCATCAGGTCGAGAAGGCCCGCTTCGAACCGCCGTTCCTTTTCCGGCAGGGCACCGCCACCTGGCGACAATTGCAGATCCTGAAGGCCGATCTCATAGATTGAGGCGGTGCGTTCATCGACCAAATCGCGAATGGGGGCGGACGACGCAACGGCATAATAACCGGGCGCGGACCGAAAACGGTTGGAGTCTGCGTTCATCCAGATGCCCGCCACCTTCTGCTTCTGCCGCACCAGGATCGGCTCGACAGGTCCGCGCAGGACAACGACGACATTGGCTGGCCGCTCGGGCGGACGCCCGCCGGGATAGACAATGGCGCCGAACAGCAGCAGCTGCGTACCGGTGAAGCTATATTGGATCTGAATCGAACGCGCCGAAATGTCGGGCACTAGTTGCGGCTTGGCCTGAGCCATCAGCAAAGGCGACAGCAGCAAGAGGGTCATTGCGCGCTTCATAGATATTCGATCGTGAAAATCTCATCAGGGCGCCACGTCAGCCCTAGCAACATCCGTAGTGCCACCAGCAGGATGATAACCGCCAGCATCAGGCGCAGCAGGTCCGGCTTCATCCTGGTAGCGAGGGTCGCCCCATATTGAGCGCCAACCACGCCGCCCAACAGTAAAAGGGCCGCCAGCACAATGTCGACGGCATGAGTGGTCATCGAATGGACCATGGTGGTGACCGCGCTGACCGCCAGGATCATGATCAGGCTGGTGCCGACGACGACACGCGGGGCCATGCCCAGGACGTATATCATGGCGGGAACGAGGATGAAGCCGCCGCCGACGCCCAGCAATACGGTGAGAATGCCGGTTCCGAATCCAAGCAACAGCGGCGCGACCGGGGACAGGTACAGACCGCTTTCATAAAAGCGCCATCTGCCCGGAAGGCCCGCGACCCAGCGATTATGGCGCGGCCGGGGCGCCGCCTTTGTCACGCTGATCCAGCCAAGGGCGACCAGCGCATCCTTCAGCATCAGTGCGCCAATGCTGCCGAGCAAGATGACGTAAAGAAAGCCGATGACGAGGTCGATCTGGCCGGACCGCTGCAACAGCCGGAACAACACGGCGCCGACAAGGCTGCCGACGGCGCCGCCGACGGTCATGACCGCGCCCATCTTCAGGTCGACGCCGCCGCGCCGCATATGGGCGAAGACGCCCGACACCGATGCGCCGGTAATCTGCGTTGTCGCGCTTGCGACCGCGACGGTCGGCGGAATGCCATAGAACATCAGGAGCGGCGTAGTGAGAAAGCCGCCACCGACGCCAAACAGGCCCGACAAAATACCTACCAGACCGCCCAGCAGGATGATCAGCAGCGCGTTGACCGACTGGCCGGCAATGGGAAGATAAATGTCCATGGTCTCGAGCGACCCGACGCTAACGCCAAAGCTGCGTCAAAACCAAGGCAATTGGCGCGCTTTTTTTTAACGGCCGGTCAAAATCCCGCGCTTAAAAATCCCCGGTTAGGGTGACGACCGCGCCCGACCCCGGCTCTGCATTGCCCAGCAACTTGGCCCGGTAATCGGCATGAATACGCATTCCCCGACCCATTTGCATGGTCAGGCGGGGCCCCGCGTCGAGCCGCTTCAGCCCTTGCTGCGCCCCGCCCCACACGCCGACTCCCGCCGACAGGTTGCGCCAGATCGGACGGGACGCCGCGGCCGACCCGTCCACGAACCAGTCGCGGCGTTTGGTCCCGACGACCCCAGCCTGCAGATATCCGTCGAGCGTCATGCCAAGCGGCAGCGACCGACCCCACACCCCACTTTCGGCGAACAGCGCGAAATCCGACCGGCCCTTGTCCTTGCCGACCCACTGCCGCCGTTCCAACGTCAACGCGAACGGAATGGACCACAGCGGTTCCACCCGGACACCAGCCGCCACCTCCACCCCGCGCTGCGGCGATTGCAGCGCGCTGGTCGTCCGAACGCTGAGGCCAATTCGCCGGTCAAAGCGATAGATGAGCCGCGCCCCGGCCTGGCTGCCGCCCAGCATGCCGTTGGCGGCGAGGGACGATGGACCGGGACGGGACCGCAGCATTGCCCAGCTGGAAAGCTGCCAACGGTCGAATCCGCGCGGTTGGGGCGGGTCGGTAAAGGTCGGCGTGACCTGAACCGCCGGGCGCACTGGTCCGGCCGAGGCCAGGCGACTCATCGGATAGGGATCAGGGTCGGGCGCGCCGTCCAGCCATCCACGAGCCGTCGGCGCCTGCACAAAATAGTCTGCGCGGCGAGGCGCCGGTGCGCTCTGGCGATATGCGGCGGGCTGGACTGTCACATGAACGGGCGCCGGATAGCGATATCCGGGATGGGTGCCATATCCGCCATAAAAGGCGCGGCCGTAGGGGGCATAGCCGGGCGCGTAGGGCGCGCCCCCATAGACGCCGTCGGGCCCATAGACGCCATCAGGAATGACGGCGCCCGCCGGTTCGGGGGGCATATAGCTGCCGGCGGGCGCCACCGGTTCGACGGTATCGAACCGGGTTGCGGGAAGGGGCGGAATGGCCTGTTGAGCTGGGGCGTTGGCCGATGCGGTATCGTCAAGCGTCATCAGCCGCGCGTCGGGCGACAGCATCAGCCCTACTGCGCGCACGCCCGCCCAACTGAGAATCGCAAAGCCCAGAAATCGTATCGACGCACTCATGGTACAATCAGCCCTTTCGGGAAAATATGATCGGTCTTGTCCCATTGGGCCGGTCCGCCCTTGCTGTGCAGCAGCAGGGCGCGCCGGACGGCAAGAATGGTGATGAGGTTGGCGATCAGAACGCGCGGAATGGATCGCAGGCCCTCGCGCCAGCCATAGGTGGCGGCAGTAAAGCCGGCGCGCATCAGCAGTCGCCAGCCAAACAGCGCGGCATTGATTAGCAGGAGCAGGCCCAGCAGGGGCGACGGTGTGACCGCGACGGGGGCGCCCATCCCGGCGGCAAAGCCGATGAGCAACCATAGAAATAGCGCGCCATAGCCCGCCGCCATCACCATGGCCGCAAATGGTCCGCGCCGGTCGCGCATGCGCATCCATCGTTCTCCGATACCGCCGCGCCAGCCCAGATGGTCCCACCCCGCAAAGGCGATGCCACCAACCCAGCGGGCCTTTTGCCGGACGCTGGCGGTGATGGTCGATGGAAAATGGCCACGGCTGGCCACCGCCGTCCATGATCCGGGCTGCGCGGGAATGCGGGCGAAGATGGTCGGAACCCCAATTGTGCCGAGCCGAAGCCCGATCTCATAATCCTCGGTCATGCTATGGCCCGCGAAGGGCTTGCCATGGTGGCGGCTGGCAAGGCGATGCAGCGCGCGGCGTTCGATGGCGCAGCCGACCCCGGCAAGCGGAATGGCGGCGCCGACGGCTTCCCGCACGATCAGGTCCTTGCCGTGACTTTCTGCGAACTCATCGGCATAATGGCCGGACACCCATGGCGCGGACGGGTCAATGAGCGGCACCACGGGAAGCTGCACCGCGCCCGCCCGCTCAACAAGGAAATCGAAAATCGCCAGCTCGCGCGGGTGGACGACATCTTCTGCGTCGTGGAGGACAATGGCCTTTGCCTTTGTCCCGCGCGCGCGTTCCTCCACCTCCAGCGCACCATAAAGATGGTTGAGGCAGTCGGCCTTGGTCGTGGGCCCGTCGGCGTCGATCCGCACAGCGATCACGTTGGGATCCGCGACCGACGCGATGGCGTCGCGAGTGGCGGGGTCGTTGCGATAATGGCCAACGAACAGGCGGTAATCGCTGCCGCCAAAACGTTGAAGCGTTGATCGCAGCATGTCCGCAATCACGGCCCCTTCGTCCCAGGCGGGAATGAAGACGGCCATCCAGCCGGGGGCAGTGGCCGCCGGGATGCGATCGCCAAAGGTGCGCGGATAGCGGCTGTACACGGTGAGCCCGCGCCACAGCCGGCGCAGGAAATAGATGACATCGACCAACAGGTCGTCGAGCGCGAACAACAGGAATCCGACCGCGGCGAACAGGGACAGCTCGCCAACCAACTCGGTCATGATGACGGCAAGCCCGCTCAATCGTGCGGCCGCACGCCAATCGATCCGAAATGAAGGAAAATGCCCCGCTGCACTAGCGACGTCCCCCTAGGAATCGCAGAAAACCGAGCAGGAGCAACCTAGCCAGATTGGTTCTATATCAGCAACCCCGAAATTTCCGATCGCCGCCGCCCCCCGGTAAATCGCCATTCGGCGGCGACCTTGGAACTACCCGGCGCGATACCTATTTTACCGAATGGTAAGGTTAACGCTTTACCCACTTCACCATGTCGATCGGAGTCACGAATGCGCAGGGCGCATATATGAAGCTGGCACACAATATGCGGGCCAAGTCGGTGCGGATTCTCGGCGCGGTTGAAACCGGGCTGAAACCGATGATGACGGCCTGGCTGTTGCTGGCGATGGCCGCGTGCGCGCTTCGCGTACTGGTTAGCCCGATGCATCAGGCACCGGACCTGTCGACGGTCCTTCCCTATATTCTGCTGGTCGGCGGGCCGCTGGTGTCGATGGGGCTGGCGCTGCGCTGGTTCGCCAATGGCGATCAGCTTGCTCAGCCGGAGACCCGCATCGCGCGGATTGGCCGCTGGCGCGATGTCGATAAGGCGGAGGCGAAGGCGCACCGGCTTTATGGGCCAACCGGCCTGATGGTGTCCCTGCTGATCGGTATTTTGCTCAACGTGCCGGTTCGGGCGATGGAATATCTTGCGGCGATGCCCGCGCTTGCGGGGCAAGTGCCGCATTGGCTGTCGACGCTGCGCTTCGCCATGACGCTCGACGTTGTCCTGCTGTCCTGCCTCTACACGGTGTCCTTTGTCGCGGCGCTGCGGCGGGTGCCGCTGTTCCCCCGTCTGCTTGCGACTACCTGGGTCATCGACCTGACCATGCAGCTGGTGATTGCTCAGGCGGTGGTATCGGCGGGCGGCATGCCCGCTTCGGTGGGAACCGCATTGCACACGATTCTGGACGGCAATGTGAAGAAGGTGTTGATCAGCGTCGTCATCTGGCTGCCCTACCTTCTGATATCGGAACGGGTGAACGTCACCTACCGCAACCGCGTGTCCGCTCGTTGATCTGGCGGACCAGGCGAATCGCCAGTCGGAGTCGATTCGAAGTCGGGCGCAAATAGAGGAAAAGTCGCGCCGCGACCGGTTAACCGACGTTTCAAGTTGCGCCCGAATCCTCGCGATTCTGTCCCCAGTTGACACGATAATCGATAGTGAATCGAGACTGTGTTCGTCCGTTCGGCGGGCGCTATGTTAATGATTACAATGGCTTACCGCATTTGCGAACGCCATATTAGATTAATCTGGATTAAACAATCACAGTTGACAAAAAGTTAATCGAGTCGCAGCCTTCAGGGGTCAAGCGGCTGGGGGGCCGTGTTTTTGTCCCGTTGGATATCCGGCTCGATATCCATCCTGTACTGCGTTCCAAGGGCACCGTTCCCCTGCGCAAGACTCTTCTGACCGTCCCACGGGGGGCTCAGAGGACTCTGAATAATTAGGGGACGGACAATGAAAAATTTCATCAATATGCTTCGTGACGATCGCGGCGCCTCGGCGGCCGAATATGCGCTGATTCTCGCCGTTATCGGCGCGGTCATTGCGGTTGCCGCAATTACGCTGTCGAAGGCGATTGGCGGCGCCATGAATGATGCAGCAACCTGTATCTCGTCGAGCGGAAGCACCTGCTAAATTGACGGCAAAATCCGGGGACGCCGCATGCGGCGTCCCCACCTTTTTCATCCATTTGGCTCGGGGGCTTTCGGGGGATGAAACGAGAAACTCTCATTGGTCTGGGCGTCGCGATTATCCTTGGGGTGCTCGCCGTCTTTCTCGCCAACACCTATCTGACGGGTCGTGAGCGACAGCTTGCCGATTCGCCCGAAGGAACGGTCAAGGTCGCGGTCGCGGCCATTCCCCTTGCCTATGGCAACGAAATAACCGCCGACAAGGTTCGCTTTGTCAGCTACCCGGCGACCAGCCTTCCGCCCGGCACCTACCGGACGATGGAGGAGCTGCTGCCCGCCGGGAAAAACCGGGTCGCACTTCGCCCGATCCTGGTGAATCAGCCGCTGCTGGCCGCCGACCTTAGCGGCGAAGGCCAGGGCGCCTCCATCGCAGCCCTGCTGCCCGATGGCATGCGCGCCGCCTCCGTTCGCATCAACGACGTCAGTGGCGTTGCAGGCTTTATCAAGCCGAACGACACGGTCGACGTGCTGATCACGCGCCAACCCGGCACCGGGCCCGGCATGACCGGCGCAAGCCAGGTGACGGACGTGCTGCTGCAGAATATTCGCGTCATCGCGATGGACCAGAATGCGGCCGGCAACGACGGCAAGCCGCAGGTATCGCGCGTGGCGACGCTGGAAGTGTCGCCGGTCGACGCGCAAAAGCTGGCGCTCGGTCAGCAGCTGGGCGATCTTAGCCTGGTGCTGCGCAAGCCGGGTGAGGAACAGAATCTGGCACGGGTCGAAACCGTCAGCCTGAATGACCTGCGCTACAGCTATTATTCGTCGCTGCCGAACCAGGCGGGACAGGCCGCCGCGCCAGCGGCCGCCGCACCGCTCAGCGCCGCCGAACAACAGGCGCGCATCAATCGGCTAAGCCAGCCGTCGCGGCCTGCCGCCGCGCCGCCATCGCGGCCGCGGCCAAAACCGGCGCCGGCACCGCGCGCGCCGAACACGGTCGATGTTACTCGTGGAACTCAAACCAGCACTTATGAGGTGGGGGGCAATGCTCGATAAGATGCTACGGAGCGCAGCCATTGGCGCGCTGATCGCGGTCGGCACGATTGCCGCCACGCCTGCCACCGCGCAGGTCGGAATCTCCAGCGCGGGCGACGTTCATGCCGGACAGCTCGACGTGCCGCTGAACAAAAGCCAGGTGCTTCGGTCCGACCGGGCCTTTGCCAAGGCGCTGGTCGGCAATAGCGAGATCGCCGACGTCCTGCCGCTCAGCGACCGATCGCTCTACGTGCTGGGCAAGAAAATGGGCACGACCAGCCTGACGCTGTATGACCGGCGCAACATGCTGATCGCGGTGGTTGATGTTGCGGTAGGCCCCGACGTCACCAGCCTGAAGCGGCAATTGTCGGAATTGATGCCGGGCAGCGAAATCGGCGCCCGCATGGCCAATGAATCGGTCATTCTGGAAGGGGTCGTCGATTCCGGGCCCGCCGCCGACCGCGCGGTTCAGGTCGCGGAAACCTATGCGCCCGGCAAGGTCATCAATTTGCTTCAGATCGGCTCGACCCAACAGGTCATGCTTGAGGTCCGCTTTTCCGAGGTGAAGCGCAGCGCGCTGAAAGATCTCGGCATGGGCATGTTCGTGCGCGGCGGCGGCAGCCACGGCTTTGGCGGGGCCATCGGCAATGGTGCCAGCCTGACGCCCGACGCTGACGGCAACGGGGTCATCCAATTAGGGTCGATTGCGGACAGCTTCGGCGTCCTGACCCGCCGCTTTGGCATCTTTGGCCTCAATATTTCCGCCGCGCTGAACGCGCTCGAAAGCAAGGGCGCGATCACGACGCTCGCGGAACCGACGCTGGTGGCGCTGTCGGGTGAAACCGCCAGCTTCCTGGCCGGCGGCGAATTCCCGATCCCGGTATCGCAAGGGTCGAATAATGGTGACGGCGGCAACAGCAGCAACATCACCGTTGAATTCAAACCCTTCGGCGTCAGCCTGGCCTTTACGCCGACCGTATTGGCCGACGGCGTCATCAATATGGAGGTCGCGCCGGAGGTCAGCTCGATTGATCCGTCCGCGTCGGTCGTCATCAACGGCCTGCGCATTCCAGGCCTGCAAACCCGCCGCGCCAAGACCACGGTCGAACTTCGCGATGGCGAAAGCTTTGCAATGGCCGGCCTGCTGCGGCGCGATTTCCAGGATACGGTGCGGCAATTCCCGATCCTGGGTTCGATCCCGATCATCGGCACGCTGTTCCGCTCCACCAACTTCCAGAAGGAAGATACAGAGCTGGTTATCATCGTCACGCCGCGCCTGGTTCGCCCGGTCCGCGCCGGCATGATGAAGGCGCCGACGGATCGCGTCACGCCGCCGGATGAGGTGGATCTGTTCCTGCTCGGTCGCACCGACAGCGGTGTTGGCGTCGACCCGGTTGCGCCGTCGCAGCCAAGTCCGGTGGGACGTCCGATCGGCTATCCGGCGGCCCCGCCGCCCGCGCCAACCGGCGGCGGCATGGCGACCCTCGATACCAGCAAGCTTGAAAAGGATTATGGCCATGCGCTTTGACCCCAGACTTGCTCTTGCCACGGGCCTTGCGGTCGCGCTGTCCGCTTGCGCGCCGGTTGACCCCGGCCTTGGCGAAGCCCTTGCCTATGACAAGGTGGCGCAGACCGTAAATCCCGATCCGCAATATCCGTCCGACGGCGCGCAACCCGGTGACGACGGCAACCATGGCCAGAAGGCCACCGAACGATATCGCAAGGGCGCAACCAAGCCAGTGCAGGTGATGCAGACTGGTGGCGGCGGCAGTTCCGGCGGTGGCGGCGGCTCGGGGCCCAAATAAGGATGATTGACGATGCTCGTACACATCCATCGGCTGGGAAGGGACAATAGCGCGGCGATTGCGCCGATGGTTGCCCTGTCCATGTTTGCGCTGATTGGCGCGGGCGGAATTGCCTTTGACTATGCCCGCCTCGCCTCGATGGATACAGAGCTTCAGAATGCGGCCGATCAGGCGGCACTTGCGGCCGCGTCGCAGCTCGACCGGACCGATGGTGCGCGGGCACGGGCGACAGCGTCGATCACCGCCGCCAGCACCAGCGACAGACTGGCGGCCAACTATACGCGGATGGCCAATGACGATGGCGGACGCCTGATCAACTTTTCCGACACCAGCAGCGGCGGCGGCGTCACCGTCCACATCACCTATTGCAGCGAATTTGACGACAGCGTCGCGGACACGGCTGCGGCCTGCACCGTTGCGCCCGATGATGGCGCGGCCCGCTTCGCGATTGTGACGACACAGGCGCGAACGGCCAATTATGCACTGACACCGGTCGTCGCGGCCTTTAGCTCCGGCGGCATCACCGCGACGGCGGTGGCGGGGATTGAATCGACCATCTGCAATGTGGCCCCGCTGCTCGTCTGCGTGCCCAACAAGGCGGACGGAACCCCCGACCTCTCGTTCCCGGACAGCGGTGACATCGGCAAGGGCATCATCCTGAAACCATCGCCAAAGACCCAGAACACCTGGGCGCCAGGCAACTACGGCTTGCTCGACTTTGGCAACGGGACGCCGGCGGTGATGACCGCGCTGATGGGCTTTGGCCTCAACGGCTGCAAGGAAGATGACGGCGACACGGAACCGGGCAACAAGGACACCGTAACCGACGCCCTCAACACCCGGTTCGACGTCTATGCAGGCACGGGCGCGACCAAGAACCCGAGCGTCTGCAACTCGGCTACAGGATATGCGTGTCCGGCGAAAGACACCCGCAAGGACATGACCGTCGAGCAGGTTTATGAGGTCACGACTTCCAGCGACACCGTGGAGCCCGCGTCTCCCAATTGCGGACAGCCCATAGGCGCGCTTCCCGGCACGCTGAAAGAAGATACCAAATTCACACGAAGCTCGCCGCCTGCGCGGCATTTCACGCGCGACAATTGCCACATCGACGGCAGCTGCACCGGCAATTTCGGTGACGGGGTATGGGATTCGACGAGCTATCTCTCCGCCAATCATCCGGGCGTGACCACTGCGACCACCGGATCGACGCGCTATGATATTTACAAGTGGGAACTGGCGAACGACGCCATGGACTCGCAGCAGATTTCCAAAACGGTTGAGACCAAAAGGCAGGGGTCCAACTATAAATGGACCATCACAAAACAATGTGCCTACAGTCGCCCCAAATTTGGGTCGGCGGGCTATCCGACGCAGAAGGACCGGCGGGTCCTGCCCATTGTGGCGGCGGATTGTTCTGACCTGCGCGGCAAAGGCTCAAGTGGCCCCGGCGGATATAGCGGCTGGCACGGCTACAAGCTGCTCCAGGTCTTCGACGTCTTCCTGACCGAACCGTCGCTCAATCGCGCCGCGTTGACCGGTGTGACGCCGCAGACCTTTGACGAAGAAATTTATGCTGAAGTCATCGGCCCAGCGGATTCGGCAACCGGCGGCGGCGGGTTCCAATATTATGCCAAGAGCAAGCCGCACCTGATCCGATGAAACCGATCCTCGCCTGGACGCGCTCGTCGCGCGGAACCGCCGCAGCGGAGATGGCACTTGTTTTGCCGTTCCTTCTCGTGCTGCTGTTCGGTTCGGTTGAGCTCGGCAATTACATCCTTAACGAACATGAGGTGGTGAAAAGCGTCCGCGACGGCGCCCGGTTCGGGTCGCGCCTGACGCTGGCCGACACCTATGCCTGCCCTGGGACCGTGTTCAAGGCGACCGATGCCACGACCCAGATCGTCAATGTCACCAAGACCGGAACGCCGAACGGGACCGGGTCGGCGCGCCTTCCCGCCGCCTATTGGGGGACGGCTTGCACATCGGGCGTTCCCGCAGTTGATGTGAGCATCCGTTGCATGGACAAGGATACATATCCGGGGATCTGGCGCGGCCTTGGCGATGATATTCCGGTCGTGAAAGTGTCGGCCGACATTCAATATGAATCGGTGTTCGGAATGCTGGGGTTCAACGCATTGAACCTCTGCCTGCGCGCCGATTCCGAAGTTCCGGTGGTGGGGATATGATGAGCCGCCTTCCTTCCTTCGTCCGCAATTCGAGCGGCGCCAGCGCCGCGGAATTTGCGATGGTCTTGCCGCTGTTCCTCATGCTGCTGCTGGGGATCATCGATGCCGGGCGGTGGATGTGGGAAATGAATGAGGCGCAAAAGGCGACCCAGATGGGCGCACGGTTCGCGGCCGTCACGACCAACCTCGCGCCCGGCCTGATTTCGCAAGATTATGTCGGTAACACGGCGGGCGGGACCGCGCTGAAAAGCGGCGACACCATTCCTGCCGCTGCGCTGGGCGTTGTGCGCTGCCGCCAATCGGATGGCTGCACCTGCCAGACCACTCCGTGTCCGACAAATCTCGGCACGATGGATCAAGCGGCCTTTGACCTGCTCGTCGCCCGGATGACCGCGATGTATCCCAAGATCACCGACGACAATGTCGAAGTCCGCTATTCCGGCAGCGGCTTTGGCACCGCTGGGAACGTCATCGTGACTGGCGGCGGCGGTGGCGGCGGAGGTGGCGGCGGTCCAATCGCGCCGCAGATCACCCCGATGATCACCGTTTCCCTGACCGGTGTTCAGTTCCAGCCGATCACATCGATGCTGATGGCAAACTTCAATCTTCCGCAATTCCAGACAACCCTGCCGGCCGAGGATTCGGCAGGGGATTATTCAAACTGAGGCGTCCATGACCATGTATTCGTCAGATCGACCCAATGCCCAATGGCATGCCGATGCCGGCACCGCGCCGGTGCGCCTGCTGCTGACAGGGGTAGAAGGTCAGGCATCGGAACTGGTCGGTGCGACGGCGGCTGGTTTTCCGCTCGACCTCGTGATTGTCGATTTGGCCAATCCGATTGACCCGGCCATATTGGACGGCGCAGCGGCGGCGGTGGTTCAGGTCGCCAGCGACAATCCCATATCTATCGAGCGGTTCAAGCGGCTCGCAACCGGTCCAGTCCCGTTGATCGCGGCGTCATTTGACCCATCACTTGCGTTGGTGCGCGAGCTGGTCCGCGCTGGCGCACATGACGTCGTGCCGCTCCCGCTGGCGATTTCTGAACTGGAAACCGCGCTCGACCCCATCCGCCGCCTTAACCAGTCGGCCGGTGCCCGCGCCCGCGCGGACCGACAACGGATCGTGACGATCATCAAAAGCGAAGGCGGGGTCGGCGCGACTGCCTTGTTGTCCCAGGCAGCAACCCGCTTTGCCGCTGGTGAAGTCGCGCGTGGACGGCAGGCATGCCTGCTCGACCTTGATCTCCAATTTGGTGATTCCGCCTTCCAGCTTGGCCTGCAGCCGAAGCTGACATTTGCCGATTTGCTGGAGGCCGGCAAAAGGCTGGATGGTGAGCTTATCCGTTCGGTTGCATCGCCGCACCCTAGTGGTTTGCAGGTCGTCGCCGCACCGCGCGAAATCATGCCGCTGGAATCGATGAGCAGCGATCAATTGATGTCGGTGGTCGACGCCGCTGCGACCGAATTCGGTACGCTGTTCATCGATCTTCCGATGAACTGGACCAACTGGTCACTGTCACTGCTCGCGCGATCGGACCTGGTGTTGATGGTCACCGAACTGCGGGTGCCCAGCCTGAACCGCGCGCGGCGACAACTCGACCTGCTGGATTCCCAGGGCATGCACAATCTCGACGTCCGGGTGATCGTCAATCGAGTGGAAAAGGGATTGTTCAAAAATATCAGCACCGCCGATGCCGAGCGCGTTCTTCATCGGCCGGTGTCGTTCACCATCTGCAACGAACATGAATTGATGAGCAAGGCGATCGACCACGGTGTTCCGGTCGAAGCGATCAAGCGCAAGAGCCTGCTCGGCAAGGATCTGGCTGCCCTGGACCAGGGGCTCGCGTCCGCACTCGGTCTGGAGCATTAAAATATGTGGCAAATTCGCAAACCTGCCGAACAGGCACCCGTCGAGACCGAACAGGTCGCTGAACGGAATGAGGAGCAGCGCCGGCTGGTGACGACCGGCGACGCCGGGGCATTCGCCGCCAACAGCGCCCATACGGACTTGAAAGTCGAACTTCACCAGCGGCTGCTTGAACTTATCAATCTCGCGGCGCTGGAAAAGATGAGCCGGGCGCAGATTGAAGACGAAGTTGGCGACATCGTCATGGAAGAGCTGTCGAAGCAGCGCCATGCCCTTAACCTGGCCGAGCGGAAACAACTGGTCGACGACGTGCTCGACGAATTGTTGGGCCTAGGACCGCTCGAACCGCTTTTGAAAGACCCCACCATCACCGACATTCTGGTGAATGGGCCGGATCATGTGTTCGTGGAACGCTATGGCATCCTGGAAGCGTCAGCGGTGCGGTTCAAGGATGATAAACACCTTCTACGCATCATCCAGAAGATCGTGTCTGCGGTTGGCCGGCGCGTCGATGAAAGCTCGCCTTTGGTCGATGCCCGCCTTGCCGATGGCAGCCGCGTCAACGCCGTGGTGCCGCCGCTCGCCCTCGACGGTGCGCTTCTGTCGATCCGCAAATTCGCCAAGGTGCCAATCAGCATGGCCCGGCTGGTGGAAATAGGATCGGTTCCCGAACAGGTTGCGGAGGTGCTCAAGGCCGTGGTTCATGCCCGGCTCAATATCCTGATCTCCGGCGGCACCGGCTCCGGCAAAACCACCATGCTCAACGCCATGTCGGCCTTCATCGACAATCGCGAGCGCATTGTGACGATCGAGGATTCGGCGGAGCTTCAGCTTCAACAGGATCATGTCGCCCGGCTTGAAACGCGGCCCGCCAATATCGAGGGTAAGGGCGAGATACTGCAGCGCGATCTGGTCAAGAATGCCCTGCGTATGCGGCCGGACCGAATTATCGTCGGGGAAGTCCGTGCTGGTGAAGCCTTCGACATGTTGCAGGCCATGAACACCGGGCATGATGGGTCAATGACCACGGTCCACGCCAACACGCCGCGCGACTCCCTGTCACGCGTCGAACAGATGATCGGCATGTCAGGCGTCGACATTCCGGCGCGGTCCGCTCGCGGGCAGATCGCCTCGGCGCTGAATGTTGTGGTGCAGGTAGGCCGCCTCAGCGATGGCCGCCGCCGCTTGCTTAGCCTGTCGGAGCTCAGTGGCATGGAGGGTGATGTCATCACCATGCAGGAAATTTTCCGCTTCCGTCAGACCGGCGTGGGCGGTGATGGTACGGTGCAGGGCAAGTTTGAAGCCACGGGCATCCGTCCGCGTTTCCTGAACCAGGTCCTGTCGCATGGTGTCAGCCTGTCGCCGGACCTGTTCCGTCCTGACCGGAATTTCGAAGCGTGACCGCCGCTTGGTTAAAGGCGCTGGTGCTGGTGGTGATCTTCGCCGCCGTTGCGTTCGCGGTCGAACGGGTCGTGACCGCGATGGTCGGCCGCCGCATTGAAGGCCAGGCGATCAACAAGCGCCTGGATCTGATCGGTCGCGGTGTATCACGCAGCGATGTGATGCAGATATTGCGGCGGCGGACGACTTCACTTCCGGCGGGCCTTCCCTCATTCATGGTCGCGCCGGCGCGGAAACTCGAAAAAATGCTGATGGCGTCCGGCGTTGAGGCACAGACCGGACGACTGTTGCTGGCCCTGACCATCGCGCCGATCATGATTTTTTTGCTGATCCTGATGCTGGCCTTGCTGACCGGGAACAGCTTTGGTTTTGGCCGAGTGGTAATGGTCGCAACTTTTTCAGTGGTTGTCGGCACCTTCATCCCGATTCTGTTTTTCCAGACCCGGGCGGCGCGGATGCGCAAAAAGATGGAAGACCAATTTCCAGTAGCACTTGACGTGTTTGTCCGTGGTCTGCGCGCCGGGCATCCGGTGGCCGCTGCGCTCGATCTGCTGACGGTCGAAATGCCCGATCCGATTGGCAGCCAATTCGGATTGGTAGTTGACGAAGTCACCTATGGCGCAGACCTGCGTGACGCGTTGGCGGGGATGGCAGATCGTTGGGATCTGGATGATATGCGCATGTTCGTGGTTAGCCTGTCGGTGCAAAACGAAACGGGTGGCAATCTTGCCGAAATCCTTGAAAACCTCAGCAAGGTCATCCGTGAGCGCCAATCGATGATGTTGAAGGTTAGGGCCCTGTCCAGCGAAGGGCGAATGACCGCAACCATGCTGACCGGGCTGCCGATCTTCGCCTTTTCCATGCTCTTCCTGTCGAACCCGAGTTTCTACCTCGATGTTGCCGATGATCCGGCGTTCGTTCCGGGGTTTGTGGGTTTGCTGATCCTTTACGCCGTCGGGTTCTACGCGATCCGGCGCATGATTGACCTGAAGGTATGACGCGATGACTGACCTTCTCGCCAACGATGCCATTCGTATCGCGCTGCTGGTGCTGCTGTTCCTGGCGGTGGCAGCGGTCGCCTATGGTGTGACGCTGAAAATCGCGGAGCGGCGCGAACTGCAACAGCGCCTCGTCAGCGATGCTGGCGGTCAGGCCGCCTTTGGTCCTGAGGCGCTGGAACAGCCGATTGGACTTCGGACCCATGACGCACATGGAACCTGGGTATCGCTGGTCCGCCGGATTGAAGATGCCGGGATTCCGCTGGTCGACACGAAAGACGCGACTCTGCGTAGCCGGCTGGTGTCCGCGGGCTATCGCAGCGAATCTGCGCCGCGCATCTATAGCCTGATCAGACTCGCGATGGTGATCGGCCTGCCGTTGCTGATGTTTGCGGCCATTTGGGCAGGCGGCAATGCACCGTCTTTCATCAAAATGTGCCTATACGGCATCGTCGCGGCGAGCCTGGGTCTGTATCTGCCGTCTCTGTTCATTCGCGCCAAGGCGGCGCGGCGTCAGCGCGAGCTGATCAATGGATTTCCCGATGCCCTCGACCTCATGCTCGTCTGTGTTGAGGCGGGGCTCGGCCTGGAAGCGGCGTTCAGCCGCGTCGGCATGGAAATGACTCGTTCGCATCCTCTGCTGGCCGAGCAATTTGGCGCCGTGGTGCTGGAGCTTCGCGCCGGGCGTAGCCAGGAAGATGCTCTTCGGCGAATGGCCGACCGCGCGGGCGCCGACGAAATTCGCGCGTTCGCCACGCTGCTGATCCAAAGCCATAAACTGGGCTCATCCGTCGGGCAGACGCTGCGGACCTATGCGGGGGAAATGCGCGAACGGCGGCGCATGCGCGCAGAGGAAAAGGCGCACCGTCTGCCGGTTCTACTGTCCATTCCGCTGGTCACCTGCATGCTGCCGGTGATGATCGGCGTGCTGATGCTGCCGGCGGTCATTCGCACAATCCGAGTTCTGATTCCTGCACTGAAGGGGGGCGGATAAGATGGTAATGAAACGCAACGCGGGGATTGCCCTGATTGGCACGGTTTTGCTGGCGGCATGTGCGACCCAGACCGTTGATATTCGGCCGATCAAATCGGACCTTGCGCCCGGACAGTTGACCGCAATCGCGCGCGTTGCCGAGGGCAATGCGCAACTGGCGCTGGACAATGTCGGATTGGCGCAAGAGGCGTATCGTAAGGCACTTCGCGAAGATCCGGCGAATGTCGATGCAATGCTCGGCCTTGCCGCCAGCTATGACCGCATGGGCAGACATGATTTGTCCCGAAAGCAGTATGAGCTGGCGCTCGCCGCGCAGCCCAAGGATTCAGCAATTTACTCGCAATTTGCCCAGTCGCTCACCGATCAGGGTGAGGTCAGGGAAGCCGCACGGGTCACGGCCGAAATTTCCGCAATCAGCGTCACCCCCGAGACGCAGGTTCCGGTGCCCAATTCGGTCGCCGTGCTGCCGCCGCCGCCGATGCCAGTGCAGCCCGTCACGCAGGTGGCGATGCGCGAAGCGTCGGCGGCGGTTCCTGTTGATGCTGGGCCGCCGATGTCGGGGCCCAAGCTGATCCGAATGTCGCTGGCCGAGGTGGAATTGGTGACACGGCCTGAGCCGCGATGGGAGGCGAAGCTCGTTTCGCGATCGGCTAGCGCCACGACGTTTCGTTTCGAGGCAAAACCGGCATCGCCAGTAGTGCTGCTTAACGCCGCGCGTTCGCAGGGCTTGGCGGCGCGAACACGCGATTATCTGGCATTGCGTGGTATTCGCGGCGCAGCGATTGGCAACGCGCCGGCGACACGGGCTCAAAGCGCGATCCAATATGGCGCCATAGACAGGGCGCGGGCAGAAAGGATTGCGGCGCAATTCGGATTCCGCCTGGAAAGGCTGCCGGGCGCGGGTGCGCGCCTCACGGTGTTGCTAGGCCGTGACGCTGCAATTGATCGGGCGCTGCGCCCCGACGCCTGATGTTCATTGCTGCCTTCGCCCTGATGCTGTCCGACCCGGTGGTTATCGGCAGCCCGCCGGTGGCAGAACCGTCATTGTCGGGCGCGGCTCACGCCATTGAGGCAGGCCGGCTTGACCAGGCCAAGGCGATGATCGCCGCGTCCATCAATGCAGGTGCCAAGGGTGAAGCGGTTGATCGGTTGATGGCCGATCTGTCCTACGCGCGCGGCGAATTTGTGCAGGCGCTGGCAAGCTATGACCTCCTGCTGCGTGCCCATCCTGATGAAGCATTGTTACTGGAGCGGGCGGGAATTTCCGCCTTGAAGCTCGGCCGGCAGGCGCAGGCGGTCGCGCTGCTTGATCGCGCGACGCGGGCCAGCGGTGCCGGATGGCGAGCGTGGAACGCGCGCGGCGTTGCGGCCGATGGTGACGGACGATGGGATGAAGCAAGCGCGGCTTATGCGCGCGCCGACCAACTATCGCCCGGCCGTGCCGAAGTGGCCAATAACCGCGGTTGGTCATTCATGCTTCAGGGACGGTGGGCGGACGCCGTCACGGCTTTTGACCAGGCGGCGGCTATCAACCCCAACCTGCCCCGGCTTGCGGCGAATATTGAACTTGCACGCGCCGCGACGCAGGCCGGCCTTCCGGTTCGGATGTCGGGTGAGACGGATGAGGGCTATGCGGCGCGGCTTAACGACGCAGGCGTCGTCGCGCAGGCGGAGGGCGATGCGGGTCGCGCCCGCGCGGCCTTTGCACAGGCCATTGAACTCAAGAGTCGCTGGAATGCTCGGGCGGCGGCCAATCTGGCTTCGGTAGAGGGGGCAAAGTGAACCTATTAGTTGGCGCGCCAGTCTGGTTGTTGATTGCTTTGTCGGTTTTGCTTCTGGTCGCGGCGCTCGAAGATGCCGTGCGGATGCGGATCAGCAATTTCACGGTCATGCTGATTGCGGCCTGCGCGGTCGTCGCGATTGCCTATCATGGCCCCTCCGCCGCGCTGTGGCAGAACCTGCTGCTGGCGGCGTTGGTTCTAACCGTTGGTACGGTCATGTTCGCGCGGGGCTGGATGGGCGGCGGCGATATAAAGCTACTGACCGCCTGCGCGCTATGGCTAGACCTGCAAAGCGGATGGAAAATGCTGGTGGCGGTTGCCATCGCCGGTGGGCTAGAAACTATCGTTATCCTGATCCTACGAAGGTTGCCATGGGCCGAGCAATGGGGAAACAAGTGTCGACTTTTCCGCCGACGGGGTGGAATTCCCTACGGTATCGCCATCGCGTGCGGCATGGTGTTGATGCTCGCCTGGTCACCGCGCTGATCCTGGGATCGGCGGTTTTGGCGGCGCCCGCTTTCGCAGCTCCACAAATCGTTACTGCGCGTGGTCAATGGGCCGTGCTCGTGCAGGGGCAAAGTTGTGAGGCCGGCAGCAGGTCACTGACGCCGCAGCGCAGTGGGCAATCGGTTCCGCGGGCGGGGATCAGCTTTGACGCAGGCGGACCACGCCGCGGCCAACTTGCCGTGCGGCTTTCCCGGCAGTCCCGGCCCGATGCATCGGTGATATTATCTGTGGGCGATGCGAAATTCCTGCTTGTTGCGCGCGGGGATATGGCATGGAGCCGCGGGCCCGCCCAGGAGAGGGCAATCATCGCCGCCATGCGTACCGCACCGACCTTCGCGGTGGAGGCTCGGTCCGATGGCTACGGACGATTTGTGGACCGCTATGATCTATCCGGCGCGCCGCTTGCCATTGATGCGGCGGCAGTCTGTGCGGCAAGGCTGGCAAATCGCTGAAAACATGGGTAAAGGCGCGCGCATACCATGAGCGCTGATACTTCCTTGATGCCGATTCCCGGCCCCGTCGATCCCGTGCCTGTCCCGCGCGCGCTGTCTCCTCGTGCCGATGGCAAGGTCGAGCTGGTCGGCCTGCCCAAACAAGAAATCCGCGACGCGCTGGAAGCCGCCGGGCTTGATCCGAAACAGGCCAAGCTGCGCGCCAAGCAGATCTGGCATTGGATTTACAATCGCGGTGTCAGCAATTTCGAAGACATGACTGATATCGCCAAGGCGCAAAAGCCCTGGTTGATCGACCGGTTCGCCATTACGCGCCCAGAGGTGGTTGAGGCGCAGGTGTCGGTAGACGGCACTCGCAAATGGCTGCTGAAGACGCATGATGGCCATGACTTTGAAATGGTTTTCATCCCCGACGCCGATCGCGGCACACTCTGCGTATCGAGCCAGGTCGGTTGCACGCTCAACTGCCGCTTCTGCCACACCGGCACGATGAAGCTTGTTCGCAACCT
>NZ_CAMLDL010000020.1 GCF_946478955.1 uncultured Sphingomonas sp. | reverse complement strand
CGTCTAATGGTAAGACTACGGACTCTGACTCCGTCAATCGAGGTTCGAATCCTCGTCGGGCATCCAGCGATTTTTTCAATTCAATCCCCGATCTGACGCAGCTGGCATTGTTGGACATCCCGTCCGTGCCAACGACGTAAGCGCGGGCAGTTCGGGCGGCCGGCAACATCAATCGAACTATATCCCTATTTGGTTCTTTTCTTGTATACCATGCAAACCAATTGCGTTAACTAACCGATCAATGAACGTCGGCGAGCGCCAGCGCGAGGGATTCTTATATTGCCCATACCTGCCGGGCCGAGATGGCATTGCGCGATGAGCCAAGCGCGCTAACCTTCGCTTTCAGGTAACGCGGCGCAGGGAGTTGGGGCCGGATGGTGCAAGGGGAAACGTTATTGGCGGAAACTGGCGCCGTTTTCATGCGCCTTGATGAAATGCGCTTTGACGGAGCGCCCGACCAAATGATCCAGCGCGCGATTGCGGTCGAGGCGCCCGTTTCGGTCGAAGTCTGCGGTATCGCATATGCTGTAATGATGGCGACCCCGGCCGATCTCGACGATTATGCAGCCGGGTTTGCCCTATCCGAAGGGCTGATATCGGACACCAGCGAAATCGAAAGCATCGGCATTCACCAGATTGAAGGCGGATGGGCACTACGAATTTGGTTGCCGCCGGATCGCAAGGACCGCGTGCTCGACCGGGTCCGAACCCGCGTTTCGGAAAGCAGCTGCGGTCTGTGCGGGATAGAAAATATCGAAGAAGTGTTGCGGGCCCTGCCCCCGGTTACTGCATCTATCCGAACCGATCGAGCCGCACTCGTCCGGGCGCTTCATTCCCTACGCGGCCATCAACCGCTGAGCCGGGCGACGGGCGCCGTCCATGCAGCTGCATTCTGCACACCGGACGGACAGATTCATGTCGTCCGCGAAGACGTGGGACGCCACAATGCGCTCGACAAGCTGATTGGTTCATTGGCCCGGAGCGGAACCAATGCGGCCGACGGGTTCATACTGTTATCCGCCAGATGCAGCTATGAATTGGTGGAGAAAACCGCCCGCGCGGGATGCCCCATGCTCGTCACCATTTCCGCCCCAACCAGTCTCGCGGTGGAACGGGCAAGCGCGGCAGGAATGACACTGATTTCACTAGCCCGAAGCGACAGTGCCCTTATCATTTGCGATGAAAAGGGCATGGTCCGTTGAAAATCCTGGGCGCGGTTCTGGCAGGTGGGCGGTCTTCGCGGTTCGGGTCCGACAAAGCGGCCGCCATGCTGGGTGATATCACGCTGCTGGACCGTGCAATCGCCAATCTGGGCCTCTATTGCGAAAGCAGCATCATCGTCGGCCGATCTCATCCCGGCCTGGTCAGCGTTGATGACTGGCCGCAGCATGACATGGGGCCGCTCGGCGGTATTGCGGCGGCACTGATTCATGCCCGCGATAGGCATTTTGACGCCGCGCTCACCCTATCCGTCGACGGCGGTATGCTCACCGGCCCAATGGTAGAAGCATTGCGTCCCGCCCCCGCTCACATCGCGAGCCAGCCTGTCATTGGCCTGTGGACCGTTTCGGCGCTGGCGGCCGTTCAGGCAATTTTGTCGGGGGACGGCAAGCATTCGATGATGCAATTCTGCGAGGCGATCCGCTCGCGACCAATAGATGAATTCCGGCCCGACAATATCAACACACCCGCCGACCTTGAAGCGGCAACGCTGAAGCTGAAGGGCGCCAATGACCGCCGCTGATCTTGCGTTGTGCATTTGCCTGTTTTTCGGTGCGATCCTGTATTCCAGTGTCGGTCACGCCGGGGCGTCTGCCTATATCGCATTGATGGCGCTGTTCGGCGTTCCTCCCGCAGTGATGCGGCCGACCGCGCTGGTGCTAAACCTGTTTGTCGGGACAATCGGTTCCTTTCGGTATTGGAAGGCAGGCTTGTTCCGCTGGCGAACCTTATGGCCTTTTCTAATTGGCTCTATCCCCTTCGCGTTTCTTGGCGGGGCGATCAAAATATCTGGGGATTTTTATCGGCCATTGGTCGCATTTGTCCTGTTTTTAAGTGCCGTGCGATTATTATGGCCGCGCGACCTGAAGGCGGTGCACGAATGGCATGATCCATCGGTCCCGGTTGCCATTGCCAGCGGCGCGGGAATTGGGCTGCTTGCGGGGCTTACGGGAACCGGCGGCGGCATATTTCTATCGCCGCTGCTGATCCTCATGGCCTGGTCCGCCCCCAAACCGGCATCGGGCGTGACCGCCATGTTTATCCTGTGTAATTCCATCTTTGGGTTGATGGGCAACATCGCGTCGCTGAAGTCGCTACCACCAAACCTGCCATATTACATCGCCGCGGTCGTCGCTGGCGGGTTGATCGGCACGACGCTGGGCATCCGCTTCACCAATCCCTGGGTCGCGCGCGCACTGGGCGTCGTATTATTGGTCGCCAGCGCCAAGCTGGTAGGCGTTTACTGAACCACTTTTACCGGGATCGACTTGGCCGCCGGCGTCCCGCTGATCGCATCATGATAATAGAGTGGGAGCAGCGGATTTAATTCCGGGTAGTAGCCGGCAATGGCCCCGCGCGGCATTGGGTAGTTGATTACCGTCAGGCCATCTACACGCCGCTCGACACCGTCGGTACTTATCGTCTGCAGGCTGATCGTATCTTCTTCCTTCAGTCCGCGATCCGACATGTCATCGACGTTCATGAAGATGACCATGCGGCTGCCTTTGATACCGCGATATCGGTCGTTGTAGCTGTAAATGGTGGTATTGAACTGATCATGAGACCGCACCGTCGCCAACCGCAGCATAGCCGCGTCGGCAACCGGCTCATTCACCTCAAGACCCGGGAACGGTAGGAAATTCGCCTTCCCGTTCGGCGTCGGCCACACAAGATGGCGCGGTGGGACGTCGAGATGGAAGCCCATCGGCGCCTTGATGCGCTCCGAAAAGTCGCTGTAAATTTCTGGGTAGACGTCGGCAATTTTGTCGCGGATCAGGTCATAGTCGCGCGCATAGGCTTCCCAGTCGATCTTGCTCTCCGGCAGGACTGCGCGGGCCATTCGGCAGACGATGTCCACCTCGGGAAGCGTATTGTCGCTGACCGGGTCAAGCACCCCGCGCGAGGCAGTGACATTCGCCATCGAATCTTCAATCGTGACAAACTGCTCTCCGTCGACGGTTTCAATCCGCTCCGACCTCGATACCACCGGCAGGATGATCGCCTCCTTGCCATGAACCAGATGCCCGCGATTGAGCTTGGTTGAGATTGCGACCGTCAGATCAACCTTGCGCATCGCGTCATATGACCGGTCAGTGTCGGGGATCGCGCGGACAAAGTTTCCGCCCATGCCGATGAATACGCGCGCGTCACCTCGCTCCATTGCTGCGACGGTTTCGACGGTGTCATGTCCCCATTCGCGCGGCGGATCAAAGCCGAATACGGCCTGCACCCGATCAAGATATTCTGCAGGCGGTTTTTCATCGATACCAACCGTGCGATCGCCCTGAACATTGCTATGGCCGCGGATCGGTGAAATTCCAGCACCAGGCTTCCCAAAATTGCCTTTTAGGAACAGTAGGTTGCATACCTGTTGCAATAGGCGCGATCCCTGCTGTTGCTGGGTCAGGCCCATACCATAGCAAATCATCGTCGCGTTGGATCGGATGTAGATTTCGGCGCAGCGGCGGATCTGTTCTTCCTCGACACCGGATGCCTTCACGATATCCGCCCAGGCGAGGTCGACCATCTCGTCGCGAATGGAGTCGATCCCCACCGTTTGTTCGGCGATGAATTTCTGATCCAGAACCGTCTCGCCCGCCGCCTCACGTTCGAACATGACCTTCATCACGCCTTTCATGAAGGCGAGGTCGCCGCCGATCTTGATGTGGACGAATTCGCTGGCGATCTTCTGCGACCCGAACGTCGCCATTTCGATAACGTCCTGCGGATCAGTGAACTGGATCAGCGCCCTCTCCGGCATTGGATTGACCGCAACGATGGGGATGCCGCGTTTGCGCGCCTCTGACAATTGCGTCATCATTCGCGGTGAATTCGTCCCGGTGTTCTGCCCCATAATGAACAGCGCCTCGGTGTGGTCGAAATCCTCCATGATGACGGTGCCCTTGCCCACCCCAATTGAGGGCGGCAGGCCACGGCTCGTCGGTTCGTGACACATGTTGGAGCAATCAGGGAAATTGTTAGTGCCGTACTGACGCACGAAAATGGAATAGAGGAACGCTGCCTCATTTGGCGTTCGGCCTGACGTATAAAATTCGGCATGATGCGGGCTGTCGAGGCCATTGAGATGGCGGGCAATCGTCGCGAACGCGTCATCCCAGCTTATCGGCACATATTTATCGCTCGCCGCGTCATACCGCATCGGGTCGGTCAGGCGCCCCTGCATTTCCAGCCAATAATCCGACTGCTCCATCAATTCAGCGACGGTGTGCTGGGCGAAAAATTCGGGCGTGACGCGGAATTTGGTCGCTTCCCACGCCAACGCCTTGACCCCATTTTCACAAAAATCGAGCGTCTTCTTACATTCTGCGTCGGGAAAGGCGCAGCTTGGGCATTTGAACCCGCCAGGCTGATTCATCGACAGCAGTGCGCGGGACCCTTTGGTGACAACGCTCTGTTCGAGAAGGACCTTGGCAGTCGCGGCCGCCGCCCCCCAGCCGCCGGCCGGATGATCATACATTTTGAAGCGCGGCTTATTGTCTTCGGCCATTGGGGCCCCCTCTCGTCGCTGCGATCGTTCGATTAGATCATGCAAACCCGACGAAATCCATCTGCAAAAGTTCCATTTGCTTGACGCCGCCGGTCCAAAAGGCGCTTGAAGCTGAGGATGGCACCCAATGCGCCCCTGATTGATAGTTTCGGACGCCGCATCAGCTATGTGCGCCTGTCGGTTACGGACCGCTGCGATCTGCGCTGCCGCTATTGCATGGCGGAGAAGATGAGCTTCCTTCCGCGATCGCAGGTGCTGAGCTTTGATGAGATTGAGCAGCTCACCGATTTGTTCATCGCGAGAGGGGTGACGCGCATTCGCCTGACTGGCGGCGAACCGCTGGTACGCCGCGACATATTGACGCTGGTCGGCGCACTTGGGCGCAGGATCGGTGGCGGCCTCGACGAACTCACCATGACCACCAATGCCACCCAGCTCGCGGGGGCAGCTGATGCGCTGTCGGCATCCGGTATCCGCCGGATCAATGTCAGCCTCGACAGCCTGAAACCCGACGTGTTCGCCCACATCAGCCGACGCGGACGGCTCGACCAGGTGCTCGGCGGGATCGCGGCGGCAAAGGCCGCGGGTCTGTCGATCAAGATCAACATGGTCGCGCTGAAGGGCCTCAACGACGGGGAAATTGAACCAATGATGCGTTGGTGCAGCGAACAAGGCTTTGCGCTGACCCTGATCGAGACAATGCCGCTCGGGTCCATCGATGAGGATCGAACCGACCGTTACCTCGCGCTTGACGCGGTTCGGGAGAATCTCGCCGGGCGCTACACGGTTAGGCCTCTCACATCGGACAGCGGCGGTCCCGCGCGCGTGGTCGATGTCGTTGAGCTTGGCCTACGCCTCGGCTTCATAACGCCGCTCAGCAACAATTTCTGCGACGGATGCAACCGCATACGGGTGACCGCCACTGGCACCGTCTACGGCTGCCTCGGCCATGATCAAAAGGTCGAGCTTCGCGACCTGCTTCGCGAAGGCGGGCCGCCGCTGGTCGATGCGGCGCTCGACACGCTATTGATGGGCAAGCCGCGCCGTCACCAGTTCGATATCGCCGCCGCTGATCCGGCGGTCTCAAGGCACATGAGTGTGACCGGCGGCTAGAAGGTCAGGGCATGTACCGTTTCACCCGATTCCAACGCCGGGGAATTAGCCGGTCTGCGGACCAGCAGCTCAGCCTCCACCAGCGCCTTCTGCGCACCGCTATCCTGATTGGACAAAGGCGAAACGCTGCTCCCCGTCCAACGTGCCCGGGCAAAGGTCTCGCGGTCGCCGATGCTTGGCATTGGGGCGTTCAGCGCCACTTCACGCCAGTCTAACGCGCTTCGTGCGTTGCCGCCCGACATCTGCCGGATAATCGGCGCCAGAAATAGCCGAGCCGTCACCATCGCCGATGTCGGATTACCCGGCAGACCGATCACCAGCTTGCCCTGCGCACGTCCCAACCATACCGGCTTGCCCGGCTTGATCGCCACCTTGGCGAACAGCAGGTCGAGACCGTACGGCTCGAACATTGCCTTCGCATAATCCTTCTCGCCCACTGACGCGCCGCCGGTGACAACAACCAGATCGGCACGGTCCAGCGCATCACCCGCCGCGCGCTCCAATTCGGCGCGATCATCGGGCAACATCGCACTGCCGATCCAATCGCCGCCCCATTGCTCGGCCATGGCGGCAACACCGAACGACAGGCTTTGCGGAATGGCGGCAGGACGGTCGCGCGCAGTGCCCGGCACGGCCAGCTCATCGCCGGTGCCAAGGATAAGGATGCGAGGCCGCATATGGACCGGAAGAGTCGGCAGGTCCGCTGCTGCTGCAGCGACCATCGCCCGCGGGGTCAGCCAGCTGCCGGCCGGCAACAATTCATCACTAGCGCGAAAATCGGACCCCAGTTTGCGGATGTGCCGCGCCGTGCCCGGCGCTTCGGCGAAGGTTGCGAAATCGCCGTCGCGTTCAACGATTTCCTGTACAACTACGCGGTCAAATCCACTCGGAACCGCGCCGCCGGTGAATATCCGCGCGCATTGTCCCGCCTGCCCAACGGTTTGGGCGGTACCGGCAAACGCCTCGGCCGCTACCGGCAGACGCGCTGGCAGTTGGGCAAGGTCGGCGTCACGCACAGCGTAGCCGTCCATCGCCGACACATCGACACGCGGGGAATCGAGCGTCGCCACGACGGGTGCCGCCAATGTCAGTCCGGCCGCGCGGTCCAGCAGCGCCTCTTCCACGGCCGTTCGGTCGGGAAGCGTGGCAATAATTGCGACTGCTTCGTCAAAATTGATCATTCGGCGGTCCAGTCGCCCGATCGCCCACCACTTTTGGCAACGACCCGCAGGTCCGTAACTCGCATCGTCCGATCAACCGCCTTCAACATGTCATACAGCGTCAGGGCCGCGACCCCGGCGGCGGTAAGCGCCTCCATTTCCACGCCCGTCGGGCCATTGGTTCTGGCGTCGGATTCAATGCGGAAACCGGGCAGATCGGCGTCAGGGGTGATCGTCACACCGACCTTGGTCAGCGATAGCGGGTGGCATAGCGGGATGAGATCGCTGGTACGCTTCGCGCCCATCACGCCAGCAAGTTCCGCCGTCGCGATAACACTGCCCTTGGGTGCCTTTCCTTCCATGACAAGGGTAAGGGTGTCCGGATTGGTTAACAGCGACGCGGCGGCGCGGGCAATGCGCAAACTATTGGGCTTTGTCGATACATCGACCATTCGGGCCCTGCCCCCCTGGTCCAGATGGCTGAGTTCACTCACGGGCAGACGTCCCGAAGGCGCGGTACCTGCCCCGCAAGAGAGCAGGGGCGATGGCGGCTATCCAGTTCCAGCGACAATACCTGGTCCCAGCCATCCTTGCACGCACCCGTCGAACCAGGGAGGCAGAAGATGAAGGTGTCACCCGCCTGACCGGCAAATGCGCGCGATTGCAGCGTCGCTACGCCGACCGTTTGCAGGCTCGCCTGATGGAATACGACCGAAAAGCCGTCCATTTCCCGCCGAAACAATGGCTTAATAGCCTCCGGGGTCACGTCACGAGGCGCAAAGCCGGTGCCGCCTGTGGTAATAACGACATCAACATCGTCATGGTCGATCCACGGCTGGACCGCAGTCCGAATATCCTCAACGCTGTCGGTGACAATGGCCTTGCCCGCCAACTGATGACCCGCGCCAGTCAACCGTTCCGCCAGAAGCGCACCGGACCTGTCACTTTCCTCATCGCGCGTATCGCTAATCGTCAGCACTGCAATTCGCAGCGGGTGGAAGGTCAGGCTCTCGTCAATTCCCGGCATTAATCGCTCCAGCGTTTGTGCGCGTCATAATCATCCATTGTCGGCTCAACCCATCGCGATCCGGTTGGCCCATCTTCTTTTTTCCAAAACACCGCATCGGTTTTCAACCGGTCCATCAAATAATCGGCGGCGGCGAATGCATCGCGGCGATGCCGGGCGGCCGCGCCCGCGAAGATGATGGGACCGCCGGCCTGAACGGCGCCGCACCGGTGTACAACCCACGCACCGCCGATGGCGAATTTGCTGCAGGCATCCGTGGCAATGTCCACCAGCGATTGTTGGGTCAGCGTAGGATGATGGTGCAGAGTCAGGCGTTCGACTGAGCCACCTTCGGATCGCGCCAATCCGACGAAACTGACCACCGCACCTACGCCGGCCGCCCGGTTCACCAGGGCGGTCAGTTCCGCCGCCGGCTCGATCTGGCTCGGTGCCAGTCGCGCGACAATGAATGGATCAGCCACCGGACAGCGGCGACAGCATTTCGACCTGTTGCCCCTCCTCGATCAGATAATCTCCGCCGACAATCTGCCCGGCAACCGCGAACAATATGCGCGGATCGGCGACTGCGCCGCCCATTCGCCCCCGAAGCACGTCAATCGAACAGGGCAGCATCACATCGATATTTGCGACTGGGCCAAATTCGTCAGCCAACCGCCCATAAATCTTGATTGGGAGCATTGAAGTCACGGCTATGGTGATGACCGGTGCCGCCCACTTCGTCAAATCAAACAGGCTGGTCGGCGGGCGGCGGCGGCGATTGCCGCCGCACCGACTCCTTGACAAAAGGATGGCCGCCTTGGACGGGAATGGTCAGACTCAAATTGTGGGCACGGCCGGTTTGGACAGGTGAGAATGATTGACGCTCGGCACCTTCCTACGACGAAATTGATCGTCGTCGATGGCATCTAAAACGCCCGAATATGTATTTGAGCCGCATGAGCGGCCGATGTTCCCCGGGTCGCCGGCAAGTCCCGACCACCCCGACAGCCGCCGCGCCGCCTATTTCGCAATCGGCTGTCTCATCGGGATAACGGCTGGTCTGGGCAGCGCGCTCATCACGGTTAACCTTTCGTCGGCGCAGGGCACGCTGGGCCTAAACAGCAATGAAAGCGCATGGCTGTCGGCCGCCTACCTGATGCCGAATGTTACGGCCAACCTGCTGCTCGTGAAATATCGTCAGCAGTTCGGGCTTCAGCCCTTCGTTCGCTTCATTCTCACGGCCTATGCGCTCAGCGCGATCCTGCACCTGTTCGTGCACGGGTTCTGGACCGCCATCGCCGTTCGGACAGTTAGCGGCCTGGCGGGCGCTGGCCTAACATCCCTCACGCTATACTATCTGCTGCAGAGCCAGCCCTCTGCCCGGCGCATCAAAGCGGCAATGGTCGGCATGTGCATTCCCCAATTCGGGATTCCTCTGGCTAGAGCGATTTCACCACATCTGCTGATGTCGGGCGACTGGCACATGCTTTATTGGTTTGAACTGGGGTTCGTCCTCGCGACGCTGGCGGCGGTCAGCGCCCTTCCCTTGCCACCCAGCGAGCGAGAGAAGGTGGTTGAACCGCTGGATTTTTTGACGTTCGCCCTGCTCGCACCGGGACTTTGGCTACTCATCGCCGCGCTTTCCCTGGGGCGCATCGAATGGTGGTTTGAGCGCGACTGGATCGGCTACGCCGTCGCGGCCAGCATTCCGCTGATCGCGGCGGCATTTTGGGTTGAACATCATCGCGCCCAACCGTTGATCAGCACGCGGTGGCTCGGTGAGCGCCAGATGATCCGGCTGATCATGGTCGCCGCATCAGTGCGCATCCTGCTCTCGGAGCAGGCCTTTAGCGCTGTCGGCCTACTGAGCGCGCTGGGCATGGCGAATGACCAAATGATAACATTGAACCTGGTCATCCTTGCCGGGACGTTTGCGGGCATGGTCTTTGCCGTGTCGACGTTCAACCCGAAGCGCGTTGGCTGGGCAATCATTGGCGCGGCGGCATTGATCGCGATCGGTGCATTTATGGATTCGGATTCAACGAATCTTGTTCGGCCATCGAATTTCTATTTCAGTCAGGCATTGATCGGTTTTGCCGCCATTATATTTCTGGCCGAGGCTGTTGCGATCGGCATCGCCCGTACCCTGCTGGCCGGTCGTCAATTCCTGGTCAGTTTCGTAGTGCTGTTCAGCCTTAGCCAAAACCTCGGCGGCCTGATTGGTTCAAGTTTTCTGGGCACATTCCAGACCATCAGGGAAAATTTCCATTCGGCCGAGCTGGTTCAGCAGATCAATCTCACAGATCCTGTTGTTGCCGCACAGATCGCCAATAGCGGTCGATCATTGTCGGGCGTCATCGGCGACAGCGCCTTGCGCAGCGCACAAGGGACCGTGCAGGTTGCCAAACAAGTATCACTTGAAGCCAACATTCTTGCCTATAACGATGTGTTCCTGTTGATCGGGGGCCTTGCAGTAATGGCTGTAATTTGGGGCATTTCCATTCGTATTGCGATGCGGCGGCGCGGCGAAATATCGCCGATTATTGAGTTGCAACAGCGGATGCAGGCAAAGGCAGCGGCAGAGGAAGCGAAATCATGAGTGAGACAGCCAAGGTGACGGACGCTGCGCCCGCGAGCGATGATCAAGCTGAAATGCCAAACCGCGGATGGCGCCCGACCCCGCGCAGCAAATTGGCAACCGCTATCCTCATTATCGTCGCGCTCGCGGGCGTATCGGCCATTCTCTACGCGTGGCGCCTGCCGCCTTTTTCCGGTTATTCTGAACAAACCGACGATGCCTATGTTCGGGGGTCTGTGACGGTCATCAGCCCACAAGTCAGTGGTTATGTGACCTCCGTTCCTGTGCAGGATTTTGCGCAGGTAAAAGAAGGTCAGGTGTTGGCGACAATCGATCAACGCATCTACGCCGCCAAGGTCGAACAAGCGAAGGCCAACGTCGCCGCTCAGCAAGCTGCGCTGGCCAATTCACAACAAAGCCTGCGCTCGCGCGAGGCGGCGATCGGGGCGCTCGACGCGGGGGTCATTCGCGCGCGGGCGCAGCTCGCCAAGGCGCGCGCCGACATGAGGCGGGCGGATGCGCTGGTTTCCGATGGATCAATCTCAACACGGGAGCGTGATCAAACGCGCGCCGGCCTGCTGGCGGCCGAGGCTGACGTCAGGCAGGCAGAAGCGTCGCGTGACATTGGCAGCCAGGATGTACGATCCGTTGTCGTCGGGCGCGGTGGCCTTGAAGCATCGGTCGAGGCAGCCAAGGCGCAGCTTCGCCTTGCCCAGATCGATCTGGACAATAGCGTTATCCGCGCACCGGCCGGTGGGCAATTGTCCGAGATCGGTGTTCGCAACGGGGCCTATGTGACGGCCGGAACACAGCTGATGTTTTTGGTTCCGTCGAACTTCTGGGTGATCGCCAATTACAAGGAAGCCCAAACGCACGACATTCGCGTCGGACAATCGGCAAGCTTTACCGTGGACGCGCTGGACGGCGCCCGATTTACCGGAAAGGTGCAGAATCTCTCCCCCGCAGCGGGATCGGAATTTTCCGTTCTGAAGGCCAACAATGCCACCGGGAATTTCGTAAAGGTTGCACAGCGAATTGCCGTGCGGGTTCAGATAGATCCTGGCCAGAACGGCCTGGAACGGCTGCGACCGGGTATGTCCGTAATCATGAAAATTCACACGAAGAAATGATGCGCTGCTCGCTCCTCCTCGCGCTCCTGCCGCTCGCCGCATGCGCTGGCCCGGCGGTTGACACTGCGGTTGTGGCACCCATCGCGCCGCCAGCTGAGTGGCGGACCGACGTTGGCCAAACCGCGGCGCTCGACCGTGCCTGGTGGAATGGTTTTGGCGATCCTCAGCTTACGGCGCTCGTTGAAAGGGCGCTGCGCAACAACAGCGATATATTGATCGCCATCGCACGGGTTCGTGAAGCACGAGCGCAGGAGAGCCTTGCCCGCGCCAATCTGCTGCCCACTGTCGACGCATCCATACCGGCGACGCGATCACGAAGTGTCAATGCATTTGGCCAACCCAGCCACCAGCTCGGGTCGCAGCCGCAGATTATGGCAGGATGGGAAGTGGACCTGTTCGGCCGGCTGTCGGACCGGGCCGCTTCGGCCCGTTCTGGTTGGTTGGCTAGCGAGGCGGCCCGCGATGCAACCGATCTGTCGGTCGCGAGTGCCACCGCAAGCGGCTATATCCTGCTTCGAACGCTGGACGCCCGGTTAGTCGTCGCGCGCCAGGCGCTCGCCGCCCGCGCAGACGCGCTGAAGCTTATCCGCCGCCGGGCAGAGGTTGGCTATTCGCCGCGACTGGAACTGGCACAGGCACAAGCCGATTACGAAGCAACTGCGCAGATTATTCCGCCGCTGGAAACCGCGATCGCGCGGCAGGAAAATGCCCTTCGCTTGCTGACCGGCGAATTGCCGGGCGACATAACTCGCGGCCTGGAGTTAGCGGATTTGACAGTACCGCCCATCCCGGACGGCCTGCCTTCGCAACTGCTGCAGCGGCGCCCGGACGTCGCGCAGGCCGAATATCAACTCGCTGCGAGCGATCATGACCTCGCAGCGGCGCGCAAGAGCTTCCTTCCTCAGGTTCGTCTGACCGGCGCCGTTGGCGCCAGCATTTCCAGCCTGCTGGATAATCCGATTTCCATATGGTCGATTGGTGGCAGTGTTTTGGCCCCTCTGTTTGAAGGCGGTCGCCTGCGTGCGGGCGCCGAGATCGCCGGAGCAAAGCGCGACCAGGCCGCGCAGAATTACCGCAAGGTGGCCCTGGGCGCGTTCCGGGAGGTGGAGGACGCGCTTGCCGCCACCCAAAACAGCGGTCGTCAGGTCGAAATCCTGGAACGGCAACGCGCAGCAGCGGCCGAATCCCTCCGGCTCGCCACCAACCGCTATCGCGAAGGTTATTCACCTTATTTCGAGCAGCTAGATGCTCAGCGCGGTCTGTTCGCCGTTGAGCTGGCGCTGGTTCAGGCGCGATCCGACGCCCTTGCAGCACGTGTGCAATTATATCAGGCGATGGGCGGCGGCTGGGGCATTTCGAGCGGCGGGCAGTAAAGGAAACGCGGTGAAGATCATCGGGAGTTTTGTCAGCCCCTATGTGCGCAAAGTGCTGGCGGTGATGGAATGGAAGGGCATCGCCTATGAAGTCGATCCCATCACGCCTTTCTTCGGCAATGATGACTTTGAACGGCTTAGTCCGCTTCGCCGCATCCCGGTCCTCATTGATGGTGATTTCGTCCTCAACGACAGTTCGGTGATCTGCGCTTACCTTGAAGACATTCATCCGTCGCCTGCGACGCTGCCCGCTGACCCGCGTGGGCGGGCACGGGCGCGTTGGTTTGAGGAATATGCCGACAGCCGTTTGGGCGAGGTTTGCATCTGGGACCTGTTTTACCAGAAATTCGTGCGCCCGATGGTGTGGAAGGAAGAAGGCGATCAGCAGCGCATTGATCAAGCGATCAACATCGACCTGCCCCGCGAACTAACCTACCTAGAAGGCGAAATCGGCGATCAACAGTGGCTTTGCGGCGAATTCGGTCTTGCCGATATTTCCGTTGCCAGCTTCTTTCGCAATGCCGCCTATGCCGGATGTAAGATCGATGGATCGCGCTGGCCACAGGTCGCAGCGTGGCTCGACCGCTGTTTTGCGCAGGCTGTATTCGACACCCTATTTCGATATGAATCGATCCAGCTTTCAGCCGATATCAAGGGCCGCCGACAGGCGCTGACGGACGCTGGCGTCCGGCTTACGGACAGCAGCATGGGTCTGCGTGAACCACGCCGCGGCGTGATGCAACTATAGCGGTGCCGATCAATGCGTGGCTTGCGTCCCGGCGATCCAATGTTCGAAACGGGTTTTCAGCGAGCGTCGTGACGGAATAAACCCCGGCCGGGCCTCGCCATTGCCAACCATGTCCGCGCCCTCGCCCTCCGGCTGGTCATAAAGCGTCAGATTGACGGGCATTTTGGGGCGCAGCGTTTCACGGCCGCGCATCAGATCCTCGGCCGCCGCCAGGCTGCGATGGATGTCGTCCGCCGTAAACGGCTTCATCAGGCATCCAAGTGCGAGATCCGGCATCGGAAAATCGGGTGCGCGGCCGGTGATAAAGAAACAGGGGACGTCGAAATCGCTCATTCTAACGGCGACCGAGAACCCCGTACTGCCATTGGACAGTTTCAGGTCAACGAGCGCCAGGTCAGGTCGATGCAGTTCGGCGGCGGCAACCGCGCTTTCCTGGTCGTCAGCGGTGGCCACCACGCGATAGCGCGGATTATCCTCGACCAGATATTTCAATGTCGTCGCCAACTGTGTGTCGTCTTCGACAATTAGGATCTTCAGCACGCTTGGTCTCCCCAGAACCCGGCTTGTCCTTAACTGTCAAAGAGATGCGCGAAGGAAGCCCCCGCGCGAATCCCCCTTGAACAAAGTTAACGGCAGACAGAGGACTTCCCGCGCCAGGCGGATCGGATCAGGACCGATAGAAGATATGCGCGCCGATTTTTTCGACCTTGGTCAGGTTCGTGCGCCATCTCGGGGCGACATAATCGGCATGATACCACAACACATCGTCGGGCAGCGCCGTCTTCAAATTGAGCGCCGCGATGCGCGCAATGGCCTGCGCCCGTTCCCATTCGACGCAATTGATGTCGATGCGCGGGAAACGGCCGTTGCGCACGAAGCTGAACTGCGCACGCTGCTTCACAACACCGCACCAACTGGACGGATATTGGCCGCTGCGGGCGCGGTTGATGACGACGTTGGCGACGGCAAGCTGGCCTTCCAGCGTTTCACCCATCGCTTCAAAATAAACCGCAGTTGCAAGGCATTTGCCCTGCGCATCCAGCGGCGCCCCATCCATTTGGGTGTCGACCAGCTGGGAAAGGGTCGGCGGCGAGGTCACATCCGTCGCCTGAACGACGGAGGTCACGGTGCTGACCGTGTCGGTAACAGTGGTGGCGACGGCGCGAACCATCGGCACATTATTGGTAAGGTCCTGCGCGAACGCATTGCTGGACCCTGCGCCGGCCATGGTGGCAACGGCAGCGACCGGCAAAACGCCGGCCTTCAAAAGCAACTTCACTATATTCTCTAACCCGTGCGGCCGGCCGTCCAGCAGCGGGAAGCGCCTGAAAATGCGCTAACGCCAGTCTGTTGAAGAGCTCGTCCGTCTTGCCCTGGGCTCCGGCCTCCCCTTTCTCGGGGCGCTCATGGAACCGCTCGCTTTCAAAAATGTTGCAGTGCACATAAAAGCGGTTGGCCGTACCGCAACCGAAACGTCGGTGAACGGAGCCTGTCGCGGGACGAACGACGGGAACCTACTAATTTACCGCAAATTTCCGCCATTTCACTACGCTTCCCCAATCGCTTCGCGAGCGGTAAGACCGGCCATCAACATGGCGATTTAAGGGGATTCGAAGGTGGCGTATTGGCTGATGCGGTCGGAACCGGATGCGTATAGCTGGGACGACCTGGTCCGCGATGGCGATACCGAATGGGATGGCGTGCGCAACTATACTGCCCGCAATTTCCTCAAAGAGATGCAGCCCGGCGATCTGTCTTTCTTCTACCATTCGAACACAGAGAAGGCCGCCGTCGGCGTGATGGAAATCACCCGCGCCTGGCGGCCCGACGGCCCAACCAACGCCAAGGGTGAGCAAATCTGGGCCAGTGTCCATGTCAAACCGGTCGACAAACTCCCCCGCGCCGTTTCGCTCGCCCAGATCAAGGCCGAACCCCGCCTCGAAGCCCTCGAAATGCTCCGCCAATCACGCCTTAGTGTGACGCCCGTGCGGTACGAGGAGTGGAAGCTATTGATGGAAATGGCCGGCGCGTAACGCCGCCGCTTAAGTTCTCAAAGGACGTGGACGCGACCGAGCGGAATGCCGGGGGCATTCCATGCTAGGGAGCGGGCGTGTTTTTGAGCCGGATTTGTGAACTTAAGGAACAGCTCGAATCTTCATCAGGATTCACGATCGTGGCGGCGGATTTGCGCGCCGCACCGGATTTTTCATGTCTGTCAAAGAGCCGAAGATTTAGCGTGGCACAGACTGGCGGCTGTAGGACAGCGGATTGTCTGAAAGGGGTGGAAAGCAGGCATTAACCGCAAGCTACTGGGTTGCCTCATTCCATTCATAAGGCGGATTGGGAAACTGACTTGCCAGCTCAGGCTCATTTTCAACGCTAATGACCTTTCGTTCCCTGTAACGGAACGCTCCATGATAAGAATCGCTGCCTCTACCTTTCAGGACATAAAGCTCGCCAGACTTCAGAGGCTTGACCGGAACGACCGTTTCCCACCCCTTGGGCACAACCCCATACGCCACTGGAAAGAGTTTGCAGTCCGAGACGTATTGGGCGGATTCAATGCGCCAAACCGTCTCGCCCGATTCCGTCTGAACTGAAAAATACTTTGGGCAAGATCCTGTGCGGCCAAAGTACCAGTGCTTTTTTGCGCCGTCGAACAAGAGCTTACCGCCCTCGAAGAACGCTTTGAGCGGGTAGTCGGCGCTGCAACCCGGCAGACACAAAAATGCAAATGCAACGAAAATAGGCGGCCACCTCATGGCGCACATTGTTACGACGCCGCGCAATGTCTGCAATGGGTCGATTGCAGACACCCCCAATTTCGTCATTCCCGCGCAAGCGGGAATCCCGCTTTTTACAATCGCCACACCAGGATTCAGCGCTGCGTCGGCCTGATTGAAGGGAGCGGGATTCCCGCTTTCGCGGGAATGACGGTTGGCGGTTTGAGGTGGGCGGTGACGAAACCGCCGCTATCCTGAGTCATCGCCGCCGCGGCTAGCCCATTGCCATAAAATCCGCTTTAATCTTGCCATCCACGCCGGGAAGAGATGCGCGCCGCCATGCTGATCCTGATCCACATTCTGCTCGTTATTCCCTGTGCGCTGCATGTCATGCTGCGCAAACATCGGACCCCGGATTCCCGAATGGCGTGGCTGTTGTGCCTGGTGGCGCTGCCTTATGCGGGGGTGATCGGCTATCTCCTGCTCGGCAATACCCATATCGGAAAGGGGCAGCTCGCGGCGCTTCGTAAGGCCAAGGCCGCCCTGCCCCCGCCAAGCGTTGCGCCGGGCTGGGATGAGGCGGCGAACCGGCCGATGAGCCCCGACCCGCGTGATTTCCTGTTTCGGGTCGGCCAATCGATCAGCAATTATGCCGCGATGGGCGGCAACCGCGCGGAGCTGGTTGAGCAAGGTGACGCCGCAATCGACCGGATGATCACCGATATCGACGCGGCCACGGGCACCGTCCATCTGATGTTCTACATCTGGCTAACCGACCACAACGGGCACAAGATGGCGGAGGCGCTGAAACGGGCGGTGGCGCGGGGCGTGACCTGCCGGGCAATGGTCGATGACATTGGATCACGCGATCTGATCAAGAGCGATCTATGGACATCAATGGGCGAGAAGGGCGTAAAAACCGGGATCGCGCTGAAGGTTGGCAATCCTGTGAAGCGGATTTTCAACGGCCGGATCGACCTTCGTAATCACCGCAAGGTGCTAGTGATCGACAACCGCATCACCTATTGCGGAAGCCAGAATTGCGCCGACCCGGCTTTCTTGCCCAAGGCCAAATATGGGCCATGGGTCGATGCCGTTATGCGCTTCGAAGGGCCGGTGGTACGGCAGAACCAGCATTTGTTCGCGATCGATTGGATGGGCAATGGCGGCGATGATGTGTCGGCGCTGCTTCACGAGCCGATGCCGGACGCCGTACGGGGCTTCACCGCTCAGGTCGTCGGGACCGGCCCAACCTACCGCGCAAGCGCAATGCCGGAAATGTTCGAGACGTTGATTTATGCCGCGCGCGAGTGGCTGTACGTTACCACGCCTTATTATGTCCCCGACCCATCGATTCAGGCGGCGCTATGCGCGGCCGCCAATCGCGGGGTCGACACGACGATCATTTTCCCCGCGCGCAATGATGATTTCGCCGTTGGCGGGACCAGCCGCAGCTATTACGCTGGCCTGCTTGAAGCCGGCGTGAAGGTTTTTGAGTTTCAACCCGGCCTGCTCCACACCAAGTCGCTAACCATGGATGGTGATGTGACGCTGATTGGGTCGGCCAACATGGACCGGCGCAGCTTCGACCTGAATTTTGAGAATAACATCCTGCTGGTCGACAAAAGCGCCACGGCAGAAATGCGCGCGCGGCAGGCGGCGTATCAGGCGCAGAGCCGCGAAATCTTGCTTTCCGAGGTCGAGAGATGGCCCTGGACCAAGCGCCTGTGGGACAACGCGCTGGCGATGATCAGCCCGGTTTTATAGCAAGTGCCCCGGCGGAGGCCGGGGAACCAGTTGCGAGTTACCGCCCCTTGCGCGGCGGACCTTTCGGGCCGCGTGGCGGGCCTTTCTTGGCCTTGGCGAAGGGCGGGCGATTCTTCATCGGGTGCGGGCGCGGACGGTTTTCACGTTGGCCACCATCCTGCGGCGGACCATCGGTCTGCTCGATCAACAAGCCTTCGTCTTCCGGCGCGATAGTGGCACGCGACAGGGCTTTCTTGAAGCCCGGCGTGGCGCGGGCCGACACCTCGAAATAGCTTTCGCTGGCAGCGATGCGGATCGCGCCAATGTCCTGGCGACTGACATGGCCGTAGCGACAGATCAGCGGCAGTAGCCAGCGCGGGTCGGCCCGGTGGCGACGACCGGCGTTGATCCGCCACCAGCTCGATCCTTCAAAACCGGCGCGCGGTCCGCCGTCGCGCGACGTATCGCGCTCGCTCATTGGGATGATGTCTTCCGGCGCGGGCAGGTCGGTCTTGATGGTGCGGACCAGGGCGGCGGCGATTTCCGCCGGGGTCAGCGTCGCCATCAGCTGTTCGGCGAAGGCGCGATCCTCGTCATCCTGCTCGACCGGCTGGGTCAGCTGTTCGAGCAGACGTGCCCGGTCGCGGCCGTGAATATCCTCGGCCTTGGGCGGATCGATCCATTCGGCCTGGATCTTCGCATTGCGCAGCATCATTTCGACGTTTCGGCGGCGGCGATAGGGCACGATCAGCGCGGCAATGCCCTTGCGCCCGGCGCGGCCAGTGCGGCCCGATCGGTGCTGCAGCGTTTCGGCATCGCGCGGTAGTTCGACATGGACGACGAGGCTGACGGAGGGAAGGTCGATCCCGCGTGCGGCGACGTCGGTGGCAACGCAGACCCGGGCACGGCCATCGCGCAGCGCCTGAAGCGCGTTGTTGCGTTCCGACTGGCTATGCTCGCCCGACAACGCGACGGCGGAAAAACCGCGTTCGGTCAGACTGGCGTGGAGGCGGCGGACGGCGTCACGAGTGGCGCAAAACAGGATGGCGGTTTCCGCCTCGTGGAAGCGCAGTAGATTGACCACTGCATGTTCGATGTCGGTCGGGCTGACCGTGACACCCTGATAGGCGATGTCGGCGTGGCTTTCGCCCTGGCCGATGGTTTCGATCCGCAGCGCGTCCTTTTGGTAGCGTTTAGCCAGCGCCTGGATCGGGCGCGGCATGGTCGCCGAGAACAGCAGGGTACGGCGTTCAGTCGGCGTGGCGTCGAGGATCTCCTCCAGCTCTTCGCGGAAGCCCATGTCGAGCATTTCGTCGGCCTCGTCGAGCACGACCACGCGCAGCTTCGACAGGTCGAGCGCACCACGTTCCAGATGATCGCGCAGGCGCCCCGGGGTGCCCACAACGATGTGGGCGCCGCCGTTCAGCGCGCGGCGTTCCTTCATCGGGTCCATGCCGCCAACACAGGTGACGACGCGGGCACCGGCGGGCTTGTAGAGCCACTCCAGTTCCTTGCTAACCTGAAGCGCCAGCTCGCGCGTCGGGGCGATGACGAGGCCGAGCGGCTCGCGGCTCCACGGCACGCGCTCACCCTCGATCAGCTCCCCTGCCATGGCAAGGCCGAAGGCGACGGTCTTGCCCGACCCGGTCTTAGCCGAAACGATCAGGTCGCGGCCTTCGGCGACCGGCATGATCACTTCCGATTGAACGGGAGTCAGCGTGTCATAGCCCCGCTCGGTCAGCGCCTGTTGCAGGGTCGGATTGACGTTGGGATTGGTCATATGATGGTTCGATTCAAAAATGCGGTTTAGCCCTCCCCCAAATGTTGGGAGAGGGCTCAAAATAGTCGGACGCTCAATGGCGCTGCGGTGCAGCGCGACTGGGCCCCTGCCTACGCAGGGGTATTAACGGTTAAGCGTTCTCAAGTTTCCTTGATTCACGCTTGCGCTCATGCGGATCGAGGTGACGCTTGCGGAGACGCACGACCTTCGGCGTTACTTCGACCAGTTCGTCGTTCTGAATATAGGCGATCGCCTGCTCCAGGCTCATCTTGCGCGGCGGAGTGAGGCGAATGCCTTCATCCTTGCCCGACGCACGGAAGTTTGTGAGCTGCTTGGACTTCAGCGGATTGACCTCAAGGTCGTGCGGCTTCGCGCTTTCGCCGATGATCATACCCTCGTAGAGCATGTCGCCGGGTGAGATGAACAGGGTGCCGCGCTCTTCAAGCATGTTGAGGGCATAGGCGACCGCCGCACCCTGCTCCATCGAGATGAGCGCGCCGACGCCGCGGCCTTCGATCTTGCCCTTGTGCGGGCCGTACTTCTCGAACAGGCGGTTCATGATTCCGGTGCCGCGCGTGTCGGACAGGAATTCGCCATGATAGCCGATCAGGCCACGCGACGGGGCGCTGAAGGTCAGGCGGGTCTTGCCGCCGCCCGACGGGCGCATGTCGGTCATTTCCGCTTTGCGCTGCGCCATCTTGTCGATGACCGTGCCGGAAAACTCGTCATCAACGTCGACGACGACGGTTTCATAAGGCTCTTCGCGGCCGTCCGGTCCGTCCTGGAACAGCACACGCGGGCGCGAGATCGACAGTTCAAAGCCTTCGCGGCGCAGCGTTTCGATGAGCACGCCAAGCTGAAGCTCACCGCGGCCAGCAACTTCAAAGGCTTCGCCGCCAGCGGTTTCCGAAATGCGGATCGCGACATTGCCTTCGGCTTCGCGTTCCAGACGCTCGCGAATGACGCGGCTCTGCACCTTGTCGCCGTCCTTGCCCGCGAACGGGCTGTCGTTGACGGCGAAGGTCATGCTGAGCGTCGGCGGGTCGATTTCGCGCGCGTGCAGCGGCTCTGTGATCTGCGGCGTGCCAATGGTGTTCGACACGGTCGCCTTGAGCAGCCCCGCGATGGCGATGATGTCACCCGCCTCGGCCTTGTCGACCGGCACGCGCTCCAGCCCCTGGAAAGCGAAAATCTTGGTCGCACGGCCATCCTCAACGACCTTGCCGTTGACGTCCATCGCCCGGATCGGGTCGTTGACGTTGAGCGTACCGCTTTCGACGCGGCCGGTGAGAAAGCGGCCGAGGAAGGGGTCGCGGTCGAGCAGGGTCGCGAGCATCTTGAACTCGCCGTCTTTGGGCAGGCCCGGATCCTTGACGTGGCTGACGATGGTTTCGAACAGCGGCTGAAGGTCGCCTTCGCGCACGTCATCGGTCATCCCGGCATAACCGGCGCGACCCGATGCGTAGAGCACGGGGAAGTCGAGCTGCTCGTCATTGGCCTCAAGGTTGAGGAACAGTTCGAACACTTCGTCCAGCACTTCGGCCGGGCGAGCGTCGGGACGGTCGATCTTGTTGACGACCACAATCGGCTTCAGGCCGAGGCCGAGCGCCTTGCCAGTAACAAACTTGGTCTGCGGCATCGGCCCTTCAGCACTATCGACCAGCAGGATGACGCCGTCGACCATCGACAGGATTCGTTCCACCTCGGCGCCGAAGTCGGCGTGGCCGGGGGTGTCGACGATATTGATGTGGACCGTCTCGCCGCCTGCTTCCGGGGTCCATTCGACCGAGGTGCATTTGGCGAGAATCGTGATCCCGCGTTCCTTTTCGAGGTCGTTCGAATCCATCGCGCGCTCTTCGATGCGCTGATTCTCGCGGAAGGTGCCCGATTGGCGGAAAAGCTGGTCGACGAGCGTGGTCTTGCCATGGTCGACGTGGGCGATGATCGCCACGTTGCGCAGGTTCATATCAATGTCCGTGAATAAGAGTTGGCGCGCCCCTACAGCAAAGTGCGCGATGCTGCAATGCAGCGGGCGCGGCTATTTGCAACCGTGCAGGTCGACGTCTCGGAGTCCGGTCGGTTGGCACTCGCCCGCAAGCAAGCGATTGATGCGGCGGACCCTCTCCGCATTTTCGGCCGGATGGCGAATGGGGTCCAACTTGTTGGGTGCCGGGCCCATCGCGACCAATTGGGTGAATTGATGGTCGTCGATCATCGACAGGCGCTTGCCGAAATAGGCGCGCGCGCCCGCATCAAATCCGCTCACTGGCTTGCCATTGACCGTGCCCAAATAGGCCGTGGCGAGCCATGCCGTGAGGCGTTTGTTGGCGTCGACCTTTGGCACCAAAGCGAAGCGGGTCAGCGCCATCAGCTTGAACTTGCGAATGCCAGGCTTGAATGGGTCAAAGAAAATGCGCTTACCGAGGCTCTGCGATAGCGAGGTCATGCCTGCGCCAGGCGAGGTTAGGTCGATGCCCTTATTGTGGTCGAATGTCGGGTCCTCCACGGTCAGGAGGATGCGGCGGCGCTCCGCCGAAAGCCCCAGCTCATCGGGTGCGGCGCTAGCGATAATCGCATCGACCTTCCCGGCGACCCTGCCCCGCTCCACGACAACACAGACGGTCAGATATGCGACGGCCACCAACAGGACCGCGCCTACAACCAGCAATATCCGACGGATCATTGCGGCAGGCGTTCGAGGATTTCGATTCCGCGTTCGAGGGCGCGTAGTTCGCTTGAGGCGAGTTTGCCGAGGCGGCCTTCGAGGCTTGCGTCCGTGGTCGGCGGTTGGCGCATGAACTGGCGCCCATCGTCGGTAAGGCTGAGTTGAAGGCGGCGACGATTGTCGGGGTCAGCTCTCCGCTCGACTAGGCCGCCACGGACCAGGGTATCAATCGCGCGGCTGACGGCAGGCGCTCCCCGCCCGACCCTATCGGCAACCTGATTGAGCGTCGCGGGCGCGGCGGCGTCGACGGCGCTAAGCAGGTCGCGCTGCATCCCCATCGCCTTGGCTGCCGCGGTATCGCCGCCCAGTTGCTCGACCAATCGGGCAAAGCGCGCCGCAAGCGCGTTCGGTGTTGAAGCTCCCCACATGTTGTTGAGCCTATCAAAGTTTTCGCATTTGGCAAATTTGTGGGGTAGCAAGTATCATGAATACGCGACCCAAACTCCCCCGCACCGTCTGGATCCTGGGCATCGTCAGCCTGCTGATGGATCTGTCGAGCGAGATTTATCATGCGCTACTGCCGGCCTTCCTGACGGTCACGCTGGGTTTGCCGGTGGCAGCAATGGGCGCACTTGACGGGTTTGCGGAAGGCACCGCCAACATCGCCAAGCTGGTCAGCGGGCGGCTGTCCGATCGGCAGGCCAAGCGCAAGCCGTGGGTGCTGCTCGGCTATGGCATGGCGGCGCTGTCCAAGCCCCTGTTCCCGCTTTCGAACGGCGTCGTCCCTATCCTTGGCGCGCGCTTCATCGACCGGATCGGCAAAGGCATACGCGGCGCCCCGCGCGATGCGATGATTGCCGATGAAACGCCCCCGGCGCAGCGCGGTGCGGCGTACGGGTTGCGCCAGTCGCTCGATACGGTGGGCGGTTTCCTGGCCCCGATCATCGCGGTTGGGCTGATGATCTGGCTGGCAAATGATGTCCGCACCGTGTTCTGGATCGCGGTGATCCCCGCGTTCCTGTCCTTCGCCTTTGCCGCGACGATGCTCCACGAAACCGGGAGCGGACAGCCTGCGGCCAAGGCCAAGGTCGCCTTCGCCGGATTTCGCGAACTTCCCAAATCGGTCAAGCGCCTGCTTGGCGTCGGGTTCCTGTTCGGCCTGGCGCGTTTTTCGGAAAGCTTCCTGATCCTAAAGGCGATGGAAGTGGGCCTTGGCACCGAATGGTCGCCGCTGGTGCTCGCCTTGTTCAGCCTTGCCTATTTCCTGCTCGCCTACCCGTTCGGTGCGCTGAGCGACCGGGTTGAGCCCAAGACGCTGCTGCTCGGCGGGATAGCGGTGCTGGTCGGCGCGAATCTGTGGTTATCGCAAACGGTGTCGGTCATCGGCGTTGCGTTCGGCGTCGTCCTGTGGGGCGCGCATATGGCGATGACGCAGGGCATCTTCAGCCGGATGATCGCCGACGCAGCGCCGGATGACGCGCGCGCCACCAGCTTCGGCGCCTTCTTCTTCATCAACGGTATCGCTGCATTGCTCGCAAGCCTTGCCGCCGGTCTGTTATGGGACCATGACGGGTCGGCGATGACGTTCATCGCGTCAGCAGGGGTCGCGGCAGTGGCGGGCGCAATGCTTTGGTTGCTGCCCGCGACGGCAATGAAGACCGATTAGTCGCGGCGCAGGAACGGGATCATTCGCCCGGCGACGCCGTCCCTGTCGACAAACTGATGCTTCAGCGCCGCGAGCACATGGATGGCAAGCAGAACCCACATGCCGAAGACCAGCGGCTCATGAAGCTCGCCAAGGTCGGGCAGCGGAATCGTCGGGAACGCCAGGCCGAACTGAAGGCTGGTCATCGACCCACCCTTGGACACGGCCATCAAGCCCGTCAGCGGAAGCGCGAACATGAAGAAATAGAGCAGGCGCTCTACCCATATCGCGGCCATCCGGTCCCAGCGCGGCATCGAACTGGGGTAGAGCGGCGGCGGGTTCATCAGGCGCACGATCAGTCGGACGATCACCAACAGCAGGATCGTGACGCCAACCGTCTTGTGCCACAGGAACATATTGTCGCGTTCTGGCGTGCCCTTCGGCAGATCGTGGAAGGTGTAACCCAACCACATTTGCGTCAGGATCAGCGCGGCGCTGATCCAGTGAATCGCGATGACGATCGGGCGGTACGGAATGACCTCATTCCCCGAAGTCTGGTCCACCATCCGATCTGCCATCCCAATTCCTCCGTTTCAGCGATTATCTGGCGGTAAATTTCTCGCCTTTTGCGGCCTTGTCCAGCAGTAAGTTGGAGAAGCTGAAATCGGGGCCCAGCCGCTCCTGCTGCGCCTTCAGGCCGTCGACGATCTTCTGCAGGCCTTCGCTGTCGGCCCAATACATCGGGCCGCCGCGATAGACTGGCCAGCCATAGCCATAGACCCAGGCGACATCTTCGTCCGACGCCCGCTGCGCCTTGCCTTCTTCAAGGATCTTCGCGCCCTCATTGACCATGGTGTAGAGCGTGCGCTGGACGATTTCCTCGTCGCTGATGTCGCGCGGCGTGACCCCGGCCTTTTTGCGGAAGTCCTCGATGATTTCCTGAACGCGCGGGGACGGCGTCGGGCGGCGTTTTTCGTCATAGTCGTAAAAACCGGCGCCCTTCTTCTGCCCCCAACGCCCCTCGGCGGCGAGCGCGTCGCGGATATTTTCGATCCGGGTCGGGTCGCGGTGCCAACCGATATCGACACCCGCAAGGTCGGCCATCTGGAATGGGCCCATCGGCATGCCGAACGCGACATGGACCTTGTCGACCTGTTCCGGCGTCGCGCCTTCGAGGAGGAGCTTGGTCGCCTCCACCTGGCGCGGCATCAGCATGCGGTTACCGATGAAGCCGTAGGTGACGCCCGCGACCACCGCTACCTTCTTGATCTTCTTGGCCAGTGCCATCGCGGTGATCAGGACATCGCCGGCGGTTTTCGCGCCGCGCACGATTTCGAGCAGTTTCATGACATTGGCGGGGGAGAAGAAGTGGAGACCGAGCACGTCTTGCGGCCGCTTCGTCACCGATGCGATTTCGTCAATGTCGAGGTAGCTGGTGTTGCTGGCCAGGATCGCGCCCTGCTTCACCGTGGCGTCCAGGCGGGTGAAGATGTCCTTCTTCACGTCCATATTTTCATACACCGCCTCGATGATCAGGTCGCAATCGGCCAGCTCGTTGAACTCCAGCGTAGGCGTCAGAAGTCCCATCGCGCCTTCAACCTGCGCGGCGGTCATGCGACCCTTGGACGCGGTCGCCTCATAATTCTTGCGGATGATGCCGGTGCCGCGGTCGAGCGCCTCCTGGTTCATTTCGAAGATCGTCACCGGGATACCCGCCGACAGGAAGTTCATCGAAATGCCGCCGCCCATCGTGCCCGCGCCGATGACGCCGACCTTGCGGATATCGCGCGGCTGCACGCTGTCGTCGATGCCGTCGATCTTCGCCGCCTTGCGCTCGGCAAAGAAGAAATATTGGCGAGCCTTGGCCTGTTCGCCGACCATCAATTCCATGAACTTGGTGCGTTCGAAGGTGATGCCTTCCGCGAAGGGTAACTGCGTGGCGGCGCGGATGCAGTCGAGGTTCGCCTGCGGCGCAATGTCCCCGCGGAAAAGCTTGGCGTTGGCCTTCTTGTAGTCCTCGAAGATTACCGGATCGACGCCGGTCACCTTCTCATTGCGCTCACGCGACTTGGGCAGCGGGCGGACGTCCTTGACCTCCTCAGCGAAGGCCACGGCATGTTCGACGAGGTTGCCGTCAACGACCCGATCGACGAGGCCTGCTTCATAGGCCTGACCGGCGCTGATCGGCTTGCCGGTGGTGGCCATGGTCAGCGCCAGTTCGACGCCGCCAACGCGCGGTGCGCGTTGGGTGCCGCCTGCGCCGGGCAGCAGGCCGAGGTTCACCTCGGGGAAGCCCAACTTCGCGTCCTTCACCGCGACACGGTAGTGACAGCCGAGCGCGACTTCGCACCCACCGCCGAGCGCCGTTCCATGGATTGCGGCGACCACCGGCTTGGTGCAATTCTCGATCCGGTCGACCACGTCGGGCAGCCAGGGCATGACCGGCGGCTTGCCGAATTCGGTAATGTCCGCGCCCGCGAAGAAGGTCTTGCCCTCACAGCGGATGACGACGGCGTTGACCGCGCCATTGGCCTCCGCCTCTTCAATTGCCGCGACCAGTCCCTGCCGGACGGCGGCACCGAGCGCGTTCACCGGCGGGTTGTTGGAGGTGATGATCAGCACATCGTGGTGCAGCTGCGTGGAAATGGGGCTGTCGGTCATGATGATCTCCGGGTGTTCAGGCCGAGGTCCGGCCATAGCTTTGATGGTTGAAAGGGTGGCTGACGGACAGGCCGCCGTCGACGACGAGCGCGTGGCCGTTGACATAGCTGCTTTCGTCGGAGGCGAGGAACAGGGCGGCGTGGGCGATTTCGGTCGGCTCGCCGCCGCGCTTCATCGGGTTGAGGTGGCCGAGCTGCCCCTCCTGCCCGCGTTCGCGCGCCTTGTCGTAGATGAATTGGGTCATTCCGGTTTCGATCAGGCCCGGGCAGATTGCGTTGCAGCGGACGTTCGATCCGACAAGCTGGGTCGCGGCGACTTTCACGAGGTTGATGACGCCCGCCTTGGACGCGCTGTAGGCCGGGCCGCCTGCTCCGGCGCGGATGCCGGCGACGCTGGCGGTGCAGATGATCGAGCCGCCGCCGCTCTCCTTCATTACCGGGGCGGCGTATTTTACGGCCAAAAACGGACCAATCAGGTTAATCCGTAAAATCTCCGCCCACTGCGTCGCGTCCTGGTCGAAGATTCCGTCGAAGCCGCCAGATACACCGGCATTGGCGAAGAAAATGTCGAGGCGGCCTTCATCGTCCATCACCCGCTGAACCAGCGACTGGACCGAGGCTTCATCGCCAGCATCGCATATGATGTCGGCACCTTTCAGGTCCGCGCCATAAACGGTCGCACCTTCGCGTTTGAACAATTCGACGGTCGCCTTGCCGATCCCGGACCCTGCGCCGGTGACGATAGCGACTTTGCCCGAGAGGCGGCTCAATTCAGTTCTCCTGCGAAGGCAGGAGCCCAGACGCGCCGCAGAGCGGCGCCCTTGGCGCCGGACTGGGCCCCTGCCTGCGCAGGGGAACAATGAAGCGCGAACCTCACAGCCCCACCCCAATCGTGGACCCGCCATCGACGATCATCGTCTGGCCGGTCATGAAGGTTGAGGCATCGCTGGCAAGGTAAACCGCCGCGCCCGCAATTTCCCGCGGTTCGCCAATCCGCCGAAGCGGCGTCCCGCGCGTGACGGCCTTCAGCGTGTCCGGATTTTCCCACAGGGCCTTGGCAAAGTCGGTCTTGATCAGGCCCGGCGCGATGCAGTTGACGCGCACCCCGCTTGGCCCGAATTCGGCGGCAAGGTTGCGGGCGAGCTGGAAATCCGCCGCCTTGGAGATGTTGTACGCGCCGATCACGGTTGAGCTGGTCAGGCCGCCAATCGAGCTGACGATGATGATCGATCCCGCCTTCCGCTCGACCATTTCCGGCGCGACCATGGAAATCAGCCAGTGGTTGGCGATGACGTTGTTTTCCAGGATTTTGCGGAACTGGTCGTCCGCGATCCCGGCCATCGGGCCATAATAAGGGTTGGACGCCGCGTTGCAGACCAGCGCGTCGATCTTGCCGAACTGTCGGCGGGTTTCGTCGACGAGGTGTTGAAGATCGTCCTTGCTGGAAATGTTGGCGGCGACCGCGATGGCGGTGCCTTCACCGTGGGCCGCGTTGATCTCGGCGGCGGTCTCATCGCAGGCGTCCTGCTTGCGGCTGGAAATCACGACTTTCGCGCCCTGTTCCGCCATCGCCTCGGCAATCGCCTTACCAATCCCGCGTGACGATCCAGTGATGATCGCAACTTTGCCGGTCAGATCGAAAAGGCCGCTCACGCCAGCGCCTCTGCATGTTTGGCATATTCGATCAGCGCGATGGCGCGGTTGTGTACTTCATCGGGGCCGTCGGCGAAGCGCAGGGTGCGGATGCCGGCCCAACTGCCCGCGAGCGGCGTGTCCTGCGACACGCCCGCGCCGCCGAACGACTGGATCGCGTCGTCGATCACGGCCAGCGCCATGCGCGGAGCCTTGACCTTAATCATCGCAATCTCGGCCTTGGCGGCCTTGTTGCCGACCTTGTCCATCATGTCGGCGGCCTTGAGGCAGAGGAGCCGCGTGCAGTCAATCTCGATCCGCGCTTCAGCGACCCGTTGTTCCCAGACACTATGGTCGGCGATGCGCTTGCCGAAGGCGACGCGCGATTGCAGGCGCTTCACCATCAGCTCCAGCGCTTCCTCCGCCGCACCGATGGTGCGCATGCAATGGTGGATGCGGCCTGGGCCGAGACGTCCCTGCGCAATCTCAAACCCGCGCCCTTCGCCGAGCAACATGTTCGACGCCGGAACGCGCACGTCCTTCAGCGCGATTTCCATATGGCCGTGCGGGGCGTCGTCATAGCCATAGACGGAGAGGAAACGCTCGACCGTCACGCCAGGCGCGTCCATCGGCATCAGCACCATTGATTGCTGCTGATGTTTGCGCGCCTGCGTGTCGGTCTTGCCCATCAGGATCGCGACCTTGCAGCGTGGATCGCCCGCGCCGGACGACCACCATTTGCGGCCGTTGATGACATACTCATCGCCGTCACGCTCGATCCGGCATTCGATGTTGGTTGCGTCGGACGAGGCGACTCCCGGCTCGGTCATAAGAAATGCGGAGCGGATTTCGCCGCGCATCAGGGGAGCGAGCCATTGGTCCTTTTGCGCGCGGGTGCCGTAACGGTGCAGCACCTCCATATTGCCGGTGTCGGGCGCGGAGCAGTTGAACACCTCCGCCGACCACAGGATGCGCCCCATCTCCTCGGCGCACAGCGCATATTCGAGGTTGGAAAGCTGCTCACCTTCAAACGGAAATGTCTCGTCAACATGCTGCAGCGCGCCGCCCGGCGGCATGAACAGGTTCCACAGGCCCGCCGCCTTGGCCTTCGGCTTCAATTCCTCGATCAGGTCGATCGGCTGCCAGCGATCACCGGCGTCGATCTGCTTTTTGTAGTCCCCGACTCGCGGACGGACGTGGGTATCGATGAAGTCCTTGACCCGGCCTTTGAAAAAAGCCTGCCGTTCCGTAAGGTCAAAGTCCACCGCCGCTTCTCCCGCTTGCGCATCGCATCAGTATCGTTCCAAAACGGGCTAGGACGGCGAAGGGTTCCGGGCAAGTCCGGGACCAAAAAACGACCGCGATATCGGGAAAGAGGATCGATTTTGGAGCAGCGTCCCAATCTTCAGAAATGGGCAATCGGCGTACTGATGGCCATCGGCGCTGGCTATCTTGGCGCAACCTTGATCGGTCCCGCGCTATGGCTGCCATTGCTCGGCGCCGGTCTTATCTACGCGGGTCTGCGCTATGGCATGGGTCGTGATCGGTCGGTGAGTCTGACCATTGCCGCACTCGCTGGGCATACATTGTGGATCGTCTGGGGCGCACTGGGTGTTCCGGGCGCGCTGCCGCTCGTAGGCGTCGACGTCGTCCTCAACGCCTTCCTGATGCTGTGGCTGCTGGTCCGTCCTGGTTATGCCGTCGCCGCGATGGTCATTCTTTATCAGTTGTTCGGCCTGTTCGGTACGATTGCCACCGTGCAGGGGGCGTGGGAACTTGATCAGGGCAAGATGGTCCACATCGCCGTGCGCCTACTGATCATTGCCAGCGCGCTTGGGGTAATTCGCCACGCCTATTATCAATCCAACGCAACCTCGGGAGCCGCCAAATGACCGATCCGCTCGATCAATTCCGCGCCGATACCCGCGCCTGGCTGGAGGCCAATTGCCCGCCGGAAATGCGCACGCCCATGCGGGGCGAGAAGGATATTTGCTGGGGCGGGCGTCACTTCGAATATCAAAGTGAAGCGCAGAAACAATGGCTCGGCGCGATGGCGGCGCGGGGGTGGACCGTGCCCGACTGGCCGAAAGCCTATGGCGGCGGCGGTTTGAGCGCGGCGGAGGCGAAAATCCTCAAAGAGGAAATGACGGCGATTGGTGCACGCTCACCGCTCACCAGCTTCGGCATCTCGATGCTTGGCCCGGCCCTGCTGAAATATGGCACCGAAGAGCAGAAGGTGAAATATCTCACCGAAATCGCGCGCGGCGAAATCCGTTGGTGCCAAGGCTATTCGGAACCGGGCGCGGGAAGTGACCTTGCCGGCTTATCGACCAAGGCGGAAACCGTGTCCGATCCGGTTCGGGGCGGCCATTATCTCGTCAACGGTCAGAAGGTGTGGACCAGCTACGCCGATCAGGCCGACTGGATTTTCTGCCTCGTCCGCACCTCGACTGAGTCCAAGCATGGCGGGATCAGCTTCCTGCTGTTCGATATGGAAAGCCGCGGCGTTTCGACCAAGCCGATCCTGCTGATCAGCGGCAATTCGCCTTTCTGCGAAACCTTTTTCGATGATGTCGAAGTGCCTGTCTCTCAACGGATTCATGAAGAGAATAAGGGCTGGGACGTTGCCAAATATCTGCTCGGCCATGAGCGGGAGATGATCAGCGGCATGGGACTTGGCTCGTCCAAATCGCTCGGTGCGTCGGTAGGACCGATCGACGATCCGCTACTGCGCGTCAGGATCTCTGAATTCGATGTTGATGCCCTCGCCTTCGCCGCGATGAGCGAGCGGTTCATCGATCAGTTGAAGGCGGGCGAGGCCCACCCCGCCCTGCCGTCGATGATGAAATATGCCGGGACCGAGTTGAACAAGCAGCGTCATGAGCTGATGATGGCGGCCGGCGGAAGCGATGCCCTGGAGTGGGATAGCGAGGCATCACGCGGCGGCAAAACCGCCCGCGACTGGCTGCGCACCAAAGCCAATTCCATTGAAGGTGGCACCAGCGAAATCCAGCTCGGCATTGTCGCCAAACATATCCTCGGCCTGCCGGGAGCCTGAAGAAATGATGACCCTCAACGACGACCAGCGGATGCTGCAAGACAGCGTCAGCCCATTCATGGCGGCGGAAGGCGCTATTCCCAAGCAGCTGCGCCATTGGCGCGACATCGGCTGCAAGGACGGGTTTGGCCATGGCCTGTGGAAACAATTTGCAGAGCTGGGCCTGACCGGCATTCTGATCCCGGAGGCGGACGGCGGCGCTGGGCTTGGTCAGGTTGAAGCCAATATCGTGCTTGAAGAAATTGGTCGAAATCTCACCCCGTCGCCTTTTCTGTCGACCTCGGTTGCCGCAGTGCGGGCATTGGACGGTTCCGCCCAGGCCGCTCACTGGTTCCCCGGCATCCTGTCGGGGGAAACGGTCATTGCGCTGGCACTCGACGAAGGTCGGCATCACGCCCCGGCGCAAACGGCGCTGGCCGCAAGCCGCCAAGGTAATGGGTTTGCCTTGAACGGTGCCAAGCAGTTCGTCGTTCAAGGTGCCAGTGCCGACATGATCCTGGTCGCGGCCCGAACCGGCGGCAAACCGGGAGAGATCGACGGGGTCACTTTATTCGCGGTCCCCCGCGATCTGCCCGGCATGACCGTCGAAAATCTCGCCATGGCCGACAGTAGCAAGGCCGCGCGGTTGACGTTCGACAATGCCCTGCTCGATGCCGATGCGGTGATCGGCGGTGTTGATAATGGGTGGGTGCCCCTGTCGCGCGCCCTCAACGCTGGTCGCGCCGGGGCGGCGGCGGAGCTGGTCGGCGTGGCCGCAGGCGCAACCGCGATGACCGTCGAATATCTGAAACAGCGCAAGCAATTCGGCAGGCTGATCGGAGAATTTCAGGTGCTGCAGCAACGCGCCGCCCATTTGTATGGCGAGATCGAGATTGCCCGAGCGGCCTCGCTAAAGGCGGCACAGCTGCTTGATGCGGGCGACGACAGGGCCGAGTTGATGGTCGCGGTCGCCAAAGCCAAGGCGGGCAAGGTAGCGCGGCTCGCGGTTCAGGAAGGTGTCCAGATGCACGGTGGAATTGGTATGACCGATGAGCATGACATTGGATTTTACATGAAGCGTCAGGCGGTATTGGACGCAATGTTCGGCAGTCCGGCCTATCATGCCGCGGCCGTCGCCCGGCTCAGCGGCTATTAAATAATCGCCGGTTAGTTGCGAAGTTTGTAACCGCAAACAATTCCGAGGACGAACGAGGTGAAAAGGGCGAGCTGCACTTTTCCTTCCGGGTCCGACCAGTGGAAATAATCGGCCCCCCAGCCGAACAGCGTGACGAACATCGTAGCGGCCAGTGCGACCATATATCCACCCAGATGGACTCGGCGCAGACCGATTTCTGCGCGCAGTAGAGCGTCATGCGACCGCGCTGGTTAAAAGCCGGTAAAGCTTGCCCCGGCGCGCATCGCTCGCCATAGGGGCGCCAGCATCTTCGCCAATGAAAGGCCTATCCATGAAAGCGCGCGTGTTCGTGACCCTGAAACCCGGCGTCCTCGACCCGCAGGGCAAGGCGATCCACCATGCCCTGGAAGGGTTGGGCTTTGATGGCGTTCAAGAGGTTCGTGCCGGCAAGTTGATCGAACTTGATCTGGCCGACGGCACCAGCGACGCAGCCATTGAGGACATGTGCCGCAAACTTTTGGCCAACACCGTCATCGAAAATTTCAAAATCGAGAAGCCGGCCGCCGCCTCGGCAGGCTCGGGACAGGCCTGACGTGCAAAGCGCCGTCATCGTTTTCCCTGGCTCGAACTGCGACCGCGACCTGGCGGTGGCCATCGCCCAGGTGACCGGCAAGGCACCGGCAATGGTGTGGCATCGCGACGCAACGCTTCCCGATGGAACCGACTTCATCGCGGTTCCCGGCGGATTTTCATACGGCGACTATCTTCGTTCAGGTGCCATGGCCGCGCGCTCGCCCATTATGAAGGCGGTGGTTGAGGCTGCCGGCAAAGGCGTCCCCGTTCTCGGAATCTGCAACGGCTTTCAGGTGTTGACCGAGGCTGGTCTGCTGCCGGGTGCGTTGATGCGTAACGCGGGCCTTCACTTCGTCTGCCGCACGGTTGGGTTGAAGGTTGAAAACAGCCAGTCCATTTTCACGTCCCACTATAAGTCGGGTGAGGAAATCGGCATCCCGGTGGCCCATCATGACGGCAATTTCCAGGCCGATGCGGAAACGCTCGACCGTCTTGAAGGCGATGGCCGCGTGGCGTTCCGATACACGGGCAGCGTCAACGGATCCGCCCGCGACGTTGCCGGCATCATCAACGCCCAAGGCAATGTGCTGGGTATGATGCCGCATCCAGAACGCGTGGTTGAGGCGGCGCATGGGTCGACCGACGGCAGACGGCTTTTCGAAGGATTGCTTGAAGCCGTCGCGTAATTTGTTGGACGCTTCCCGCCGGGCGGCCGCATTCGCTGGCCTTGGCTTCCTCGCAATAAGCTCGGACGGCCGTTCGGCCTTGCGGTGCTGCCAATTTTTGATTGGTCCCTCAAGCGCCGGGCGGCCGCATTCGCTGGCCTTGGCTTCCTCGCAATAAGCTCGGACGGCCGTTCGGCCTTGCGGTGCTTCGCACCGTTGACTAGGCCGAATTGCATCGCGCGCCCGTAGCTCAGCTGGATAGAGCACGTGCCTTCTAAGCTCGTGGTCGCAGGTTCGAATCCTGCCGGGCGCGCCAATATTTTGCCTGTCGCTGATTCAGGCTTTTGCGGACTTTGCATCGGGCGCGGGTTCGGCCGTTGGTTCGGACGCAGGCTTGTCGCCTTCCTTCACCAGCATGTCCTGCGCAATTTCATGCAACTTGCCGCCAACCATCACGAGCACCCGGTCCGCGGCTTCGATGGTTTCCCGGCGGTGGGCGATAATGATGCGGGTAATGCCCATGGCGCCGATCGCCGTGTTCACCGCTTTCTCGTGTGCCGCGTCGAGGTGCGCGGTACCTTCGTCCATAATCAATATCTTGGGCCGCCGGTACAGCGCGCGTGCCAAAAGCACACGTTGTTTCTGGCCGCCCGACAAGGTCGAGCCCATGTCACCGACCAGCGTCTCATACTGCATCGGCATACGCAGGATGTCGTCGTGGATCGCTGCCGCCGTGGCCGCCGCGATCACGCGCTGCATGTCCACATTATCGTCGAACAAGGCGATATTGTCGGCCAGCGAGCCGGCGAACAGGCTGTCTTCCTGAAGCACCGCCGCAATTTGCCGGTGATAGCTGCGAATTCCGAACCGTTCGAGGGGCATATGATCCACCAATACCTCGCCGCTGTCGGGCTCGACCATTCCGAGCAGCAGGCGAACCAAGGTAGATTTTCCGCCCCCCGACGGCCCGGTGATCGCGACATGGTCACCTTGCTCGATAACCAGGTCGAGATTGTCGATCACGAGGGGATCGCTAGGGGAATAGCGGTAGAAGGTC
>NZ_CAMLDL010000019.1 GCF_946478955.1 uncultured Sphingomonas sp. | reverse complement strand
TGTTAGGCATGCCGCCAGCGTTCGTTCTGAGCCAGAATCAAACTCTCAAGTTGATATACGACAAGCCAGGCGGAATAGGCCTGGCAGGCCGGTATCTCTGGGAGCCGTTCCTGCACAAATATACAAACTGGTGTTGTTTGCGTATGAGGACATTTGGAACGGCATAAATTTGACCGACTTACTTGAACCCAGAGGTTCCAAGAGCCGGGCCGCCGCCCGCATGTCCCTTCATCTAACCGACAATGTCAAAGAGCCGACGTGTCTCTATCCCCGGTTCACTTGGTTCCGGGTGTCGGTAGCCGACTAAGAGAGACACGAACACGGTGGCGGTCCGAAGTGGCCGCCGCCGCTGCTGTGAGAGGGCATATATGTACGACCTTTCGAACCGTCAACGGGTTTGTGAAAGTTTTTTGAAACAAAATTGCATTTTGGTCGATAAATGGCGGAAAACTGCGAAATAAAATTCATCAGGCATTTTGAATATAACTGCGCATGGCGTCCGCTTCGGCCTCAATTTTCTCAATTCGGTACTTAACCAGGTCTCCAATCGACACGAATCCCCGAATCTGGCCTGATTCTACGACCGGTAGATGACGAATCCGGCGGCGAGTCATGGTCGCAAGGGCCGCCAGCGCCGTCATTGTCGGTTCAATGGTGATGGCGGGCGAGCTCATCACGTCATCGACGGGCTTCTCCAATGCACGCGCGCCGTGCGCGCGCACGCACGAGACGAGGTCTCGCTCCGAGAAGATGCCAACTATCTCGCCGCCATTCATCACCGGGACCGCGCCTATGCGGCGGTCAGCCAACAACGTAATAACGTCCGCCACGCGCGTACCGCTGTCCACGGTCGCGACCTCTGCGCCTTTATTGCTAAGAATTGCCGCGATGGTCATCCCGCCCTCTCCCTTGAGTCGTTCGAGCCTTTCGGTCCCTTGAAGCTGTCACGAACCCCGTCCAAAGGGAAGCCAAGCAAATTTAGAGGACATAGTATGACGCATGATCATCGCATCCCCGTGCTTCGTGTGGTGCCGGGGCCGAGCGACATCAACTCGAACGGCCACATCTTCGGCGGCTGGGTATTGAGTCAGATGGACATCGCCGCCGGTATCGTCGCGTCGCGGCGCGCCAAGGGCGCTGTTGCCACCGTGGCGATTGAGAAGATGGAGTTTATCGCACCGATACATCTGCGTGACCTGATATCGGTATATGCCAATGTCGAGCGCGTCGGCCGCACATCTATGGCTATTCGTATTGAGGTCGTGGCCACCCGCGATGGCGGAGAAACCGACGTCAAGGTGACGGAAGGGGTATTCACCTTCGTTGCCATTGATGAGCAGGCCCGCCCTCGGCCCGTCGACCAGGCCTGATTCTCGCGTTCGGCGGTGTCAGACCCATCGTATGTATAGAAAAGGGGCCCCGCATTGATGCGGAGCCCCTTTTCATTTCGCATCAATGTGGGATCAGAATTCGAGCTGAGCGCGAACCGCAGCCGTATCGACGTTAAAGCTGCGCTGCCCGATCGAGGCCGAGCTATCCGCATCAACCGTTGCGGCGCGCGGGCCGCCGGTCACATGGACGCGGCCATATTGCGCCATGAAGCGCACATAATCCATCGGGTTCCAGATCAGGCTGACCTGATACCCGATCTGCTTGCCCCCATTGATAAAGGTCGAGCTTGAACCGGACGGATAGGATCCGGCGACCAGGTTGCCGCCAACACCGTCCTTGAGGTCGAGATAGTCGATGCGGCCGTTAAGCTGCACGGCGCCCCAACCGCCCTTGTCGAATGGCTTAAGGACCTTGGTGCGATCCCATTTGCCACCTTTGTAGCCGCGCGATTCGCCGGTGAGGTAGAAGCCGACCTCGGCATAGCCCCCCGCAAAGGACGGATCGCCGCTGTACCGCGTCCCCGCAATCGCGTCGTTCGGTTCGGTCAGAACATCTGTGGGCTTATAGCCGCGGACCCAAAGTTTCTGACCTTCCGCGGCAAAATGCAGGCTTTTGAACACGCCGCCCAATTCAACACCCGCTGCGACGTCGCCGTCGGACGCGATGGTTCCCGTATCGACGAATCGCTGGTCCGTAACCTGAGTCAGCGGCCTGGAACGATATTGCGCGCCCTGCGAATCGCGGTTGTTCTTGCGATAGTGGGCACTCGCGCCGAGGTGGAGGAAGCCGTCAGCGATTTTAGGCGTAAAGGTGCCGCGAGCGCCAACTTCCCATCCGGTGCGGTTAAAGCTGCCATCGTTGATAGGCTGACTGAATATGCCGGCGGCCAATGTATAGCGGTCTGCCTTCTTATCGGCGAGGCTGAGGCCGACACCGAGCCTGCGATTATAATTGAAGGCGTCGGTAAAGCTGGCGCGTTCCAGCATCGAACCAAGGCGCGACGAGGTGACTGTTTCCAGGCTGCTGTAGGGATAGAAGTTCCCGACGGTGACAGTCAGGGGGCTGTCCTTGAAATCATAGCTGAGCAGGATGTCCTCATAATCGACATTGCCCTGCGCAAAATTGAACTCGGCCTTATATTTGAAACCGCCGGGGAGGCTGCCTTCCGCGCCAAACACCAGCCGGCGTGCGCGCGTGTTGAATCCCAGGTTGTTGTAATTCAATCCGCCAACGGTGCCATTCAGTTCGCGGCCGTCGGGGAAGCCGACATAACCCGCATCAAATTGCACGAAGCCCTTTGGCTTGAACGAAAAGCCGCTGTCCTTGTCGGCCAGTTCCGGCGCGCCCTTCCAACTTGGCGTTGCCTTGGGAATGGCGGCCTTGATCTGCTCCAACTGGGTCTGCAGCGCCTGAACCTGTGCCTGCAAGGCGTCAATCTGGGCCTGCTGATCGCTGCCCGTGGGCGGCGTTGGCGTCGATGCGTTGGCGGTTTGGGCCATCACCTGAACGGGGCATAGCGCAGATCCGAACAACAGCGCGCCGACCATCAACTTGCGATTCGTAATCATTCCGTCCCCCGGGGGTTTTGCCTGGCCTGTTGGCCAGCCTTGAAACGTCGGAAGGAACGGCATTTGGGCCGCACGCCTCCATTGCGTGCGGCCCAAATGCTACAAGTTTATTTCAGTATCGTGACAACAGGCAGGGACTGCACCGTAAGGGCGATGCGGCCCCATGCCCGCCATGTGTCGCGGCCATTACAAAGCCGCTACCGCGATACCTCGATCAACCGCGCTCCGGTTGAACTTCTGGAGCCTGCGGCACCGGCGGCGGCGGCGGCACCGGACAGGCGTCCGACGCCAGAATTACCGATCCATCAGCGCAAGTCTGCGTTACCGGTGCCGACGGTGGGGACGGGAGCACCGGCGCTTCCACGACCGGCATCCGCTTGCGCTCACCGATCTTGAAGGCCGCTTCAATCCCGAAAGTCCGCGGCGGATTGAAGTTGGCATAATCGCCAAGAACCCCGCCATAGTTGGCTGCACCCGAAATTGAATCGATGACCGGCGTCGAATTGGCCGCTGACCGGCGATAGATATGTGTCTCGTTTAGGAGGTTGCGTGCCCACACCGACAGGGTCATCTGCGCGCTATCACCACTCAGCGGGATGTCGGCCAGGGCAACCCGGCCGTTGACGATGAAGCTCGGGTCCGTCTTCGCCGATTCGGACTGGAAGCTATATTGGCGGCTCGAGTAATTGGCATCGAGGTGGAAGCGCAGCTTGCCGCCAGCGATGTCGCCGGGAACTTCATAGTCGATATATCCCGATGCCGCATGCTTCGGCGTGAACACCGTATAAACCTGGAACGGCGGGTTGCCGGGCAGGAACGGGTTAGGCGTCGGCGGAACCTTGATGTCGGTGTAGGCATAAGAGCCCCCCAGCTCGAGATTCCAAATCGGACGGATCGCCAGGTCCGCTTCGAACCCCTTGATCTTCGACGTGCCAGGCGCGTTCGCGGTCTCCTCATAATGGCGGTTATAGTTGGGATTGGCGATGGTACCCGCCTCGTCGAGGTAACGGCGCGTATCGACGAAATCGAAGTCCGTCTGAGTTCCCTTGCGGCGCATCATATAGGCCGCGACGTTGAAGCGAACCATATGATCGAACAGGTCGGTCTTGGCGCCTACTTCATAGGCTTTCACCGTTTCCGGACCGAATGCGCTGAATGTCTGAGACCGCGAATTGGCCCCGCCAGCGCGGAAACCCGTCGAATATTTCGCGTAGAGATGGACGTTGCGCGCCGCATCAAACGACACCACCGCCAACGGATCCACGCGACCCTTTGAATAGGTGAACGGGAAGTTGGCAGGCTTATTGTTGAAAATGGTCAGGGCGCCGTCGCGCTTGTCGTGAGTATAGCGCGCGCCAGCGGTCAGGTGAAGGACATCAATCGGTGACCAGGTCGCCTGGCCGAACGCGGCCCAGCTGGTGGCTTTGGCATTGCTATCGCGGGCAACAAACCAATCCTCGCGCTGCCAGCCCTGATTGCTGGAGCTGATTGGCGGGAGCACGTCCGGGCTGTTGATGATATACCCGGTGCCATCCGCGTTCCACTTATTGGTGCTCGGCGTTGCGGCTGCCTCACGCACCTTTTCCGTGAAATAATAACCGCCGAGCACATAATCGACATTGGTGAAGCTACCGACGAGTTGGAATTCCTGGCTCCACTGATGCTGGAATAGCTCCGACAGGCTGTAGCGGCTGAAATTGGCGTTGGGGACGAAGGTTGAACGGTGTGCGCCGCCCGAATTGTCCCACTGATGCGTCGACACCTTGCGCCATCCTGTGATCGACCGGAACTCAAGGTCCGGATTCAGCTTATATTTCAGAATGCCGGTGAAACCCTGGGTACGGTCAATGCTCGGCTGCTGTGGCACACCGATTTCGGCCTCGTCCTGACGCTTGCCGCCGCTGACCGTCACGATTGGCGACAGCGGACGCACACAGAATGTCGCGCCGGTCGGACATACCAGAGACGTGCCGACGTAATGACCAACGGGATAGTCATTGGGGTTAAAGTTGACGAGCTGGCTATAGTTCGGCGTGTTCTCGTCGTGTGTACGGTCATAAGCGAGATCGACGGTCAGCGCGTCGGTCGGGGTCCAGCGGACAGCGGCGCGGCCGCCGACCGTATGATGATAGTTCCAGCCAACCTGGCCTTCGAGCGGATTTTTGACGGTTTCGTCCTGGTGCTGGACGATTCCGTCGAATTTGAACGATAGTGTGTCCCCGACCGGAATGGTGACATGGCCCTCAGCATTATATTGGCCATAATTGCCCGCGCCGACTTTGGCGCGAATGTCCAGTTCATGGCCCGGAACACGGGTCACGATGTTCAGCGCGCCGCCTTCGGTATTGCGACCAAACAGGGTTCCCTGGGGTCCTTTCAAAACTTCGATGCGATCAATGTCGAGCAGGGCGGCATTCAGCCCCTGCTGGCGGGCCATATAGATGCCATCGATATAAACGCCGACACCCTGATCGCGGGCGGTTTGGTTGGCATCGAATGGCACAATGCCGCGAATACCAACGGTCAGGGCTGAGTGGCGCGCCTCGAACGTCGCAACGCGAAGGCTTGGGATGCTGCCGTCGGCAAGGTCGACCAGGCTCTGCGCGTGGCGATCGGCCAGGTTTTCGGCGCTCGCTACGTTGATCGCGATTGGCGTCTTTTGCAGGTTGGTTTCGCGCTTGGTCGCGGTGACCACGATCTCGGAAAGCCCTTGCGACGATTCGACCGGAGCTGCATCGGTGGCCGAAACCCCATCGGCGTTGAGTGCCACTGTCGATTCAGCCCCTGCCGCCGTTACCGTTGGCTGCGCCAGCGCCGCTGCCGGCATGGCGGTGGTTCCAAACAGCACACCGAGCAGCACCGCCCCGCGCGCTGCGTTATTGGACGAACCCGAAAACGCACCATCGCGGCACGCGAAATTCATATGCATGATAAATCCCCACTGGCGGGCCCATTGCCCGCCGTCGGGAGCGCATTAGGAACCTCTCAAGACGCGACCGTGAAAGGTTGATGACAGAAACATGTCAGCAAAAACGGGATGCATAAACGCCAAGGGCCGGCGCGTTTTCACGCACCGGCCCCGGCAAATATCAAACGAATGCGACACCTTATTCGGCGGCGGCAGGATCGCCTTCATCCTTGACGCGGGGACGGCGGGTGCGGCGACGCGGCTTTTCTTCCGCAACATCACTTTCATCTTCGCTGTCCGCTGCACCGATCGCAGGCGGAAGGGCGCTTACCGCGATCCGCTCACCATTCTCGCCGCCACGATCAGCATCGCCGTCATTGTTGGCACGTTGCTGGCGCTGCGGGCGTTCGCGATTGCGGGGCCGACGTTCGCGAACTGGTGCCTCACCTTCTTCGTCACCTGAATCATTGTCCGCTTCGACGGTGATATCTTCGTCGCCATCATCTTCGTCGTCGTCACGGCGGCGGCGGTGGGCCTGCTGTTCCTCGTAACGCGAGCGGTTGTCTTCCAGCACGCGGAAATAATGGTCCGCGAACTGCAGATAATATTCGGTTTGAACCCGGTCGCCGGCAAGCTGCGCGTCGCGCGCCAAATTCTTGTATTTTTCAAGAAGCTGGGCGGCGTTGCCACGCTGGCGGTTATCACGGGCTGCGTTACCGCTGTTGCCACCCATACCCTGGGGACGCTGTCCACCGCGACCGCGACGGCGGCCGCTCTGACGATTGTTGATCAAACTGATGGTTCCCTGTCGCACGGACGCTTTCAAACGAGCGTCCCAATAAACTTCCCTTCAAACGGAAGGCGTTGTCCCGTCGCGGAAGGAGCGGCCGGCGCCACCATTGCTGGCGCTGGTCGACCCGCCAGCCGCGCGTTGCCAAACATCAGGCCTTGGCGCGGCGGATTTCGTCGGGGGTCGGTGGCGGGAGCGTCTGCATTTTCTGGAGAACGGCCCCGTCCCTGCCCCCCGATGTAGAGGCCAAACGCCCAAATTCCAAGTCTTTATTGTCGCCTATTGCGCGATGCCGCGAATTAAGAGCGCGCGCGGGCGTCCGCCGAGATCTTGGGCCGACACCGAATGTAAGCCCTGTTGCGCGAAGATCACGGCCACCGCGTCCGCCTGCTCATGGCCAATTTCCACTGCGGCCAGACCGCCCGGCGCAATCAGGCGCCCCAGCTGCGGTGCCAGTCGCCGATAATCGTCAAGGCCGTCAGCCCCGGCGAATAGCGCCTCCCCCGGCTCATATTCCGAGACACCGGGCCCGGTCGGTTCACCAACTGCGATATAAGGAGGATTACACAGCACCAGGTCGAATTGCTCGTCGAGCCCCTCCGCCCAATTGCCGGTGGACAGCACCGCACGCCCCCCAATCCCGATGCGATCGGCGTTACGGCGCGCATATTTCAAAGCGTCTTCCGACGCGTCGACGCCCACGCCAGTCGCCGCGGGCCATTGATCCAGCGCCGCCAGCAACAGGGTGCCAGGCCCGGTACCGAGATCGAGAATCCGACGCGGGCCCGGCTGGCCAGCAAAATGCTCCACGGCGGCGGCAAGCAGGGTCTCGCTATCCGGCCGCGGGATTAACGCGCCCGGCCCTACCTCCAGATCAATGGTCCAGAAACCCCGATGCCCGGTAATATAAGCAATGGGTTCGCCCGCCGCGCGGCGCTCTACGAATGCAGCGAATTGCGACGGCTCTTCCCCGTTCGGGGTATCCAGGATGAGGCGGTCGCGGCCCATCCCCAGCGCCGCCGCCATCAGCAATTCTGCGTCCAGTCGCGGCGTGTCGCTGATTGGCGCGAAGCGTTCAACCGCGCGGTTCATCGCGCGCGAAATGCTGGTCACACCTCTTCCAAACTCGCCAGTCGTTCCGCCTCGTCTTCGGAAACCAGTGCATCGATCAATTCGGTCAGACCCGGGCCGAGCAAGATCGCGTCAAGCTTGTGCAGGGTCAGGTTAATTCGGTGATCCGTCACTCGCCCTTGCGGGAAATTATATGTGCGGATTCGCTCGGACCGATCGCCAGAACCGACCATCGATTTGCGTGCGCCTGCCCGCTCGCTGGCTAGCCGTTCACGCTCCAGCTCGAAGAGCCGGGTGCGCAAAACTTTCAGCGCCTTGGCCTTGTTTTTGTGCTGACTCTTTTCATCCTGTTGGATGACCACCAATCCGGTCGGCAGGTGGGTTATACGCACGGCGCTGTCGGTGGTGTTGACCGACTGCCCGCCCGGCCCCGACGAGCGATAAACGTCAATCCGCAAATCCTTGTCATCGATCTGAACGTCGACGTCTTCAGCTTCGGGAAGAACCGCCACCGTCGCGGCCGACGTATGAATCCGCCCACCGCTTTCGGTAGCGGGAACGCGCTGCACTCGGTGTGCGCCGCTTTCGAACTTCAGCCGGGCAAAGACGCCCGCGCCCTGAATCGACGCCACCGCTTCCTTGTAGCCGCCAACATCGGACGCCGACGCGTTGATAAGCTCAAACTTCCAACCCTGTTCGTCGGCGTAACGCTGATACATGCGGAGCAAGTCCCCCGCGAACAGCGCCGCTTCATCGCCGCCGACCCCGGCCCGGATTTCCAGCATCGCGGCCCGTTCGTCCGCTGCATCTCGGGGAAGCAGCTTAACGGCGAGCGCGCGCTCGGCCTCGGGCAATTTGCCCTTGATTTCTTCGGCCTCAATTTCGGCCATTTCCTTGAGCTCGGCCTCAGCGGTCGGGTCGACCGCCAGACCGCTCAACACCTCAAGTTCCGCCCGCAACCGGCGCACCTCGCGCGCAGCGGCCGCGACCGGTTCGATCTGCGCATATTCCTTCGACAGGCGCACGAAATCTTCCGGTGCCAGATCGGGCGCCGCCATTGCGTCGGCCAAGTCCTGTTTCTTGGCTTCGATGGACACAATCTTGTCGAGTGAGATCGTCGTCAAAGGCCCAATACCTCCGTCACGCGACTTGCTCCTTCCGCGCGGACGCGCCGGGTCGGGGTCCCGTCCTTGTCGGTTCCCAGGATGAGAAGCTCGCTCGCGCCCTTCTTCACAGCGCGATCATATCGTTTGCGCGGGCTGCCGCTGGCGACCAGTTCGACGGCGAGGCCGGCCGCACGAAGCTTGGACGCTGCCGCCCATGCCTCGATGAGTTGGCCGTCATCTTCGACCACGATTGCCGCGTCGAGCGGGTCTGGCGCCGGCTCATCAATCAGCATCGACAGGCGCTCAATGCCGGCGGCCCATCCAACCGCTGGTGTCGGCGGTCCACCAAGCTGTTCAATCAGCCCATCATATCGGCCGCCGGCCATCACCGTTCCCTGTGCACCCAGTCGGTCGGTGACAAATTCAAACGCGGTGTGGCGATAATAATCGAGACCGCGCACCAGGTGAGGCGCCAATTGATAAGTCACCCCAGCGGCATCCAGCCCGGCGCGAACTTGGCCGAAGAAATCCTCCGCCTCGGCGCTCAATTTCATCACCGGCGCCTTGTCGGCGAAGGTCCGGTCGCGCGGATCCTTGCTGTCGAGGATGCGAAGCGGATTGCGCTCCAGTCGGTCCTGACTGTCCTCGCTCAATTCCGCCTTATGCGAGGTGAAATAGTCAATCAGCTCGGCCCGCCATGCCTCACGGCTCGGACCATCGCCCAGCGTGTTCAGCATCAGCGTCACTCCGCCGACCCCCAACTCGCGCAGCAATTGATCGCCAAACGCGAGTAATTCCACATCCGATTGCGGGTCGGCGCTGCCCAGAACTTCGGCGTCAAGCTGGTGGAACTGCCGGAACCGGCCCTTCTGCGGCCGCTCATACCGAAACGCCGCACCGTGGGTGGCGACCTTCAGTGGCGCAAACCGCTGCCACCCTTCACTAAGATAGGCGCGCGCGATCCCGGCCGTAAATTCGGGGCGCATAGTGACCGGATCGCCGCTGCGATCTTCAAACGAATACATTTCCTTCGACACAACATCCGTCGTCTCGCCCATGGTGCGGGCGAACACCGCGGTCGATTCGAGGACCGGGACCTCAATGCGTTTGAAGCCATAGAGTCGGCGGACGCGATCAAAGGCCGCGACGACCGCGTGGAAACGGTCGGCATCTTCTCCGATCAGGCTTTGCATGCCGCGAATGGGCTGTGGCGTCGAACTCATATTGGCCGCCCTTAGCATTTTTGCGTTTTCAGGGAAGCGCTTACCGCCTAAAGGCGCGAACCATCATGAATATCGACCTGATTCCCGCCGGCGCCGATGTGCCGAACACCGTCAACGTGCTGATCGAAGTCCCCATCGGGGGCGAGCCCGTGAAATATGAATATGATAAGGTCAGCGGCGCCATCGTTGTCGATCGCATCCTGCACACGCCGATGCGCTATCCGACCAATTATGGCTTCATCCCGCAAACCTTGTGCGATGACGGCGATCCGCTCGATTGCCTCGTCATGACCCGCTGGACGTTGCAGCCTGGTGTAGTGACTGCCGCCCGCCCGGTCGGCGTTCTCTATCTGGAGGACGAAGCTGGCGGCGATGAGAAGATCCTTGCCGTGCCAACAACCAAGATTTCGCCCTATTACAAGGACGTCGAAAATTACACGGACCTGCCGCCGATCGTGATCGAGCAGATCGAGCACTTCTTCACGCACTATAAGGATCTGGAGCCGGAGAAATGGGTCCGGGTCGGCAAGTGGGGCGACGCTGAGGCCGCTCGTCAAGTCATTCTAAATTCAATCGAGTTGGCCAAGTCCAAGGGCTGATCTTCAGCCTCCCGGTGTCGGTTGGGGCGGGCCAGCGGCCCCACCCCCCGACGCCGGTGGCGCATCCGACGGCGGCGCGTCGCTTGGTGGCGGCGACGAATTGCCGCCGCGGCTCCCACCCGCACCGCCCTGCCGGAAGAACTGGCGGGGAACGAACAGCTTGCGGAAGCTGATTCCGATCATCCGGCCAATCGGCTCAATCAGATCCGGCTGGTAATTCACCGGCGTGTTGCCCGCGCCGTCCCGAACCTTTGGCTTTGCATTGAAAATATTGGTCACTTCAAAACGAACGCTCGATCCGCGCAGGAAGGGATGTTTCGACACGAGGTCGAATCGCTCACCCAGATTCGCAAACAACCGGAGATCGAACGTCGCATAGGGCGAAAAATCGAGGTCGCCGGCGGCACCCTTCACGGTCGTTCCGCTTCGCCAGTTGGCGGAGAGGCGCGCGCCGATCCCATTGTTGAAATAACCGCCCTGCGCTTCAATTTGATGGCGCGGCCTGCCCCCTAATCCGCCGACCGCATCCCCATTCAAATAGTCGAGCTTGGGCAATCCAGGCCCGATCCTCACCTCATCCTTCACCGTTATCGTGTCGGTCAGTGAAAAGGTCAGGCGGCCGCCATTACGGCCACCGAATCGGCCGCCGCCAAATCCACGCCCTCCCGGACCGGGCGCAGTTTGCTGGCGGCCATTATTGGCCTGGGCAGCCTGGCTCCCTGATGGTGGTGCGCCCTCGGCCGGTGGGGCCGGTGACGGCCGCCCTGGCCCGGCCGACGCACCCCCATCGCGGCCCGCCTGCCGTCTGAACTGCTCGCGGAATGCGGCGATCTGCTGCTCCGTCGGTGGTTTGGATGCCAGCGGCTTGGAGAAGTCAAACCCCAGGCGAATTGTGCTGCGCTTCGATTGATCATAATTGACGGGCCGGAGATCGACACTGATCAGATTCCCGTCCGCATCGCGGATAAAACGGTCGCCAAACGCCTGCTGCAAGGTTGCGCTGGCCGCCGGAAAACTGCCTTGCGGATTGTCGATCCGCTCGCGCACGAATTCGGCGCGAAGGCGAAGATCCAACTCTTGCTTGGGCTGCCAGTTTCCACCGATCTTGAAAACATTACGGCGATCAGCGTTCAGGTCGGGATTGCCGCCTGTTTTGGTCGTTACGATCACTGTCTCGTTGCGCGTAAAATCGAAGAAACGCACGCCCGACGTTGAGATTATCGGATCGCCCAACTGCTGAAGGGTCGGCGCGCCCTCTTCGCGCGTCCAGCTGGTGATCAGGTTCAGTCGGGGCGCGGGTGTCCAGTTCAGGCCAGCGCCAAGACTCGTCAGTGTGCCAAAGTCGCTCAGATGCTTTGCACCCGCGTTCAGGTTGGCCGTGAGACGCCCAATCGACGAGGCCCGCTTTGTGACCGGCATGTCGAGACTGACCGAAGCCTCCCCAACACGGCGGGTCGGGTCGGATGATGTCCGAACATCGGTGCGAAACGCCTCGCTATCGACGCCCATCGCGGACGCCCCGACCTTGACGGTAGCGTTGGCGTCACCCGCGGGCAGCGCGAACAATCGCCCATTAAGGGTCGTATCAAGATCGATGGATTTACGTACACTCTTGCTGCGATCGTCGGCAAAGCGAACCACGCCGCCCATATCGGTGAACAGGTCGACCGCGGGATCACCGGCGTCAATGCGATCCTGGATCGATGTTAGGTCATAGCCCCTGTCCGACCGGGTGGTCGAACGCGCAAACTCTGCATTTCCTGTTGAGGACCAGCGCCATTTCCCAAGCGTTCCATTCAGCGCTGCCCCAAGGCGGATCGCATTGCTTTCACTGTTGCGCGTTAGCGGGTCACTGCCCGGAAAGGCACGCGTGATCGTGGTAAAATCGGCATCCGTCGTCCCGGTGGGATCCAGTGTTCCGGTGGGCACCCCGAGCCGCGATTTCCCGGTGGTTCGCTCTAACTCGGCCGTGAAGGTTCCCGACGTGGCGTCGCCCAAGCTTCGATTTGCCGTGCCGGTCAGCCGCATGTCGGTCGCGGCGCCGGTCAACGTTCGATAGGGCCGAGGATCGACGATGATCGGCTGATCGCCAACAGGCTGCAGCAAAATGTCGCGATCATTCTCATACAGCGGTGTGTTGCCTTCCAGATGAAGGTTAAGCGATGTCCGCTTACCATTGGCGATGATGAGACGCGTCGCATCTGCATCGGCAGCAACATAATCCCCCTCAGTCGCGGCCTTTCCCGCAAGATCGACCGTCGTTGAGTTGAACCGGCGCCTCAGGACGAAATTCACAACCCGTTGATCGGCGCTGTAACCATATTTCAGCGCCACTTCTTCGGGCAGGATTTCCATCCGTTCGATTGCTTCCGGCGGCAAGTCGCGCATTTCGCGCCAACCGGAGGTTCGCTGACCATTGATGAGGATAATCGGGCGGCCGCCGCCCCGGCCACGGGCACTGCCGGTCTGAGGCGCAACTGCGTCCAGCAATTCCTGAATCGACGTTGCGCCGGTCGCCCGGATATCGCGCGGGCTAAGGACATTCTCGGCGGGGATATCGCCGATAACAGAGCCACGGGGTTTCTGTCCCGTGACGACGATTTCCTCTCCCTCGTCCACACTATCATCAAGGCTTTGGGCATGAACAGGAAGCGCGGCGGCCGACGCCAACAATAACGCAAGAAAGGTAGGCTGACGCATGACTTCAGAATCTCATATCAATCGAAGGGGAACGAACCCTAGCTGCCCGTCAAAAGATGAAGCGTGGATGACCGGCCCGACTTGTTCGACGAACCGGCGCGTGAGGCATGATGAACGGCACAATTCAGTCGCCCGCTGATGCGCGAGTCCGAAATCGGTCAGGCGGTCAGCTTTACCGCCGCAATCAACGCGACAATGCCCAAAATTAGCAAAAGGCGGATCGTGCTGGTCGGCTCATGGAAAAACGCCATCCCAACAAGGACGGTTCCGACGGCGCCGATGCCGCCCCAAACCGCATAGGCGGTGCCCATGGGAATCGACCGGGACGCATATTCCAGCAAGCCCATGCTGAGCACGACCGACACCAGAAATGCGATTGTCCAGGGAATGTTGCGAAACCCCTCGACGAAACGCAGTGATGTCGTAAACCCTATCTCGAACAGCCCGCCGAGGATCAGCAATGCCCACGCCATATTCGACCTCCCCGAATTACCGACCGGAAATGATCGGCGGCTAATGGCGGTTTTGGTCGATAAGCTCAACCGCATTGCCCCATGGCGATTTCTGCTTTTCTTCATCCTGGTGATCGGGGCCAGCGGCGTTGCATCCTTCAGGTTCGACTGGAGCAAGGGCCTGCTTATCGGCTTTGATATTGCCGCTCTGACCTTCCTTCTGACCTGCCTGCCATTGTTTCGGTATGACGCGGCGGATCTTCGCGATGCTGCTGAAAAGAATGACGCAAATCGGCCAATGCTGCTCGCGATTACGTTCGTTCTTTCCCTGATCATTTTCGCCGCTGTGTTGTTCGAGCTGAACCAGCGGTCACAGATGGCTTTGGTGGAAAAGGGATTGATCGCACTGACGCTCGGCCTGGTCTGGACCTTTGGCAACATGGTCTACACGCTGCATTACATGCATCTCTTTTACATGCCCGATGCGCAGGGGCGGGAAGGATGCGGGCTGATTTTCCCGGCAACGCCAACGCCGCTGCTCAGCGATTTTACCTATTTTTCCTATACGCTGGGTGTCGCGCTCCAGACCAGCGATGTCGTCGTCGCCGATCCAAATCTACGAAAAATCGTTACATTCCATTGCGTCGCTGGCTTCTTTTTCAATCTCGGCGTTTTTGCCCTGACCATCAATATACTGGGCGGGGGCTAGCCAACGCTCTCCAGAGTCGGGTGTTCAATTTTCCGGGTTCTAGCGGCGAAGATGCAGCCGCCGACAATCAGGACCGCCCCCGCCAGCGTAAATGGCGACACATGCTCCCCAAACACCAGCCATCCAAATAGTGCCGCCCAAACGAAACCCGAATATTCAGATACGGAAAGATAGCTCGCCTGCCCCCTGGCATAGGCCCAGGCAAATAGGACTAGGCCAACAAACGACATAAACGCGGCCGCCAGCAGCGCCAGCCAATGACCGGTTGGCAGCGCAACACCACCAAAGAATGGCAGTGACGCAATCATCAATATGGCGATGGTCCCATTCTGAAAAAATGCGATTTCGGGCGGCTTTGCCTTCATCGATTGCGCCCGCATCAACACGATGTTGACGGCATAGCAAACCGCCGACCCCAGAATGGCGAGGCTGCCGAGTAGCGCGTCGGGGCCAAGGTTCATCCGCGCCTGGCCCGCAAGTATCAGGATCACGCCGCCAAAAGCCGCCACCGACCCAATGATCGTGCGCGGCCCAATCTGCTCCTTCAGGAATATGGCTGCAAGAAACAACGACAGCAGCGGCGCGATAAAGGTCAGGGCAATCGCCTGCGCCATTGGTGTCCGTCCGAGGCCCCAGAAAAACAGCAGCCCCATCGCCGTGATTACGACGCCGCGGATAAGATGAATTTTCATCGTGGACCGGCTCGGCCAGCCTTGGCGGTTCGGCAAATAATAGGCGGTCGCGATGAACAGGCCGATGATCGCACGCCAAACGCTGGTCGCATATATACCAATCGCGATCACCAGGGCTTTCATGATCGCATCCATCGCAGACAGCACGCCGACGGCGGCAAGAGCGACCAGAAACGCCATGACAGGCTGTTGCGCGACTTTGTTCACACGCACCGCCTAATGTGCGCCGCGAAGGATGGAAAGACGCCTAGGTGTGGATGACCATCGTATCGCCCGACAGCTCCATCCTGCCGAACTGACGCAACACCGATTGGCCGAGCAAATTGGTCTGAAGGCCGTCAATCACGACCGCTTCAACATTGGTGAGGGTCCGGCCGCCGACCTCAACCTGATTGAGGATAACCGGCTGTCCCTTCAACGCGCCGCCAGCGCCGGTCCCGACCGGGATGAACTCATATGGATTGATGTTAAGCCCCAGCCGCCGCGCATCGCTCACCGTCAGCGCGACCAGATCTGCCCCGGTATCGACGAGGAACGGAATGGCCTGGCCATTCACCCTTGTATCTACATGGAATTGGCCGCCGGGGCCTCGATTTAACCGCACCTCGCCATAACTAATCTGTGGGTTTGCGTCGGCTGATCGCTCATCGCGGTTGGTGCCCGGCGTAACGACCTGCACCTTGGGCGCGTCGGTACTCGGTGATGCGCCATGCGGTCTCGACGGGACAAGGATCGCAAATAGGATGGCAAAGCCAACGACAAAGAGGAAAATGCGGGCCACCGACCCATTGTAGCGCGCAATGGTTGCCAAATCGTAGGCGGGATCAGGCCGCCTGATCTGCCGCCTCTCGGGCGGCGTCCAGTTCCGCCGCCTTGGCCTCCACCAATTTGACAATATGGTCGATCATGTCCGCGTCCTGGACATGATGGTCGGTCACACCGGACAGATAGACCATATGTTTGCCATTGCCGCCGCCGGTGATGCCAATGTCGGTTTCGCGCGCTTCACCGGGACCATTCACTACGCAGCCCAGAACCGACAGGCTCATGGGTGTCTTGATATGCTGTAGCCGGTCTTCGAGCGCCTGGACCGTGCGGATCACGTCGAAACCCTGCCGGGCGCAGGACGGGCAGGATACGACGCGGACTCCGCGATTGCGGATGCCGAGTGCTTTGAGGATCTCATAGCCGACACGGACTTCTTCCTCCGGTTCGGCCGAGAGCGAGACGCGAATGGTGTCCCCAATTCCCGCCCAAAGCAGCGATCCAATGCCGATCGACGATTTGACCGTCCCGCCGACGAAGCCGCCCGCCTCGGTAATGCCAAGGTGCAGGGGGCAATCGACCTGGCTCGCCAGCTGTTGGTAGGCGGCGACGGCCATGAACAGGTCGGAGGATTTCACCGCCACCTTATAGTTGCGGAAATCATGATCCTCGAGAATGCGGATATGGTCGAGCGCGCTTTCGACCAGCGCGTCGGGGCAGGGCTCGCCATATTTTTCGAGCAGATCCTTTTCCAGGCTGCCGGCGTTGACGCCGATACGGATGGCGCAGTCGTTGGCCTTCGCAGCGGCGACGACTTCCTTCACCCTATCATCACTGCCGATGTTGCCCGGATTGATGCGGAGGCAGGCGGCGCCCGCGTCCGCTGCCTCAAGCGCGCGCTTATAGTGAAAATGGATGTCGGCGACGATCGGCACACGGGCGGCGCGAACGATCTGTTTGAGGGCCGCAGTCGATTCGACGTCAGGGCAGGAGACGCGAATGATATCGGCCCCCGCTTCCTCGCAGCGGCGAATCTGATCAATCGTCGCCCGGGCGTCAGAGGTGGGGGTATTGGTCATCGTCTGAACGCTGACCGGGGCATCACCGCCTACGGCAACGTTGCCGATCATGATTTGGCGGGACGGACGGCGCTCAATGGTGCGCCAGGGACGAATGTCGGACATGGGCGCCATATAGGCATGTCCGATGACAATTGAAATTGCGCACGGTAGGGAAGACCCATGCCGAAGATGACCCGCGCCGTCCTGGCGCTCGCCGCCCTGCTCGCCACCGCTTCACCGGCCGCCGCCGCCAAATGGTCGCTGGTTATCCATGGCGGGGCAGGAACCATTGAGCGATCAAAGCTGACGCCGGAGAAAGACAAGGAGATCCGCGCGGCGCTGACGCAGGCGCTCGATGCTGGGTCGAAGGTGCTTTCGGGCGGCGGTAGCTCGCTCGATGCAGTGACCGCCGCGATTTCGGTGCTTGAGGATAATCCCAATTTCAATGCCGGGCGCGGAGCAGTCTTTACCTGGGAAGGGACCAACTCGCTCGATTCATCAATTATGCGCGGTGACACGCGCGCAGCTGGAGCGGTAGCGGGGGTTAGCCGCACGCGGCACCCGGTACTGCTGGCCAAAGCGGTGATGGAACAAAGCCCGCACGTCCTTTTGTCCGGCGCCGGCGCCGACCAATTTTCGAAGGAGCGGGGGTTGGAGCAGGTCGATCCGTCCTTCTTCTTCACGCAGGAGCGGTTCAACCAGCTACAGGCGTTCAAGGATAGCGTCGCAGCCGGAAAGCCGATGAGCCAGTTGGAGGTCGACCATAAATATGGGACGGTCGGCGCAGTGGCGCTTGACGAGCAGGGGCATATCGCAGCGGCCACCTCGACTGGCGGAACTACTGGCAAGCGGTGGGGTCGGATTGGCGATTCGCCAATCATTGGCGCGGGCACTTATGCCGACGACCGCGCCTGCGGGGTTTCGGCCACGGGCGACGGGGAATATTTTATCCGCGCCGGGGTCGCCGCACAGATTTGCACCCGCCTTCGTATCGCGCGCGATGTTCGCGCGGCGCGGGCGAAGGGGCATGCCTACGATGTAACCGCCGTGCCAAACGCGGCGGCGTCCAAGGCGGTCCATCTGCCGGTCGCTGTTACACAGAAGGTTGCCGACCAGGTACTGGGCGAGGTCAAGGCGCTGGGCGGGACCGGCGGGGTCATTGTCATGACACCCGAGGGCGATGCGCTGTTCAGTTTCAACACGGCGGGCATGTACCGCGGCCGCGCCAGCAGTGACGGCAAGGCCGAAGTTGCCATTTACGGTGACGAGAAATGATCCGTCGTCTGTCCGTGGTGGCCGGCGTGGCAAGCCTGTTCGTCGCCGCGCCCGCCCAGGCCTATTGGGAATATGGTCATGAGACGGTGGCCAATGTCGCCCTCCTACAGATGAAGCCGGAAACGCGGCGACAGGTCGGGGCGCTGCTTCGCCAATCGAAGCTACTCGACACGCCCGAATGTCCCGCGCGCACTCTGGCCGAGGCGAGTGTTTGGGCGGACTGTATCAAGCCGCTCAATGAGCGGTTCAGCTATGCCTACAGCTGGCACTATCAGAATGTGAACATCTGCAAACCCTTTGACCTAAAAGAGCCGTGCAAGGATGGTAATTGCGTGTCGGCGCAGGTCGAACGCAATGCGCGATTGCTGGCCGATCCGAAGGTGCCGGTGCGCGAACGGTTGATGGCGCTGGCGTTCCTGACCCATTTTGTCGGCGACCTTCACCAGCCGATGCACGCGGGCGACCACGCCGATCTGGGCGGCAACAAGGTAGCGGCCAATTACGGCCTCGTCGGCGGGCGGACCAATTTGCACAGCATCTGGGACGGGTATCTGGCCGAGCGGGCGATCAGCACACCGCGGGCTGATGCCGCAGGGTTGCTGTCCGCAATCCCTGCCGACAGGCGCGCCGAGATTGCGGGCGGATCTGTCGAGGATTGGAGCCGTGAGCAATGGGCAAAGGCCCGCGACCTCGCCTATAAAACGCTGGTTGGAGATCCATGCGGAAAGGAACCGGTGGGGCGACCGACGCTAAGCAATGAGCAGGTAGAGGCGCTGATCCCTAGCCTTCGCGAAAGCGTGGTGGACGGCGGCATCCGCCTTGCCCGCCTGCTCGACGATGCGCTTGGCCCGGAACATAAAGCCCCGAGCCAGAAGAGGAACTAATCCTCTTCTCCCCAGCGCCATTTCCAGCCGCCCTGCGTCTTCGCCGCATAGATCGGCAGTGGCAGGAACGACCAGGGCAACACCGTCGCCAGCATCAGCGCTGGCCGATCGGCAAACAAGATGGCCAGGAGCAGAATTCCGCCGACATGGACAACCATTAGCAGCCAGCCCTGCCACGCGATGGGCAAGCCGGAGCCGAGACCGTAGCGCTTTGGCTGGAACCAGGGTTTGTCATTGAACATCGGACCTACTCCTTCGGCGGACGGCCGCGGCGGACCGGCTTCGGGGCGTCCAACTTCACGCCGCGCGCCTTCATCGCTTCGCGCAGCAGGCATTCTACCTGTGCGTTGGTGGAGCGGAGCTCACCCGCCGCCAAGCGTTCGACCGCTGCCCAAAGGGCGGGGTCGATCCGCAAGGGGAAGGCTTTACGCGTCTCCGCCATCGGGCGTCCTTATTGGTACAGCGAACCGGCGTTGACGACCGGCTGCGTATCGCGTTCGCCGCACAGCACAACCATCAGGTTCGAAACCATCGCCGCGCGGCGTTCGTCATCAAGTTCGACGACATTCTTTGCGCTCAACTGTTCGAGGGCCATTTCGACCATCCCGACCGCGCCTTCGACCAAGGTCTGGCGGGCGGCGACAACGGCCTGGGCCTGTTGGCGGCGGAGCATCGCCCCGGCGATTTCCTGCGCATAGGCGAGGTGGGTGAAACCGCATTCATCGACCGTAATACCGGCGACCGCGAGGCGCACGCGCAATTCCTTCTTCAATTCCTCCCCGACCTCGTCATGGCTGCCGCGCAGCGTGATGTCGGTATGGGCGAAATCATCATAAGGGTAGCGGGCGCCGATGGCGCGGATTGCCGCCTCCACCTGCACCACCACAAATTGTTTGTAATCGTCGACGTCGAACAGCGCCTGCGCCGTGTCGACCACACGCCAGACAATCTGCGCCGCCATTTCGACGGGGTTGCCGCGCAGATCGTTGACCTTGATCTTGTCGGAAATGAAGTTGTTGGCGCGAACCGACACTTTCTTGCGGGAGAGCCATGGAAAGACCCAGCGCAGGCCGGTGTTGCGGTCCGTCCCCTTATAGGCGCCGAACAGCATGATCGCGGCGGCCTGGTTCGGCTGCAGCATGTAGAAACCGGGTGCAATCAACAGGAAACCGATGGGACCGATGACGATCGCAAGAATCGCCCCAAATCCGTTCTGGTTGGTCGCTAATTGCGTAATTCCGTAAATCTCCACAAGCAACACAGCGAGCAGCGCCAACAGCATTGCATAGCCGCTTGCGGTTGCTGCCGGGCGCTCACGGCTGGCGGTCAGGGCGATAATTGAGTCGGACATCAGATGCCTCCATTTAATTGATATCATATTTATATCATTTGTATGACGGGTCAACTGGAAACGGGTTCGGTTCCGCGCTAGGGGCGGCCGATGAACTGGAAACTTCTAATCCACGGCGGCGCGGGATCGATGCGCCCGGGCAATCTGGCTGATGAGGCGGACGCAGCCGCGCGGACGGGACTCAATGCCGCTCTAGAGGCGGGCAGCGACATTTTGCGTGCCGGCGGAACCGCTGTCGACGCGGTCGAGGCGTCCGCGCGCGTTCTGGAGGAGGACCCAAACTTCAATGCTGGGCGCGGCAGCGTCCTTGCGTTCGATGGCCATGTCGAACTGGATGCCGCGATCATGGACGGGCGAACCCGGGACGCGGGTGCAGTGACTGGCCTGCGGTCAACCCGCGCGCCCATCAGCGCCGCGAGAGCGGTAATGGAACAGAGTCCCCATGTTTTGATGAGCCTGGCGGGCGCCGACGAATTCGCCCGCGAAGTGGGGTTGGAGCAGGTCGCCAATCGCTGGTTCCAGACGACCGAGCGCAGACGCCAACTTGATGAGCTGCTCGTAAAGGGTAGCGACGCCTTCGACGCGGACCTGAAATACGGGACGATTGGCGCCGTTGCGGTCGACGCCAACGGCCATGTGGCCGCCGCCACCTCAACCGGCGGACTGACCGCGAAGCGGTGGGGGCGGATAGGCGATTCGCCGCTGATTGGCGCAGGAACCTATGCGGATGATCGCGCCGCCGCTGTCAGCGCAACCGGCCTCGGCGAAATCTTCATCCGGGTGGCGGCCGCCCACGAGTTAACCGCGCGCATGCGACTTGGCGGCGAAGACATGCAGTCGGCGCTGGATGGCGTATTGGCCGAAATCGGTGAGCTTGGCGGCACGGGTGGCCTGATTGCCGTATCCCCGGGCGGCGAGGCGGCGTGGGGATTTACAACACCGGGAATGTACCGCGGCTATGCCAGCGCCGACACCAAGAAAGTCGCCATCTACGATGAGGAATCGGAAGCATAGGGTAGCGCGCCGCGGGCCCAGACAAGCTCCTGCGCCACCGCTTTGCGTTCGTCCGCGAGGAAGTCGGAGACCGCCTGACGGAATGATGGATTGGGGAGGAAGTGGGCCGATTTAGTGATGACCGGTTCATAGCCGCGCGCGAGCTTATGTTCGCCCTGTGCGCCCGCCTGCACCGACCTAATGCCGTGACGGATCGCCCAATCGATGGCTCGATAATAGCTCAGCTCGAAATGGAGGAACGGCACCTCCTCCACCGCTCCCCAATAGCGGCCGTAGAGTGTGTCCGCCCCGACGAAGTTGAGTGCGCCGGCGATAGGTTCGCCATCACGCATTGCGAGGAACATCAGGTTGGCATCGCCCATCACTGCCCCGACCCGGTCAAACCATTCGCGCGTGAGATAAGGCCGACCCCATTTGCGCGCGCCCGTGTCCTGATAGAAATGCCACATCGCATCCCAATGGTACGGCTCAATTTCTGCACCGCGTAGCTCGACTATTTCGAGCCCCTGTACGGCGGCGGCGCGTTCACGGCGAACAGTCTTGCGCTTTCGCCCGAGCAGTGCGCCGAGGAAGGCATCAAAATCCGCATAGCCGCGATTGTACCAGTGATACTGGACACCGTCGCGGATGAGCCAGCCGCGCGCTTCGGCGGCGTCGGCTTCGTCATCGGTGAGGAAGGTAATGTGCGCAGAAGAGAGCTGATTCTCCACAGCCACCGATTCGAGCGCGGCGAGAACGGAATTGGTATCGCCGAGCAGGCGCCGGCCCGGACAGGGGGTGAAGGGTACCGAGACTTGCAACTTCGGATAATAGTTGCCGCCCGCTCGCTCCCATGCGTCGGCCCAACCATGATCAAAGACATATTCGCCCTGGCTATGCAATTTGAGATAGGCCGGAGCAGCTCCGATGGTCTGGCCGTCGCGTTCCACCAGAATTGGGAGGGGCGACCAACCGCTGCTGCCGCCGACGCTCCCCGAATCCTCGAGCAGCGTCAGGAAACGATGACTGATCAATGGTTCACCCAATCCCGCGAGCGCGTCCCATTCGGCCGGATTGACCAGGCCGATCCCCTGCGCAATTCGCGCGGTGAGGTGGGATTCACGGTCGGCCATCGGCTTCCCAGATTGCGGCGTCGGCAAAGTCGCGGACCCGGCGCGCGTCGGCGCAGGTGCGGCTGGTCCAGCTAAAGACGGGGAGGCGTCTGCGTTCTTTCGCGACCCAGCCCTTGCCGAACGCGGCGCCGTCAACTGCAAGGAAGCTCGGATCTGCGAGGCGGAGCGCCCACCAGCGTTTTAAGGTCGAGAGCCTGTTGGAGATGACCAATCCGCGTTGGATCTGCGGCGCATTTGTCTTCAGCCAGCGCGGCAGGCGGGGGTCGAAGCTCATCACCCCGACCGGCCCGGCATAGCCTTCGAGGGCGTGGAGAATGGCAGGTCCCATGCGCCAGATTTCGGGTCCCACCACCTTGGCTTCAAGGAGTAACGGCACACGCCCGCCGACGAGAAGGAGCAGTTGATCGAGCGTTGGGATGAATTGTGTGCCGACGCGCCAGTCGGCAAGATCAGCCAAGGTGCTGTCGATAATTCCCGCATCACGGCCCGACAGGCGGACCCCATCGGCGTCATGATAGACGACCAAGCGGTCGTCGGCGGTCAGGCGCAGGTCACATTCGATCCCGGCGCCAAGCTCCAGCGCCGCCGCGAACGCCACCGGCGTATTCTCCGGCAATTCCGGCCAGCGGTGCAGCCCGCGGTGAGCAAAGCCGTTCCGCCCAGGGTCGAGCGAGTTAGGCCGAGAAGACCTAGGCCTTGATAGCGACGATCGCATCCACCTCGACCGCTACGCCTAGCGGGAGACAGGGGACGCCAACCGCGCTGCGGGCGTGGAATCCGGCCTCGCCAAACGCAAGCTGCATCAGGTCCGACGCGCCGTTGGCGACCTTTGGCTGGTCCGTGAAATCACCGGTCGAATTGACGAACACACCAAGCTTTACAATCCGTTCGACGCGGTCGAGCGAGCCGAGCGCCTTCTTCATCTGCGCAATCAGCATGATTCCGCAGCGCCGTGCGGCAATTTGCCCGAGTTCAAGCGACAGATCTTCGCCCAGCCGTCCCTGGATGAGGCTGCCATCTTCAGCGAAGCTGATCTGGCCGCTGATGTACAGCATGCCGTTCGATTCCACCGTTGGGACGTAGGAGGCCACCGGCGCGGCCGGTTCGGGAAGCGTGATGCCGAGATCGGCGAGGGTCTGTTCGATGCTCATGACAATGTCCGTTGGTCCTTTGGAGGTGCGAAATCAAGCGTTGCGGTTAACGGCAAAGCCGGCCCAGCTTTGATTGACCGGCATCAGTTCGAGCGTGTTGATGTTGAGATGCGGCGGCAGGGTCGCGACCCAGTGGATCGTTCGAGCGATGTCTTCGGCCGTCATTGGATCCATATTGGCGTAGAGCGCATCGCTTGCGGCCTTATCCCCACCATTGCGGACCAACGTGAACTCGGTTTCGACCATGCCGGGTTCGATCGATGTGACCCGGACGCCTGTACCCGCAAGATCGCAGCGCAGGCCGAGGCCGAACTGGCGGACGAACGCCTTTGACCCGGCATAAACCGCACCGCCCCGGTAGGGGTAGGTCGCCGCCACCGACGAGAGATTGATGATCGCCCCCTTACGCTCGATCAGGCCCGGAAGCATCGCGCGGGTCAGGCCGACAAGTCCGGTGACGTTGGTGTCGATCACCGTGTCGAGCGGGCCTTCGTCGGCGTTTTGCAAATCATCCATAGGCGAGGCTAGGCCAGCGTTATTAATGAGCAGGTCAACCGGGCCCGCCTGCAGCGCAACCTGGTCAAAATTACCGTGGCGGATGTCGAATTCCATCGCCACGAACGCATCGCCGAGGTCGGCCGTGAGCGCGGCAAGGCGGTCGGCGCGGCGGCCGGTTCCGATGACGCGCCAGCCGTCGGCAATGAAGCGCCTGGCGCACGCGTCGCCGATTCCGGCTGTGGCGCCGGTGATGAATGCCGTTTTCATGTCGTCAGCCTTTCGAGAAGCCAATCGGCCGCGGTCGGCCAGTCGTCAATGCGGATATGGGCATGCTCGGCCTTTGGAATCGCCGGCGCAAGGCGCGGCTCGGCGACCATGTGCAGTCGGTGGACGCGCGGTGCGTGCTTGGCAACGGAGGCGTGGTGGACGGGCAGATCGTCGACAAACGCCGTAGTGCCAGCGCCATAGCGTGCAATGATCGCGCGCGCCGGGACGCCCTTTCCACCTTGATTAGTGACGACCTCGTGTCGGATTCCATGTTTTTCCAGCTGATCGACCCGCCATGAATGGGCGTGATCACCAAGGTTGGTGAGGATGACGATGTCGGCGACCTCGCCAATTCGGCCAAGCGCCTCCACTGCACCCGGCACCAGCGTCTGGCGGTGCATTTCTTCGCGGAAGAATTGATCGAGCAAGGGCCAGACCTCAGCCATCGGCACCGCGTCGCCTTTGTCCTTGCGGGTCATGGCGTCGCCAAAGCTGCCGCTTTCAAAGGCAAAGTCGATGCCATGTGCTTCGTCCAACCAATCGTCGAAGTGCGAGACCATGTGGAGCAGCACTTCATCGCAGTCGGTGATGAGCAGGGGCCTGCTCATGCCTCAAGTGTCCGGCGGGCGGCGATCAACGAATCGGGCCTTACCCCGATTGTGTCCGCTACATCGAACAAGTCCGGCTCATGATCCTCGAGAAAGCGGAGCGTCGAGGCCAGCATCTGCCGCTCCCCCGCGCGGGCCCGAAGCTCGCCAGCCGTCAGCCCGGTAAGATCCAGCAGGCGCTGCGCCCGCCGACCGTCGGCGAGCGTTGCGGCGAGGGCGGACAGGGCCAGGGCCTCGGCGTCATTTGTGTCAGGCGTCAACATCGCTTATCCGTCAGTCTGAAGCTTGTTTGGGGGGTATGCGTGGCTCGAATATTGGTTGTCGAGGACAATGCCCTGAACATCAAGCTGTTCTGCGACCTACTCAATGCCCACGGCCACGACACGCTTCCAGTGATCGATAGCCGCGAAGCGATGGACGCAGCGCGCGATTTCCGGCCGGATCTGGTGATCACCGACATCCAGCTTCCCTATGTCACCGGCATGGAACTGATGGAGATGCTCCGCGCAGATGATGAGCTGAAGGCGGTGCCGATCATGGCGGTGACAGCATATGCGGCCCAAGGGGATGACGAGCGGATTCGCGCGGCGGGCGCACAGGCCTATGTGTCCAAGCCTATATCGGTAATGCGATTTGCCGAGACTGTTGACGAGCTGCTCGAGGCTGGACCGGTGGGAATGGAACCGCTGGCAAATCCGACTGATTTGCCCCGCTCAGACACCACAAACGAAAGCGGCGCGGAGTAAATCCGCGCCGTCGATCCTGTCCGCTGCGCGGCAGGTCGGCCAAGTAGCACTTACTCGTCGCGCCGCGCCACGATTGCCGTGCAATCGCGTCGCTACGCTCGGCGTTGCTTACTTGATCTTTGCTTCCTTGAATTCGACGTGCTTGCGCACGACCGGATCGTACTTGCTGAACGACATCTTCTCGGTCGTGTTGCGCGGGTTCTTCTTGGTCACATAGAAAAAGCCGGTGTCGGCGGTGCTGACGAGCTTGATCTTGACGGTTGCCGGCTTGGCCATCGCAAATATCCTGATGCGTTAGAAATATTGAAGGCGGCGCATGACGCCGCCCGAACCGCGCCCCAATGACGATCTCAACCGATTCTGTCAAGGCAGGGTGGCCTTGACTCCTCGTTAACCATTTTCGGCGACCTTTGCCGCGTCAACGGAGAATCACCCATGGCCGCCTTCGAACCCATCAATATCGTCCGCAACCGCATCGGCGAGCGCATTGCCGAAATGGAAGATCGCGTCGCACGATTGAAACCGGTCGACATTGCCGCGAAAATGGAGGCCATTCGTACCATGGCCGCCGAACATGGCTTGGCTGCGCTCGAAGGGCTGGCGGACTATGGTGCCCACCATGCGCTTCTTCCCGGCCATCGCAACGCCACCCGCTGCTGCCTTGACCATATGAACGAAGCACTGGCGAGCGAGGGCGCGGCCGATCGCGAATCGATTCTCGCCGCTATCGCGCTGCGCATTCATTGATCGGTCGTTCGTAGAACCGCCTCTTGTGACCTGATTGAAGCCGGCTAGTCTCCCTCTGATAAAGACAGGGGAGATGTCACCATGAAATCACTGCTTCTGGCGGCCACGCTGCTGTGTTCGGCATCGGCCGAGGCCCAAACCTACGCGGTTCAGGCCGGCCGCCTTATCGTTGACGCATCAAAGGCAGAACGCGGACCGTCTACGGTGATCGTCGAAAATGGCCGAATCAAATCCATCGAAGACGGCGCCGTTGCACCTGCCGGGGCGACGGTGATCGACATGCGGGACAAAACGGTAATGCCGGGCATGACCGACGTTCACGTCCACCTCACCTTCCGTTCCGGCAAACCTTGGTATGAGGGCCTGACCCCCAAATATTCGGAAGCTTACGACGCAACCGTCGGCCTTTCCAATGCGCTCACCATGGCGCGCGCGGGCTTTACGACGGTTCGCGATCTTGGCGGGGGCGCCAACTCCTCCCTGGCAATGCGCGACGCCATTGCGGAGGGCAGCTTCCCCGGGCCGCGAATTCAGGTTGCTGGGCCGGCGCTTTCGATCATCGGCGGTCATGGCGATCATACGGTCGGTCTGAATCCGGAATTGGGCGCGGCAATCAACAAAGAGGGGCAAGTTAATGTCTGCACTGGGGCACAGCAATGCGCCGAGGCGGTACGTAAAATCGCCGCGTCCGGTGTCGACGCCATCAAATTCCACGCAACAGGCGGCGTCCTCGATCCGGGCGCGATGGGCCTGGAGCAGCATTTCAGTGACGAGGAAATGAAAGCCATCGTCGATACGGCCCATAGCCTTCACCTTAAGACCGCTGCGCATGCCCATGGGGCGCGCGGCATTTTGGCTGCTGTGCGCGCTGGTGTTGATTCGATCGAGCATGGCACCTTCATCGACGACGCCGGAATCAAGGCAATGAAGGAACGGGGCACCTACTTCAGCCCGACTCTCATGGCATTCAGCGGGCTGAATATGTACGTCGGCAAGGGTCTTTATACCGCCAATAGTGAAGCAAAGGCGCGGCAGGCCCTCACTGTGTGGGGCCAGGGCCTCAATAGGGCGTACAAGGCAGGCGTGAAGATCGCGTTGGGCACCGACGCCGCCGTTTTCCCGCACGAACGAGCGGGGGAGGAAGTTGGCCTGATGGTATCAAAAGGCGGCATGACTCCGCGCGATGCCCTGATCGCTGCAACCAAGGGTGGCCCGGATTTGCTCGGCCTGTCGACCGAAACCGGTACGCTGGACCCAGGCAAATCGGCAGATCTGATCGCGGTCGACGGCGATCCACTGACCGACCCAGCCGCTGTCACTCATGTTCGTTATGTGATGGCGAAGGGTAAACCGATCCCTATGCAGTAAGCGGCTTTTCCATCACGACAAACTCCAGATGTCGGGTTGGCAGACCGAAACGGGGATCGCTGCTCGGAAACGGGCGGCGTTCTCCCGTTAGTGCGTAGCCGCGCCGTTCATACCAATTGATCAATTCGGTTCGCAGCGAAATGACGGTCATCTCGGCGCGGCGCGCGCCAAGCATGGCGACTGCATATTGCTCCGCTCGGTCGAGCAGGTGGCGGCCGAGACCGCGGCCCTGACTCTGCGGGTCAACCGTAACCATTCCGACATAAACCAGACCATCGCCCTTTTCCGTCAGGGCAATACAGGCAAACGGTTCATCGCCCTGCCATGCGGCGAGCAGATGCTGGCAGGGATCCGCGACCATGTCCCTCAGTGCGTCGGCATCGGTTCGCTGCCCGTCGAGAAGATCAGCTTCATGGGTCCAGCCCCGACGCGCCGTTTCACCGCGATATGAGCGGTGGATCAGCGCATGTAACTTCGAAATTTGTGTTGCATCTGCTGGCGTCAGGTCGATCATGTCGTGAGCTTTTCCAAATCCTTCAAATTGAACCCCGCACACAAAAGAAGGGCCCGTCCTTACCGGACGAGCCCTTCCTGTATCCGTTGGCCGGTCGCCTTATTGAAGCGGCGACAGGTTCACAGCAGCATATTTGCCGCGGCGATCAACCTCGATGTCAAATTCGAAACGATCGCCTTCGTTGATCGTCGGAAGACCCGCACGCTCAACGGCCGAAATGTGCACAAATGCGTCCGGCTGACCATCATCGCGGCTGATGAAACCAAAGCCCTTCATGGCATTGAAGAACTTAACGGTGCCCTGTGCCTTTTCGCCCGTCAGCTGACGCTGCGGTCCACCCGCACCGGCGGGGCCACCTGCGGCGGCATCGCGCGGTGCGCGTTCCACGGCAAGCGGTTCACCATCGATGCGCAGATCGGTCGCCGACACACGGCCGCCACGATCCACCAGCGTAAATTCCAGCGGCTGACCATCGGCAAGGTCCGTCAGACCTGCTTGTTCAACGGCCGAAATGTGAACGAACACATCTTCGCCGCCATCGTCGCGGACAATGAAGCCAAAGCCCTTTTGCGGATTGAAGAATTTGACGACGCCCTTGCCTTCGCCAACGACTTGGGGAGGCATTCCGCCGCCACCACCGCCGCCACTGCGGAAACCGCCGCCGCCGCCGCCACGAAAGCCACCGCCGCCGCCGCCGCCGCGGAAACCGCCGCCGCCGCCGCTACGGTCGCCGAAGCCACCGCGGTCCTGGAAACCGCCACCGAATCCGCCACGATCACCGAACCCGCCGCCGAAGCCGCCACGATCCTGAAAACCACCGCCGAATTCATCACCGCCGAAACCATCGCGCTTATCGCGTCCGCGACCGCCCCGGTCGCCCTTACGCCCTCGATCGAAACCCATCGAAATTCAAACTCTCTTCATGCCCCGTAATCGAAGAACCAACGCGCTGGGCCAATGGCGCAACCGGCCGTGCTCGCGAGCGGTCCCGCGCGCACAGTGCGAGTCTCTACAGGAAAAATGGCACTTCTCCTAGTGATTCGATGGTAAAGGCTGGCGCAGCCATGCAGGATGCGACTATCGGGGTTCAGAATCCTCGGTCGTCACCTCTAGTTCAGGCGCGACCGGCCAAGGAGAATTGAACTGTTATGGCTATATTTTTCCACGAAGAAGACCTGCCGTCCGCGGACCTGTTCGCGCCGGACGCGACAATTGCAATCGATACGGAGGCGATGGGCCTGATTCCCGGCCGTGACCGACTGTGTCTTGTCCAATTGTCGGATGGAAACGGCGACGAGCACCTGGTCCGATTCGGGCCCGACAGCGACTATGCTGCCCCGAACCTGAAGGCGATTCTGGCCGATACCAACCGCCTGAAGCTTTATCATTTTGCCCGATTCGATATCGCGATCATGCGCGCCTATTTGGGTGTCATGGCCGCGCCGCTTTACTGTACGCGCACCGCATCACGCCTGGTTCGTACCTATACGGATCGCCACGGCCTGAAAGAATTGGTCAAGGAGCTGCTTGGCCAGGATCTCAGCAAGCAGCAGCAGACGAGTGATTGGGGCGCGCCGGACATCAACGACGCGCAGCGCGAATATGCAGCGAGCGATGTGCGCTATCTTCACCGTCTGAAGGAGAAGCTCGACACGCGGCTGGAACGCGAGAATCGTGTCGAGCTTGCCCAGGCATGCTTCGACTTCCTTCCTGCCAGGGCCATGCTCGACCTCGCCGGCTGGGCGGAAACGGATATTTTCGCGCATAGCTAGAACGATGTCTGATCTCGCCACCCAGGAACGCGCGGAAAAGCGTAATTGGGCCGAACCCGGCGGCCGCCACGACGCCGTGGTCAAGGCCGCCAAATATGGGTTGCCGGTGCTGATCGGGCTGCTGCTGCTGTTCTTGGCGATCGCTCCTTTTGACCGACGCGGCGACACCAGCTTCATCCTCGACAAGAATAAGGTGAGTGAGGCGCCGGAACGGATGCGCGTCGATTCGGCCCGCTACACCGGACAGGACAATAAGGGGCAGAATTTCACGATAGTTGCCAATCAGGCGGTGCAACCAACCAGCACCCAGCCAATTGTTCACATCAGCGGCATGGCAGCACAGCTCCAGCTCGCCCGAGGCCCTGTGGATATCGCCGCAATCCGTGGAATTTACGATATTGACCGGCAGGTGGTTAGCATCGATGGACCGATCAAGGTCGCTGGCCCCGATGGCTATAGCCTGGCGACACGCGACGTTACAGTCGATCTAAATCAGCGTGCAATGCAATCGTCAGGCCCGGTTAGCGGAACAATGGAGCTCGGCGAATTCAGTGCCGGCAAATTGAGCGCCGACCTGGATGAGCGGATAGTGCGGCTCGACGGCGGCGTACGCTTGAAAATTCGGCAAGGTGCGGTCAGATGAGATCGATGAAGCAAAATCATGTTCTGACCGCTCTTGTGGGTATTGCTGCGCTGGCCATCGCGGTCAGTGCCAATGCGCAACAGGGCGGCCTGTCAGCATTGAAGGGTCATAACAGCAAGGCCCCGATCGATCTTGCGGCGGACCATGCAGAAGCACAGGACCGCGCCGATCGCGCAATTTTTTCGGGCAATGTCGTTGTCAAACAGGAAGAGCTGACGCTGCGTACCGCCCGGCTTACCCTTGCCTATGCCAATAATGGCGGCATTGATATTAATCGGATCGACGCCAGCGGCGGTGTCGTCATCACCAGCCCGAGCGAGACAGCGCGCGGTGACTTTGGCAGTTATGACCTGAACGCCGGCCTGATCACCGTGGTCGGCAATGTCCGGTTGGAACGTAATGGGTCGTTCCTGAACGGCGCGCGGCTGACGATTGATACGAACACCGGCCGCGCCACGATGGACGGTGGACCAGCCGGCAATGGCGGACGGGTGACCGGGCGCTTCACCGTTCCGCAGAAGCGAAGCTAGGCAGAATGAACCAGGTCGAGCTTCTTGACACCGCTGCGTCGGCAGCAGTTGACGCGCCCGCGTCGGCCCTCGTGCGCGGGCTCGAAGTACGCTCGATTGCCAAATCCTATGACAAGCGTGCCGTGCTGCACGATGTTTCCCTGTCGGTATCGCGCGGCGAAGTCGTGGGTCTGTTGGGGCCGAACGGCGCAGGCAAGACCACCAGTTTTTACTCGGTTATGGGTCTAGTTCGACCGGACAGCGGCCGGATCATTCTGGACGGCCGCGACATTACGAACCTGCCGATGTACCGCCGCGCCATTCTGGGTCTCGGCTACCTTCCACAGGAAACGTCAATTTTCCGCGGCTTGACGGTTGAACAGAACATCCTTGCCGTATTGGAAGTGGCGGAGCCCAATGTGGACACGCGCATAGCGCGGCTGGAAAAATTGCTGGACGAGTTTGGTCTGACGCGACTGCGCTCATCACCGGCCATGGCGCTGTCGGGAGGGGAGCGCCGCCGCTGTGAGATTGCGCGGTCGCTCGCGGCCGATCCGTCGATCATGCTGCTTGACGAGCCCTTCGCCGGCATCGACCCGATTTCGATCAGCGACATTCGCGATCTCGTCAAAGACCTGAAACAGCGTGACATCGGCGTCCTGATCACCGACCATAATGTCCGTGAAACGCTGGAGATCGTCGACCGGGCCTGCATCATCTATGACGGGCAAGTGCTGTTCGAAGGCACGCCGCAGGCATTGGTTGCCGACGAGAATGTCAGGCGCTTCTACCTTGGCGAGAGCTTCGCGCTCTAAAGCAGGACGATAGCGGCCATGGGGCTCGGCCCGCGTATCGACATAAGGGTTTCGCAATCGCTGGTGATGACCCAGCAGCTGCAGGCCGCGATCAAACTGCTCGCTTTGTCCAACCTCGAATTGGAAACAGTGATCGCCGAGGAATTGGCGAAAAACCCGCTGCTTGAAGCGCGTCCCGGTGAAGGCGGGGCCGGCGAAACCACCATCATCCGCCAGGACCGCGAAACCGGCGATGAGGCGGCCGATCCGACCGGCTCTGACGAACTGATCGGCAAGCTGGGCGGGGCCGATGACAGCCCGGTCGACATGGACTGGCGCGAGGCAGCGTTGGAAACCGACAGCTATGCCGATGTTGGCGGCGCGTCGGGGAGCGATGAAGCATTTGATTTCGACCGGCTGGAAGGCGGCGAGGAAGGGCTTGCCGAACATTTGTTGGCGCAATTGCATGGCACGGGTGGGACGCTTGGGCGCCTGGCCAAAGCGATTGTCCATGAGCTGGAAGAGACTGGCTGGCTCGACACGCCGCTGCGCGTGATTGCCGAGGACAGCGGCGCGACGCACAAGGAAGTGGAGGCGGCGTTGGCGTTGGTCCAGTCGCTCGACCCGCCGGGCGTGGGCGCGCGCAATCTCGAAGAATGCATCGCGCTGCAGGCCCGGGCCGCCGACCGATATGACCCGGCAATGGCGCGGCTGATCGCCAATCTCGACCTGCTTGCCAAGGGGCGGATGAAGGACTTGATGCGGATCTGCGGGGTCGACGAGGAAGATATGGCCGACATGGTGCGCGAGCTTCGCGCCTATGACCCCAAGCCTGGGTGTCGATTTGTTGCGCGCGAGCCAGAGGCGATTACCGCGGACGTCTATGTCCGCAAGACCACGACCGGCTGGCTAGTGGAGCTGAATAGCGCGGCCCTGCCACGGGTGCTGGTCAACCGGCGCTACCACGCCGAGCTCAAGGCGGGCGCGACCGATAAATCATCAAAGGCGTGGCTGACCGATCACCTGCAAAGCGCAAACTGGCTGGTGAAGGCATTGGACCAGCGTGCGCAAACGATCATCAAGGTCGCGACCGAGATTTTGAAACAGCAGCAGGGCTTTTTCGAACAAGGGGTGGCGGCCCTCCGCCCGCTGACGCTGGCCAAGATCGCCGAAGCCATCGAGATGCACGAATCCACCGTCAGCCGCGTCACCAGCAACAAATATCTGTCATGCGACCGCGGCCTATATGAGCTCAAATATTTCTTCGGTTCAGGCGTTGCCAGCGACGATGGCGAAGGCGCGGCGGCCGAGGCGGTGAAGGCGGAGATCAAGAAGCTTATCGACGCCGAAGAAGATATTTTGAGCGACGATGCCATTGCCGGGCTGCTCAAGGAAAAAGGCTATGACATCGCCCGCCGCACCGTGGTCAAATATCGCGAGGCGATGGGCATTGGCTCGTCCATCCAACGGCGGCGGCAGCGGAAGATGATCGGCGGGTAGCCCCAGCTGGACCTTCAATTAGAGTTCGATCCGCGCCCAGATCGGCAAATGGTCCGACGCCACCCGTGCGCAGTCGCTCATGTGTACCCCAGCCTCAAGGATCGCGAAGCGGCGGTCGACGATGATCCGGTCAAGCGGGATCATTGGTTTGCGACTGTGAAAGCTCGGGCCGCAATCTGCAATCGCGAAACGTTCATCAAACGCACGGATGGTTGGACTGTTCGCGCGCCATTCGTTGGTATCGCCCATGACGATGGTCGGCATCGCCCGGTGACGCTGTTCGACATGGTCGAGGATCTTCATCACCTGACGCCGCCGCCGGAGCCCCGACAGGTCGAGGTGCATGCCAATCACTCGTACCTCTCGTCCGCGCACATTCAGTTCCGCCATCACCGCGCCGCGCGGTTCGATCGTCGGAAGGTGGATCGCCTCGATATCAGTTACCTCGATATCCGGTTTCAGCAACAACGCGTTCCCGTGGAAACCGAGGTTACGGAAATCGAGGCGACGCAGCGAGGCGGTGAAGGCGTGGCTGGGCATCCGGCCGACAAGCTCTCCATGAAGGCGGCCCAGCAACCGGGTGTGCGTGACATTGAACTCGACCGCACGATAGACGCCATGATCGTCGATCATCGCATGGGGCACCGCCGCACCGCGCGTCCCCACCCTTTTGTCCGCCTCTTGCAGCGCGACGATATCGGCGTCGATCTGCTCCAGCACGCGCAACACCCGCGCCGGATCCCGCCGCCGGTCGGTTCCGACGGCCTTTCGCATGTTGTAGGAAGCGACAGTGATGGTCGAAGTCATTGCTTGCTCAAATGGCGGAAACCGCTTGGGGTTCCGACTTATTCCAATCCGGCCCAAACAGCTTCACCAACAGCGACGCGATATCGGGAACCACCTCAAACGCGCGCTTTGGAATATTGTGTCCGTCCCGGTTCGGCCGGTCGCCTTTGGAGTTGAATGTGGTTCGCTTCAGGATTGGGAAAGCGGATAAGTCAGGCAGTTTCTCTCCGATTTTTCCACCAAACCACCGATATTGAATCGGGGAAAGTCCCTCGTCCACGACAATCCAAAGGACACATCCGGACCTTTGGCGCGACAATGCCCTGCTGACCGGAACCTTTGCGGTCGTCGACTGCGCGTGGGAGCACTTCAGCTGAATTTGGCGGGTCACTCCGCCTAAGTCGACGACGAGATCATAGCCGCCGCGATCAAATTCAGCGTGAAGGACTTCTACATCTGTCCTGCCCGCTTGCCATAATCCCGCCAACACATCCGCGATGAACCGGTGCTCCACAATCCGTTCGCGAAGAACAGAATGTTGGTGGTGCAACGTCGTTGCCATCGTCAGATTAGACGTCCAGATTCGCGACAGACAGCGCATTCTCCTGGATGAATTCGCGGCGGGGTTCGACGACGTCACCCATCAATCGGGTGAAGATTTCGTCGGCGACATCCGCTTGGGCGACCTCGACGCGCAGGAGCGAGCGGTTGGCCGGATCGAGCGTGGTTTCCCACAGCTGTTCCGCGTTCATCTCGCCGAGGCCCTTGTAGCGCTGGATCGACAAGCCGCGCCGGCCGGCGGCGAGGACCGCGTCGAGCAGCTCCTTCGGCCCGGTGATCTGGATCGCCTTGCGAGCGTCAGTGGCCTCCACCTCTTCACCTTCGACCGCTTCGGCGACCTTGGCCGCCGCCTTCAGCGTGCGCAGCATCGACGGTGAGCCGTAAGCGGCGGCCTGCTCGGCCGCCAGCGTGTGCAGCTTGCGTGCTTCCGCCGACTGGATGAACGAAGGCTCGATGATGGTGACGTCGGTCACACCGCGCCACAGCCGCTTCAGGAGATAGCCGCCCTCGGCGCCAATCTCGCCCGACCACACCGCTTCCTCATCGCCCTTGCCGAGCCATTCGGCGACGGTGGTGACGGCCTTGGTCCGCGCCGCCGCGTCGGCCATCGGGTCGAATGCGCCATTGATGGCAAAGGCCTCGAGCATCGCCGGGTCATATTTCTTCGGCGCATAGCGCATCAGGGTGCGGATGCGGCGGGCATGGTCGACCAGCGCGCGCAAATCCTGCCCCGACCGCTGACCATCAGCGGTTTCGAGCAGCATCCCTTCGAGTCCTGCATCGACCAGATATTCGTCGAGCGCGGCATCATCCTTCAGATAAACCTCGCTTCGGCCGCGCGCGACTTTGTAGAGCGGCGGCTGGGCGATGTAGAGGTGACCGGCCTCGATCAGTTCCGGCATCTGCCGGTAGAAGAAGGTCAGAAGCAGCGTACGGATATGGGCGCCGTCAACGTCGGCGTCGGTCATCAGCACAATCTTGTGATAGCGCAACTTTTCTAGGTTGAAGTCCTCGCGCCCGATGCCGGTGCCGAGCGCCTGGATCATGGTGCCGATTTCCTTAGACGACAGCATGCGGTCGAAGCGTGCACGCTCGACGTTGAGGATCTTGCCCTTCAGCGGCAGGATCGCCTGATATTTGCTGTCGCGGCCCTGCTTGGCGGAGCCGCCTGCGGAGTCACCTTCGACCAGGAACAGTTCGGACTTCGCCGGATCGCGTTCCGAGCAATCGTGCAGCTTGCCGGGAAGCGAGGCGATGCCCATCACCGATTTGCGGCTGGCCTCACGCGCCTTGCGGGCGGCTTCACGGGCGGCGGCGGCGTCAATCACCTTCTGGATGATCGCCTTGGCATGGCCAGGATTTTCCTCCAGCCATTCGGCCAGCTTGTCACCAATCAGGCTTTCGAGCGGCTGACGCACTTCGCTGCTGACCAGCTTGTCCTTGGTCTGGCTGCTGAACTTGGGATCGGGCAGCTTGACGGAGACGATCGCGGTCAGGCCCTCGCGCAT
>NZ_CAMLDL010000018.1 GCF_946478955.1 uncultured Sphingomonas sp. | reverse complement strand
ACCAACGACCAAGTGATTAACAGTCACCTACTCTACCGCTGAGCTATCGGGGAGCGGCTCCGGTCTCCCGGAGCGAAGTCGCCTATAACGCCTCCGACGGAGGTTGCAAGCGCCTACGTGGCAAATTGCTCCATTGCGATGCGCTCATCGAGCGCATGCTCCGGGTCGAACAGCAGTGTTAAGGACCGGGAGCGATCCAGCGTGACGTCCACACTGATAATGTCGCGAACCTCAAACTGATCGGCAACGGCCGCAACGGGCCTCTTTTCGGCCTCCAGCACTCGCAGTCGCACGGAAACGTCATCGGGAAGGATAGCGCCCGACCAGCGGCGCGGCCGAAAGGGGCTGATCGGAGTCAGGGCCAACATTCTGGCGGCGAGAGGCAGAATGGGGCCATGCGCCGACAAATTATAAGCGGTCGAGCCCGCCGGGGTCGCCACCAATACGCCGTCGGCCACGAGTTCCGGCATAACGACGCGGCCATCGACGCTCACTTCAATTTTGGCGGTCTGCCGCGTCTCGCGCAGCAGCGATACTTCGTTGATCGCCGGATGGGTCCAGGTTTCACCGCGAATCGTCTCGGCCACCATTTGCAGCGGTGCGACCTTGATGTGCTTCGCCCCGGCTATCCGCTCCGCCAGCCTGTCGAGCCGCCACTCGTTCATCAGGAAGCCAAAGGTGCCGCGGTTCATCCCGAAAACCGGCCGCGCGTGGCCATCCTCAAGCATGCCGTGGAGAGTCTGAAGCATGAAACCGTCGCCGCCTAGTGCGACGAGCGTTTCCGCATCGTCTACCGTTGCCCATTGATAGCGGCGGCGCAGCAGTCGCTCAGCTGCAATCGCAGCCTCGCTGTTGGACGCGACCAATCCAATACCCTGCGAGGCCAGGTCGCGATCGGTACCGCTCGTAGAGGGGCGCTCTGCATTCACGTGTTGGAACATAGGCATTTGGCCGCGAAACACCACTGTCCCGTTAGAGGACATGGCAATCCCCGCGCTGGGGAGGAGGCCGCAACCAGGGTATGACGTCATTCATGCAAACGGTTCGTGAGCAACTGCTCGGGGGAAAACGGGCGTCGGACAGGGGGACTCCGGCGCCCGTTCTTCATGTGCCCGATGCCGAGCTGGAGCGCGCGATTGCGGAAGACCGCATCGGCCTTCGCTTTCAGCCTCAAATCGACATCGCAACGGGCCGCGTCTTTGGTGTTGAGGCGCTGGCGCGTTCAGCCGACATCGCTGACCCCGAAATATTGTTTGCCCGGGCGGCGAACGCGTTGCTTGATGAGCGTCTGTCGCGGTCGTTGCAGCGCAAAGCCCTGAAAATGGCGGGGCAGTGGACCGGCGAGTTGGGGAAACTGCGTCTGTCGATCAACCTGCTTCCGAAGGATCTGGAGCGCCCAGGCTTTGAACGCTGGCTGCTGACCGAGATTGAGCTGGCAGGTCTTCGGCCGTTTCAGATTACGGCGGAAATCGTTGAATCCAGCCTGGTCAAGGATGAAATCGCCGTTTCGGCGCGCCTTGCCATGTTGCGGGCAGCGGGCGTGCGTATTGCGATTGATGATTTTGGTTCGGGTTATGGCTGCCTCGCCTATCTTACATCTCTGCCCATCGACATCATCAAAATCGACCGCGCATTGATCGCGGACCTCGTCGGTGGCGAGCGGCATCGGATTGTTGTTCGGGCAATGGTTCGAATGGCAAAAGAGTTAGGCCTCAAGGTGTTGGTAGAGGGCGTTGAAAGCCCGGCGCAACTCGAGCTTCTGCGCGAATGGGGCTGCGACAGCTATCAGGGGTTTCTTGGGTCGCGCGCGCTCGACGAGCTGGAACTGGCGCGTTTTGTCGCGTCGCGATTGGACAAGGCTGCCTAGGCGGGCTCGTTCGCTCGCGCCGCATCGGCTGCGGCAACGGTCCGCATCAATCCCCGCGATATCTGCAGTGCGCCGTTTAGCCGTGCTTCGCCCGTTGGCCACTCGCGACTGATGGCTAGTTTGCTGTCAGGCCGTAGTCTGGCCGCGCCCTTCAATCGGTCGATGTAGGCGAATAGGCCCTTGAGATCGGGGAAGCCGCCTTCTGCAAATGTGATGACCGCACCTTTCGGGCCAACGTCCAGCTTTGCGATATTGGCTTTGCGGGCATTGATCTTTGTTTCAACGATTTGCAGCAGATTCTGCGTTTCCTGCGGCAAGGTGCCGAACCGGTCAATGAGCTCTGCCGCAAACGCTTCGACGCCCGCGCGATCATCCAATTCGCCGAGGCGGCGGTACAGGCCCATGCGCAGGTCAAGGTCGGGCACATAGGTCTCGGGAACTAGAATAGCGGCCTCAACATTGATCAGCGGCGACGCCGTGTCGGGCGGCGCGTCGGTCTTCCCTGACTTCACCGCCATAATCGCCTCTTCCAGCATCGACTGATAAAGTTCGAACCCAACTTCCTTGATGTGACCTGATTGTTCATCGCCAAGCAGATTGCCTGCCCCGCGTATGTCGAGATCGTGGCTAGCCAGTTGGAAGCCAGCGCCGAGGCTGTCGAGATTCGCAAGCACCTGCAGTCGCTTGTCGGCCGTTTCGGTCAACGACCGATCCGGCGGCGTCGTGAGATAGGCATAGGCGCGGGTCTTGGAGCGACCAACGCGGCCGCGGAGCTGATACATTTGCGCTAGACCGAAACGATCAGCGCGATGGACGATCAATGTGTTGGCGCTGGGGATATCGAGCCCGCTCTCGACAATGGTGGTCGAAAGAAGGACGTCATATTTCTTGTCGTAGAACGCGCTCATCCGTTCTTCGACCTCGGACGGAGACATCTGCCCATGCGCGGTGATGAATTTCACCTCTGGCACTTCCTCACGCAGGAAATCTTCCAGATCGGCGAGATCGGCAATGCGCGGGGCGACAAAGAAACTCTGCCCCCCGCGATAATGTTCGCGGAGCAACGCTTCGCGGACGACAACGGGATCCCAGGGTGCGACATAGGTGCGGACCGCCAGCCGATCGACAGGCGGCGTCTGGATTACCGACAATTCCCGAAGCCCGCTCATGGCCATTTGCAGCGTCCGCGGTATCGGCGTGGCGGTAAGCGTCAGGACATGGACATCCTCTTTCAGCGCCTTCAGTCGCTCCTTATGGGCGACGCCAAAATGCTGCTCCTCGTCGACAATGACGAGTCCCAACTTCTTGAATTTGACTGATTTTGACAAAAGGGCATGCGTACCGATGACAATATCAACGGTCCCGGCGTCGAGGCCTTCCTTTGTCGCTTTTGCTTCGGCAGCGGGTACCAGGCGCGACAGACGCCCGACTTCAATGGGGAAGCCTTTAAAACGCTCGGTAAAATTTGTGAAATGTTGCCGGGCCAGCAAGGTGGTCGGGGCGATCACGGCAACCTGATGCCCGGCCATTGCGGCAATAAATGCAGCGCGCAGGGCTACTTCGGTCTTCCCAAAGCCGACGTCACCGCAGACCAGCCGGTCCATCGGCTTACCCGCCTCAAGATCTTCGATGACGTCACCAATGGCGCGGTCCTGATCTTCGGTTTCCTCATAAGGGAAACGGTCGACGAACGCGGGATAGCTGCTGTCCGGGTCCATAACTTGTCCGGAGCGCGTCGCGCGCAACGCGGCTGTTTTGATCAGCTCGCCCGCAATTTCGCGGATCCGCTCCTTCATGCGGGCTTTGCGTCGCTGCCACGCTTCGCCGCCGAGGCGGTCAAGGACAGCCCGTTCGCTGTCTGAGGAGCCATAGCGGCTCAAGACATCAATATTCTCAACCGGAACATACAGCTTGTCGCCGCCGGCATATTCCAGCGCGACGCAGTCGTGAGGCGCCCGGCCTACCGCGACTGACGTCAGGCCGACATAACGGCCAATACCATGTTCGACATGGACGACGAGGTCGCCAAGTGTGAGCGTTGCCAGCTCCGCCAGGAATGCGTCGGCACTTTTCCGCCGCCTTTTCCGGCGTACAAGGCGGTCGCCGAGCATATCCTGCTCGGTCAAGATCGCGACATCCGGCGCTTTGAAGCCATGATCGAGCGGCAAAACGATCAGCGCAGCATCGGCCTTACTTCCCAGAGCCTCCTGCCACGTCCGCACCTGGGCAAGTGATTTCAGTCCATGATCTTCGAGCAATCCGGCAAGCCGTTCGCGGGCGCCGGCGCTGTAACTCGCAAGAATAATTTTTGTCTTATTTTTACGAAGCGTATTGATATATTTAACGACGGCTTCGTAGATATTGACCTGTTGCGCACGCTCCGGCGCAAAATCGCGGGGGCCGTCGACATGGAGGTCGATCGTTGTCGGGCTCTCGGGTTCAGGATGATGGCTGGCGTAGTGAATGGGCCGGGTCGCAACGGCGTCGCGCCATTCATTCTTCGACAGGTAGAGCGCAGACGGCGCGAGGGGGCGGTAACTGCCCGGCTCCGCGACCATCGCCCGTTCGCGATTGGCGAAATAATCCTCGATTGCTTCGGCCCTGGATTCCAGCGCCTGTCCACTATTGGAATCGCGCAGAATGACGTCATCGGGACCGAGGTGATCGAACAGCGTGGTCAGCTTCTCTTCAAACAGGGGCAGCCAATGCTCCATCCCTGCGAGCCGACGTCCGTCGCTGACCGCTTGATAGAGCGGGTCGCCGGTCGCCGTTGCTCCGAATTGCTCGCGATAGCGCGCACGAAACCGCTTCACCGTTTCTTCGTCCAGCAGCGCCTCGGACGCGGGCATCAGCGTGAAAGAGCCGATTGGTCCCGTTGTGCGCTGATCGGCGGGGTCGAAATAGCGCATCGTTTCAATCTCATCCCCGAAGAAATCGAGGCGAATGGCCTGATCTTGCCCGGCGGGGAACAGGTCAACGATTGAGCCGCGTACGGCGAATTCGCCGGCGTCGTGGACGGCATCGGTCCGCTGGTACCCGTTGGCGATCAGCAATTCGGTAAGCTGATTGCGGTCGACGCGCTCGCCTTCTGCCAGGCGCCGGGTCAGGTTCCGAATGCGAAACGGCGTCAGCAACCGCTGGGTTACAGCATTAGTGGTCGTCACCAGCAATTGCGGGCCGCTGCGTTTTGCCTGCAGCTTCTCGAGCGTCGATAGGCGCTCCGCCATCACCCGAAGGGCAGGAGAGGCCCGGTCGTAAGGTAGGCAGTCCCATGCAGGGAAGGTGAGCACCTCTACCTCGGGCGCAAAAATGGGGACGGTGTCGGCGACGGCGCGCATCGCGGCCTCGTCGGCTGCGATAATCACGGCCCGGCCATTTGCGCTATTCCCATTGGTCGCCCGCGCTAGGTCCGCAGCCAGCCAAGGCAGAAAGCCGGCCGGCACCCGCGACAGGGTCAGTGGCTCTTTGGCGTTCAATATGGTGTTGAAGAGCTCGCTCATCGGGCGATCTTGATGAAATCCAGCTTTTGCATCGCCGTCATCATCGGGCCCTGATAACGTTCCGGCGTTTCCTCGGTACCGATGGCCCAAGCCATGATGTCGACGTCCTGTTCCGTCAGAAGGGCGGCAAACAGCGCGCGGTCGTGACCGTTCCACTCCCGATGATATCGGTCGAAGAAGCCGCCGATCATCATGTCCGCTTCCCGCGTTCCGCGATGCCAGGCCCGGTATTTCAGCGCGCGCAAGACTTCGTCCATCCTACCCTCATTCCAACCACAAATTGCCCGCCGGCGAAAATCGCCGCAGGTGCCACGCACTCCATGTAGGCAGTTGCGCTGTGCCGCGCTAGTGTCCGCACACCATGCGGCCCGAGATTCTCAATCCATTATTCGCTGAGGTGGAGGCGTTGAAAGGCGTTGGGCCGGCCGTCGCAAAGGGTCTGAGCCGCCTTGGCCTCTCCCGTGTCATTGATCTCGTCTATCATTTACCGACTGGCATGATTGACCGGGTGCGAACTGACGACGTCAGCCCCGGTCTGGTCGGGCGCATTGTGATTGTCGACGTCGTCCCCTTCGAAATGCGGGCAGGCTCGGGCCGTGCGCCTTTAAGAATTTACGCCAGCGATAGCGATCAAAACACGGTAACACTGACATTTTTTAACAATCCATCCTGGGCAAAAAAGCAATTGCCGTTGGGCGAAAAGCGAACGGTAATCGGGAAGCTGGACGCGTGGGGGGATCAGTTGCAGATCGTCCACCCGGAGGTTTTGGACCCTGTAAATGCGACGGATATTGCGATCCGCGAGCCAGTGTATGGATTGACGGAAGGCATTGCCAACAAGCGGATGCGAGAGCTGGCGCTGGCGGCAATGGAGCGCACATCGGCGTTGCCGGAATGGATAGAGCCCTCTCTGCTGTCGACGTCGCATTGGCCGACGTGGCAGGCCGCACTGGCAGAGGCGCACTATGATCCATTGGCAACAAATGATCGCAAGCGTCTGGCTTATGATGAAATTTTTGCAAATCAATTGGCATTGATGTTGTTGCGCCAGGTATCTCGGAGAAAACGCGGGGTGCCTTTACAGGGTGACGGGCGCCTGACCGGCGCGCTCAATCTTCCTTACCAGCTTACGGGCGCTCAGCGGAGGGTGGTCGACGAAATTCGCGGAGATATGGCGCAGGAAAAGCCGATGTTGCGGTTGCTCCAAGGCGATGTGGGGTCGGGGAAGACGCTGGTTGCTTTGCTTGCAATGCTGGAGGCGGTGGAGGCAGGTGCTCAGGCAGCAATGCTCGCCCCCACGGAAATCCTTGCGCGTCAGCATTTTGCAACCCTGCAACGCCAATGCGAGCCAATTGGAGTGTCGGTCGCCATCCTTACCGGCCGTGACAAGGGCAGGCTGCGGGAAAGCGTGTTGATGGGTCTTGCGGATGGCAGCGTCGATATCCTTGTCGGCACCCACGCCATTTTTCAGCAGCAGGTGGCGTACCAGCGACTGGGCCTCATCGTTATTGACGAGCAGCATCGCTTCGGTGTGTCGCAGCGACTGCTGCTCAGTGAAAAGGCTGTGCGGCCGCCGCATCTCCTCGCCATGACGGCAACGCCGATCCCGCGAACCCTGACGCTTACCCATTATGGCGAGATGGACGTCAGCCAAATTAATGAGATGCCGCCTGGCCGGACTCCGGTAGAAACCCTGGTGATTAGCGACGGCAAGCTTGGCGACGTGATCGAGGGGCTTGGACGGCACCTTGGTGCCGGCTGCCAGGCATATTGGGTCTGTCCGTTGGTCGAGGAGAGCGAGGCGGTCGACGCGGCCGCCGCTGAGGAACGCGCACATATTCTGCGCCAACGCTTTGGGGCAGACCGCGTGGGACTGGTTCACGGCAGAATGAAGGGGCCGGAGAAAGACGCCGTCATGGCGTCATTTGCTGCCGGTGAGATTGGCGTCCTAGTTGCGACAACTGTAATAGAAGTGGGCGTCGATGTACCGAATGCATCGCTGATCATTGTCGAAGGCGCGGAGCGGTTTGGGCTGGCGCAGCTCCACCAGCTACGGGGTCGCGTCGGGCGCGGCGCGGCGGCGAGCCGGTGTATCTTGCTTCGCGGGCAGAACCTGACGGAGACCGGCCGCGCGCGCCTCGCGCTGATGCGGGAGACAAATGACGGATTTCGTATTGCCGAGGAGGATCTGAAGCTTCGGGGTCCAGGAGAAATATTGGGAACCCGCCAATCTGGCGATCAGACGTTCAGAGTAGCCACGCCTCAGGATGTCGAGGAAATGGCCGAATTGGCTCAGGATGATGTCCGTCTGCTACTCGATCGCGATGGCGGATTGGCGTCAGAACGGGGGGAGGCAGCGCGATTGTGCCTTTACCTTTTCGAGCGTGACGCCGCCGTCGGACTTCTGCGGAGCGGGTAGGGGCTATTTCCCCGCATTTGCTGCGCCGTTAGCTGGTCAGCAGACCGTGCTTTTTCTTGCCGAGGCTGATTTTCACCGGCACCGCGCCCACCGCAATGTCCGTCTTGGGGTCGCTCACGGCCTCGCCATCGACTTTTACCGCGCCCTCAGAAATCTTGCGGCGTGCTTCGCCGTTCGACGCAGCAAAGCCGAGGTCGACGAGCGCCTGGACCACGCCGATGCTGCCTGAAACGATGAGCGTCGGAAGGTCGCCGCCTGCTGAACCTTCCGCAAACACCTTGCGGGCCGTTTCGGCAGCGGCGTCCGCCGCGGCGCGTCCATGCAGCATCGCCGTGGCTTCGTTCGCCAGCTCGATCTTGGCGTCGTTGATCGCCTGACCTTCAAGTGACGCCAATTCGCCAATCCGCTGAAGCGGAAGATCGGTGAACAGCTTTAGAAATTTGATCACGTCGGCATCGGCAGTATTCCGCCAGAATTGCCAATAATCATAGGGCGAAAGCTGCTCTGCGTTCAGCCAGACGGCGCCATTGGCTGTCTTGCCCATCTTGCCGCCATCGGCGGTGGTGATGAGCGGCGTTGTGACGCCAAACAGCTCCGCACCGTCCATACGGCGTGCCAGTTCGATGCCATTGACGATATTTCCCCATTGGTCCGACCCGCCAAGTTGCAGGCGGCAGTTTTGCAGCCGCGCCAACTCGCGAAAATCATAGGCCTGAAGGATCATATAGTTGAATTCGAGGAAGGTGAGCGCCTGTTCCCGCTCCAATCGTAGCCGTACGGAATCGAACGTCATCATCCGATTGATTGTGAAATGCGGCCCGACGGTGCGTAGCATTTCAATGTAGCCGAGTTCGGACAGCCAATCGTCATTGTTGACCATCACCGCGTCGGTCGGACCGTCGCCGAAGGTCAGGAACGCCTCAAACACCTTGCGAATGCCGGCAATATTGTCGTTGATGACGTCATCGGTGAGCATCCTGCGGCTCTCGTCCTTGCCGGTGGGATCGCCGACCTTGGTAGTTCCGCCGCCCATTAGAACGATCGGTTTGTGCCCCGCCTGTTGCATCCGGCGCAACTGCATGATTTGCACAAGGCTGCCGACGTGGAGTGATGGCGCCGTGGCGTCAAAGCCGATGTACCCGGTGATAATTTCCTTCGATGCAAGAGCGTCGAGGCCCTCCGCATCGGTGACCTGGTGGATGTAGCCGCGCTCATCGAGGAGCTTGAGAAGCGATGATTGGAACTGCATGGTGCGCGTGCATAGTCACACGCATTCAATTCGTCACGCCCATCATGCCCGGCCCAGGCAAAAAGTCGGGGAGGGTGCGGGGTGTCGCGGCGACGATGCGAAGGGAATTTGGGTTGCGCCTCCTTGCGCCGGAACAAACTGCACGCGATAGCAATGGCGCATGACGCTGCTTTACCGCCATCCCGACACACCAGCTGGCGCCGTTCAGGATATCGACGTTGAGCTTGACAGAGCAGAGGGCGGCGCCTTGGCGCGGTTTCGGGTCAACGGTGACCCAGCCCGATTAGTGATCCCGCCAACCGCGCCTGCTCGGCGCGCTGACGGTCTGTGGCGCACCACGTGCTGCGAGCTGTTCGTGGCGGGCATCGAGGGCGCTGATTACGTCGAATTCAACTTTTCGCCGACGGGGCAATGGGCCGCGTATCGGTTCAGTGATTATCGGCAGGGAATGGTCGATGCCGACGCGGTTATTGACGTCAAGTTCATACCTGATTCCAAAGGCTTTTTGCTTGAAGCTATGATTGGGTTTGAAATTCCGAATCCAGCCCGCGCTGGCCTGACCGTCGTCGTTGAAGAAGCAGATGGCCTAATTCGCTACTGGGCAACCGGATTTGCGCCGGGCAAAGCCGATTTTCATGCGGACGCGGTTCGAAATTTATTATTCGATGGAGTAAGCGCAGAATGAAGTTGGGGATTGAACGGCTTCTCGAAGATCCGGCGCTTCGCGCGCCACTGGTCGGCAAGCGCGTCGCCTTGTTGGCGCATCCGGCATCTGTGACGGGCGATCTTACTCACAGCCTCGACGCGCTATTCGCAATCGAGGACATCAACCTGTCCGTTGCCTTCGGCCCCCAGCACGGGCTGAAGGGTGACAAGCAGGACAATATGATGGAAACCCCGGACGAGGTTGATCCGCGCCTCGGGATTCCGGTGTTCAGCCTCTACGGCGAGGTGCGCAGACCATCGGGGCAGATGATGAGTAGCGCGGACGTATTTCTGTTCGACCTGCAGGATCTCGGCTGCCGCATCTACACATTCGTGACCACGCTTCTCTACCTGCTGGAAGAGGCGGCGAAGCACGGGAAGGCGGTATGGGTGCTGGATCGGCCCAACCCGGCCGGCCGGCCTGTGGAGGGGACGCTGCTTCAGCCAGGGTGGGAAAGCTTTGTCGGCGCTGGGCCAATGGTCATGCGCCATGGTCTCACAATGGGCGAAATGGGCCATTGGTTCGTCAAGCATTTCAACATCGACGTCGATTATCGCGTGATTGAGATGGAGGGATATGATCCTGACGCGGCACCCGGCTTTGGGTGGCCGTCCGACCGCCTGTGGATCAACCCGTCACCCAACGCCCCAAACCTTAATATGGCGCGGGCCTATGCGGGCACCGTCATGCTTGAAGGAACGACGCTCAGCGAGGGGCGGGGGACGACGCGGCCGCTCGAGTTATTCGGGGCGCCAGACATCGATCCGCGGGCGGTGATGGCCGAAATGAACCGCATTGCACCGCAATGGTTGGCCGGATGCCGCATGCGTGAGGTTCATTTTGAACCGACATTTCATAAACATGCGCATCAACTTTGCGCCGGTGTCCAGGTCCACGCCGAAGGCGACGCGTACAATCATCAAGGTTTTCGGCCGTGGCGATGGCAGGCGCTTGCGTTCAAGGCGATCCGGTTGCTTTACCCGGATTACCCGTTGTGGCGCGACTTTCCCTACGAATATGTATTCGACAAATTGGCAATTGACGTCATCAATGGCGGACCCAGTTTGCGCGAATGGGTTGATGATCAACAAGCGGAGCCAGGCGACCTCGATCTGATTGCTGGAAATGACGAGAACCGCTGGAGCAGTGAAACGAAACCCTATCTAATTTATTGATCTATAGCGGAATCTGTGATCCACTGGATCCATCCTATGTAGTTTTGGGGATGGAAATGATGCTCAGTTTGATTGTTCTGTCGCTTGAATTGGCGGCTGTCGCGCCAACAAATGCCGATCAAAAACATGAGGCTGCGAACCGCGAATTTATCAAGAAGAATTATCCGCCGAGGGCCCGTGCGGCCGGCGAGGAAGGTCTGGTGGGTTTTGACGTTACGATCGACGGCAAAGGCCGCCCGGTCGCCTGTCAGGTAACGTCCACTAGCGGCTTTCCGCGCCTTGACCGCGAAACCTGCGAGGTGGTTTTGTACAAGTCGCGATTTAAAGCGGCGCGTGACGAAAATGGCCGTAGGGTCACCAGTAGAACGAGTGGCTCAATTGCGTGGGTGATGCCCAATCGAGACCTGCTTCGCGCTGACCGCTCAAAACAAATCCGTACCGCTGCCGTGGATGATGGCGAAGAGCTGACGTGCAAATATAATTCTCGCATGGGTTCGAATTTCGTCAAAACGAAATTGTGTCTGACCAAAACGGAATGGGGGCGCGCTCAGGATATGAGCCGCGACGAAGTGAAGCGTATGACGGCGACCTGGATGAACGGAGAATGATGCAGTGGATTTGCTGCTCATTCGACGACAATATTGTTTAGTGTTGGAATTGCACGGCTATGGCTTGGTGGCACCGTTGAATTGAATGGTCCGATTGCAGCGTTGCACTCGTCCGAGCGGTATGACAGACTGCGCCAGTTCTAAGGGAGAGTATGATGAAAATTCCGGTCTTTCTTGGAGTCGGCGCTGGGCTAGCGTTTCTGGGCGTTTCGCCGCTTGCGGCGCAGGAAAGCACGCAGGAAGCGCGGAATGCGGCCAATAATGAGGTCATTTTCAAAAATTATCCGCCGCGCGCCTTGGCTGCGCGCGAGCAGGGAACGGTGCAGTTCAAGGTTAAGCTGGACCGTGAAGGTCATCCCACCGAATGTTTCGTCACCGGGTCAAGCGGCTATGCCGGGCTCGACAACGAGACCTGCAGCCTCATTCTGCTCCACGCGAAGTTCAAGCCAATGCGGAATGACGACGGCCAGCATATTACGCCGACCCTCGCAGGTGCGGTTAATTGGAAAATTCCCGGAGCTGCTCCCATTGTGAAAATGGGCGCACAGGTCGCACAGGTCGACGATCTCGACAAAATGATCTGCAAGCGGGAGTTGGAAACGGGATCGCTAACGCGTTCAAAGCGAACCTGCATGACAAAGCGCGAGTGGCGGGCGTCTTCCGACGAAATGAAGCAACCTTGGCAGGATATGCAGGGAATCCAAGGCAGTACTCACGGAAATTGATGGTACATTTCATCATCGGAGGCGACCGATGAAATATCCAAAGCTGACAAAGTGGACGATTCTCTCTTTTGCCGCGTTCGGGGGCGCTTCTGCCTTTGCGCAGGTTGAGTTTCAATCGGCGCGCAATGCCGCGAATAATGAGGTGATTTTCAAACATTATCCGCAGCGCGCGCTCGCCGCGCGCGAGGAGGGGAGCGTTCTCTTCAAGGTAAAACTTGATGATGGAGGCCATGCTACTGAGTGTTTCGTCACGGGGTCGAGCGGTCACAAGCTCCTCGACGATGAGACCTGCGACCTGATCCTGCGATATGCCAAATTCAATGCCATGCAGGACCAAAATGGGGCGAAGATCGCACCCTATCTGGAAGGCGCGGTAAATTGGAAGCTTCCGACTACGGTCGCGCTGACCGGTACGGCCATTCCGGTTGCAGAGGCGAATGATCTCGACAAGCGGATATGTAAACGCCAGCTAGAGCCAGGATCGCTGACGCGATACAAGCGCATCTGCATGACCAAACGGGAATGGCGCACGGACTCAGATGATATGAAGGCCGAGTATGAGCGCTTGCAGGGGACATTGGGTTCGACGCGTCAGTGCGAACCGCCCAATTGCGATTGATCCACCCAGGAATGAATAAGAGCCGGCCGCATCTGCGACCGGCTCTCCTTTGTTGATCGCGGATATGGCCGGCTAGTCGAGAAGGTTCGCCGGAACCTTGCCGCCATTGGCTGCCAACTGGCGCATCACTTCCTTGTGGAGCCAGATATTCATTTCGGCACTGCCGTCTTTGTCGCCGGTGTAGCCCAGTTCTTCGGCCAGTTCCTTGCGGTTCGACAGGCTGGAATCCATGTCGAGCAATTTCATCAGGTCGACAATTGAGGTGCGCCAATTGAGATCCGGGTTGCCCTTGCTCGCAGATATGGACTCAAGCGTAGCCTCTACATCCACTTCCTGTATTGCCTCGGTGGGCGCGTTATAGGTTGGGTTTAATCCCACATCATTTGTGATCGAATCCTGGCCGTCCCAAGCACCGCCCGTTTCGGTGGTCGCTTCTGCGTCTTTCTTGTGACCGAAAATCGCGTCTTTGATCTTGCTGAAGATACCCATTGATGCCCTCCTTTAAAGGCAGGACCATTCGTCCCGATGCAACCATTGCACGGTGAAAGCTGTCTGTGTGATGAAAAGGGGCGGATTGACTAACTTTTCCGGCTGAGTTCCCGCATGGCGTTGTCTAGACCGTCAAGCGTGAGGGGATACATTCGCTCATTCATCAATTTCTTGACGATCGACGTCGAGGCTGAATGTCCCCAATAAGCCTCCGGCGTGGGGTTGATCCAGGCCGCATTGCGATAGGCATCGGTCAGGCGCTTCAACCAGACGGCGCCTGCCTCCTGGTTCCAATGTTCGATTGATCCACCAGAGTGGGTAATTTCATAGGGGCTCATCGCGGCGTCACCGACGATTACCAGCTTGTGGGTGGAATCGAATTTGTGAATGACGTCGAACGTCGGCGTTCGCTCATGATGACGTAGGCGATTGTCCTTCCACACCCCTTCGTAGATGCAGTTGTGGAAATAGTAATGCTCCAGATGTTTGAATTCGCTTCGACAGGCCGAAAACAGCTCTTCTGCAGCCTTCACATGCCCGTCCATTGATCCGCCAATGTCGAGAAACAGCAGCAGTTTGACGGCGTTATGCCGTTCAGGCCGCATCCGTACATCCAGCCAGCCCCGGCGTGCCGTTCCATCGATCGTGCCATCAATATCCAATTCTTCCGCGGCGCCTTCGCGGGCGAAGCGCCGAAGACGGCGTAGGGCGACCTTGATATTACGGGTTCCCAGCTCCCGATCTCCGTCAAGATCCTTGAAGTCGCGTTTTTCCCACACCTTGATCGCGCGGCCGTGCCGCCCCGAGCCGCCGATCCTGACGCCTTCTGGGTTATAGCCGCCATGCCCATAGGGCGAGGTGCCGCCGGTTCCGATCCATTTGTTACCGCCTTGATGGCGCCCCTGCTGCTCCTCCAAACGCTTCTTCAGCGTCTCCATAATCTCGTCCCAGCTTCCCAGGCTTTTGACCTCGGCCATCTGTTCCGGCGTAAGATAAGCTTCGGCAATTTGGCGCAACCACTCTTCTGGTATGTCGGCGCGAATTTCCTCTCCGCCAGCATCGATCAGGCCCTTGAACACTTCCGCAAAGACCCGGTCAAACCGGTCCAGCTGGGTCTCGTCATGAACGAACACGCTGCGGGCGAGGTAATAGAATTGTTCCGGATCGCTGCCGATGACATCCGCATCCAGCGCTTCGAGCAGCAGTAAATGCTCCTTCAGGGACGCGGGAATACCTCCGCGCCGCAGCGCATCGACGAAACCAATAAACATCCCCGCCCTGTATCAGTGGTCGCGGCCGCGGGCTACCAGTCGGCGTGGTTAACCTCCCTTTAGCATCTGTCGCCTAATCCTTTGCCCACACACAACGGGGTTGGGTACGCGCATGGCCACGCTTGGCATTGAAGAAGTTACCGAAAATGCGATTCGCGCCGTGGCGCGCGATTGTGGGTCGCTGTCGATCGAATGCAGCGATGTGGCCGGTTACGTTCAAAATGTGGCCTCGCGCATTTCCGATCATCTCAAGATGCTGGACGGGTTGGAGGACGTTACCAACCGCCTGCTGACCGATCAGGCCCGTGTCAGCGATTCGACGGATGAGGCGCGGCTGCTTGCGGAGCAAGCCAAGTCGAAGCTGGAATCCGGTCGCGAGGCGATTGAGGGGACAATTAGCGGGTTCAAGGGATTGACTGAGCTGATCGTCAACCTGGGAGAACGAATGGCGGGCTTTGCCACGGCAATGAACCAGGTCCAGAACGTGTCGTCGACCATCGAAACCATCGCCCGTAAGACCAATATGCTGGCGCTCAACGCCACCATTGAGGCGGCAAGGGCCGGGGAAGCAGGTCGCAGCTTTGCGGTCGTGGCCGCCGAAGTGAAAAAGCTTGCTCATGATACACGTACCGCAACCAGTCAGATCGCCGAAACCATTGGCGAATTGACCCGTGAAGCGGGCGCCGTGACGTCAGAAATCAAAACGGGCGTCGAGCGCAGCCGTGCGGCGCAGGCCGGCTTTACCCAAATCAGCGACACGGTTCGTGAAGTGACCGACCTAGTCGGCATGGTCGATCGCCAGAGCGAAGGCATTGCCCATTCGACCAGCCTCATTCAAACCAGTGTTGACCGGGTGAAGGCGTCGCTCAGCGAATTCGCGGGCGATGCCCGCGATAATGGTGGTCAGCTGGTGAACACGCAGAAACGCCTTGGCCAGCTGGAAATGATGAGCAACATGATGCTCAACACCTTGGCCAACAGCGGCGCGGAAATTGATGATACACCGATGATCCTCAAGGCGCATGACCTGATGCAGCGAATTCGGGACATTGTGGAAGGTGCGATCGACCGCGGCCAGATCACCATCGATCAGGTATTTGACCGCAATTATCGGGAACGACCGGGCAGCAATCCGAAGCAGTATGACACGGATTTCTGCGACTTTGCCGATGCCAATATCCAGTCGTTGATCGACACGGCCGTGGTGCAGGACAATCGTATCATCGGCACGACCATTGGCGATGTTAACGGACATCTGCCGACCCATTTGTCGGCGCGTTCGCTGCCGCAAGGCGATGATCCGGTGTGGAACGACGGCCATTGCCGCAATCGCCGGATGCTAATGGATGACCAGACCCGCTACGCCCTTTCGGCCGATACGCCGACACTTATGACGTACGCCATGCAGCGGGGTGATGAATCGATTGCCGTAAAGAACGTATATGTGCCGCTGGTCATCAAGGGACGCCGGTGGGGCAACCTGGAGCTTGCTTACCGCGACGTGGCTTGATCCAGTGCCTGTTCCAGATCAGCGATCAGGTCAGCCGGATCTTCCAGCCCGATGTTAAGGCGGACGAGTAGCGGTCCGGTTTCGGCGGTGGGACGTTCCAGATCCTTGTAGGTGCAGCAAAGGCTATGCGCGCCGCCCCAGCTAAAGCCGATTGGGAATAGGGTCAGCGCCTCAATGAAGCGCACCACCTGATCGCGGGTCCAACGTCCCAATATGATTGAAAAGATACTGGCCGACCCTGTCCAGTCGCGTTCCCAAATATCATGACCGGCGCAGTCGGACAGGGCAGGGTGCAGCACAGCGGTCACTTCCGGGCGCTGCCGCAGCCATTTCGCGACAGTGAGCGCGCTTTCGCCCATGTGGTGCAACCGCAGGGCAAACGTTTTGAGGCCGCGCAGCACCAGCGCGCAATCATCGGGCGACACGCCCATGCCCAGCAAGTAGTTGGCGCGCGCAAGCTTTGCACCAACCGCCGGATCCCGGCTCGCGACCGAACCCATCAGCACGTCGCTGTGTCCGCCCTGATATTTGGTCAACGCCTGAACCGAGATATCGACGCCGGCACCGAAGGCATCGAACAGCACGCCCGCGCCATAGGTATTGTCGATCGCCACCGGAACGTCACGGGCATGCGCGGCCGCGGCAATCGCCGGGATGTCCTGCACCTCCATGGTGATTGAGCCGGGACTTTCGGTCCAAATGAGCACGGTGCTGTCGCGTATCAGGCCAGTAATATCGCCGCCGATCATCGGATCATAAATCTCGATATCAACGCCCAATTCCTGCAGTTTCCCCTCGGCAACAGCCAGCGTTGGGCCATATGAACTGGCGGGAAACAACATATGACTTCCCGCCTTGGCGAAGGCGAGAAGGGTCAGGCTGATCGCGGCGAGGCCGCTGGGGGTCAGAATGACGTCGCTTGCCCCCTCAATTTCGGCCAATCTGGCCGCGAGCTCGCGTGTCGTCGGCGTGCCCGACAGGCCGTAGCGATATTGGCCCGGCTGCGGCGTTTCCAATTCCTTGACCGAGGCAAATAATGTGGTCGAGCCGCGGTAGGTCGGCATGGCCAGCGATTGAAACCCGGCCCCTTCATCCTTTTTCGCATGAACGAGGCGCGTCGCGAGGGCGCGGTGAGATTCGCCTTGGGTCATTTCAGCTCTGCCGACGCGCCATAAAGGCCAGCCGTTCGAACAGCATTACGTCCTGTTCATTCTTGAGCAGGGCGCCATGGAGGGGAGGGATCGCCTTGGTCGGGTCGCGGTTCTGAAGCACCTCCAGCGGCATGTCTTCGTTGAGGAGCAGCTTCAGCCAGTCGAGAAGCTCACTGGTCGAAGGCTTCTTCTTCAGCCCCGGAACATCACGAATCTGATAAAACATTTCGAGCGCGCGGCTGACGAGCACCTTTTGGATCCCGGGAAAATGCACGTCGATGATGGCTTTCATCGTCTCGTCATCGGGAAAGCGGATATAATGAAAGAAGCACCGCCGCAGGAAGGCGTCGGGCAGTTCCTTCTCATTGTTTGAGGTGATGACGACGATGGGGCGTTCCGCCGCTTTCACCGTCTCGCCGGTTTCATAGACATGGAATTCCATACGATCGAGCTCCTGGAGAAGGTCGTTCGGGAATTCGATATCGGCCTTGTCGATTTCGTCGATCAGCAGGACGGGCAGTTTGGGTGAGGTAAATGCCTCCCACAATTTGCCCTTGCGAATGTAGTTGGAAATGTCGTGAACGCGCTCGTCGCCCAGTTGGCCGTCGCGAAGACGGGCAACCGCATCATATTCGTACAAGCCCTGGACCGCACGGGTCGTCGACTTGACGTGCCATTCGATCAACGGGGCACCCAGCGCGTCGGCGATTTCATGGGCCAGCACGGTCTTGCCGGTGCCAGGTTCGCCCTTCACCAGCAAGGGGCGGCGCAGCGTGACCGCTGCGTTGACCGCGACTTTCAGATCGTCGGTCGCGACATAGGATTGGGTGCCTTCAAAACGCATGCACAGCCGCTACCCAGCGCGGCGGCTCGGTGCAAGCTTTCTAGCAGTCGGCGCGGGCGTGCATCCGGGCTTCGAGAAGGTCGAGCAGGCCACGGTTTTGGAGCAGGAGCTGCTCGCCGCCAAACCCGAGTGCCCGTTCCGAAGCCATGCCCTCGCAGCCCCGGTTGATGATTGTGACGATCGACGTTTCGTCCGGTAGCTCCACCGTAGGAGGCGTCAGTCCCATGCGCTCCGCAGCACGGTCAAAAATTGCCCGCACGGCCGGCCAATCCGCCATCAATGCGGTTGCCGCGCCCAATGCACAGCCCCGACGTTCCGATTTGGCCAGCGTTTCGATTGCATGTCGCTGGCCAACAAGTACCGCTTCCGTTTCGGCGGCGCCCGGCGTTGACGGAAGCGGCCCGACCGCCGCCGTCAGACGGACCAGGAACAACCGCTCCCGCTCATAGGCGTCCGATGCGTCGATCAGCCATTGCCGTACCGGACCTTCCGGACAGTTGGTTAGCGCCAGTTCGATCAGGCCAGGATAGCGGCCGTAAAGTGAGCAAAACAGGTGAACGGCATCGGCCAGATCGCGCGCGCTGTCGCCGCCAATCACATTTAGCAGATATTTGCTGTGTGGGTGGCTCGCCGACCCTTGGGTTTCGACCCGCTCGACCTGCATTTGTGCCGGGCTGGGCGCCTCTTGGCCGACTGCCTTGACCATCGCCATGTCCTCACATGCCTCCTGTGACGTTCCAACATTGAACGTCGTTACTGAACTCAGTCGCTGTTTCTACGCAGCGGGGGTAAAGAGGCGGTTTAGGGACGCTTCATACTTTGGTTAGCCGGGTTAATTTCTGGCTCGAAACGGGACATTCTGGCTCATATCGGGGCAGCGGCGATGCGGTGATCAAAAAAACTGTGGAAAAATATGGCCGCGCCAGCGGGTAATGCTGACGCGGCCACCCGGCTCAACCGGTAAAAGGGGAATCAGGCGGCGAGTGGTAACTGCTCGTCCGACACTATTTTCGCGGTGGACTCAACGATCGCAGAACCGGCATCGACCGTCTTGTCCGGGGCGAACCAGCGCGACGCCGCGACAACAATGCCAAGGCCGAAATACAGGCTGAATGCGGCAAGCGGCGAGAAGAACAGAACGCCAGCGAGCGCGACGCGCAGCCAGTTGGGATGAAAGCCGAAGTCGGTGCCAATCGCTTCGCACACACCCAGGATCGTGTCATTGCGCAGCGGAAGGGGGGTGGTCTTGGCGGTCATCTTGAAAACTCCTGTTGGTGTTGCCCGATGACATTGCAACCCTCATGCCAATTGTCTGAAAATGAGTAAAACCAAAGAGATAGCTCCCGTCTCACCGGCGCTGCCATCGTTAGGTTGGTGGGAATTTCACCGATCTGTGGTGGGAATTCCCACGCCACCACCAATTATTTCGGTGGCAAGTAATCGATGCGTATCCGGACCCATGTGCCCAGCAACGGTTTGCCGCCAACGCGCGGCGGGCGCACTTTGAACTGCCAGGCGGCTTGGCGAACAGCGCCGCCAAGGTGGGAGCCGGCGGGATAGCTGCCAAGCTCGACGCAATCCTCTACCCGGTATTGGTCGGCCGTGCGGCATGCGATCAGGCCAGCGCCGCCTTCTTCCGGCATATTTTTGGGAAGATAGGCCGACAATTCCTGATTGGTTGGCTTACGGTACCATTCGGCGGCGTACAGCGGCTCGCCATTGGGGGCGGTCCCGACACGCTCACTATCACCCGCGGCCGCTCCGCCCTGCTTCAGCTTATAGTCGGACGCATTGGAACCGAGCTTGCCGATATCGGCGAGGTCGAGCGTCTTCTTGTCCATCGGGATGATCGGCAGATCGACGGTCCGCTCCGGCACTGGCACTTTTTTGAGGATGATTTTGGGAACGGGCCGCGGCGGTGTTGGCCGGGCAGGCGCGGGCGATTTGGCATCGTCGGCACTATCGGCCTGTTCCGATGTTTCCGACACATCGAAGGTCGACATCGCCTTGCCGCCCTGAAATTCGTCGGGCGCCGGTCGATAGTTGAGGCCGACAAACGCGAGGATCATCAATATCTCGATGATCAGCGCAAGGCCGAGCGCGCCGATTCGGCGTCGCAGCGGGGGACGATTTCCGTAACGCGTATGGGGGGCAGGGACGAACAGCGGGACGAATCCTTGGCGAGCTGATGGTGCCCTTAGCCCAATCAGTCCTTGACGGTGAAGCCCACCTTAATCGTCACCTGATAATGCGACACTTCGCCATTTTCGACATGCCCGCGCGTGTCGGTCACTTCAAACCAGCGGATATTGTCCACCGACGAAGAAGCCCGCGCGATGGCGTTCTGAATGGCGTCCTCAATGCCGGTAGGCGAGGAGCCGACGAGTTCGATGATTTTATAGACGTGGTCAGACATGAGTTGCCGAGCTCCAAGGGAAGGGGATGCGACAGCATACCCGACCTTGGGCGTAGAGCCAACGAATGCCGGACGGCGTGCGGCCCTGAGCCTAGCGAAGGGCCGACACGACCGACGTCACGAAGAGAGCGGCAACCATTCGCCAGGATGGTGAGAGCGAGCGGATGTGGCGGTTTGCGATAGACGGACATCGAGTTCAGAATGCAATCTTAGAATCCGTATCCAAAGTGGCTGAAAATTGCCCGAGAATTGATTGGAATCTCCGCTTGGTGGGGAAGCGGGAATAGTGTCACTCCGAACCCTGCAGCGGTGCCGTTCGCTTTGGCAATTATGGGGGCCAACGCCTTTGCAGGCTCTAGATCAAACGAAGGCGAGAAAGGATTTGCCGCCTGATAAAACGCACTAGCTAACGTGTCTGCTAATTGCAGTCCCTGTGATTCTGTCTTCGGTTCTATGCGCCAATAAGTCCGATCAAGTAGCGTTGGATTTAGGCCGGGACCTTTCAACACCAACGTATTAGATTCAACCTGCATTCGGAGCCGGTCGACGTACGCAAAAAGATGGTCGTAGTTATGGCCTCCGCGGCGTTCCAAAATGAGTTCGATCGGCTCCACACGCCCAAGATTTGCTTTTTGCCATTGCTCTGCCCACGAGGTTACCCTCTCCAGCAAAAGCCTAAAACACCAGTTGTAAAATTTGTTGGCGTCGAATGATCCAATACGAGGGTTGATATACTCGCGTAGGTTGGACTTATGTGACGCAAGGACAAATCCTCTGCAAGGCTTCGTTGCCATTCGGGCCGCAACGTCCGATCTTCGCTCCTTAGTGAGGTTGGCGTAATGAAGAATGTTTGTCTGTTTTGAATTGGCAGCGAGTCTTAAATCTTGAATCCAGTAATCCAGTTCAGGTTCAAGAGAGGACCGCATCGCAATGGCTCCGAAGCAAAGCCACTCATGCCTTTTTCCAAGATACTTTAGTCCGTCTTTTACGCCGGGATCACCTGCTTCATCGACATTTATCAACAAATTCGGACGCATACGACCAAATAATAGTATTCGAATAGTTAGTTGAATCCTTCAGATAGCATTCAATGAATGAAATCAAATGAGAAACCGCCACGGAGTAAATCCGTGACGTCAGTCGGGTTCGCCTGACGGCGACCCGCTGGCCGAATTTCGCCGTCTCTTCGACAGAATCTCCCGATTGCTTGCGCAATCGCTCCCTTCTGCTCGGCGGCTCAATTACTGATCCAAGAAACTCCGCATCTTCCGCGACCTTGACGGATGCTTCAGCTTCCGCAGCGCCTTCGCCTCAATCTGACGAATACGCTCACGCGTCACGCTGAACTGCTGACCAACCTCTTCCAAGGTGTGGTCCGTGTTCATTCCGATACCAAACCGCATGCGCAGCACGCGCTCCTCGCGCGGGGTCAGTGACGCCAGAACCCGCGTCACGGTTTCCTTGAGGTTTGCCTGGATCGCGGCGTCGACCGGGATGACCGCATTCTTGTCCTCGATGAAATCGCCGAGGTGCGAATCTTCCTCGTCGCCGATTGGCGTTTCGAGGCTGATCGGTTCCTTGGCGATTTTCATCACCTTGCGGACCTTCTCGAGCGGCATCGACAGGCGCTCGGCCAGTTCTTCCGGGGTCGCTTCGCGGCCGGTTTCGTGGAGGAACTGGCGCCCCGTGCGGACCAGCTTGTTGATCGTTTCGATCATGTGGACCGGGATACGGATGGTGCGCGCCTGATCCGCGATCGAGCGGGTGATCGCCTGACGGATCCACCAGGTCGCATAGGTCGAGAACTTATACCCGCGGCGGTATTCGAATTTGTCGACCGCCTTCATCAGGCCGATGTTGCCTTCCTGGATCAGGTCGAGGAACTGCAGGCCGCGATTGGTGTATTTCTTGGCGATGGAGATGACGAGACGCAGGTTCGCTTCGACCATTTCCTTCTTGGCGATGCGGGCCTCGCGTTCGCCCTTCTGGACCTGGTTGACGATGCGGCGGAATTCGCCCAGCGACATGCCGGTTGCCTGTGCGATTTCGGAAATTTCGCCGCGAATGCGCTCAACACTGTCGGTTTCGGCATCGGCAAAGGCCGCCCACTTCTTGTCGATCACGGCAACGCGGACAATCCAGCCGTCGTCCAATTCATTGCCCATATATTCGTCGAGGAAGCTCTTGCGCGGCACGCGGTGGCGTTCGGCAAGGCGCAGCATCTGGCCGCCAAGCGTGGTGAGGCGGCGGTTGTAGCTGTACAGCTGATCGACGAGATATTCGATCTTGTTGCCGTGGAACTGGACGCTTTCGACCTCTGCGGTCAGCTGTTCCGACAGCTTCTGATATTTTTTCTCGTCCGAAGTCGAATAATCGGCGCCGACGCCCATTGCCTCAAGGCGGCCCTGCTGAAGCTTGGCGAACTTCTTGTAGAGGCCAGTGATGCTGGCGAACTTCTCAAGCGCCATCGGCTTGAGGGTCTCTTCCATCTGGGCGAGGGAAAGGGTGTTGTCCTCGTCATCATCATCGTTCTGAGGCTTGGTCCGGCGTTCGACCATATCGTCCTCTTCGTCGGACGATTCCTCTTCCTCGATATCTTCTTCCTCTTTGATCGACGGGCCAGCGTTCTTCTCGCTGATCTCGCCGTCGTCGCCTTCGCCATCTTCGTCGTCGTTGATCTGCTCGGCGGTCGGGCCCTTGGAAAGCATCGCTTCCAGGTCGAGGATTTCGCGCAGCTGCATCGTGCCCTCGTTGAGAGCATTCGACCATTCGATGATGGCGTTGAACGTGATCGGGCTTTCACAAAGGCCCCAGATCATCGTGTCGCGGCCGGCCTCGATACGCTTGGCGATGGCGATTTCGCCTTCACGGGACAGTAGCTCCACCGCGCCCATTTCGCGCAGGTACATGCGGACCGGGTCGTCGGTGCGGTCGACTGCTTCCTTCTTGGTCGCGACGGCAGGGCGGGGGCCGCCGTCGTCGAGCGGATCGATTTCCTCTTCGGGTTCCTTTTCCGCGTCCTCGTCATCCGAATCGTCATTCTCGACGATCTGAACGCCCATGTCGTTGATTGCGGACATGATGTCCTCAATCTGCTCGCTCGACATCTGGTCCTGCGGAAGGGCAGCATTCAGTTCATCAACCGTGATCACGCCCTTCTTCTTGGCGCGCGCAATCATCTTTTTGATCGCAACGTCGTTCAGGTCGATGAGCGGCGCGTCGCCGGTCTCGGTTTCGGTTTCGGGAGTGTCGTTTTTCGCCACTAGTTAATCGTCCAATTCATTCTCGTACCGGCTCAGCCGATAAGCCGATTCGTAAAGCTCGCGCTTAAGCGCGTAGAGTTCTGAGCGCCGTTGGTCGAGTGCGAGATACTGATCGTATCCCAAATCGTCCGAAATTCTCTTCTGCACGGCCTCAATCTCAGCGACTAAGTCCTGCTCGTCGTGAAGGAACATAATCATCCCGCCCAGCGACCGAACAGCGTCCGAAGGATCAACATCCCAGCGGAAACGGAGATCCGATTGAATGTTAACTCTAGTCTTCGGTTTGAGGTTGCTCGCTGCCAATATGGCCTCAAGCGCATCGTCTTCAAGACCGTGATGCCTCACAGTCCCATCGAGCAACGCATGTCGCCATTTCTTCAGTTCGTCGTTTTCTAGTTTTAGATAAGCAACTGTTTCCGCAAGGCTCTGTAAAATAACCGGGAATCGAGCCAGCCCATATAGGGCGGAACGGAAGAATGATGAGTAAAGCTCAGGAGGACCATCTGGTCCCGTCCGAAGCACCGACGTCCCGATAATTTTGCGTTCGGACCGTTTCCAGCCGAATTCCTCAAAGAACTTGTCGTTGAAGTCTCTCCTGTACTCGGAACGAACAATTCCATGCTGAATCGTATCTGCGAGTGCCAAAAGACTCGCTCTGAGCCCGGCTCGTCCCTCGGGTGTTTGTACGTCAACCGATGCCTTTGCTGAGGTGTATAATACTTTTGAGAGTGGTCGTCTCGCGGCGACAATTCGTTCAAATCCCTCTCGACCTTCCGTTCGAATTACGTCGTCGGGATCAGAACCAAACGGGAGAAAGGCGAATTCGAGGGTTCTACCATCGCCTAAGAAAGGCAAGGCACGCTTTGCTGCACGGATCGCCGCCTTTTGGCCCGCTGCATCACCATCGAAACAACAAATTGGTACCGGCTCTAATCGCCAAAGCCGCTGCAACTGATCCTCGGTAAGCGCCGTGCCGAGCGGGGCGACCGCCTCCGAGATACCAGCCTGATCGAGGGCGATAACGTCCATCTGCCCCTCGACGATCAGGATACGCTTGGCATTGCGGCTTGCCGGGCCAGCGAAGTCGATGTTGAACAGGGTCCGGCCCTTGTCGAACAAGGGCGTGTCGGGCGAGTTGAGATATTTCGGCTCACCTGCGCCAAGGATGCGCGCGCTGAACGCGATCACACGTCCGCGCACGTCGCGGATTGGATAGGTGAGGCGACCCCGGAAGCGGTCGTATGGTTCTTTGCCTTCATCCGGTTGAATGAGCAGTCCGGCCTCGACCAACTTCTCGTTGCCAATGTCGGACAGCGCGGCTTTCAATTTACCGCGCGAGTCCGGTGCGAACCCAAACCCGAATTTCTTCTGCGTCGCCGCACTGATCCCGCGCTGCTTTAGATATGCGCGCGCTTCCGCCCCTTCGATCCCCTGAAGCTGCTCGACAAACCAGCGCTGCGCCGACGCCATGACGTCATATAGACCGGACGCGCGCTCCTGCCGCTCCTGCGCGCGTGGATCTGGCGCGGGAACGTCCATCCCGGCTTTGCCCGCCAACTCCTTCACCGCATCCATGAACGGCATCCCGCGCGCATCGGTCAGAAACCGGATCGCATCACCGTGCGCGGAGCAGCCGAAGCAATGGTAAAACCCCTTTTCGTCATTGACGTAAAAGGACGGCGTCTTCTCATTATGGAACGGGCAGCAGGCCTTAAACTCACGCCCCGCCTTGGTCAGCTTCACCGTCGGCGCAATGATCGCGCTCAGCGTGGTGCGCGCACGAAGTTCATCTATCCAGGCGGGTGAAAGGGTCACGGCTCCTGCGATATGCGCTGGTCGACGTTTTGACTAGGCGTCGCGTTGTGCAAGGATCGTCATTTCCTCAATATCCAGATCACGCTCGAGATTGTGGAGCACTTCGTCTTCGATCTGACCGGCACGGTGGATACGGATCAGCTCTTCGCGGCCCGCGCCGACCGACTTCTGCAACAGATCCATATGGACATGGAAATTGTCCATCAGGGTGCCGTCATCCGCAGCGAACCGCTGCGACGCGTTCATTCGCTGCTCGGCAATGCTAAGCATCTGGGGATGGATGAGCTTGCCCGCATCGTCATAGGCGTGGCCTTCGACGAACTTATACTTCGCCTCTGCGACCGCGGCTTCGCAGGCGAGAAGCGACACGGGGGCGGGCGGATCGCTGTCCACTGGTTTCACCAATTTGATCACCCAGCCAAGGGTCACACCCTGGCCGACCACGGTGGCAATGATGACCGCGAACGCCGTCACGATCATGATGTCGCGCCCCGGCATTTCGGTCGGAAGGCTGAGCGCGGCGGCAAGCGTCACCACGCCGCGCATCCCGGCCCAGCTTAGCACCACCGATTGCCGCCAACCGAGCGGTCGAGCCTTGGACAGGCCAGCGCGTTTCAGCGTGTTGAGCAGCAGCTCACTGATCGCGATATAGACGAAGCGAGCGAGGACCACGGCTGCAATGGTGCCCGCAATAATTGGGGCTAGCGTCGACAGCGCGTGGGCCCAATCGTCAAACCGCCCCGCAATCTCCCGCATGGTGAAACCGATCAGGATGAACACCAGCGCCTCGAGGACGAAATTCAGCGTCTGGGCAATCGCGCCGAGGCGGAGACGCACCATCGCCGGGAAGACGACATGTTGATACCAACCGAACATCATGCCCGCCGTGACGGTGGCGATAACGCCTGACACATGCAGCCGCTCGCCAACGATGTACGCCATCCACGATAACAGCAGCGATCCGACGATCATAAGCGTCGAATTGCCAATCCGGCGGATGGTGATCAGCCATACCGTGCCGATGGCAAGGCCCACGAGCACGCCGCCCAGCGCGAGCCACACGAAGCTGACGCTGGCCTCGGCCAACGAGAAGCTGCCGGTGATCGCGGCCACAACTGCGAAGCGGAACAGGACGAGGCCGGTGGCGTCATTGAGCAGGCTTTCCCCTTCGAGCAATGCGCTGAGGCGCCGGGGGAGGCGGACTTGTTGAAGGATGGCGCGCGCCGCAACTGCATCTGGCGGTGAGACAATCGCGCCGAGTGCGAAGCAGGCGGCAAGCGGCAGCGACGGCAAAATCGCATGGGCAACCAGACCGACCACCAATGTCGTAAACAGGACTGCGCCTAACGACAGCGAAATGATTCCGGGAAGGTGGCGCCGGAACCTTCCCAGCGCCGTGTAAAACGCGCCGTCCATCAACAGTGGCGGCAGGAACAACACCAGCGCCAGTTCCGGGTTGAGCGAAACTGTCGGCAGGGCAGGCGTGAAGGCGAGCGCAGTGCCGCCCAGCAATAGTGCAGAGGCCGGCGGCAAATGCAGTTTTTGCGCAAGCCAGGTCAAACCCACGACAAACGCCAGCAGGCCGAGGATCAGTTCAAAGGTTTCAACAGGGCTCATGCAGGCGAATTCAGCACGGCACCTCGCGCAAGTCTAGTTGAGCGCGGCCCGTACCAGCTGGCTGGCCTTGGCAGGTTCGATGCTGGTGGCGTGGCGGGCTTTCACTTCGGCCATGACCTTGCCCATGTCCTTCATCGAGCTTGCGCCGGTGTCGGCGATGATCGCGGCGATGGCGGCCTTCGCTTCGTCTTCGCTCATCTGCGCGGGCAGGAACCGTTCAATGACGGCAATTTCCGCCTCTTCCTTGGCCGCCAGCTCTTCGCGGCCACCTTTAGTGAACATTTCGACCGATTCGCGGCGCTGCTTGATCATCTTCTGCAGCACTTCGGTGACCATCGCGTCGTCGTCGGGAGCTTGCGTGGCGGTGCGCAGTTCGATGTCGCGGTTCTTGATGGCAGACTGGATCAGCCGGATCGTGCCTACGTCATCCTTGTCGCCGCCCTTCATGGCGGTAACCAAAGCAGCCTTGAGATCATCGCGAATCATCGTCGTTCCGTCGTCTTTTGCGGGAAAAGACCAGATGTAGCGGCGATTTTCCGCTTTTCCCAGCCGTTGACCTCCGGCCCAAACACGCTTAGCGGCAATCGCTTAGCGACATAGTTGAAAACCCGATAACGGAAAGGCTTCCTCCGCCGATGACCGATGCACGACCCGCGCCCGCTCCACAGCCAGACGGCGCGACGGGAGTCATTGTCTTCGCAGACGGTCGGGTCATCTGGGGCAAAGGCTTCGGCGCAGAGGGCGATGCGGTGGGGGAGCTGTGCTTCAACACCAGCATGACCGGCTATCAGGAAGTGATGACCGACCCGTCCTACGCGCGGCAGGTTGTCGCCTTCACCTTCCCGCACATCGGTAATGTCGGCGCGAATGAGGAAGATGTTGAGGCGGGCGAGGCCCATGCGCTGGGCGCGATCGTTCGCGAGGCAGTCACCAGTCCTTCCAACTTCCGCAGCGAGCAGGATTGGCCAAGCTGGATGGCCGCCACGGGGCGCATCGGTATTTCCGGCGTCGATACGCGCGCGCTGACGCGACTTGTCCGCCGCGAGGGGCCGCCGACGATTGCGATTGCGCATAATCATAAGGGCGAGTTCGACCTTGAGGCGCTGCAACGTGCCGCCGCCGAATGGCCGGGGCTGGAGGGCATGGACCTTGCCGCCGATGTGTCGTCGAAGCAGCTGTTCAACTGGACCGATGGCGGGTGGGTGCTTGGGCGCGGCTACAAGCTGGATCATGCCAACCCGTCCGCGCCGCATGTCGTCGCGATCGATTATGGCGCCAAGCGCAACATCTTCCGCAATCTGGTCGAAGCCGGGGCGCGGGTGACCGTGCTGCCCGCCACCGCCACGATTGACGAGGTGATGGCGGTGAAGCCCGACGGTTTCTTTCTGTCCAACGGCCCGGGCGACCCGGCGGCGACGGGCGAATATGCCATTCCGGTGATCAACGCGATGCTGGACACCGGAAAACCGCTGTTCGGCATCTGCCTGGGCCATCAACTGCTGGCGCTGGCCGTCGGCGGGACGACGAGCAAGATGTTCCAGGGCCACCGCGGCGCCAACCATCCGGTCAAGCGGCTGGATAATGGACAGGTCGAAATCACCAGCATGAACCACGGCTTCGCGGTGGAGCGCGGCGGATTACCCGCCAACGTCCGTGAAACGCATGTAAGCCTGTTCGACGACAGCAATTGCGGCATCGAACTGACCGACCGTCCCGCGTTCAGCGTCCAATACCACCCCGAAGCCAGCCCCGGCCCGATGGACAGCTTCTACCTGTTCGAGAAATTCGTGGGGATGATGCGGTGAGTTCGTGGCAGCTAGTTGCGGGGCGATCTCTTGCCGAGCGAATAGAACCGCCAGCTTATAAATGCAGCGCCGACGATCAAAGGCACTGTTACCCAAGGACTGCCTGTCGTCATGTCCTTCCAGACAACGAAAGCACCTGCGACGAACAAAAGAACCAGCAACGGCCATGCTATCAATCGCATTCGTCTACGGCGACGCGTCGCTTCACCAACGGATTTGGGTTCTCCTTTGATCATTGCCCTACGCTACCTGTAAATGCCGTAGCCCTCAATATTGCCAAACCAACGAAATCGCTTCTTCTATTTGGCATTTTGCTCCTCTCCGCATGCGCCACACCCCGCATGCATACGCAGGAGGAACTCAACGTCGCCAGCCTTGGCTGCGGGCTCGCCTATGGCGAGTTCATTCAGGATGCGGAGGCGAAGAAGCAGTTGATCGTGCTGCACTCCGCTCCGACGCCTGAGCAGCGCGCCTGCGCCTACAACTGGGCCCGCAAGCGCCATTTGAAGCTTGTAATCGTCGAAAACATCCAATTTCCCGAGCAAGGACAATAATGCCCCGCCGTACAGACATCAGCTCCATCCTCATCATCGGCGCCGGCCCGATCGTCATCGGCCAGGCGGCGGAGTTTGATTATTCCGGGTCTCAGGCGGTCAAGGCGCTGAAGGCCGAGGGCTATCGCGTCATTGTCGTGAACAGCAATCCGGCGACGATTATGACCGACCCGGAGCTTGCCGACGCGACCTATATCGAGCCGATTACGCCTGAAGTGGTCGAGCGGATCATCGCGGCGGAGAAGCCGGATGCGCTTCTGCCGACGATGGGCGGGCAGACCGCGCTGAACACCGCGCTGTCGCTCAACAAGAATGGCGTGCTGGAGAAGTACGGCGTCAAGCTGATCGGTGCGCAGGCGGAGGCGATCGACAAGGCCGAGGACCGCGAGAAGTTCAAGGTCGCGATGGACAAGATCGGGCTGGAATCCGCCCGAAGCGGCATCGCACATAGTCTCGACGACGCGCTGAAAGTCCTTGAAACTACCGGACTTCCTTCGATCATCCGTCCCAGCTTCACGCTCGGCGGCACCGGCGGCGGCGTGGCCTATAACCGCGAGGAGTTTGAGCGGATCGTGCGCTCCGGCCTCGACGCTTCGCCGACCAACGAAGTGCTGATCGAAGAGTCGCTGCTCGGCTGGAAAGAATATGAGATGGAGGTGGTCCGCGACCGGGCGGACAATTGCATCATCATCTGCTCGATCGAAAATGTCGATCCGATGGGCGTTCATACCGGCGACAGCATCACCGTCGCCCCCGCGCTGACCCTGACCGACAAGGAATATCAGCGGATGCGCAACGCCAGCATTGCGGTGCTGCGCGAAATCGGCGTTGAAACAGGCGGTTCCAACGTCCAGTTCGCCGTCAATCCCAAGGACGGCCGAATGATCGTCATCGAGATGAACCCGCGCGTGTCGCGCTCATCCGCGCTGGCGTCCAAGGCCACCGGCTTCCCCATCGCCAAGGTCGCGGCGAAGCTGGCGGTGGGCTATACGCTGGACGAGATCGCCAACGACATCACCGGTGGCGCGACCCCGGCGTCGTTCGAACCGACCATCGACTATGTCGTCACCAAAATCCCGCGCTTCGCCTTCGAGAAATTCAAGGGCGCCGACAACCTATTGTCGACCGCGATGAAATCGGTCGGTGAGGTGATGGCGATTGGCCGCAGCTTCCCCGAAAGCATGCAAAAGGCACTGCGCGGGCTCGAAACTGGCCTTACCGGGCTCGACCGGGTGCGTGAGCTTGATGGTGTCGATCCGAGCGTCATTGAAAATGCGCTGGCCAAGGCCACGCCTGACAGATTGCTGGTCGCCGCCGAGGCGCTGCGTCAGGGTTTCACGATCAAGCGCATACACGAAATCGCCGGATTCGATCCATGGTTCCTGGAGCGGCTGGCCGAGATTGTTGCCGCAGAGGAGCATATTCGGGCCAACGGGCTGCCGCAGAATGCCGATGGGCTGCGTCGTTTGAAGGCGATGGGTTTCTCCGACGAGCGGTTGGCACAGTTGGCATTGCGATCAGCGGGTGTCGATCGTGCGGCGTCGGAAGCGGCGGCACAGGGAGGCGGCATTGTTCATGACGCGCTGAAGGCCATGACCGGCGGCGTCACGGCGGATGAAGTACGAAAACTGCGCCACAAGCTTGGTGTGCGGCCGGTATTTAAGCGGATCGACAGTTGTGCCGCGGAATTCGATTCCGCGACGCCATATCTCTACTCAACCTATGAGGCACCGACCTTTGGCGCGGCCGAGGATGAGGCGGATATTTCGGACAAACGCAAGGTGATGATCCTGGGTGGCGGACCGAACAGGATCGGGCAGGGGATCGAGTTCGATTATTGCTGCTGCCACGCCAGCTTCGCGCTGAAGGATGCGGGTTTCGAGACGATCATGGTCAATTGTAATCCGGAAACGGTGTCAACCGATCCGGAAACGTCCGACCGCCTCTATTTCGAGCCGCTTACCGCCGAAGATGTGCTGGAAATCGTCCACCGAGAGGCGGAAAAGGGCACGCTGGAGGGTGTGATTGTGCAGCTGGGCGGTCAGACGCCGCTGAAGCTGAGCCATGATATCGAGCAGGCGGGCTTCCCGATCCTCGGCACCTCGCCGGATAGCATCGACCTTGCCGAAGACCGCGAACGCTTTGCGAAGCTGGTCGACAAGCTGGCACTGAAACAGCCGCAGAACGGCCTTGCCCGTAGCCGCGACGAGGCGATCGCGGTGGCGGAACGGATTGGCTATCCGGTGTTGCTGCGCCCGTCCTACGTCCTTGGCGGACGCGCGATGGAGGTGGTCGACGGGCCGGAACAGCTCGATCACTATATCGCGACCGCGGTGCAGGTGTCGGGCAATTCGCCGGTGCTGATCGACCGCTATCTGCGTGATGCAGTGGAAGTCGATGTCGACGCGCTGTGCGATGGGGAGCAGGTCGAGGTGGCTGGCATCCTGCAGCATATCGAGGAAGCCGGGGTTCATTCGGGCGACAGCGCCTGTTCAATTCCGCCGTATAGTCTGCCGATCGAGATTATTGGCGAGATTGAGCGGCAGACGAAGGCGTTGGCGCTGGCGCTGAACGTCAAAGGACTGATGAACGTCCAATATGCGGTGAAGGATGGCGAGGTGTATCTGATCGAGGTCAATCCGCGCGCCAGCCGGACCGTACCGTTCGTCGCCAAGGCGACCGGCAATGAAATCGCCAAAATTGCGGCGCGGGTGATGGCGGGCGAAAAACTCGCCGACCTGCCCAGCGTTGACCGCAACATTGATTACGTCGCGGTCAAGGAGAGCGTGTTCCCGTTCGCCCGTTTTCCAGGGACCGATCCAGTTCTCTCACCGGAAATGAAAAGCACCGGCGAAGTCATGGGAATTGATAGTGATTTCGACATCGCGTTCATGAAGTCGCAGCTTGGCGGCGGAACCCGTCTGCCGGACAACGGGACGGTCTTCGTGTCGGTCAAGGATACCGACAAGGCGCATATCCTGCCGGCAGCAAAGAAGATGGTCGAGCTTGGCTTCAAGTTGATTGCGACCAGTGGGACGGCGTCGTTCCTTGAAGGCGAGGGGGTTCCGGTCGAGCGGGTCAACAAGGTGGCGCAGGGCCGACCGCATATCGTTGACAGGATGGTCGATGGAGAGGTCCAGTTGGTATTCAACACCACCGAGGGTTGGCAGTCGTTGAAGGACAGCCAGGCCATCCGTGAAGCGGCGTTGAAAAACAAGATTCCCTATTTCACTACCGCCGCAGCCAGCGTCGCGAGTGCGAACGCGATCGAAGCGATGCGGGGCAGGAAGCTTGATGTTCGCTCGCTGCAGTCCTATTATTCAGCGTCCAGGTAGAAATTTCATTACAATCCGCCCGAAGTTGCGCCGCCCCGTTAGGTTCGGCGCCGGGGTGGGTTTTGCAAAGGGGTAATTGATCATGGCTAGCGACAAGGTGCCGATGCTTGCAGAGGGCCATCGCATGCTTGAGGACGATCTGAAGCGGTTGAAGCTTGAGCGTCCGGAAATCATCGATGCGATCGAGGAAGCGCGCGCCCATGGGGATCTTTCCGAAAACGCAGAATATCATGCGGCGAAGGAGCGTCAGGGTCAGGTCGAGGCGCAGATCGCCGAGATTGAAGACCGGCTGAGCCGCGCGCTGGTGATCGACCCGACGACGCTGTCGGGCGAGCGGATCGTGTTTGGCGCGACCGTCACGTTGCTCGACGAGAACGACAAGGAAGTCCGCTATCAGCTGGTTGGGCAGCAGGAAGCCGACGCGCGTGTCGGACGGATCAGCTATAACTCGCCACTCGGCCGCGCGCTGATCGGTAAGGAAGTGGGTGAAGACGTCGAAGTGACGACGCCCGCGGGCGACCGCTATTACGAAGTCGCCAAGATCGAATTCATCTAGATCAGATGATGGACAGGTTCGGGGCAGCACAGATTATCGCCATCATCACGGTGGCGGTGTCGGCGCTTGCGATCCTGTTCAATCTAGATTGGGCGGTTGCCGTTGGCGGGTTCATTCCTGCGCGTGTCAGTGGTGAATTGGCACTCAGCGGCGCGTTGCCCTGGATATTGACACCCTGGACGGCCGAGCTGCTGCACGGTGGATGGACCCATCTGATCGTTAACATGATCATGCTGATGCTGGTCGGCCCGCAGGTTGAGCGGGTGATCGGCCGCCAGGGATTCATTGTCGCCTATGTCGTGGGGGCATTGGCGGCGGCAATCGGTCAATTCGCATATGACCCGTCATCGGTGATCCCGATGGTTGGTGCGAGCGGCGCAATCAGCACCATTTTCGGGCTGTACAGCCTCTTTTATGGGCGCCCGCCGCAAATCAGCGGAAATCAGAAGATTAACCGCGCCGCGCATGTCGTGTGGTTGCTGATCACCTGGATTCTGATCAACCTGGCGACGGCGTTTATGGCCGGGTCGTCAGGAGTCCTTCTCGCAACGCCGGCGCATGTCGCGGGGTTCGTGGCCGGTTTGCTGTTGCAGCGGCCGCTGTTGATGTGGCGATATCGTAACGCTTGAAGCGTCAGGCCTCCGGCTCAAGCAGCCTGTGAAGGTGAACGACCACATATTTCATTTCAGCGTCGTCGACCGTGCGCTGCGCCGCGCCGCGCCATGCCTCTTCGGCATCGGCGTAATTGTCATACATTCCGACGAAGTCGATGCCCTTAAGGTCGACAAAATCGAGACCGCGCGGGTCCGCGACCCGACCGCCAAATACGAGGTGAAGCTTGCTCATGGGCGCTCCGCTACACAAAAGTGGGCCGGTTCGCCAGCCTTGGAAGACGCGAACCGGCCCGGATTTCACAAAGTGGTGGTTAGTCGGCCTTGCGGATTGTCCCGATCGCCGCCTGGCTACCAGACTTGGCGGCATCACCGAGACCCTTCAGCAAGGATTGCACTGCATTACTGCCTGCGTCCTTGGTGATGTTCAGCTCAGCCAGCTTCTCCTGGCCCGCTGTCTTGGCGGCCGAAGCGGCGCTTTTTGCAGTATCGGTGATACGGCGCCCGGTGCTGCCAATCAGCTTTTCTTCGGTTTTGGTCTTGGGAAGCAGCGCGGCAATCAATGCGCCCAAGGCAAGCCCGCCACCGAGTGCCAGCAAGGGCGATTTGTCGATACCGTCACGCGCCTTATTGCCGGCGTCGACCGCCTTTTCACGCGCCGTGTCATAGGCGTCGATCGCGCGTTCCCGCGCATTGTCATAGGCGTCGCTGGCGCGTTCGCGGGCGGTTTCATACGCTTCCCCGGCACGATCCCGAAGCGCATCGAGGTCAGGGGTTTGCTTGGCGGTCATGCTGATTTCTCCACTGATTTGCGACGGCGGACGATGGGTTTCCTCGCCGCTGCCTTACGTGTTGCCGGCTTGGCCACGGGCTTGGTCGTAACCGGCTCAACCTTCGCCGCCCCCTTGATTTCTTTTGCCTTTTTGTCGCTCGACGACGTCATGACGTCAAATGCCTTTACGGCAGCGTCCTTGATAGGTTCTCGGGCGAAGAACGCGGCGACGGCGGCAAGGGCGCCGCCAATCACCAGCGGCTTGCTCGTCACTGCGTCGACGGCGCGCTCCGCCAGATCCGCACCCTTATTCTTTGCGGTTTCCCACGCCTGATCAATCAAAAGATCGGGTTGAAAATAGGCTGCCATCTCATTGAGTGTGCCGATCAGCTCGGTCCGCGCACGTTCGACTTCTGCCTCTGCCGCCGCGATTTTCAAATCATCCTTCATTGGCGTCCTCAAAAGCTGACTTGGCAAGAATGGCAACAATTGCGGCGGCGCTGCCGACAATCAGTGTCGCGAGGAGACCGCCGAGTAGCGGGCCAATCAAGCTTGCGAGCGCAATGACAATCGAAATGCAGAGGACGATTAGCGCGCTGAACGCCAAGCCGACAGCGACGGCGGCAAGTGCCACCGGTCGCCGGTAGGCATTTGCCGATTTCTCCGCTTTTGCTTTCAGAAGCTCAAATTCGGCAGTCGCATAGGCTTTGCCGTCATCGAGCAGCCTGCCCACGAACTCCGCGATAGGCTGGTCCTGATTGTCGCCCCCTTTTTGTCGCATTATTCCTTGTCGTCCTTACCCTGATCGAGACCGGCCTTAACAAGCCGCGCGAGCGCAAAGCCAACAACGGCCGCGCCCGCGAGCGCAATGCCAGGACTTTTGCGAACAAAGGCCCGGGTGTCATCGATTAGCTCGTCAGCGTCCTTGGAGGCCAGCTTATTGGCGACGTCGTCGATCGCGGTCGCGGCCTTGCGGGCATAGTCACCATATTCGGTGCCAAGGCGATCATCGATACCGGCGGCCGTGTCGCCCACCATTTTCGACACATTCGCGAGCGCTTCGCTGGATCGTTCCAGTCCCTGGTCAACCAGCCCGCGTGCTTTGTCGGCCGCCTGAGCCGACAGCTTGTCGGTGCCGGACTTCAGCTGCCCAATCGCCTTTTCCTTGGTCGTCGGTTCGGTCACGATCAACATCTCCTCAGATTCAAACTTTTCCGCACCCGGGATGATATGGTCGGTGCCTTCCGGAAGCGTATCGTCAGTAGCAATCATATTTGCCTCCTCTTCTGCCTATTCAACCCTGACAAGGCCGTGAACGTTCCGGCAGCGAAAGGCAAAGTTGCACGCTTTGCCGCGCGCCGTATAGGGGCAGGCACTGACCACCCGGCCGATTCATCAAAATAAGGACCAACGCCATGACCGCGATTGTCGATATTCACGCACGCCAGATCCTCGATAGTCGCGGCAACCCCACCGTTGAAGTCGACGTGACTCTGGAAGATGGGTCGATGGGCCGGGCAGCAGTTCCGTCGGGCGCGTCGACGGGCGCCCATGAGGCGGTCGAAAAGCGCGACGGTGACAAAAGCCGCTGGGGCGGAAAGGGCGTCAGCGCGGCGGTGCAGGCGGTCAATGGTCCGATTGCCGACGCGGTGCTGGGGTATGACGCCGAAGATCAGGCCGAGGTCGACGCGGTAATGATCGACCTCGATGGGTCGGACAATAAGGCCAAGCTTGGCGCGAACGCGATCCTGGGCGTCAGTCTGGCGACGGCCAAGGCAGCGGCCGAAGCGAGCGGCTTGCCGCTTTATCGTTATGTCGGCGGCGTTGGTGCCACCATCTTGCCGGTGCCAATGATGAACATCCTCAATGGCGGCGCCCATGCCGACAATCCCATCGATTTTCAGGAATTCATGGTCATGCCCGTTGGCGCGCCGGATTTTTCGGAAGCGCTGCGCTGCGGCACGGAGATTTTTCATGCGCTGAAATCGGCGCTTCACGCCAAAGGCCTGTCGACGGCCGTTGGTGACGAAGGCGGCTTTGCGCCAAACATTGCGTCGGCGCACGCGGCGCTTGACCTTATTGCAGAGGCAACCGGCAACGCCGGCTATTCGCTGGGCAAGGATGTGTTGATTGCGCTCGACTGCGCATCGACGGAGTTCTTCAAGGATGGCGCTTACGTCATGGCGGGTGAGGGGCGGACGCTGTCGCCGGCGGAGATGGCCGACTATCTGGTCGAACTGTGCAACGCCTATCCCATCGCCTCGATTGAAGATGGTATGGGCGAGGATGATATGGTCGGCTGGAAGACCCTTACCGACAAGCTGGGCGATCGTGTGCAACTGGTCGGTGATGACTTGTTCGTGACCAATGAAATGCGCCTTGCTGAAGGCATCAAGGATGGGATCGCCAACTCGATCTTGGTGAAGGTGAATCAGATCGGTAGCCTGACCGAGACAGTGAATGCTGTTCGGCTGGCGCAATCGTCCGGCTATACCGCAGTCATGTCGCATCGATCGGGCGAGACCGAGGATTCGACGATTGCCGACCTCGCGGTTGCGCTCTCGTGCGGGCAAATCAAGACCGGCAGTCTCGCCCGTTCGGACCGCACCGCGAAATATAATCAGCTTCTTCGAATTGAAGAAGAATTGGGCGCTGCGGCGCGCTATCCGGGTGTGTCGGCCTTGCGTGCGTACAAGCCCCGATAACACACGGAAAATATTTAATGAATCATGCCCATGAAAGCGCTTGCCAACCACGCGCGTTTCTGATTCTCTAGGAAATGATGAAGCGGGGAAAAACCAAGAGTCTGATCCGTCGCGCGGCATGGCCTGCCGTGGCGCTGGTCATTGTTGGTACCTTCGCTGGTCATGCGATTGCCGGGCCGAACGGGCTGCTTGCGTGGCGGGGATATTCCAACGACCTTGACCAGCGCAAGGTTGAGCTGGTGCAATTGAAGCAGCAGAAGGCCGATTTGAAGCATCGGTCGGCTCTTCTCGATCCGCGCAAGGCCGATCCGGACATGGCAGACGAGCTTATTCGCCGTGATCTCGGCTTGGTTCGCGCTGATGAGGTGGTTGTACCCCTCGAATAGGCTGGCGCCCGCCTGTTTTCTGCAGAATGAATAGCTATTCTTGACGCTACGGCATTGCCCTTCGTCACGCTTGGCCCCTATAGGGCCCGCAAAGACGAGAGAATAGGAGAGGTCCGTGGCGCGTACCGCCAAGCCGGCTGCCCAAAAGCCCGCAGCCAACCTGAAACCGAACCGGGAGCAGCCGCCCGAGCCGAGGCCGTACAAGGCCAACAAGGACGAGCTGCTCGATTTCTACAAGCAAATGTTGCTCATCCGCCGCTTCGAGGAGCGCGCAGGACAGCTTTATGGCTTGGGATTTATCGGCGGCTTCTGCCATCTCTACATCGGTCAGGAAGCGGTCGCCGTCGGCCTGCAGAGTGCCATGAAGGTTGGGCGCGACAGCGTCATCACCGGCTATCGCGATCATGGTCACATGCTAGCCTACGGCATTGATCCCAAAGTGATTATGGCCGAACTCACCGGCCGCGCTGCCGGAATTTCGAAGGGTAAGGGCGGGTCGATGCACATGTTCAGTGTCGATCATGGCTTTTACGGCGGCCACGGTATTGTCGGCGCGCAGGTGTCGCTCGGCACTGGCCTCGCCTTCAAGCATAAATATGCGAAGGATGGCGGCACTTGCCTTGCCTATTTTGGCGACGGCGCGGCCAACCAGGGTCAGGTTTATGAAAGCTTCAACATGGCGAAGCTTTGGGATCTGCCGGTCATCTACGCGATCGAGAACAATAAATATGCAATGGGGACCAGCGTCGAACGGTCGGCGTCGGAGCCCGATTTTTACAAGCGCGGCGAATCCTTCCGCATTCCTGGTATTCAGGTCGACGGCATGGACGTGCTTGCCGTCCGCGGCGCTGCGGAAGAGGCGATGAAATGGACCCAGGCCGGCAAGGGTCCGATCATCCTGGAATTGTTGACCTATCGCTATCGCGGCCATTCGATGTCCGATCCCGCGAAGTATCGCAGCAAGGAAGAAGTGCAGGACTATCGCGAGCACAACGACCCGATCGACCATGCAGCAGCCAAGCTCGAAGCGATGGGCGTTTCGGCTGACGAACTGAAGGCAATCGATAAGCAAATCAAGGATATCGTAGTCGAAGCTGCGAAATATGCTGAAGAAGCGCCGGAGCCCGCCCCTGGCGAACTTTACACCGATGTCCTGGTGGAGACCTACTAATGAGCGTGGAACTGAAGATGCCGGCGCTGTCGCCGACGATGGAAGAGGGCACGCTCGCCAAATGGTTGGTCAAGGAAGGCGACGAGGTTCGCGCTGGCGACATCCTCGCGGAGATCGAAACCGACAAGGCAACGATGGAATTTGAGGCCGTCGACGAAGGCACGATCAGCAAAATATTGGTGCCGGAAGGAACGGACGGCGTGAAGGTCGGCGCGGTCATCGCGCTGATGGGCGGCGATGGAACAGAAGCCGCCGCGCCGGTCGCAGTGGTCGAATCGCCGTCATTACCGGTCAGCGAAGACCATTCGGCCGTCGCCGAAGCCGGGGAGCCTGCCGCAGGCCCTGCGCCAAAGGTGCCAACGCTGGTATCGGCCGAGGTGCCGCCAGGAACGGCGATGTCGAAGGTGACGCTTCGTGAAGCACTGCGCGATGCAATGGCGGAGGAAATGCGCCGCGACGACCGCGTCTTCGTGATGGGTGAGGAAGTCGCGCAATATCAGGGCGCCTATAAGGTAACACAGAGGCTACTCGATGAGTTCGGGCCCGACCGCGTGGTGGACACGCCAATTACGGAATATGGCTTTGCGGGCCTCGGCGCCGGTGCGGCGATGGGCGGTCTGAAGCCGGTCGTCGAATTCATGACGTTCAATTTCGCCATGCAGGCGATTGATCACATCATCAATTCGGCTGCCAAGACCAACTATATGTCGGGCGGTCAGATGCGTTGTCCGATTGTATTTCGAGGGCCCAATGGTGCGGCGAGCCGCGTCGGCGCGCAGCACAGCCAGAATTATGGCCCATGGTATGCGGCCGTTCCCGGCCTGATCGTTATAGCGCCCTATGATGCGGCCGATGCCAAGGGCCTGCTCAAGGCCGCGATCCGCAGCGAAGACCCTGTGGTATTCCTGGAAAATGAATTGCTGTACGGACAGAGCTTCGAGGTTCCGGAAGTTGATGATTATATCCTGCCAATCGGCAAGGCGCGCATCATGCGCGAAGGCAAGGATGTGACCATCGTCAGCTACTCGATCGGCGTCGGCGTATCCTTGCAGGCGGCCGAAAAGCTGGCCGCAGAAGGAATTGACGCGGAGGTGATCGACCTGCGCACGCTGCGCCCGCTCGATAAGGAAGCGATCCTGACGTCGCTCAAGAAAACCAATCGCGTCGTCACGGTCGAGGAAGGCTGGCCGGTCTGCTCGATCAGCTCGGAAATCATGGCGGTCTGCATGGAAGACGGCTTCGACGATCTTGATGCGCCCGTCATGCGTGTGACCGATGCCGATGTTCCGCTGCCCTATGCGGCGAACCTGGAAAAGCTGGCGTTGATCAACGCGGATGACGTCGTGAAGGCGGCCAAGGCGGTCTGCTATCGCTGAGCCGATGCGGGATCTTGACCTCGTCCGCCATTATTGGCCCGAGGAGTTAAGACCCGCATTTGACGCGTTGTTCGCGATCGATGAAGTATTGGCCGATATTGTCGCGACGTCCACGCAACCGGCATTGGGCGCAATCAGGCTCGCCTGGTGGCGGGAGGCGCTAGAACGACTGGACGAGGCACCGGCGCCCGCCGAACCGCGATTGCAAGCGGTGGCGGCCGAATTGCTGCCGCGCGGCGTGGCCGGCAAGGCGCTTGCGGCGATTGAGGATGGCTATGCCGCCCTGCTGGATGAGCAGATTGACGCAGAGCGCGTTGCGTCCAGCGGAGAGGCGCTGTTTCAGGCCGCGGCGACCGTTCTGGGCGTGGATGATGTCAGAGTTGCCGACGCGGGGCGTCTGTACGGATTGGTGCGGTCGGCCCGACGCGGTTTGATGGCAATCCCTGAGGACGCCGACGCATCGCCGCTATTCGGGTATCGGTTTCCCCGTGGTCTACGCCCGCTGACTGCGTTGGCGCGGCTTGCAGTCCGCGATATACGCCGCGCGCCGAACCTTGAGACCGAAGCAACGCCGGCGCGTGCGGTTTCCCTCATCAGTCACAGATTGTTCGGCATGATCGGGTAGCAGTTGACAGGCCGTGTAGCGGCCTTAGCTTCTGCATCCGCCGGATCGCTCCTTGTTTTGGGGGTTGTATGGGGCGTTATCTCGCCGGCTTATTTTCGGCATTGTTGCTTGTCACGGGCGGAGTCCTACTTTGGCAGGGGCGGGCGCAAGAGCCGCAGCTACCCGCACCTCCGCAAGCGCGACTGGCTGCACCGCCGTCTTCACCCTCGATGGTGATGCCGGCTATCCCGAATGCCCCGTCGGCTGATGCCAAATCCAAAGAGGAAAAGCGGTTCGCGCGGGCGGACAAGAATGAAGACGGACGGATTACACTCGCCGAGTTGGTCGAACCCCGCCGCAAGCCTTTCGCCAAACTCGACGTAAATGGCGACGGAAAGCTAAGCTTCGAAGAATGGGCGGTGACGACAATCACCAAGTTTGAGAGAGCTGACAAGGACAAGGACAAAGCACTGGCCCCGGCCGAGTTTGCAACGACGGCGCCGAAGCCGGCGAAGAAGAAACCGGCGTGCAGTTGCAGGTAGCGACGAAATCTCGCTAGACTGTTCAACAGGCCATTAACGCGCTGGAATTCGACATGGAACTGCACAGTCTGACCTACACCAGCGAGGCCGCCAGCGGCTTGTCGCTTAACGATGTCGCCGCAATTCACGAGGCCGCCCTGACCTACAACCCGCTGGACGGGGTGACCGGACTGCTCATTTTCAACGGCAGTTCATTTTTGCAGATGATCGAAGGTGCCGAAAGCGCCATCGACGATCTGTTGGCGCGTCTGGAAAAGGACAAGCGTCATCATTCGATCAAAATTCGTGACCGGCGAATAATCGCCCGTCGTTTCTTTCCTCATTGGTCGATGCACCGGTTGGACGTTCCAGGGGGATATCAGTCAGGTATGGCGGTAGTGAAGAACGAAGTCGGTGAACGCCTCGACGATGAACTAATTGACGTCGTGGATCAGTCGCTTGGCGCCATTTCTTCCGCCAACCCCTCCGACTGACGCCAGCCCGACAGAGCTTCGCGCGCCCTTGCTGTGTAGAGTTTCTTGCGATCGGCTTTCTTGACCTTGGGCCCGTCGATCGGCGGCATCAGGCCGAAGTTGATGTTCATCGGCTGATACGTATCCGCATCTGCCCCGCCGGTAATGTGTCCGAGGAGGGCGCCCAATGCGGTCTGGACTGGGGGCGGGGCCAGCGTTTCGCCCCGTTTTTCCGCAGCCGCGAAGCGGGCAGCGAGAAGGCCGATGGCGGCGCTTTCGACATAGCCTTCGCACCCTGTGATCTGACCGGCGAAGCGGACATTAGGCTGAGCTTTCAGGCGCAGCTCGCCGTCGAGCAGCTCGGGTGATTTGATGAAGCTGTTGCGGTGAATACCGCCAAGTCGTGCGAACTCTGCATTCTCTAGCCCTGGAATCGTTCGGAAAATCCGCACCTGCTCGCCATGTTTAAGCTTGGTCTGGAACCCGACCATATTCCATAGCGTACCGAGCGCATTGTCCTGGCGTAGCTGCACCACCGCATAGGGCCAGCGCCCGGTGCGGGGATCGTCGAGGCCGACGCCCTTCATTGGACCGAAGCGGAGTGTTTCGACCCCGCGCGAGGCCATTACCTCAATCGGCATGCAGCCTTCGAAATATGGCGTGTCCTTTTCCCAATCCTTGAATTCGGTCTTCTCGCCCTCGTTGAGGGCGGCGACGAATGCCTCGTACTGGGCCTTGTCCATCGGGCAGTTGATATAATCCTTGCCGCCGGAGCCGATGGGGTCTTTGTCCCAGCGCGACTGGAACCAGCACAGCTCCATGTCGATACTGTCCTTGTGGATGATCGGGGCAATTGCATCGAAAAAGGCGAGGGCGCCGGTGCCGGTCGCCCGGGCAATGCTGTCGGCAAGACCGGGCGCAGTCAGCGGGCCGGTGGCGATGATCGTCAGGCCGTCGGCGGGCA
>NZ_CAMLDL010000017.1 GCF_946478955.1 uncultured Sphingomonas sp. | reverse complement strand
GCGTCGCGCACGTGAACGCCAGCTTCAACAACACCATGATCACCATCACCGACGCACAGGGCAACGCGATTGCCTGGTCCAGCGCCGGCATGATGGGCTTCAAGGGTAGCCGCAAGTCGACCCCGTACGCCGCTCAGGTGGCCGCGGAAGACGCCGGCAAGAAGGCCGCCGAACATGGCGTCCGCACCCTCGAAGTCGAAGTAAAGGGCCCGGGTTCGGGCCGCGAAAGCGCGCTTCGTGCGCTGCAGGCGGTCGGTTTCCAGATCACGTCGATCCGCGACGTGACCCCGATCCCGCACAACGGCGTTCGCCCGTCCAAGCGTCGCCGCGTCTGATCTTGTCGGTCGGAGCCAACCTCCGGCCGACGTTTTCGACGAAGTAAACAGTTTCAAATCAGGGTTTTGCGGGACGCCGCATCACCCGCTGCCAAGGAAGAAACATGGCCGTCAACGCAAAGAACTGGCAGGAACTCAAGAAGCCGAACGCGCTTGAGCGCAAGATGGGAACCGACGTTCGTCGCAAGGCGATCTTCGTTGCCGAGCCGCTGGAACGCGGCTTTGGCATGACGCTCGGCAACTCGCTGCGCCGCGTTCTGCTGTCGTCGCTTCAGGGTGCGGCAGTGACCTCGATTAAGATCGAAGGCGTGCTTCACGAGTTCTCGAGCCTCGCGGGTGTCCGTGAGGACGTCACCGACATCATCCTCAATGTGAAGCAGATCGCGCTGAAGATGGAAGGCGAAGGCCCGAAGCGGCTGCAGCTGTCGGCGACCGGACCGGGCGAAGTTACCGCCGGCCAGATCGCCACCACCGGCGACATTGAAGTCACCAACCCGGATCTCGTCATTTGCCATCTCGACGATGGCGCGACGCTGAACATGGAACTGACGGCCGACGTCGGTAAGGGCTATGTCCCGGCCGCCGCCAACCGTCCCATCGACGCGCCGATCGGCCTGATCCCGGTCGACAGCCTCTACAGCCCGGTCAAGCAGGTCGCCTATAAGGTGGAAAACACCCGCGTCGGCCAGGAACTGGATTATGACAAGCTGACGCTGACCATCGAAACCGATGGCACTGTGGCCCCGGAAGACGCGCTGGCCTATGCCGCCCGCATCCTTCAGGACCAGCTCAGCCTGTTCGTCCACTTCGACGACAGCCAGATCCGCGCTGCCACACCGGCGATGGCCGGTGGCGCGACGTCGGCCGACGGCGCTCCGGCTGCCGACACCAACCAGCTCAACCGCTACCTCCTCAAGAAGGTCGACGAACTGGAACTGTCGGTCCGTTCGGCGAACTGCCTGAAGAACGACAACATCATCTATATCGGCGACCTGGTCCAGAAGACCGAGGCCGAGATGCTCCGCACGCCGAATTTCGGCCGCAAGAGCCTCAACGAGATCAAGGAAGTCCTTGCCTCGATGGGCCTGCGCCTCGGCATGGACATCCCTGGCTGGCCGCCGGAAAACATCGAAGAAATGGCCAAGAAGCTCGAACAGGAACTTCTGGGCTAACCGGATAGGCCCCTGCTTCGGCGGGGGCCGCCAAACGGTGGATGCGCGGCGACCGGTAACAGCTGCGTGGATCGGGGTACCTCACACGGCCCCCCTACGAACGAAGGAAGAATATCATGCGTCATCGCGTAGCTGGCCGTAAACTCCAGCGCACCTCGGCCCACCGCGCCGCCCTGTTCCGCAACATGGCCGCCGCGCTGATCAAGCACGAGCAGATCAAGACCACCACCGCCAAGGCGAAGGAACTTCGTCCCTACGTCGAAAAGCTGATCACGCTGGCGAAGAAGGGTGGCTTGTCCAACCGTCGTCTCGCCCATGCGCGCCTTCTCGACGATGCGCAGTTGACCAAGCTGTTCGACGTGCTGGCGGAACGTTATGCCAACCGTGACGGTGGTTACACCCGTGTCATCAAGGCGGGCATCCGCAAGTCGGACGCGGCCCCGGTTGCGATCATCGAATTCGTCGACCGCGACGTCGACGCCAAGGGCCAGGATTCGGGTCCCGTCGACATGATCGAAGAAGACGCCGACGCCTAAGTCTTTCGACGAACGGCATTGAAAAGCGAAAGGCGCGGGCTAGTCTGCCCGCGCCTTTTCTTTTGTCCGGGTTTCAGGGGAGATTTCGTTAATGGTCCGCATGCTGACGCTAGCCGCGCTTATGGCCTCAACCGCCGCTTGCGTGACGAGCCCGCCGCCCCCACCTTTGGCCGACATCCCGGCCCAGACCAATCCCGTCACACAGGAGCAACTTCTGACCTATCCGCAAACCCGCCGGGTCGATCTGGTAGAGAATCAGTTTGGTGTGGCCGTCCCCGATCCCTACCGGTGGCTGGAAAATGACGTCCGCAATGATCAGGAGGTGCGGGACTGGGTAACGGCGGAGAATGCCGTCACCGACAAATATCTGGCGACCCTGCCGCTCCGCGCTGATTTCAAGGCGCGGATGACCGAGCTATATAATTACGAACGCTTCGGCCTGCCGCGAAAGCGGGAGAATCATTATTTTTACACTCGCAATGACGGGCTTCAGAACCAGAGCGTCCTGTATGTTCGCGATGGCCTGAACGGGGCGCCGCGTATGCTGATCGACCCGAACAGCTGGGCAGCCGATGGCGCCACCGCGCTCGCCGAGTGGACCCCGAGTGAGGACGGCAAGCTGCTTGCCTACTCCATCCAGGACGGCGGCACCGATTGGCGCATCGTACGGGTGATGGACGTGGCGACCGGCAAGCTGCTGGGTGATGAATTGAAATGGCTGAAGTTCGGTGGCAGCGTCGAATGGGCCAAGGATGGCAGCGGCTTTTATTACGGTCGCTTCCCGGAGCCGCCGACAGGCCAGACCTTTCAGCAAACCAGCGTCAATCAGAAGATTTATTTTCATAAGCTGGGGACGGCCCAGTCGGACGACCGTTTGGTGTACGCGACCCCCGACCATCCCGAATATGGCCACTTCCCGACGATCAGCGAGGACGGGAATTGGTTGATCATCACCAGCTCAATCGGCACCGACGATCGGTATGAAGTGACGTTGATCGACCTGCGCAAGCGGACATCGAAGCCGCGTACGCTGGTGAAAGGCTTTACCAATAATTACAGCTACATCGGTAACGAGGGCTCACGCTTCTTCTTCGTTACCAACGATGGTGCTCCGAGGCTGAAGCTCGTGTCGCTTGACGTAGCGAAGTCCAACCCGCAGCCGGTAACCGTCATCCCCGAAGACAGCGCGACGCTGGACGGCGTGTCGCTTGTGGGCGGCAAGTTGATCGCAAGCTATCTTGTGGATGCGAAATCGGAAGTGCGGGTCTTTGGCACCGACGGAAAGCTGGCGCGGAAAGTTGATCTACCCGGTCTGGGCACGGCCGGCGGCTTTGGCGGCTATAACAAAGATGCGGAGACATTCTTCAGCTTCACCAGCTTCAACCGTCCAGCGAGCATCTATCGCTATGATGTAGGGAGCGGAACGGCCACGCCGTGGGTCGAACCCAAGCTGTTGTTCAACCCGGACGATTATAGCGTCGAGCAACAGTTCTACCCGTCGAAGGATGGGACGCGGGTGCCGATGTTCATCGTGCGCAAGAAAGGAACGACCGGGCCCGCGCCGACGCTGCTTTACGCCTATGGTGGTTTCAACATTTCGTTGACGCCGACTTATTCCCCGACCCGTCTTGCCTGGTTGGAGAAGGGAGGCGTGTTTGCCCTCGCCAATATTCGTGGCGGCGGCGAATATGGGAAGGCGTGGCATGACGCCGGACGCCTCGCCAACAAGCAAAACGTGTTCGACGATTTTATAGCGGCGGGCGAATATCTGAAGGCGCGGGGCATTACCGGCAAGGATCAGCTGGCGATTGAGGGCGGCTCGAACGGCGGCCTGTTGATCGGGGCGGTTGTCAACCAGCGGCCCGATTTGTTTGCGGCAGCGCATCCGGCAGTCGGCGTAATGGATATGTTGCGTTTCGACCGCTTCACCGCCGGTCGCTATTGGGTCGATGATTATGGCTACCCGCGCAAAGAAGCGGATTTCGCGACGCTGTGGAAATATTCACCTTACCACAACATCAAGAGCGGTGTGGACTATCCGGCGGTACTGGTAACAACGGCCGACACCGACGACCGCGTCGTTCCGGGGCATAGTTTCAAATATATCGCGGCGCTACAGACCGCCCAGAATGTCGGCGACAAGCCGCACCTGATCCGCATTGAAACCCGCGCCGGTCACGGCAGCGGCAAACCGACCGCCAAGATCATCGAGGAGACGTCGGACGTCTATGCCTTCCTCGGGCAATGGACCGGAATGAAATAGGGTCGGCCATATTCATTGGCGGGCGGCGCTACGCGTGGCAGCTTATGTGATCCGACCCGCCCGTCAGGCTGAGGGATCGCCGCTGATGCAACCGAGGTTGGTGCCAGGTCGTTAACCTTTCTGAACAATCGGACTCGTTCGCATTCAGAAATGATGCAGCCCGAATCGCCTAGAAGCGTTGTTACAGAGACCGGGATTAATTCTGCCCGACTGTAAGCGTTATGAAGAGGAGGATTGCCGATGTTGGCGAAGTTGAAGATTCTGGCCGGTGCTGCCGGTCTCGCCGCTGTGGCCGGTCTGGCGACCCCTGCAGCCGCACAATATTATCCGGGTAATCCGGGCTACGGCTACAACAATGGCGGCGGTTTTGTCGGTGCTATTGTGAACCAGGTTCTGGGTTACGGCCGCTACCCCTACGGCAACTACGGCTATGGCAACGGCGGCGGGTATATGAACCAGCAAACCGCCATCGACCAGTGTGCCCGCGCAATTGAAGCGCGCCTCAACGGCGGCGGATATGGCTATAACGGTTACAATAACGGGTATAACAACGGCTACAACAACGGTTATCGCTACGGGAACCGTTACGATCCGCGTTATGGCAACAATGGTTACGGCTATAACAATGGGTACAATCAGGCGCGTGTTGTTGGCATCAGCCGGGTTGAGCGCAAATCCTATGGCCTGAAGGTCTATGGCGTTGCGACCGATCGCTTCGGTAACGGCGCTGGTTATGTTGGCGGTTACGGTCAGCCTACCATCAAATGGAACTGTAAGGTCGATGCGCGCGGGTACATCCGCGACACGGATATCGATCGTAACATGGCCGGGTATCGCTACGGTTACGGCTGGTAACGGCTAATCAACCCCTAAGCGGGGGAGGAACGCGCGTTTCGCTTCGGCGGAGCGCGCGTTTTCTTTTAGGTTAATGGTTCCATCCGTTCCGTGGTAACAATGACGTCGATGGCTCCTTCCGCCCGCGAGTCGGGCGATGCATTTGGGAGCGCGCATGGGGCAGCGCCAATATCAGGCGTTCATCAGCTATAGCCACTGCGACAAGGATGTGGCGGCGTGGCTACACCGCGCGCTGGAAACCTATGACATTCCGGCCAAACTGGTTGGGACCAGGACGGACGCAGGCATCGTGCCCAAGCGGCTGACGCCAATCTTCAAAGATCGCGAAGAGTTGCCGGCGACCGACAATCTGGGCGCGGCAGTGGACGCCGCGCTGCAGGTGTCCAATGCGCTAATCGTGCTCTGCTCCCCTGACGCTGCCACCTCGACCTGGGTGAACCGCGAGATTGAGCGATTTCGGGAGTTGCACGGCGGCGGCCGAATTTTTGCGGCGTTGGCGCAGGGCGAACCCTGTGAGAGTTTCCCCCCCGCCTTATCCACGGGACAAAGCGACGAACCCATTGCGGCAGACCTGCGCCCAGAAGGTGATGGCCGCAAACTGGCCAAGCTGAAACTGGTCGCCGGCCTGTCGGGGCTGGACCTTGACCAACTGGTCGGACGCGACGCCCAGCGCAAGCAGCAGCGGTTGGCGGTTGTGGCGGCCGCGTCGTTGGTCGGGATGATCGGCACGTCCAGCCTGGCGGTCTATGCGGTTCAGCAGCGCGACGATGCCCGCACGCAGCGCGCCGAAGCCAATGACCTCGTCCAATATATGCTGACCGACCTGCGGTCGAAGCTTGAGCCGGTCGGGAAACTCGACGTTCTTGATGGTGTGGGACGCAAAGCCCTGGCTTATTACGCCCGACAAAAACTGGACGATCTTTCGGCCGATGAATTGGGGCAACGGGCGAAGGCGATGTTGCTCGTCGCTGAGGTCGGCGACCTGCGCGGCAATGCTGCATCGGCAGAGCAGGGATTCCAAGAGGCCGCACGATCGACGGCGGTACTTCTGGCGCGTGATCCGGACAATTGGCAGCGCAATTACGATCATGCGCAAAGCGAGTTTTGGTTGGCCTACGCCGCCACCAACCGCGGGGATAACAAGGCGGCACTCCCCCATTTCATTGCGTATCGAAATCTTGGTCAGCGCCTGACCGAAATCGACCCCAATCGATTGGAATCGAAGGTTGAGCTGGCGTCGGCTGACGTCAATCTGGGCGTTGCGTTGATCGGTGAACGAAAGGTCGAGGATGCACGCCAATTATTCAATCATGCGGCCTCGACCTTTATGGCCATCTCCCCAAGAACCCGCGACGTCGCACTCAACGCTGCCAACAGCGTTGGGCATGAGGCAACCGCGCTGACCATCCTTGGGCAGGATCGGGAGTCGGTCGCGCTGCGCCACCGGCAATTGCAGATTCTGGAGGCTCCCCCATTGGATGCGTCGGATCGCGAGGTTCAGGAATCGAAGGCGATTATCGCGTCACAATTGGGCGAAAGTGCATTGGCAACTGGCGACGATGCGGATTGGCGGCAATGGAACGGCAAGTCGCTGGCCATGTGGCGCCAATTGCTGTCACTCGATCCATCCAACAAATTCTGGCGCGGGCAGCGTAATTTTGCTCAGATGAACGAAGCGATTTCCAAAAGCCGGTTAGACCGCACCTCAGCTAGCAGGGAACTCGCCGCCGTAATCGCTGACCAACTGGCGCTACTAAAGGCGCGACAAGACGCCGTCCACGCCGGTCATCTGCTACGCATGGCCGCATATCAACAGGTTCTGACCGGGACATGGGGGGCGTGGCAGCAAGCGTTGGTTCGCGACGGCTGGGCGACGCGCGACAATATTGACGTTGGCCAGCGGTCGGCACTGGCGATGGCGATCATCGCGCAGGGCGACGCGCTGCACCGCAATGATACGGCGTTGGCCAGGCAGCAATGGGGGGCCGCGAAAAGGCTGATCGGTGATGGACCGCGTTCAACCCTGGATCGGATCAATCTGGCCCGCATTGATGTGCGGCTTGGCGAACAGCCGCGCCGGGGCGACGTCGCGCTGGCACGCACCGCCTATGCCGGAATTTTTGCCAAGGAGTTTGGCGAGTAGCCGCGTTCCTCCAACGACAGCAGGAGTGAGCAATCATGAGTGACTATGACTTCGATACGACGCCGGCGGACTCCGTCGGTGTACGCAATGTGCTCGTTACCGTCGACGCCAAAGGCAAGGCGCTGGTCGTGCCGGAAATCGTCGAGCCCGATATGGAAGGTAATATCTATATCGCATTGGAATCCTCCGATCCGGGGGTGCAATGGGTATTTTTTGCGAAAGACCCCATCAACATCGATCATCCGAACAATTTCGCGCACAATCTCGACACGGATACGCTATTGCACGTCACCGATACCTCCGAAGACAAGCACCTCCACCCAACCCACAATTATTCGTTGAAGGTCGTGAAGGGTCGCGATCCCGATGGCGATCCGCAGGACCTAATCTTTGTGAATGCAGCTAACGAGCGGATTGACCCTATCATCAAGGATCATTGATCAGCCCGGAAGATGGATGGGGCGCGACTGATAGGTCGTGCGCCATCCTTCGACATCAAGCAGCATGATATCTTCCAGCCGCTTCACCCGGTCCTTGATCACCACATAGTCGACCGGGTCACATTTGATTGCCCGCTTCAGCCGGGCAAGGAGCCGCGCGGTGGTATCGGAACGATGCGCCATACCGTGAAAATCACCTTGCATGCGAATGCCGTAAATCGCCGCGCCAAGCGCCGGGAGCAGCGCCGTTGCCACCGTCACCCATTGCGTAGGGCCGACACCAGGCGCGGTCATGATTGGCGAATGAATGATCTTGAGGATGATCCAGAATCCGCAGGCAACAATAGTCACCGCGAACAACAATTCGCCAAGATGGTGCAGGCGATGTTCGACCTTTTCCATGCGCCGGGCATTGCGGATATTATAGCCAATCTGATCGTCGATGAGCGTCAGCATCGCCGTCCGAATTTTTATCAGATATTCTTCGTCGATCCGTCCATTCGGAAGACCAAGTTCGCGCCCGGTGGCCCGGCTGAGCCATTGGACCCATCCCGGCAGTGATCCGACATATTCATCGTTGAGGCGAAGTTCCGGGTCGCCAAGCGCCGACGATAGAGCCAGGACGCGCAATCGTTCCGCAAGGTGACGATGATCCATCCACCGCTCGTGCCACCCCTGGGAGCGCGCCGCGCGGGTGTTGATCAGGATGATGGCGATGACCGCCAGTTCCGCGACGACAAAATACAGCTTCCCGGCGGGGATTAGCAGGCCGAGCAGCGCGCACAGGACTGCAGCGGACGCAAAGGCGAAGTTGACCGTAAAGCCCGACCGGTAGAGCTGCGCGAAATAGGTGGCAACGGCATCAGCGCGGCCATAGCGAGGTGCAACCAGACGGGTGAGGCGCTTGCTGAGCTGCCCCATGTCGGGAAGCAGGCCGAGCCACTGCTCAAAAGGCTCGCGCGCTTCAGCGGCGGTTTCCGGGTGCAAATCGCGTTTTGACAATCCTTTGGCACCGACCATGGCGAGCAGGATCGGATACCCCAAGGCGGGAGAACGACGGCGATCCGTCTCTCGCATCCAGCGGCGGATCATGCGCAGATCGAGCGGATTCGACGGCGGTGCCACTAATGTTTGCAGAACCGTCGCAATACATAGATCAAACGGACTCCGCGGCGCGCCGTCCACGGTCGGCTGGTCATGCCCCGCCTCATCGAGGCCGCTCCACATGACGAGGGGCTCATCCTTTCCATCGATGCCGACCATGATGACCGGGACATGTTTGGCGACTGCCTCTGCGACAATTTCCGCCGTCCCGCCCCGGCCAAGTGCAGGGTTGCCGTCCCAAACCGCGATCAGCAGGTCGCTTTGATCGAGCACCATGCGGCCGGCCGCTTCATAGGCGAATAATTCATGATCTCGGCGCCCAGGCAGTTCGAGCACCGTTTGGCACTGCGCCAGCGCATCGTTGAACTTGGCGCGTGCCTCACTATCGAAATCCTTACTGAACTCGCCGCGCTCGAACGGTAGGCAAGCGTCAACGCGGTAGTCGCTTTCGATGGCCGCGGCGGCGGCGATTGTGTCGGCGCCCTCCGCAAGCGAGGTGATAAAGCGGCAGCTTAGCGCCCTGTCGGCCAGGCAATCATCGTCGCCATCGACCAGCCGTTCAGCCTCTTCCCGAATGCGGGTCAGGCATTGCCGGACAATGGATTGAACCTGCGCGGCGTTGGCCTCTGGCAACCGTGGATGGCGATGTCCGGTGATCCCCACCGCAATCCACGGAGAAGGAAGCGTGGTCGTTCCAACGACCGGCTGCGGTGTGATTCCGCCCATCCCGGGACGAACGCTATATCGCCTTGCTTCCTACGTCCAGCGAGCAGCAGCGGTTTACAGCGATGGCCAGTCTCTCTATCGGCCAGCCATGACGGTCGCGCATCCCGAATCCATCCTCATTGTCGACTTTGGCAGCCAGGTGACGCAACTGATTGCGCGCCGCGTCCGCGAAGCCGGTGTTTATTGCGAAATTGCTCCCTTCACTACGGCAGCAGCGGCCTTTGAGCGAATGCAGCCCAAAGGCATTATCCTGTCAGGTTCACCCGCGGGTGTGCCCGACGAAGGAAGCCCGCGCGCACCGCAAATGCTGTTTGAGAGCGGTCTTCCCATTCTCGGCATTTGCTATGGCCAGCAGGTGATGAGCCATCAGCTTGGCGGCCGGGTTGAGCGAGGCGGGGCCGAAGGTGAGCGCGACGGCGAGTTTGGCCGTGCGTTCATCACCATCACCAAAGGCTGCGCATTGTTCGACGGCCTTTGGGCGGAAGGCGAACGGCATCAGGTTTGGATGAGCCACGGCGACAAGGTTACGGACTTTGCGCCCGGGTTCGAAATCGTCGCCGTCAGCGATGGCGCCCCCTTTGCCGTTATCGCCGACGAAGCGCGCCAATATTACGGCACCCAGTTCCATCCGGAAGTTGCGCATACGCCCGACGGGGCAAAACTGATTGCCAACTTTGTTCATCGAGTTTGCGGCCTGACCGGCGACTGGTCGATGGCAGCCTATCGCGACACAAAGATTGCCGAGATTCGGGCGCAAGTAGGCGATGGCAAGGTGATTTGCGGCCTTTCCGGCGGTGTTGACAGCAGCGTCGCAGCGATCCTGATCCATGAAGCAATCGGCGATCAGCTGACCTGCGTGTTCGTCGATCATGGCCTTTTGCGGCTGAACGAGCGTGAGCAGGTAGAGAGCCTGTTCCGCGACCATTACAACATCCCATTGGTGGTAGTGGATGCCGAGGCGCGGTTCACGAAAGGATTGGCCGGCGTTACCGACCCCGAGGCCAAGCGTAAATTCATTGGCGGCGAGTTTATCGCAGTATTTGAGGAAGAGGCGAAGAAGCTGGGCGGCGCGGACTTCCTAGCGCAGGGAACGCTTTATCCCGACGTCATCGAAAGCGTCAGTTTCACCGGCGGCCCTTCGGTGACGATCAAAAGCCATCACAATGTCGGCGGCCTGCCTGAGCGTATGAACATGAAGCTGGTCGAGCCGCTTCGTGAATTGTTTAAGGACGAAGTGCGCCTGCTGGGGCGTGAACTTGGCCTCAATGAGCAATTTGTGGGACGTCATCCGTTCCCAGGCCCCGGCCTTGCCATCCGCATTCCGGGCGAAGTGACCAAGGAACGCTGCGACATCCTGCGCAAGGCGGACGCCATTTACCTCGACGAGATCCGTAGCGCGGGTCTTTACGATGCAATCTGGCAGGCGTTTGCGGTGTTGCTGCCGGTAAAGACAGTCGGCGTGATGGGCGATCATCGCACTTATGACAGCGTCTGCGCGCTGCGCGCCGTGACCAGCGTCGACGGTATGACCGCCGACATTTATCCGTTCGACGCTGCATTCCTGTCGCGCTGCGCGACGCGGATCATCAATGAAGTGAACGGCATCAACCGGGTGGTCTATGACTATACGTCAAAGCCGCCCGGCACGATTGAGTGGGAATAGGACCATCTGCTCATTGGCGGCGATGGCCCCGGCCTTTTCGGGCGATCAGGATCGAGTGCCTATTTCGCCTTGCGATAGGGAATGAAGTCACCGAGGAAGATATTGCCGCTGTAGAAGCGTGAGCTGCGGTCGATGGTGGTGATGACGTCACTGCTGCAGAGCTGGGTGCCGGTCCCGAAGCGGCGGATGACCATGATGTTGTTGTCGCTGATATCCACCGGATGTTGCGTGCGATTGACGTAGACGACATTGCCGCGGCCAAAGACATAGGCGGTTCGGTCAATCGTCTTCATCTCGCTATTCGGCCAAGTAGTAATGCAGTTTTGCGGCGGCCCGGCAACGCGGCCTGCAAGCAGCTTTGCCAGCTTTTCTTCGCCCGAAATTGGCGGACGGGCCTCACCCGGCAACGCAACAGTCGCGGCGACCATTATCGCCGCAAGGCCAAATGCACGGCTCTTTTTCATCACACATACCTCCGCATCATACGAATCGGGTGGTAGCACATCAGAAATGAACGCCGCCTGATTGAAACAAACAGATCATGGCGTGTAAGCCTGCGCCAGCAATATTGGCGTACGCCTGGCAGGAGCATTTGATGAACGATCTCGGCGAACCCCGACAACAGCCGGCCTGGTACTGGGTCGCGGCCGGCCTTGCCCTGGTGTGGGAGGCGTTTGGGTGCTTCATGTATGTGACGCAGGTGACGACCGATCCTGCAACCTTGCCGCTCGATCAACGGGCGATCTGGCAGGCAATGCCGGTCTGGTCGACCGCCGCCTATGCCATCGCCGTGTGGGTCGGGCTGATCGGCGCGTTTTTGCTTTTGCTGCGGAAACGTGCGGCGGTGATGGCACTCGGCACCTCGCTGGCGGCCGTAATCGTCCAATTCAGCGCGCTGATTTTCGTACCGGCGATCAGCGGAATGATCTCGTCGGATATGCTGTTAGGGCCGATCCTGATCGGGCTCGTTTGTTACGGCATATTTCAATTTTCCCTCACCGCGCGCCGCAAGGGATGGGTACGCTGATGCCCGTGATTTTATATGGCATCTCCAACTGCGACACCGTGAAAAAGGCGCGGCGATGGTTGGATGAGCATGGCGTTGCTTATGCGTTTCACGACTATAAGAAATCGGGAATTGACGCGGGCACCCTTCGCCAGTGGGCGGGCGAAGCGGGGTGGGAAAAGCTGCTGAATCGCGCTGGAACGACCTTTCGCAAGCTGTCCGACGCCGACAAGCAGGATGTGGATGAGGCAAAGGCGATTGCGCTGATGATGGCGCACACCTCGATGATCAAACGCCCGGTCATAACCGGGGCAGGGCCGTTGCTGGTGGGATTTGATGCGGATCGCTTCGCTGCGGCTTTTGGCTGATTGGCGGGGCGGACGTAAGGGGGTGAGAGGGACGGCCGCCCCGCCAGAAGGCGCCGCTTAGCGCGCCTTCGGTTTCGGCTTGGTTGATTTGACAGGCTTCGCCTTGGCGGCGGGTCCCGCGCTGCGGTCGTTAACGGTCGACGCCTGCGTGTCGGGCGCCAGGGGATCCGCTGGTATGGCGGGCGTCGCCGATGTTGCGGGCACGGCGGCGCTACCGGTTGCTGGGTCTGCCGGCGTTGCTGGAGTTGCCGGCGTGGCGGGGGTTGCCGGACTGGCGGCATCGGGCGCGGATGCGGGCTGCGCTGCGGTCGCCGCGCCGCTGAGACTCAACGCCGCGATAGCCAGTGTCAGGGTCACAATCTTCATCACAAAATCCTTCTGTGAAATTGATCAACGCTCCGAAGGGGAACGGAGCAGGTGAGCGGAATTTAGGGGGCCGATGCGCCGCCTGTCGCTCAATTGTCGGCCGGTCGACGGCCAAAACCGGGCGGGACGAGATCTGTTAAACAGTGGGCCGCAATCGGGCCGATGCCGGTATCGGTGGAACGAGCATGGTGACAGGACTGGCCGTGCGGCACGTCCGCCGCTAGAAGGCGAGCCCATGTCGACCTTTACCATCGATACGGCCACCAGCCGCGCAACGCCGACTCCCGTACCGGGCAAGAGAATGACGGTTCCATCGATCCGGAGCCGCAAGAAGGATGGCGTGACCGCAGAGCCGCTGGTCATGCTGACGGCCTATACAATGCGAATGGCCCAGCTGCTCGATCCGCATTGTGAAATGCTGCTTGTCGGTGACAGTCTGGGTCAGGTCATTTACGGCCTGCCATCGACCGTGCCCGTGACGATGGACATGATGTGTAATCATGGTGCCGCCGTCGTCCGGGGATCGTGGCACGCATTGGTCGCCGTCGACATGCCGTTCGGAAGCTATGAGGGCAGTCCCGAGCAGGCCTTCGCCAGCGCGTCGCGTATTCTCAAGGAAACTGGCTGCGCGGCGGTGAAGCTTGAAGGCGGCGAGGCCATGGCACCAACGATCGAGTTTCTCAACAAACGCGGCATTCCGGTCATCGGCCATGTCGGCCTGACGCCCCAGGCGGTCAATGTGCTGGGCGGTTATGGCGCGCGTGGCAAGTCCGAGGCCGAGGCCGGAAAAATTGTCGCCGATGCGCGGGCAGTTGCCGAAGCCGGCGCCTTCGCCGTCGTTGTAGAGGGCGTTCTGGAGGATATTGCAGACGAGGTTACCGCCGCCGTCCCAATTCCGACGATTGGCATCGGCGCGTCCGCGCGCTGCGATGGTCAAGTGCTGGTCACAGAAGACATGATGGGGCTGTTCGAACGGACGCCGCGTTTTGTGAAACGCTATGCCGACCTTGCGAGCGAGGTAGGCGAGGCAGCTGCCCGGTACCGGGATGAAGTGCGCAACCGCTCATTCCCAACGGATGAACAGGTTTACCGGCCCAAGGCCTGACGAGAAAACGGGGGATTAGGAATGCTTTTACCGATCACATTGGCGACGGCAGGCAGCCTGCGGCCTTATTAACATCTGGCTCGGCGCGCGCGTTGGACGTGTCCGGATTGCCGAGAAAATCTACGTTGGTGACGGCGGGAACGAAACTGTGTTGCGGCGCATGCGCGCACAGGCCAATTTCATCGAATATGCGCCCATCGTCCTGATCCTGATCGCGGCACTGGAAATCGGTGTCGGTAGCCAGAGCTGGCTGTGGATGGCGTCGATGCTATTCGTGATCGCCCGCATTTTGCACCTGTTTGGAATGGACGGCGGCAAATTTGTGATCGGCCGCCGCATCGGCATCATTGCAACCATGGTTGTCACCCTGTTCCTGTCAGTAATGGCGGCGTGGCTGGCAAAGTCCGGCACGTTGCCGTTCTGAAGCGATCATGCGGTGAAAGGCCGCAACCCCCTTTGCCTTTCGCGATGCCCGCGCTAGACGGTTGCGCGCCAGCTTCTGTTCATCCTGGGTGGGGAAGGAAGCATCAAATGGCGACCCACCAGCAAAGTTAGAGGATCAACTTGGCGCTTCCCCCCGAAACGGCAGATGCCTTCGTCAGAGAAGTCGACGAGAATCTCCGCCGCGATCAGACCGAAGAGTTTTTGAAACGCAACCTCCGCTGGATCGTCGGCGGGGCGATATTATTCCTTGCCGCCGTCGGTGGTTATTTCTGGTACGAAAATCATCAGAAATCGGTCGCGCGTGAGGAAAGCGAGCAAATTGCGGCGGCGCGCGAGAGGATTGGCGACGGTAATATTGATGCGGCGGAGAAGGCGTATATCCCGCTTAGCGAATCGTCAGTTGACACGACGCGGGCCAACGCCCTGTTCACTCGCGCCGCCCTGGCCGCCAAGAAGAATGACAATAAGAACGCGGTGGCGCTATATAAGCAGATTGAGGACGATAGCGGCCTGCCGCAGGCCTATCGCGATACCGCGCTGCTCCGCCGCACCCTGATCGAATATGACGCGATCAAACCCGATGAGGTCATCAGCCGCATGGCCGGCTTGGCAAAGCCAGGCGAACCCTTCTTCGGGAGCGCCGGTGAATTGACTGGCATGGCGATGCTCGCAAAAGGCGATAAGGCCGGCGCAGGGCAGATGTTCGCGCGGCTTGCCGCCGACAAGACCGTTCCCGAATCCATCCGCATCCGTGCGGCCCAATTGGCCGGTTCTTTGGGCGTCGACGCGTCGGCGTCGGTCGCGGAACTCGGTACATCGGCAAGCCAATAGGATTAAAATCAGCATGCGCAGCAATTCGAAACTGACGGTTGTTCTGTTGACCGCGACGCTTCTTGCCGGGTGCGGTGGCGGCGGCCTTTTCAAGAAGAAGCCCAAGACGCCGGTGCTTGGCGACCGTGTGGCCGTTCTGGTCAACGAAGCGGACATTGAAGTCGACCCGGCAACGGCAGCAGCCCCAATGTCGCTTCCCGCCGCAACGGAAAATGCGGATTGGGCGCAATCGGGCGGCAATGCCCGCAAGGCCGTTGGCCATGTAGCACTTGGCACGTCGCTTGGTGTCGCCTGGACCAGTTCAATTGGCGAAGGGAGCGGCAAGAAAGCGCGCCTCGCTTCGGGTCCGGTGGTTGCCGACGGCAAGGTGTTTACAATCGACGTCAACGGGTCCGTCCGCGCATTCGACATGCGCAATGGCGGCCAGCTTTGGACGGCGCGTTTTGGCGACGACGGCAAGAACAGCGCGTCGCTGTATGGCGGCGGCGTCGCCTATGACGCGGGGCGCGTTTACGCGACCAACGGCCTTGGTTATGTCGCGGCGCTGGACGCTGGGACTGGCGCGGTCATTTGGACGGTTCGCCCCGGCGGCGCGCTGCGCGGTGAGCCTTCGGTGTCGGGCGACGCTCTCTATGTGATGAGCCAGGACAATCAGATTTACTCGCTGAAAACAAGCGATGGCACGACCAACTGGTCGAACGCCGCCGCGCTCGAAATCGCGGGCGTTCTGGGCGCCGCATCGCCGGCCGTGGGACAGGGCACCGTCGTTGCCGGCTTCTCGTCGGGTGAACTGAACGCTTACCGGTACGAGAACGGCCGCCAGGTATGGCAGGACGCGCTCGCGCGCACGTCGATCACTACCAGTGTGTCATCGCTTAGCGATATTGACGCCGATCCGGTGATTGATGGCGGTGCTGTCTACGCGGTTGGGCAGGGCGGTCGCATGGTTGCGCTCGATCTGTTCTCTGGCCAGCGTATGTGGGAAATGAATTTTGGCGGCATTTCAACGCCGTGGGTCGCGGGCGATTGGCTGTTCGCCGTCAACGACAAGGGACAGTTGATTGCCGCTCAACGCGAGACTGGCAAAATCCGCTGGATCAACCAGCTTCCGCGCTGGGAAGACATGAAGGACAAGAAGGGGGCAATTACCTATCACGGCCCCGTTCTTGCCGGTGATCGCCTCATCCTGGTTGGATCGAACGGCGCGATGATCAACGTCAATCCCACCGACGGCAGTTTTCAGAGCCAGGTTGATCTCAAGCAGGGCCTCAGCTTCCAGCCGGTCGTGGCTCAGAATACGCTGTTCATCCTGACCGACGGCGGCAATTTGGTCGCCTACCGTTAGAGGTCGGGTAGGGCGTGCGAGCGCCCTATAGTTGACGTAGCCATGCGAGACGGGCAGGGGCGGTGCCTATGCCTCAGCCCGTTGTCGCCATCGTCGGCCGCCCGAATGTCGGCAAATCGACATTATTCAATCGCCTCGTCGGTAAGCGTATTGCGCTGGTCGATGACAGGCCCGGCGTGACCCGCGATCGTCGTGAGGGCGAGGCGGAGCTTCTCGGTCTCAAATTTCGTGTGATGGATACGGCCGGTTTCGAGGACCAGGATCCCGAATCACTGCCCGGCCGTATGCGTCAACAAACAGAGGCGGCAGTTGAACAGGCCGATTTGGCCCTGTTCATGATCGACGGACGCGAAGGTCTGACGCCGCTGGATGAGGAGATTGCGCGGTGGCTGCGCAGCCAGGACACGCCGGTCGTTGTAGCTGCCAACAAAGCGGAAGGGCGCGCGGGTGAAGATGGCCGTCTTGAGGCATTTGCACTCGGTTTCGGGGAGCCGTTCGCACTTTCGGCCGAGCATGGCGAAGGCATGGCCGACCTGTTCGCGGCGATCCGCCCGTTCGTTGAACGCGACGAGGAGTTTGAAGAGGACGAGGAGGAGGAAGGCGGTCCGTTAAAGATCACCATCGTTGGCCGCCCCAATGCAGGCAAGTCGACGCTCGTCAACAAGATGCTGGACGAAGACCGGATGATCACGGGTCCGGAGGCGGGCATTACCCGCGACAGCATTTCCATCGACTGGTTGTGGGATGGGAAGCCAGTACGGCTGGTCGATACCGCTGGGCTTCGCAAGCGCGCCAAGGTTGACGACAAACTTGAAAAACTGTCGGCGGCGGACACCCGCCGCGCCATTGATTATGCCGAGGTAGTTGTTCTTCTTCTCGATGCCACGCGCGGACTAGAGGCACAGGACCTGCGCATCGCCGACCAGGTAATCGAGGAAGGCCGCGCCCTGATCATCGCGCTGAACAAATGGGATGTTGCCGAACATGCATCATCATTGTTCAACGGCGTGAAGGCGGCGCTGGAAGAAGGTTTGTCGCAGCTGAAGGGTGTTCCCGTCCTCACGGTTTCGGCAAAGACGGGCAAGGGCATCGACCAGTTGTTGGGCGCGGCGTTTGAGATTCGCGAACAATGGTCCAGGCGCATTTCGACCGGCGAATTGAACCGCTGGTTTGAACGCGCGATCGAGGCCAATCCGCCGCCGGCACCCGGCGGCAAACGGATCAAGCTGCGCTACATTACCCAGATCAAGTCGCGGCCGCCGACATTTGTTGTTTTTGGCACCCGCGTCGACCAATTGCCAACCAGCTATCAACGCTATCTGCTCAATTCGATGCGGCGTGAACTGAAGATGGGGCCGGTGCCCCTTCGCATGAACATGCGGGCGTCGAAAAATCCGTTCGGGCCGTCGTCGAAATAACCCTCCCTTTACCATTCGCGCGTATCGATCATTGCGTGGGATCGGCGCCTGTGACCAGCAGGCGCATAGGGAGCGAACCAGGTGGAAGACGGCTCAGACATTATTGATTGGGTGCATTTTGAACGCAGCCGCGGCGAGCTTGGGCCCGGCTTTATCAAGATTCTCGGCTATTTTCGGGAGGATGGCGCGAAGAGCGTCGCCGCCATCGAGCAGGCCATGCACGAACAGAACACGGTCGCCCTTGTCATTCCCGCCCACACGCTGAAGGGCGAGTCGCGCCAATTTGGGGCCGAACCGCTGGCCGCCGTTGCGGAAAATATTGAACAGGTTGCCCGCACCTGCATTGAAACGCACCGCTTCCCCGATGAACTTGTCCCCGAAGTGGTCGAGCTTCGCCGACTTTGGTCGCGCACCATCGAATTTTTTGACCGTGCGACCAACCCGCTGCAGACGCGCAACGGCCCGTCGAGTGGGTTTGGCCGCCGTGTTGCCAATCAGGGATTTGGGCGGCTTTAACGCCGCATCGATTGCAACTGTCCGCGCGACAGGCTGCGCCATACCCATTCCAGTGGCCCATAGCGGAAATGGGTGAGCCAGGGCTTTGACCAGAGCAACATGATTGCCCAGACAAGGGGAACCAATAGCCATGCCTCCGCCCTGCTGGCGCTACCGTAATAGCCAAGCCCCCAGCCGTAGAAGACGAACGTAGCGACGATTGATGTTCCCAGATAATTGGTGAAGGCGGCACGGCCGGCGGCGGCAACCCGAACCGCCATCGGTCCATGGTGCCGGGTCATCAGGATAATCAGCGCCGCATATCCCACCGCCTGAAGCGTGACGAAGGGCGTCAGGATGACCATGAAGCCGGTCATCATGGTGATGATATAGAAATGCGACCGGATGTCGGCGGCAACAAGCACCGCCGCTGACGCGATACCAATGGGTATGAGGATTGCGGCGATCCGCCAATATTGCCGGTTGGACCATTGCCCGGTCAAAAAGCCGGACTTGTACCCCGCCATACCGAACAACATCAGGCCGATAGTGTCTGGGACGAACATCAGCGTCGTCACGATCAGCGACGGCCAGTTGTGCAATTTGTGTATGGTCGGGCCCCAGGGCGACAGATGTGTGGCCATATCGGCAGCAATTATCGGCGGTGATGGGTAGAAGGCGCCAAGGCCGCTATTCCATTGTTCAATCCATTCCTGAGATGCGCCTGGGGCGTGGGCGGCGGCATCGGCGTGGCTCATGAAGTTCATGAGCATTGAAAAGAGCGCCATGTGAGCGACCATCAACGCGATACCGATGCCTATGAGGGATCGTACCGACTTGCCGCGCGCGGCATAGGCCAACATGCCGCATACGGCGTAAAGGACGAGAATATCGCCGAACCAGATCAAGAAGTAATGGACCAGCCCGATCAGCAGAAGCACCGCCATGCGGCGAAAATGAACCGCAGCGGGCGATAGACCGGTAATTTCGGCCCGGTCGATTACCAATAGCATCGATGCGCCAAACAACATGGAAAAGAGCGATCGCATCTTGCCGTCGATCAGCAACATATTGGACGCCCACACGAACAGGTCGGCACCATGGTAGCCGCCATAGGCAGCCGGATTGAAATAGGCGGCCTCGATCATCGCAAAGGCGATAATGTTGACGGAAAATATCCCCATCACCGCGACGCCGCGGATGGCATCGAGACTGAAAATGCGGGCCGATGAGGTGTCGGGTAGGCTGGTCGCGGTCATTTTGCGTTGCGGCCGCGATCTGCGACCCAGGCGAAGGTCATGCCAACCAGCACGATGTGAGCGAACAATTGGGTCGTGATCGCAAGCAGACTGGGCGGAAATGGGGTGCCGAAGCGGAAATGGACGACGACCAGGTTCATCACGACACAGCTGACCAACCCAAAGACCAGCCCGGCAGCATAGGGTTTGGCGCCCCAACTTGGAAATTGGCGAAGCCACCAGAAAAAAACGGACGCCATAATCGCCATCAATATGAAATGGATGATCAGGCCGAGCAGTGCCACCACCGCGCCCATATTCACCGCGTCGGGGAAAGGGCCTGACGCCACATAGCGCAACAGCTCGGGAATCGGTTTGCCGCGCATCAGGGTAATCGCCATCGCAAACAATATGTCCAACGTGCCAGCGATCAGCGTTGCGCGTGCGATACTATGCTTCATGCCGCCCCCAATTTGGATGCGGACGGTCTGCGAGCGGACTTGGCCTGTCAATCATTGATTGCTTGGTGCGCGGTAGGGGCGCTGCAGCGCCCCGGGACGTCAGTCTTCGGCGGATTCCGACTGCATCTGAATATAGTTCTGAATACCCATTTGCTTGATCAGCTCGAACTGGGTTTCCAGAAAATCGACATGCCCTTCCTCGTCGCGCAGCACTTCGGCGAATAGATCGCGGCTGGGGTAGTCGCGAAGCTCCTCACAGGTGGCCACGGCGTTTCGATACATGTCGACCGCCTCATATTCTGCGGCTAGGTCGGCCTTCAGAATTTCCTCAACGGTTTCGCCAATGCGTAGCGAACCTAGTGACTGAAAATTGGGAAGGCCGTCAAGGAACAGGATCCGCTCCGCGAATTTGTCGGCATGCTTCATCTCGTCAATCGACTCGTGCCGCTCATATTTGGCGAGCTTCGTCACGCCCCAATCGTCCAGCATTCGATAGTGAAGCCAATATTGGTTGATCGCCGTCAGCTCGGCCTTGAGCCCCTCATTGAGCAGCTCGATGACCCTGGGATTGCCCTTCATGACGCGTCTCCTTCACCGTCCGTCCTACGCTGCATGCGTACGGATTGAAAGGCAGAAATTGGCGGAAAAACGGGAAAAATATGCGACTGATAGTTAGTCGCAATCGCGCGTCAGGCTGCGCTGCGTTCAATATGCAAAGGATGTGCGATCGCGTCTTCGACAATTTCGTCGGCCATATCCCGGCAGCCGCCACATTGGAAGTCGCAGCCCATCGATCGATAGGCGTCGTCGGATGATTTGCACCCGCGCCGCACTGCCGCGCGAATGTCGCTGTCCCGAATCACATTGCAAGAGCAGATGATCATGGACGCTCTTTAGCCGATAATGAGAGTCGTTCGCAATAGAGATTAACGTCGGCCTGACGACCAGATTTTCGATGCGCGCGTGCGGATTAGCTCGCTGTCATCACGATTAAAGCTCGCCGGACATCAATGCCGGCAGGAATGCCTCATGTGCGCGGCGCAGGTCGGCCAGCGACACCTCGCCATCGGTTGCCACTTCTGCATCGCCAAGAAAAATGCTCTCGCCGCCGGTCCAGCCGATGAAACAACAGCCGATCCCGGCCTCCCGCGCGAGCTTTTCGACGATGTCGCGGTCAAGCTGTTCCGTGACCACGTAGCGGCCCTGCGTTTCACCAAACAGGGACCAGTCATGGCGGATGACCTCGCTGTCGACCCGGTCCTCAAAGCTGGCCATCAGGAGGCGAGCGCCGATGTTTCCGGCGAGCGCCATTTCGGCAACGGCGACCACAATGCCGCCGTCCGATACGTCATGGACCGCAGTGACATAACCTTCGTCGATCAACATGCGAACGAAGGCGCCGTTCGCGGCTTCCTTTCGAAGATCGACATGTGGCGGCTGGCCATCCTTCATGTTCTTGCAGACGTCCAGCCAAACCGATTGGCCAATTTCCGGCGCTGCCTTGGGATCAGCACCAATCAGCAGGATTTTCTGCGCTTCCTGCTTGAACGCAATGGTGGCCGATTTCGACCAATCCTTCATCAGGCCAACACCGCCAATTGCCGGCGTCGGCAGGATGGCGGAGCCGCCGCCCGTCGCCTTGCTTTCGTTGTAGAGGCTGACGTTGCCGGACACGATTGGGAAATCCAGCGCTCGGCATGCATCGCCCATGCCGCGCAGTGCCTCAACAAACTGAGCCATGATTTCCGGTCGCTGCGGGTTGCCGAAGTTGAGGCAGTTCGTCACCGCGAGCGGCGTAGCTCCGACGGCCGACAGGTTGCGATACGCTTCGGCAATCGCCTGTTTTCCGCCCTCATAGGGATCAGCGAAAACATAACGCGGGGTACAGTCGGTCGAAATGGCGAGCGCCTTGTCGGTGCCATGGACGCGAACAACGGCCGCATCGCCACCAGGCTTTTGCACCGTGTCGGCGCCGACCTGGTTGTCATATTGTTCCCAGATCCAACGGCGCGATGCGATGTTGGGGGAACCCATGACGGTCAGAAGGTCGGCGGCCACGTCGGTCGACCGCGGGACGTCGCCGAGCGGTGTGACTTGTGACCATTTTTTATAGTCGGCGAGGCTAAGATGCGGGCGGTCATATTCCGGCGCATCGTCAGCCAGCGGACCCAGCGGAATGTCGCAAACGACTTCGCCGTCAAATTCAAGCACCATATGGCCAGTGTCAGTGACTTCGCCGATAACCGCAAAATCCAGTTCCCATTTGCGGAAGATAACCTCCGCCTCCGCCTCCCGGCCCGGCTTCAGGACCATCAACATGCGTTCCTGCGATTCCGAGAGCATCATTTCATATGGCGTCATGGCCTCTTCGCGGCACGGCACCTTGTTCATGTTGAGCCGGATACCTGCACCGCCCTTGCTCGCCATTTCGACGGAGGAGCTGGTGAGGCCCGCGGCGCCCATGTCCTGGATGGCGACAATCGCGTCGGTTGCCATCAGTTCGAGGCACGCCTCAATCAGCAGCTTTTCGGTGAAAGGATCACCGACCTGAACGGTGGGCCTCTTCTCGTCGCTATTTTCGTCAAAATCGGCACTGGCCATGGTTGCACCATGAATGCCGTCACGACCCGTCTTGGACCCGACATAGACAATCGGGTTGCCGATCCCGGTGGCGGCCGAATAGAAAATCTTGTCGGTCCTGGCGATGCCGACCGTCATGGCATTGACCAATATGTTGCCGTCATAGGCGGAATCGAAATTGACCTCGCCGCCGACCGTCGGAACGCCGACGCAATTGCCATAGCCGCCGATGCCGCTGACGACGCCGCTGATCAAATGCCGCATCTTGGGATGGTCGGGACGGCCAAACCGCAACGCGTTCATATTCGCCACTGGACGCGCGCCCATCGTGAATACGTCACGCAGGATGCCGCCAACGCCCGTCGCCGCGCCCTGATAAGGTTCGATATAGGACGGGTGGTTGTGGCTCTCCATCTTGAAGATCGCCGCGTCGCCATCGCCGATGTCGATAACGCCGGCGTTTTCCCCCGGCCCCTGAATCACCCAAGGCGCCTGAGTCGGAAGCTTCTTCAGGTGAAAGCGGCTGGATTTGTAGCTGCAATGCTCCGACCACATGACGGAGAAGATGCCCAGTTCGACAAGATTTGGTTCCCGGCCCATCGCGTTCAGGATGCGGCTATATTCTTCCTCGGAAAGGCCATGATCGGCAACAATCTGGGGCGTGATGGCGGAAGCTTCTGCTACGGTCATGCGCGGCCCTCTAGCCCCATAGGCGGCAAAGAAAAACCCCCGGCGGTTGAGGCCGGGGGTGTTTCGATGGTCCATTGGTCGAAATGGTTAAGCCTTGCAGCTCTTTCCGTCGACCGTAACGGTGGCATCGGCAGCGGCGCCCTTCAGCGACGGCGTGCCTTCTGCGTCCGGCGTTACCTGGGTGCCGACGTCGGTCTTGCTGGTTTTCACGCGGGCGCTGCCGTCACTCAGCCAATCGATGTAAACCAGGCTGTTGTCCTTACAGCGATAGGACTTGCTCGCCTGGATCGACGGCGGCAGGGCAATCGGAGCAGCATTGTTCAGCTGTTCGGCCATCGGATCGGGCTTTTCACCCGCAACGATGTTGTGATCGGTTTTGTTACACGCTGCAATCGCAAGCGCGCCAACGGCGATAAGGGTCAGGTTCCGAGTCATGGATTGCCCTTTTGCAGTTGTGTCTCGCTTCGTAAAGCGTCTCTTATTGCAATGGGTTCTGACAGGGCATAGATTCGCTGCCGATGCGATCAGTTGATCAAGACGAACGACGGCAGCGGGTTAGAATCGGATTGACCGGTTTGGCCTGTGTGTTCCTGCTCGTCCTGCTTGGAACGGCCATCAGCCGCTCAAGTAACGATAGCGACCCGATTGATACGACGCTTAGCAAGGTGAAATCGGCCGATCCCGAAGAGCCGCTGGCACAGATCGGCGCCGCACCAGGTACGGGGACGGCCAATAGCATGGAACCCGAAGCGCCCAAGGGCGCATCGCCCAAGCCTTGACCCGTCTGCACCTGGTGGCGGGATTGTTGATCGGCGCCATCGCCATCGCAGTGGCTGATTTCGCGCGATTCGATCACGGGCCTGAGCAGGCGGAACTGACGCCGACTGCTCGACAAACGGTCGCCGGAAAGCCCGATCTTGCCATTGTTACAAGCCTGCCGATCATGTTCGCAGAGCGATTTTCGCTCGACGCGCCGGTGTCGCCTGTCCGCGAGCGATTGGAGCGGGATTATAGGCTTGTTCCGGTCGGGGTGGCCGATGCCATCGGACTGAAGCGGCAGTCGATGCTGCTGATGGCTCATGCCCGTGCGCAGCCGGCGTCCGCGCTGGCAGATCTCGACAAATGGGTGCGGGGCGGCGGGCGCCTCCTCATCCTTACCGACCCGCGGCTCGACTGGCACAGCAGTCGGCCGCTGGGTGATTCCCTCCGGCCGCCGGTAAATTTTGCGGATACCGGTTTGCTGACCCATTGGGGGCTGACATTGAGCGGGCCCGACCCGGTAGGCGAGACTTTGCGGTCCATCGACGGGCAGCCCGTTGCGACCTCTTCACCGGGCTCGCTGGTTTCAACCGGCGACTGCACGGTGGAAACGGGCGGGTTCGTGGCCCGCTGCGACATTGGCAAGGGCCGGGTTACCGTCATCGCCGATGCGGATTGGCTCAACACCGGGAGCGACGGGGATTCGCTACAAAGCTCCGACCCGCACAATCTCGACGCGCTCGTACGCGAACTCGCGCGCCTGCGCAATTCATAGAGTCACACGTCCACAGGCGATCATTTGCCAACAAACTTATCCACAGCCCTATCCCGAAAGAACAAGCATAGAACAAATCCCTAACAAGGCGTAAAAAACCGTTGATTTTCAGCCACAGGGCATGAAAACCCATGAAATGGCATCAGAATCCATTGCATCCCCACATTGGTTGAGTTACCAACAATCGCTGTAGCGCGGGGCTTACCTGTCATGAGTCGGTAATCGTCGGGCGTCGCGGAACAACCGTGCGCCTGCGGACGGGGAAGCTTTGCCTGCGATTTGGGAGTGGGTCGTTGGCTTTAGAGCATCTGTTCCAAGGCAGTGCTTTGAACGCGGTAGACGCGAAGGGTCGCGTTTCCGTGCCTGCCTTCCTGCGCTCGGTCATCGAGCGCCGCGGCGATGCCCGCACCATCGTGCTCGCCAAGCATGACCAGTTTCCTTGCCTCAGTGCGTACGACCCCGCTTACGCCGCGCTGAAGCATGAGAAGATCGAGCGCCTGCTGGAAAAGCAGGAAACCGAAGCCTCGGCCGAGCTCGACTACGCCCGCCGGACCATGATGGCGTTCGGTGCCACCGAAGAAGTTCCTTACGACACCAGCGGCCGCATCATTGTGCCCCCTATGATGCGCCGCAAGGGGGGACTCGCCGACCTCGCACTCTTCATCGGGGTCGGCGAGACCTTCCAAATCTGGAATCCGGGGGATTTCTTGGCGCACCCGGACATCCCGGAAGACATGAAGGACATCGCCCGGTTCCGCCTCGAGGAGCGCGGGCTATGACCAATGACGCGCCCCACATTCCCGTACTCATCAACGAGGTCGTTGAGGGTCTCGCCGTCGTCCCCGGCGAGATCCTTGTCGACGGCACTTTCGGAGCAGGGGGCTATACGCGCGCCTTGCTCGGGGCGGGGGCGGGACGAGTGATTGGGTTTGATCGCGACCCTGACGCAATCGCGAACGGCCCGGCGCTCGTCCCGGACGCCAGGCTGACGCTGATCCATGAACGATTCAGTCAAATGGATCGGGCGCTCGCTGACCGTGACCTGCTGCCGGTCGATGGTATCGCGCTCGACATCGGCGTCAGTTCGATGCAGTTCGACCAGGCCGACCGCGGCTTTTCGTTCCAGAATGATGGCCCGCTCGACATGCGGATGAGCCAGTCGGGCCAGACCGCTGCGGAATTTTTGAACGAAGCAGATGAGGCTGAAATCGCCCGCGTGATCCGCGAGTATGGCGAGGAGCCGCGTGCGCGGACGGTGGCGCGGGCCATCGTTGCGGCCCGACCGCTAAGCCGTACGGCCGAGCTGGCCGCCGTGGTTCGCAAGGCGCTTGGCCACCATCCCGGCATGAAGACGGACCCGGCGACCCGGACGTTTCAGGCAATCCGCATCCATTTGAATGCGGAGCTGGAGGAATTGGAACAGGGGCTTCGTGCTGCCGAGCGTTCACTTCGTCCAGGCGGCCGCCTTGCCGTCGTCACCTTCCACAGTCTTGAGGATCGGATCGTCAAACGTTTCCTGCGCACGCGCAGCGGCGGTGATCCTTCAGGTTCGCGTCACCGGCCCATGGCCAACGCAGGTCCTGCGCCCAGTTTTGAACAGGTTGCCAAGCCGGTGTCCCCGTCGGACACCGAGCTTGCCCGCAACCCGCGCGCGCGCTCGGCGCGGCTCCGCACGGCGGTCCGCACCACAGCGCCCGCGTGGGACCAGGAGAAAGCGGCATGAGTGCGCGCGGTTTCGGATCGATCCTTTGGGCCGGTGCGGTCGCTGGCGCGGCGCTTTCCTTTTACCTGGTGTCGCTCCGTGTCGCGTCGGAGCGGGCGAAGTTGGAAGATGTGGAATCGCAGATTGCGATGACACAGCGCGACATTCGCCTGTTGCAGACCGAATTGGGGACGCGCGGTCGCCTGGCGCAGCTTGAGCGGTGGAATGTGAAATTCATCCAGTTGTCGGCACCGACTGCAGACCAGTTTGTTGATGGCGGGTTTCAGCTCGCGACGCTAGCGCGGCCTGATGAGCGGCCTGCGGTTGAGGCGCCAGTTGTACTTGCGTCGGCGCCGGTTGATCATAGCCCGAGCCAGCCGCGTCTGACTGGTGATGCAGATACGGCCGTCGCGGCACCGACAGGCGCGGACGCCCCAAAGGTTCGGACCAAGGCGCCGAGCGAGATGATCCACCTCGCAAGCTATTCGGTTCCGCCCAAGGCCGCGCCGGTACCGGTTGTGGTCGCGCCAAAGGTTGCGGGTAAGGATCGCAAGTCCGCTGCGTCGCCGCCGGTGAAACCCGCCGCGACGAAGCCCACCAAAACCGCGACGACCGATCCGCTCTCGCCCTTGCCCAAAGCGGCAAGTGCGGGCAAAGCGGCCGTCAAGTCCGCGCCTCCGGGAGGGTCGGCGAAACCCGTATCCAAAAAGCCCAAAGGCAGCGCAGACGACTGATGAACGCCCCGACGCCCGCTCTCGTCGCACGGCCCGAGCGGCTCCGCCTTGTCGGAAAGCGTCGCCAGGTACTTGCCCTCATGCACCAGCGCCTCGTGTTTGGCATGCTGGTGTATGGAGCGATCGTCGCGCTGATCGCGCTGCGTATTCTCTATTTGGCGGTATTTGGTGATCATGCGGGCCGAAAGGCCGGGTTCACAGACCTTATGCCGGAACGCGGCGACATAGTTGACCGCGATGGTCAGCCATTGGCCCGCACCATCGATGCCTGGACCATCGGCCTCAACGGCAAGAAGATAATCGGCAACAAGCTGGAGCTAGCCCGCAAGCTTGCCGAGATCATGCCCGAAAAGGATGAAGCCGCCTATTTCGAGATGCTCCGTTCTGGCAAATTCTTCTATTTGCGTCGCCGCGCCGCGCCGGGTGTAGTGGCCGCGATCAATGCATTGGGTGAGCCGGGTCTGCAGCTGGAGCGCGAGCCGGATCGGCTGTATCCGCAGACGACACTGGCGGCTCATGTGCTTGGCTACACCGACATCGATGGTCATGGCACATCGGGCGTTGAACGTTTCTTCGACAAGCAATTGCTCGATCCCGCCAAGCGGGGTGAGCCCCTGCAACTGTCGATATCAAGTCGTGTACAGCAAGCCCTGGATCATGAGTTGTCCGCGTCCATGGCGAAATTTTCGGCAATCGGCGCGGCCGGCGTCATCATGGATGTTCACACCCACGAGGTGCTGGCCATCACTTCTCTGCCCAACTTCAATCCAAACGCGCCGGGGCAAGCGGCGCCGGAGCAGCGGTTTAACCGCGCGACGCTGGGCGTGTATGAGCTTGGTTCGACCTACAAGCCATTTACGGTCGCGATGGCGATCGACAGCGGCATCATCAAATCGATGGGCCAAATGTATAATTGCCCGCGCGAATACCCAGCTTACGGCCACGTCATTCATGACACCCACCCGTTCGGCCGAGCTTGCTCAGTTGCCGAAATCATGATGGAAAGCTCCAACATTGGCACTGCCCAGATTGCCGACAAAATCGGCAAGGAACGGCAGCAGGCTTTCCTGAAGAAGATGGGCTTTCTTGACAAAGTGGAAGTCGAGCTTGGTGAGCGCGGCCGTCCGCTGACGCCGGGGAACCGGTGGGGGCCCTTCGAGGTGCTGAACGTTGGTTTTGGCCAGGGCATTGCGGTTACGCCGCTGCAGCTCGCCAATGGCTACGCCACGCTCTACAATGGCGGCATTTACCGGCCGGCGACGATGTTGAAGGTGGACGAGGCGCACCCGATGGATCGCGGACGCCGCGTGTTCACCGAGGAAACCAGCCGGAAAATGCGCGCCCTGCTTCGGCTCGTGGTGACCAAGGGCACCGGCAAGAACGCAAACGCGGAAGGCTACCGCGTCGGCGGCAAGACCGGTACCGCACAAAAAGTGATCAACGGCCGCTATTCAAATAGCATCAACATTACGTCGTTTGCAGGCGTGTTTCCGATGGATGATCCGCGCTATGTCATCGTCGTGATGCTCGACGAACCGAAGGGCACGGCCGAAACATACGGCTTCTCTACCGCCGGTTGGAACGCCGCGCCGATGGTGAAAACCATCGTTAGCCGGATTGCGCCCATGCTGGGCGTTCGCCCGGACAAGAAGCTTGAGCCGAACATGGCAGAGGTTCTCCCCTACGTTCACGAGGAGAAGTGAACGCATGAAATTGGGTGATCTTGCCGGCATCAATAGCGATTCAACAGTGACCGGCTTTGCGCTCGACCATCGCAAGGTTGCGGCCGGCGATGTGTTCGGCGCCTTCAAGGGCGCGCGGGTCAACGGCGAAGATTATATCGCTGAGGCGGTGAAGCGTGGTGCGATCGCGGTCGTCGCCAGCCCATCGGCCGTTGTCGAAGGTGTACCGCACCTATCGTCAGCGGAACCGCGCAAATTATTCGCGGATCTGGCCGCACAATTTTACGGCCCCTATCCTGGCACTGTCGTTGCGGTGACCGGGACCAACGGCAAGACATCGACTGTCGAATTGACCCGTCAGTTGTGGCGGCTCGCCGGTCATCGCGCGGCATCGATTGGCACGCTTGGTGTGACCACCGCCGACGACCAGGTTAAGACCGGGCTGACAACGCCGGACATCGTTACCTTTCTTAGCAATATGGCCGGGCTGAAGCGGATGGGGGTTTCCCATGTCGCCTATGAAGCCTCGTCGCACGGCCTCGATCAATATCGTGCCGAAGGCGTGCCGGTGATGGCGGCGGCATTTACCAACCTGTCGCGCGACCATCTCGATTACCATTCGACGATGGACGATTATTTCGCTGCGAAGATGGAGTTGTTTGACCGCGTTGTCGCAGCCGGCGGCGCGGCGGTGGTGTGGACCGGCGATCCCAAATCCGCCGAAGTGATTGAGCACGCGAACGCGCGCGGATTGAAGCTGTTAACCGTCGGGCCGGGCGGCGAAACGATTGACCTGGTCTCGCGGGCATCAACGGCGCTAGGGCAGCAATTGGTGCTGCGCCATGCGGGCACAGAGTATAAGCTGGGACTGCCGCTGATCGGTGCATATCAGATGAATAATGTACTGACGGCAGCGGGCCTGGTATTGGCCAGCGGCGGCGATTGGGCGACGACGCTGGCGGGGATGGGCCGGGTGTCGCCGGTGCGCGGTCGGTTGGAACGGGCGGTGATCACGCCTGCCGGCGCGCCGGTCTACGTCGATTATGCGCATACGCCCGACGCGGTTGAGGCGGCGATTGCCGCACTTCGGCCGCATGTCGAGGGGCGATTGATCACCGTACTCGGTGCGGGCGGCGACCGCGATCATGGCAAACGCCCGGAAATGGGCCGGGTTGCCGCGGAACTCAGCGACGTGGTGATTATCACCGACGATAATCCGCGCACCGAGGACCCCGCCGAAATCCGCAAAGCGGTGCTGGCTGGCGCGCCGGGCGCGACGGAGATTGGTGATCGCCGGGAGGCAATCGCCGCTGCGATCAAAATGGCAAAGGCGGGCGACATTGTCCTGCTCGCTGGCAAGGGCCACGAACAGGGCCAGATCATAGGGGACAAGGTGCTTCCGTTTGACGATGTGACCGTGGCGCGGGAATGCGCGGCATGAGTGCGCTGTGGACTAGCGATGAGATCGTCGCCGCGACAGGCGGCACGCTTCACGGCACGCCGTTCGAAGTCACGGGCGTGACCTTCGACAGCCGCGAAGTTAAACCCGGTTTCCTGTTCGTCGCGATGCCGGGAACGGTTGCTGACGGGCATGACTTTGTCGCTACGGCCTTCGCGTCGGGCGCAGCGGCCGCTTTGGTGTCGCGACCCGTCGATGGCCCACACGTGCTGGTCGACGACGTTCCCGCTGCACTGACCGCGCTTGGCATCGAGGCGCGGCAGCGCGTGGCGGGCACTATCGTCGGTGTCACAGGGTCGGTCGGCAAGACCTCAACCAAAGAGGCGCTCTTTGCGGCACTTGACCGCTTCGCCCCGGGCAGGGTCCACCGTTCCGTCAAAAGCTACAACAACTACACCGGTGTTCCGCTCAGCCTGGCGCGAATGCCGCGCGACAGCGAATTTGCGGTGCTCGAAATGGGTATGAACCATGAGGGGGAAATTGCCGCGCTCACCCGGCTTGTCCGCCCGCACGTCGCGCTGATCACCACGATTGCGTCGGCCCATATCGAACATCTTGGGACGATGGAGGCGATTGCGGACGCCAAAGGTGAGATATTCCAGGGCCTGGAAGAAGACGGCGTCGCCATCATTCCGGAAGACACGCCCTACCGTGATCGCTTGGTGAAAGCAGCGCGGAACCACGCCGATCGGATGGTGACCTTTGGTGGCGGTGACGCTGACGTAACGGCGATGCACGCCGTGCGGGCCGATAATGGTGGCAGCCTGGTCACCGCCCGGCTGGTCGACAGCGAGATGACCTTCACCATCGCCCAGCGCGGGGACCATTGGGTGATAAACTCGCTCGCGGTCCTTGCGGCGGTCGAAGCGGTCGGGGCGGATCTTGCCATCGCCGGCCTCGCATTGGCCGATATGGGCGGCCTCAAGGGGCGCGGCGAGCGCCACCAACTGGACATTGACGGCGGCCATTATCTGCTGATCGACGAGAGTTACAACGCCAACCCGGCGTCGATGGCGGCGACGCTTAAGGCGCTGGGCGCTGAGCGCGATGTGAAGCGCCGGATCGCGGTGTTGGGGCCGATGCGCGAACTGGGTGAAACCGCCGACGCGCAGCATGCCGCGCTGGCGGAGCATGTTCGCGCCGCGGGCATCGATCACATTATTCTTGTGCATTCCGATATGAAGCCGCTGGAAGCGGCATTGGACGGCGATATCATTGTCGATCGCGCCGCGGGGCCGGACGATGCCGCCGAATTGCTGGCCCGCATTGTTGAGCCGGGCGACGCGGTATTGGTAAAAGCGTCAAATTCAATCGGCCTGTCGAAGCTGGTCGAACGGATGGTAGGGGGATTGGCGACTTGCTCTATTTAATTGCAGAACAGCTCGGTTTTCCCGGCATTTTGAACCTTGTCCGCTACATCAGCTTTCGTGCTGGTGCGGCGACCGCGACGGCGCTGATCATCGGCCTGCTGCTAGGGCCCGCGTTCATTCGCTGGCTGCGGCAGAAACAGGGCAAGGGACAACCGATCCGCGCCGACGGACCGCAAAGCCACCTCGCCAAGCGCGGCACACCGACCATGGGCGGATTGCTGATCCTGATTTCGGTAGCGATATCGACGCTGTTGTGGATGGACCTTCGCAATCCGTATGTCTGGGCCTGTTTGCTCGTCACCGGCGGCTTCGGACTGATCGGTTTCCTCGACGATTATGACAAGGTGAAGAAGGCCAGCCACAAGGGGCTGTCGGCCAAGATGCGCCTGCTTCTGGAGTTTGCCATTGCGGGGTTTGCAACATGGCTGATGATCCGGATGAGCGGGGCGGAACTTTACCTGCCGTTCGTCCAGAAGCCGGTTGCCAATCTTGGCTGGTTCTACATTCCGTTTGGCGCGTTCGTGATCGTCGCCTTTGGCAATTCGGTGAACCTGACTGACGGGCTCGACGGGCTGGCGACCATGCCGGTGATTATCGCCTGCATGGCCTTCACCCTTATCGTCTATCTGTGCGGCAACGTGAAATTCGCGACCTATCTCGGCATTCCGCATGTGCCCGGTGTCGGCGACCTCACCACTTTGTTATTGGCAGTCGTTGGTGCCTGTCTGGCCTTCCTATGGTTCAACGCGCCGCCCGCCGCCGTGTTCATGGGCGACACCGGTAGCCTCGCCCTGGGCGGCGCGATTGGCGCGGTTGCGGTCGCGGCGCATCATGAGTTTGTGCTGGCGATCATCGGCGGCCTGTTCGTGCTGGAGGCGGTGAGCGTCATCGTCCAGGTGTTCTGGTTCAAGCGAACCGGGCGGCGCATCTTCAAAATGGCTCCAATCCACCACCATTTCGAGCAGATGGGGTGGAGCGAGCCGACCGTTGTCATCCGTTTCTGGATCATCAGCTTTGTGCTTGCGCTGGCCGGGCTTGCCACGCTGAAGCTGCGGTGATCACGGCACGCGCTTTTTCCGGAAAACATTATGCTGTCCTGGGCCTTGCCCGCTCCGGACTGGCCACCGTTAACGCGCTTCTAGCGAGCGGGGCGAAGGTCACCGCGTGGGATGACCGGGAAGAAGCGCGATCGCAATTGTCCTCCCCTGGATTTCTAGGGGAGGGGGACCATCCGAAGGATGGTGGAGGGGCCCCTCCGTCAGCACTGCGTGCTGCCACCTCCCCTGCAAATGCAGGGGAGGAGAATCTCGTCGTTGAAGACTTCACCGACTACGATCTCTCCCGCTTCGACAGCATTGTCGTCACCCCCGGCCTGCCGCTCAACCGCCATCCGATTGCGGCGCGCGCCAAGGAAGCAGGCGTGGAAATCATTGGCGACATCGAGCTGTTCGCCCGCGCGCGGCCCGAACTGCCGCCGCACAAGGTCGTCGGGATCACCGGCACCAACGGCAAATCGACCACCACCGCCCTGGTCCATCATATCCTGAAGACGGCGGGCGTACCGACCGAGATGGGCGGTAACATCGGCCTGCCGATCCTGGCGCAGGAGCCACTCCCCGAAGGCGGGGTCTATGTGCTTGAGCTGTCGAGCTATCAGATCGACCTGACCAAAAGCCTCGACTGCGACGTCGCGGTGTTGCTCAACATCACGCCAGACCATCTCGACCGGTATGAGAGTTTTGAAGCCTATGCGGCGAGCAAGGCGCGACTGCTTGAAATGCAGGGTAGCGGTAGCGCTGCGGTTCTTGGCATTTCGGACGCAAACACGATTGCCATCCATGACCGACTTTGGGATCGGCGAGGCTGGGGCAATGTCTTTAAGGCAGATGTTGAACGCTTCAACGTGCCGACCGAATTTTGGGATTATGATGATCTAGGGGGCTTGTGTGATTGGCCCGCATTGCAGGGGCCACACAATGCCCAAAACGCAATCGCGGCGACAATGGTTTGTTCGCTCCTCCAACTGGATGATCGCGAGATAGAACAAGGTCTCCGTACCTACCCCGGCCTCCCGCACCGCATGGAGCGCATCCGCGACCTGAACGGCGTCCTCTACGTCAACGACAGCAAGGCGACCAATGCGGAGGCCGCCGCGCCTGCGCTTGCGGCCTACCCGCGTATTCGCTGGATTGTCGGCGGGCTCGCCAAGGCGGAGACGCTGGGGGACACGGCGAAGTATCTGGGGCATGTCGTGAAGGCCTACACTATTGGTGAGGCGGGGCCGATGTTTGCGCGGTTGCTGCGCGAAGCGGGCGTGGATGTCCTAGAATGCGAAACGCTTGAAAATGCGGTGAAACGTGCCGCGGAGGATTCCCATTCGGGCGAGACTGTTTTACTCTCCCCGGCAAGCGCGTCGTTTGACCAGTTTCGCGATTTCGAAGCGCGCGGGGATGCCTTCCGAAAGGCGGTGGGGGAACTATGAACAGCACGTCGATTACCGGCCGCATCAAGGCCACCACGGCGTTCGTCGACCCCAGCCGCTACGGCCGGTCGGACCGGTCGGCGATGGGCCGCTGGTTCTGGGAAATTGACCGGGTTCTGGTGCTGCTGCTGGCGGTGTTGATCGGCATCGGCCTGATTGCCGTCGCCGCCGCCGCGCCCGCCGCCGCGCGCCGCTATTCCGGTGGCAATGTGACGGTCCCGGAGCTCTATTATTTCTACCGCCAGGTCATCTGGCTCGGCATTTCACTGCCGGTGATGATCGTCATTTCCATGCTGCCCCATGACAAGTTACGCCGGCTGTCGCTGGTCGGTGCAGGAGTATGCGTGATCGGCCTGGTGCTGGTTCCGATGATCGGGCCGGAAATCAACGGCGCGCGGCGCTGGCTCAACCTTGGCGTAGGTATGTTCCAGCCGTCGGAGTTTCTGAAGCCCTTTTTCGTGGTTGCGATGGCATGGCTCCTGTCGCTGAAGGAGATGGACAAGTCGCTGCCGATCTTCTCGCTCTCGGCCGTCGTGACGGGTGTGATCGCGCTGCTGCTGATGAAGCAACCGGATTTCGGCTCGACCATCATTTTTGCCGCTGTTTGGGTGGCGATGCTGGCGATTGCAGGCATCAACATGCGCATTCTGATCGGGCTCGGCGTGGCCGGAATTATCGGGGTGGTGCTGGCCTATTTCTTCTATGATGTGGCGACCGTCCGCATCAACGGCTTCCTGTTCGGCGAGGGCGACAATTTCCAGGTGGAGAATGCACTTCGGACGCTGACGGCGGGCGGTCTGTTCGGCATGGGGCCTGGCGGTGGCACGCGCAAGTTCGGCCTGCCCGAACCACACACCGATTATATCTTCTCCGTCATTGGCGAGGAATTCGGCCTGATCGCCTGCCTGATGATCGCCTGCCTCTACCTCACCATTGTCGCCCGCGTGTTGATCAAGCTGCTCGACGAGGACAACAGCTTCACCATCCTCGCGGCGTCGGGACTGGTGTTCGAATTCGGACTTCAGGCGCTGATCAACATGATGGTCAACGTCCACCTCGCGCCGTCGAAGGGCATGACCCTTCCGTTCATCAGCTATGGCGGCTCGTCGATGCTGGCGCTGTCGATTGGCACCGGATTGCTGCTCGCCTTCACGCGGCGAAACCCCTATCTGACCCGCTCGCCCTATGTCGTGAAGTGGGGCGGGGAGACTGTGAAACCATGAATATTACCCTCGCCGCTGGGGGCACCGGCGGACATATGGTTCCGGCTCACGCGCTTGCTGCGGAATTAAAGGCGCGCGGGCATGGAGTCATGCTGGTTACCGATGATCGCGGTACGAAGATTCCGGCGATTTTCGAAGATGTGCCCGTACATGTGCTTCCGGCCGGACGGCTCGGCGGCGGGCCGATTGGGATGCTTAAAGCGGTGCGCTCCGTCCTGAAGGGCCGCAAGGAGGCCAAGCGGCTGTACGGCGAATTTCGGCCTGACGCGGTCGTCGGCTTTGGCGGTTATCCGGCCTTTCCGGCGCTGCTCGGCGCCAATGCGCTTGGCATCCCGACGGTGCTTCATGAGCAAAATGCGGTTCTCGGCCGCGTCAACCGCTGGCTCGCCGGGAAAGCGGCGGCGATTGCGACCGCTTATTCAAATGTTCAGCGCCTGAAACCCCAATATCGGGGCAAGGTGCATCTGGTTGGCAACCCGGTTCGGCAGGAAGTGGCGACGCTCGGCACGCTGCCATTTCCTGAATATGACGATACCGCCCCGCTGAAGATCCTGGTCACGGGCGGCAGTCAGGGGGCAACCATTTTGGGGCAGGTGGTTCCTGGCGGTCTCGGTCAATTGCCGCCGCGCCTTCGGCACCGTCTGCAGGTGGTGCAGCAATGCCGACCGGACGACATTGAAGAGGTGCGTGCGCGCTACGCCGACCTTAATATCCCGGCAGAACTATTGACCTACATCACCGATATGCCGGCCAAGATTGGCGATGCACATCTTGTTATTGCGCGGGCTGGCGCGTCGACGATTGCCGAGCTGACAGCGGCGGGGCGCCCGGCGATCCTGATTCCCCTGCCAATCGCGACCGACGACCATCAAACATACAACGCCCTCGAGATAGCGAAAGCAGGCGGTGCGCGCATGATTCCGCAGCCGGAATTTACGACAGATATGCTGGCCGAACAGGTGGCGGTGATTGCGGCGGACAGCCAGGCAATGACCAACGCTGCCGCGCGCGCCTTGTCGGTTGGCCATCCTCACGCGACCCGCGATTTGGCCGATCTGGTCGAGCGCATCGCGGGCGGCGAAAAGCCGCTGCTGGTGGGCAAGATTGAAGAACGACCTGAACCGCGTGTCGCCATGGGCGCGGGAGCCGTCGCATGAAGGCGATGGGGACCGAGATCGGGACGATCCACTTCATCGGCATTGGCGGCATCGGCATGTCCGGCATTGCCGAGGTGATGCACCATCTTGGCTACAAGGTGCAGGGTAGCGATAATCAGGAAAGTTATGTCACCGAGGGACTGCGCAAGGCGGGGATCCCGGTGATGATCGGGCAAAGCGCCGACAATCTTGGTGATGCCGCAGTAGTGGTCTGTTCCACCGCCATCCGCGACGATAATCCGGAAGTGAAGGCCGCTGCCGAACGTCGCCTGCCACGTGTGCGCCGCGCCGAAATGCTGGCCGAGTTGATGCGGATGCAATCGACCATCGCCGTCGCGGGCACCCACGGCAAGACGACCACCACGTCGATGATCGCGGCGATGCTGGATGCCGGCGGGATTGAGCCGACCGTGATCAACGGCGGCATCATCAACAGCTACGGCAGCAACGCGCGTCTTGGTGATGGCGAATGGATGGTAGTCGAAGCGGATGAAAGCGACGGCAGTTTCCTTCGCCTCGACGGGACGATTGCGGTCGTTACCAACATCGATCCCGAACATCTCGATCATTACGGGAGCTTCGACCGGGTCAAGGACTGCTTCGTCGAGTTTATCGAGAATGTGCCTTTCTACGGCCTCGCGGTGATGTGCGTCGATCATCCCGAGGTGCAGAGCGTGCTCAGCCGGATCCGAGACCGGCGGATCGTAACCTATGGCACGTCCGCGCTAGCCGACCTTCGCGCCGACAACATCGTTGCGGAAAATGGCGGGAGCCGGTTCGATGTGTCGGTACTTGGCAAGGACGGCGAACGGCGGGTGATTGAGGGCGCGTTCGTGCCAATGCCGGGGCGCCACAACGTGTTGAATGCCCTCGCGGCAATCGCGGTCGGCCTTGAATTCAAGATGGACGACGCGGCGGTCGCGGGGGGATTCGCAAAGTTCGGCGGGGTCAAGCGGCGCTTTACCAAGGTCGGCGAGGTCGATGGCGCAGCGATCATCGATGATTATGCGCATCACCCTGTTGAGATTCGCGCTGTCCTGTCGGCAGCCCGTGAGGCGGCAAGGGAGCGGGTTATTGCCGTGGTTCAGCCGCACCGGTTCACGCGCCTTCGCGACTTGATGGAAGATTTCCAGAACGCGTTTAACGACGCCGATGTGGTATTCGTTGCCCCGGTCTATGCGGCGGGCGAGCAGCCGATCGAGGGCGTCGATGCGGCAGCACTTGCCGAAGGGCTGCGCGCCCACGGCCACCGCATGGTCGGGACTGTTGAAAGCGCGGACGATCTGGCGCACCAGCTGCGTGATCTCGCCGCCGAGGGCGACATGGTCGTGTGCATGGGCGCGGGCGACATCACCAAATGGGCAGCGGGCCTTGGCGACAAGATCAGGGCGGAGCGGGCGGCGAAATGAGCGAACTCGCGACCCTTCCGGCTGTTCGCGGTAAGCTGAAGCCCCACGCACCGCTGGCCCCGCTGGTGTGGTTCAAGTCGGGTGGCGCGGCCGAATGGCTGTTTGAGCCGGCCGATACGGACGACCTGCAGGACTTTCTTGCCCAGCTCGACCCGGCGGTGCCGGTGATGGGGCTCGGCCTTGGCAGCAACATGATTGTGCGCGACGGCGGTGTTCCGGGCGTTGTCGTACGGCTGGGCAAGCCGTTCGCCAAAGTTACGCAGCTTACCGATACATCACTTCGATGCGGCGGCGGCGCGAGCGGTATCCTTGTCTCCTCGACCGCGCGTGACGCGGGCATAGCGGGTCTTGAATTTCTGCGGTCGATTCCCGGCACTGTGGGCGGCTTCGTCCGCATGAACGGCGGCGCCTACGGCCGGGAAACCCAGCAAATCCTCGTTGAGTGCGAGGTGGCGTTGCGCTCCGGTGAGTTGGTGCGCCTGTCCAACGACGACCTCCATTATTCCTATCGCCATAGCGAATTGCCCGATCAGGCGATTGTCGTGTCGGCGACATTCGAAGGTGAGCCTGGTCTTTCCGCCGATATCCAGGCGGAGATGGACCGGATTGCGCAGAGCCGCGAGGAATCGCAGCCGCTGCGCAGCAAGACCGGCGGCTCGACCTTCAAGAACCCGCCGGGCGATAAGGCGTGGCGGCTGGTCGATGCGGCGGGATGCCGCGGACTCAAGATCGGCGACGCGCAAGTGTCTGAGAAGCATTGCAATTTCCTCCTCAATATCGGTAACGCTACGAGCGCCGACATCGAGGCGCTGGGCGAGGAAGTTCGGCGGCGGGTTCGGGAAAATTCCAACATTTCCCTCGAATGGGAAATCCAGCGCATCGGAGTAAAGGCCACGTGACGGACCAGCTGAATCGCAACCTCAACATCGTGGTGCTGATGGGGGGCTGGTCTGCGGAGCGCCCGGTCTCGCTGATGAGCGGCAAGGGCGTTGCTGATGCGCTTCGGGCACAGGGTTTCATCAACGTCACCGAAGTCGACATGGACCGGAACGTGGCGCAGGTGCTCGCTGGTATCCGCCCTGACGTGGTGTTCAACGCGCTGCACGGCACCCCGGGTGAGGACGGCACGGTTCAGGGCATGTTGGACCTGATGCAGATCCCCTATACCCATTCGGGCGTGACGACGTCGGCCATAGCCATCGACAAGGAACTCACCAAGGGCGTGTTGGTGCCGCACGGTGTTCGCATGCCGAAGGGCAAGGTGGTGAAGTCCTCCTCGCTCTATGAAGGCGATCCGATGAACCGGCCCTATGTGCTGAAGCCAGTCAACGAAGGGTCATCGGTGGGCGTCGCTATTGTCACCGAAGGCGGCAATTACGGTCACCCGATCAGCGCCCGCGCCGAAGGGCCGTGGCAGCATTTCGAGACGTTGCTGGCCGAACCGTTCATCAAGGGTCGCGAATTGACGGTTGCGGTGCTCGGCGAAGAGTCGCTGTGTGTGACAGAATTGAAGCCCAAGGCTGGCTTCTATGACTTTGACGCCAAATATACCGATGGCCTGACGGAGCACGTCTGCCCCGCCGATGTGCCGGAGAATATCGCCAAGGCAATGATGGATATGGCGCTGACCGCCCACAAGCTGCTCGGCTGCAAGGGCGCGTCGCGCAGCGATTTCCGTTGGGACGACGAGCTTGGCGAGGCTGGGCTGTTCCTGCTCGAGGTCAACACGCAGCCGGGGATGACCCCACTCAGCCTCGTGCCTGAGCAGGCCAAGCAGCGCGGGATTAGCTATGGCGAATTGTGTGAGCAGATCGTCACTGAAGCGATGCGTGATGCGGCGGCCAAGGCGAAAGAAACAGAAGGGGCGCTTGCGGGGTGAGCGCGGCGCACGTCCGTCGGGGGGCTTCGGGCCGGACCCGCGCCAAATCTTCAAAAAAGGGCGTGGTGCCCAAGACCCTGGTATCAAAGCTGCCGGTTGAGCAGGCGCAGGCCAATCGGCTGGCGGCCTGGGCATTCGGCCTGTTTGCAATTGCCATTGTTGCCGTGGCCCTGATCGCGCTGGATGTTCCAGCAAAATTATGGCTGGCGACGGGGCAGACGATTGGCGAAGCGGGGTTTCGCGTCAAAAGCGTTGACGTGAAAGGGCTTAGCAAGATGGACCCTAAGCCTGTTTATCAGATCGCGCTCGACCAGAAGACAACCGCCATGCCGCTGGTCGATGTGTCGGCCATTCGCGAAAAACTATTGACCTTTGGTTGGGTGCAGGATGCACGCGTATCCCGCCGTTTCCCCGACACACTGGTCATCGACATCGTCGAACGCACGCCCGCGGCGCTTTGGCAGGACAGCAGCCGACTAAGCCTGATCGACAAAGAAGGCGTGGTGCTCGACCGCGTGCCGGTCAGCGACATGCCCGACCTGCCGCTGCTGGTCGGTCCAGGCGCCAATCGACAGGCGGTGCCGCTGCAACATCTTCTCGACTCCGCGCCGGCGCTGAAGGCGCAGTTGGTATCCGCGACGTGGGTTGGCGGTCGCCGCTGGGACCTGACTCTGCAATCGGGTGAAACCATTGCCCTTCCGGAAGGGCAGGCGTCCGCAACGTCTGCATTGACCAAGTTCGCGAAAATGGACAAGGAATCGGGTTTGATTGGCCGCGGTATCCTGCGCTTCGATCTTCGAATCCCGGGCAAAATGACGGTTCGACTTCCACGTGAACCGGGTGAGCCAGTCATTCCGCCAACAAGCAACGAAAGCTAGGCTCACCCCTTCCATGGCCGCAGTATCCGACCAGCCCCTTATCACCGCCCTCGACATTGGGTCGTCAAAGGTCAGCGCGTTGATCGCGACCACCGACGCCGACGGCCGCCTGCGCGTGCTAGGGACCGGGCATCGCGAAAGCCGCGGCGTAAAGCGTGGTTATGTCACCGATATGGATGCGAGCGAACTTGCCGTTCGTGAAGCGGTTGAGATGGCGGAGCGTATGTCCGGGGTTACGATTGACGACGTCTGGGCAAGCTTTGGCGCGGGCGGGCTCGTCAGTGATGTCGCCAATGTTGAAGTTGAACTTGGCGGACATCAGGTCGAAAAATCGGATATCGACGAGCTGCTCGCTGCAGGGAAGGGCGCCATTGATAGCAATGGGCAAATGGTTCTTCACGCCAATCCCGCCCTTTACACCCTGGATGGGGTGGAAGGGGTCGCTAACCCCATTGGCCTGCACGCGGATCGCCTCGGCGTCGATATCCACGTTGTCGCGGCCGACCCCGCGCCCTTGCGCAATCTCGACTTCGTCATTCGGTCGGCCCATCTTGGCGTAAAGGCGATTGTCGCAAGTCCCGTGGGCGCCGCCGTTGCCTGCCTGACCCGCGAAGAGCGCGAACTGGGTGTCGCCCTCGTCGAAATGGGCGCCGAAGTTACGAACGTATCACTTCATGCCGGCGGAATGCTGGTGGGGCTGCGTTCCATTCCGATTGGCGCCAAGGATATTACCGACGACATCGCCTGCGCGTTCGGCGTGCCGCGGCGCGAGGCCGAACGGATGAAATGCCGCTTTGGTTCGGCCATGACCTCTCCGCGCGATAATCATGAAATGATTGAGGCGCTGCCTATCGGCGGCGAAGAAGGCGCGGAACCGCTCCGCCTCACTCATGCGCAGCTCATCACCGTTATCCGTCAGCGGGTCGAGGAAGTGACCAGCGAAATTGAAACGGCATTGAAAAGTCTAGGCTTTTCTGGCCCTGTTGGTCGGCAGGTCGTTCTGACCGGCGGCGGCGCAGAACTGAAGAATATTGCCGACTATATGCAGGGCGTGCTGGGTCGTGCGGTCCGGGTTGGCCGTCCCCGCACGATTACGGGTCTGCCCGACGCACACAGCGGCCCGGCATTTTCGACGTTGGTCGGCTTGGTGCTGTTGGCCAATGACGGCGCGAATGATCTACGCGATCTGGCTCTGTCGTCGGCGGCGCGGGATCGCAAACCGGCCACAGGGCTTCTTGGCCGCCTGATGAGTGCGCTAAAACAGGGCTATTGACCGGTCGGCATTGCCTTTTGTCTTTGGGTGGATCGGAGCGAAGGTGGCAATGGGGATGACTCAAAAGCAAACCACCGCCGTCAGCCGGGCATTGGTTTTGCTGCTCGGCGCTGCGGTCTTCCTAAACTATGTCGATCGCGGCGCAATTTCGGTTGCGGCGCCCTTGATGAAGGGCGAACTAAAGCTTTCTGCCACCGAATTTGGCACGGCGATCTCCGCCTTTTTCTGGGTTTATGTGCCAATCCAGTTGGTCGTCGGTTGGCTCACGGATCGGTTCTCGGTCTATCGGCTGATGGCGATCGGTGTCGTCGTGTGGGCGGGCGCGACACTGGCCATGGGGTTTGCCGGTGGCTTTGTGTCCCTGCTGGTTCTGCGGCTGATGCTGGGAATAGGTGAAAGCATTGCCTTTCCCGGAAGCTCCAAAATCATCGCCAGGCATGTGCCGCCGGAGCAGCGCGGAACCGCCAATGCCATTGTCGCGCTGGGCATCGCGCTGGGGCCCGCCGTCGGCACGCTGGCGGGCGGCATGATCGTTGCCTCCTATGGCTGGCGCGCAATGTTTTTCGCATTCGGAATCGCGACCCTGGTCTGGTTAGTGCCGTGGAAGCGGGTGGTCGCGCGCCTTGATACCGATCCGCCGGAGGTGCATCGCGACCTCCCCGGCATGGGGTATGTTCTGCGGCGCTGGTCACTTTGGTCGATGTCGGTCGCCCATTTTGCTAGCAACTATGGCTTCTATTTCCTCCTCGCCTGGCTGCCTCTTTTCCTGGTCCAGCAGCGCGGGCTGACGATCCGCGAAATGACCGTTTACGCGACCATCGGCTATCTCGTGCAGGCAGTTACGGCATTGGCGATAGGGACGTTGTCAGACCGGCTCGCCCGTGCCGGCCATTCTGAAGCCGTGGTCCGGCGCAGCATGATGATCGGGGCGCATCTGGTGCTAGCGATCAGCATTTTTGAGCTTGTTCGGGCGCAGGGGGCGACGGGCCTTATACTTTGGCTGTCGCTTGCGGGGGCGGCAACCGGCGTCATTTCGGTGAACATCTACGCCGTCGCTCAAATTTATGCCGGGCCGAGGCTGGCGGGACGCTGGATCGGGTTTCAAAACGCATTGGGCAACACGTCGGGCATCATCGGGCCGATCGTGTCGGGCATCGTCATCGATCGATGGGGCTATGACGGTGCCTTCTATATCGCGTCGGCAATTGTTGGCTTCGGGGCGCTATGGTGGGTCATCGGCATTCCGGTTATCAAGCGCGTCGATCAGGCCCAATATTAACCTTAATGACGGTTCCTGCGGCACGCTTCTGTTCCATTTTGAATCATGGTGAGTCTAAGCGGCCACAAACCGCCGCTTTTTTCGCCCGCGTTAACTTTTTTACTTGGCAGCGGACTCGCAATGATTCAAAGATTCACGCTGTAGTTTTTTAAGCGCCCGCGCAGAGGGAGGGGTTTGATCCATGAGCATTGATTTCATCCGGCCGGAAGTCGACGAGCTCCGTCCCAGGATCAGTGTCATCGGCGTTGGCGGTGCAGGCGGCAACGCCATCGCCAACATGATCGGCGCGGACGTCCAGGGCGTGGAATTTCTTGTCGCAAATACAGACGCGCAGTCGCTAAATGCGTCGGCGGCAGACACCCGCATTCAGCTTGGTCTGAAGATAACGCAGGGCCTTGGCGCCGGTTCGCGTCCTGAAATCGGGCGCGCGGCCGCCGAAGAATCGCTGGACGAAATTGAACGCACGCTCGAAGGCGCCCACATGTGCTTTATCGCCGCCGGCATGGGCGGGGGTACGGGCACGGGTGCGGCGCCGGTTATTGCAAAGGCCGCGCGCGATCGCGGCATTTTGACGGTTGGCGTTGTGACCAAGCCGTTCGCCTTTGAAGGTGCGCGCCGTATGCGCTCTGCCGATGCCGGCATTGAAGAGCTGCAGAAGCATGTCGACACGCTGATTGTCATCCCGAACCAGAATTTGTTCCGCCTTGCGACGTCGGAAACGACGTTTAAGGAAGCGTTCGAAATGGCCGACGAAGTGCTGCAGCAGGGTGTTCGCGGCATTACGGACCTGATGGTCATGCCGGGCCTTATCAACCTCGATTTCGCCGACGTCCGGTCGGTGATGGGCGAAATGGGCAAGGCGATGATGGGCACCGGCGAAGCGTCGGGCGACAACCGCGCCATCGAAGCCGCGGAAAAGGCAATTTCCAACCCGCTGCTCGATGGGGTCAGCATGAAGGGTGCGAAGGGCGTCATCGTGTCGATCGTCGGCGGCGAGGACATGCGCCTAATGGAAGTCGACGAGGCGGCCAGCCACATCAAG
>NZ_CAMLDL010000016.1 GCF_946478955.1 uncultured Sphingomonas sp. | reverse complement strand
TCGAGAACATGGGCGCGCAGATGGTGCGCGAAGTGGCCTCGAAGACCAACGACATTGCCGGCGACGGCACCACCACCGCGACCGTTCTCGCCCAGGCGATCGTTCGCGAAGGGATGAAGTCGGTTGCCGCCGGCATGAACCCGATGGACCTGAAGCGCGGCATCGACCTTGCGGTCGCGAAGGTTGTTGAAGACCTGAAGGGCCGTTCGAAGCCGGTCGCCAACAACAGCGAGATCGCCCAGGTCGGCATCATCTCGGCCAATGGCGATAAGGAAGTCGGCGAAAAGATCGCGGAAGCGATGGAAAAGGTCGGCAAGGAAGGCGTCATCACCGTCGAGGAAGCCAAGGGCCTCGAATTTGAGCTGGACGTCGTCGAAGGCATGCAGTTCGATCGCGGCTATCTCTCGCCCTACTTCATCACCAACCCGGAGAAGATGCAGGTCGATCTCGCCGATCCCTACATTCTGATCCATGAAAAGAAGCTGTCGAACCTTCAGGCGATGCTCCCGATCCTGGAAGCTGTCGTTCAGACTGGCCGCCCGCTGCTGATCATTGCTGAGGACATTGAAGGCGAAGCGCTCGCGACCCTGGTGGTCAACAAGCTGCGCGGCGGTCTCAAGGTTGCGGCCGTGAAGGCACCGGGCTTCGGTGATCGCCGGAAGGCGATGCTGGAAGACATCGCCATCCTGACCGGCGGCGAAATGATCAGCGAGGACCTCGGCATCAAGCTCGAGAGCGTAACGCTGAACATGCTCGGCACTGCCAAGAAGGTTGTGATCGACAAGGACAACACGACCATCGTCGACGGTGCAGGCACCAAGGAAGCGATCGAAGGCCGTGTCACCGCGATCCGCCAGCAGATCGACAACACGACCAGCGATTATGACCGTGAGAAGCTGCAAGAGCGTCTCGCCAAGCTCGCCGGCGGCGTTGCCGTGATCAAGGTTGGCGGCGCCACTGAAGTCGAGGTGAAGGAACGCAAGGATCGCGTTGATGACGCGCTCCACGCGACCCGCGCTGCGGTTGAAGAAGGCATCGTTCCCGGCGGCGGAACCGCGCTGCTCTACGCCACCAAGGTCCTGGACGGCGTGAAGGGTGACAATGACGATCAGGTCCGCGGTGTCGACATCGTCCGTAAGGCGATCGAAGCCCCGCTGCGTCAGATCGCCCAGAACGCGGGCTTCGACGGCGCAGTTGTTGCCGGCAAACTGATCGACGGCAATGATGAAACCCAGGGTTTCAACGCTGCGACTGATGTCTACGAAAATCTGGTGGCCGCCGGTGTCATCGACCCGACCAAGGTTGTCCGCACTGCGCTGCAGGACGCGGCGTCGGTTGCCGGCCTGCTGATCACCACCGAAGCAGCCGTCAGCGAGTTGCCGGACGACAAGCCGGCAATGCCGATGGGCGGCGGAATGGGCGGAATGGGCGGCATGGACTTCTAAGTCGTTCCAACCACCCGAAATTCGAATCAGGCCGGGGGAGCAATCCTCCGGCCTTTTTCTTTGGCCATTGCGGGTTCATTTTCGCGGGTCTAGCAAAACGGTCGATGTTAGCCTTTGCAATGCTCGCGGCCATCCAAGCCCCTCCCGCGGAAGAGAGGGTGCCGCTGTGCCCCATCGAAATTTTGAAAGAATATCCCCACGACCCGGCGAGCTTCACCCAAGGACTGTTTGTTCACAAAGGCCAGCTCTATGAAGGAACCGGGCAATATGGGGAGTCCCGCATCGCCCGCATCGACCTTCAGTCCGGCAAGGCGTTGGCCCAGTCCTCCTATCCAGCAGATCAATTCGGGGAGGGCGCCGTCCGGTGGAATGACCAAATCATTTCGGTGACGTGGCGAGGCGGCATTGGCCATCGCTGGCGACTGTCAGATCTTAAGCCGCTAGAGACCTTTCGTTATAGCGGAGAAGGGTGGGGACTTACCGCCCTTGGCAAGCAGATCGTTCTAAGTGACGGCACATCGGATCTGCGCTTTTTCAACCCGGCGACAATGCGGCAGACCGGAAAGGTGGCCGTTACCCTTCGCGGAAAGCCCCTCACCCAGCTTAACGAGCTTGAGGCCATCGACGGCGAGATTTGGGCCAATGTCTGGATGACCGACTTCATCGTTCGGATCGACCCCACAAGCGGCAAGGTGCGATCGATCGTGGACCTGCGCGGGCTGAAGGAGCGTGCAGGTGCATCAGGGCCTGACGCGGTCCTTAACGGGATTGCGTGGGACGCAGGGGCCAAGCGCCTGTTTGTAACCGGGAAATATTGGCCCAAGCTGTACGAGATCCGGGTTGGCAACTGTGCTTAGTGGCTATTCTCGAGATCAACGCCTGACGAGTCTTCATCGTCTGGCGCGGTCAGGTTCATTCCGTTGAGCATATCCTCGGCATCGTCGAGGCGCGACGTTTCGGCTGGTGTCGGCGCTTGAGGCTTCTCTTCGCGGTTGCAAGCCGAAGCGAGGACCAGAAGGGCGACGGGTAGGGCGCGTGTCATGGATGCAGCCTAGCCATCAGCGCCGCAACAAGAAAGGGCCGCCCGGTTTCCCGGACGACCCTTCTTTTCCACTCCGTCACCGGAGCGAAACGCGTCTCTTAGAGAGCGTTGTCGGCAGCGTTCACCGTGTTGGCGGCGGCGTTGTCGACCGCGGCGCCAGCGTTATCAACGGCGTTGGCAGCGTTATCGAGCGCATTGTCGACAGCTTCACCAGCGTTGTCGACAACGTTTTCAACGTTGTCCACAGTCACGTTGTCAACGGCGTTTTCGGTCTTGGTTTCGCACGCGGCCAGGCCGAGGGCGAGGACCGCAACGGTCAGTGCAACCTTCTTCATGATCGTTCCATTCCTTGCTCTAATGGCCCTCCCCCTTTTTGACGGGGTTCGGACCGGCTCGGCCTGCCGTAAAGGGTCAGGCCAGCGGGCGGAAATAGAGGCCAAATCCGTGTCACGCAATCGTCATTTGTAAAAATGCCATTTTTTTGCCTTGTTCCTGACAGCCTTGATTGACGCACATAAAGATATCTTTATATCCTTATCTCGTGGATGAAATAGGCCCTCTTTCTGGCATTTTCCAATCGCTCGCGGACTCGACGCGGCTGCGAATAATTATGCTTTTGCGGGCTATGGAATTATCTGTGGGAGAGCTCGCCCATGTGCTTGGGCAGAGCCAGCCGCGCGTTTCACGCCACGTGCGAATCCTGACCGATTCGGGTTTGGTGGGGCGCCGTAAGGAAGGAAGCTGGGTGTTCCTGCAACTCGCACCCGGCGAGCGGAATGGGCCATTACATGATCTGATTGCGCGCTGGGCGGACCGCGACGCGGAGGAATTGTTTGGGGCGGACCTTGCTCGGCTCGACGCCATTCGGGCGGACCGCGCGGAGGCGGCGCGTCGATATTTTGAAGCGCATGCCACTACCTGGGACAGCATTCGTTCGCTGCATGTCGATGATGGCGAAATTGAGCGCGCGATCGACCGGTTGATGGCTGACCGGCCAATCGGAGCCTTGCTTGACATTGGCACCGGAACCGGGCGGATGCTGGAGCTTCTTGCCCCGCGCGCCGACGCTGCCGTCGGGATCGACCGGTCATCGGAAATGCTGCGTGTTGCCCGCGTCCGGCTTGAGGAGGCTGGCGTTACCGGCGCCAGCCTGCGCCAGGGCGACATGTACGCACTGCCACTTGCAGACCGTAGCCAGGACAGCATCATCCTGCATCAGGTGTTACATTATGCGCAGCAGCCCGGCGCCGCGATCGCGGAGGCATCGCGGGTTCTTCGAGTAGGCGGGCGCCTTTTGGTGATCGATTTCGCAAGTCATCAGCGTGAGGAACTTCGGGAGAAGGACGCCCATCTCCGCCTCGGTTTTGCGGATGATGCGATGCGCGGCTGGTTTGCAGCCGCTGGAATTGAACTCGATCGTGTCGAACGGTTGGAAGGGGGAGAGTTGACGGTCATCCTGTGGCGCGGCGTGAAGCCCGGCCTTGAGAAAGTGGAGCGTGTAGCAGCATGAACGGCGCAGCACTAAAGGCCCTTTCCGATCATTGCCCTTTGTTTGCCGACGCGCGCGGCGACATTGCGGTTAGCTTTGAATTTTTCCCGCCCAGGACGGACGCGATGGGCGAAACGCTGTGGCAATCAATAGAGACGCTGGCGCCGCTGAAGCCGCGGTTCGTCAGCGTCACCTATGGCGCTGGCGGCTCAACCCGAGAGCGGACGCACGCAACCGTCGAGCGGATCGTCAAGGAAACCAGTTTGACGCCGGCGGCGCACCTCACCTGTGTCGGGGCCAGCAAGGGGGAGATTGACGATATCGCCCGCGCCTATTGGGACGCCGGCGTTCGTAACATCGTTGCGCTTCGTGGCGATCCGGCCGAACCTGGGACACCCTATGCGCCGCATCCGGATGGATATCGCAACGCGGCCGAACTGGTCGCGGGACTGAAGAAAATTGCCGATTTCGATATCTCCGTGGCCGCCTATCCGGAAGTTCATCCGGATTCCGATTGTCCGGACAGTGACATCGACAATCTGCTGCACAAGATTGACGCTGGGGCCGAGCGCGCCATCACCCAATTCTTCTTCTCGCCGGACAGTTTTTTCCGATTTCGCGACAAGGTGGCAGCGCGCGGTGTCGATATCGAGCTCGTCCCCGGAATCCTCCCGATCAGCAATGTCGCCCAGACCCGGCGGTTCGCCGGTCAATGCGGCGCCGCAATTCCCGACTGGATGGACCGGACCTTTGAAGGATTGGATGAGCTTCCTGCCGCGCGGCAGCTCGTTGCTGCGACCATCGCCGGCGAATTGTGCGGTCAGCTATATGCCGGGGGCGTCCGCGAATTCCATTTCTATACGTTGAATCGGGCAGAGCTGGCCTACGCCATCTGCCACATGCTGGGAGTGCGGGCATGAGTGCTGCGACCGAATTGCGTACCGCCGCCGCCGACCGCATTATCGTCAAGGACGGGGCCTATGGCACCCAGATCCAGGCCGAGCGGCTGGATGACGCGGCGTTTCGGGGGGACATGGACCTCTCCCGCGATCAGAAGGGTAACAACGACCTGCTGAACCTCACCCGTCCCGACGTGGTGCGCGGCATTTGCCAGCGTTTCGCCGATGCGGGCGCGGATATCCTTGCCACCAATACGTTCAACGCCAATCGCATCAGCCAGGCCGATTATGGCGCGGAACATCTGGTGCGCGACATCAATGTCGCTGCGGCCCAGCTTACGCGCAAGGTCGCTGATGCCGACGGCAAGCGGCGCTGGGTCGCGGGTGCGATGGGACCGACCAATAAAACGCTGTCATTGTCACCCAATGTTAACGACCCCGGCTATCGCGAGGTCAGCTTTGATGAGGTTAAAGCGGTCTACCGGGAACAGGTGGAGGCGTTGGTTGAAGGCGGTGTCGACTTCATTCTGATCGAAACCGTGTTCGACACGCTCAACTGCAAGGCGGCAATCATGGCCACGCTTGAGGCCGAAGCGGCACTCGGTCGCCCGCTGCCAATCATGATTTCCATGACGTTGACGGATCTGTCCGGGCGCAATTTGTCGGGTCATACGGTGGAGGCATTCTGGGCCAGCGTCCGCCACGCCCAGCCGGTCACAATCGGCCTCAATTGCAGTTTCGGCGCGGAGCAACTTCGCCCTCATCTCGCCGCGCTGAACCACTTAGCCGATACATTGATCATGGCCTATCCAAACGCTGGGTTGCCCAACGAACTTGGCCAATATGACGAGGCAGCGGAGGAAACCGCCGCCCAGGTCGGCGAGTGGCTCAAGGAAGGTCTGGTCAACATCGTTGGTGGGTGTTGCGGCACCACGCCCGACCATATCGCCGCTATGGCGAAGACCGTCGCCCAAAAGGCGCCCCGCGCCGTTCCCAAACCGCTCGGCAAGACGCTGCTTGCTGGCCTAGAACCCATGGTGATTGCCGCGTGAGTAAAAATGACGGTGCCGTCGGCGCTCGTTTCGTCAACATTGGCGAGCGGACCAATGTTACTGGCTCGGCCAAGTTCAAGAAGCTGATCCTCGCGGGCGATTATGACGCGGCGGTCGCGGTCGCGCTCGATCAGGTTGAGGCTGGCGCGCAGATCATCGACGTCAACATGGACGAGGCGCTGCTCGACGGCGAATTGGCCATGGAAACCTTCCTGAAGCGGATCGCAGCCGAGCCCGACATTGCGCGGGTGCCGGTGATGGTTGACAGCAGCAAATGGAGCGTGATCGAAGCGGGGCTGAAATGCGTGTCGGGCAAGCCGATCGTCAATTCGATCAGCCTGAAGGAAGGCGAAGACGCGTTTCTCGACGCCGCCCGCAAGGTCCGCAGCTATGGCGCGGCCGTCGTGGTCATGGCGTTCGACGAAACCGGGCAGGCCGATACCAAACAGCGCAAGGTCGAAATTTGCGAGCGGGCCTACAAGCTTCTGACCGCGAACGGCTTTCCGGCCGAAGACATCATCTTCGACCCCAACGTCTTCGCCATCGCGACCGGGATTGACGAACATCGCCGCTACGCCATCGACTTTATCGAGGCGATTGGCGAAATCCGCGCGCGGTGCCCCGGCGTTCATATTTCGGGCGGCTTGTCGAATTTGTCATTTAGCTTCCGCGGCAATGAACCGGTGCGCCGGGCGATGCACAGCGTCTTCCTCTACCATGCTGTTCCGGCCGGGATGGACATGGGCATCGTCAATGCGGGCCAGCTCGACGTCTATGACGAGATAGACCGGGAGCTTCGTGACGCTTGCGAGGATGTGATTCTCGATCGGCGCGATGATGCGACGGAGCGGCTGATTGAACTTGCCGAGCGGTACAAGGGCACCGACGCTGTTGCTGAAAAGGCGGCGGCAGAATGGCGCGGATGGCCTGTGCGCGAACGGATATCTCATGCGCTGGTCAAGGGCATCGATGCCCATATCGTAGAAGATACGGAAGAGGCGCGGCATCTCCATGCCCGCCCGATCGAGGTGATCGAAGGGCCGCTCATGGCCGGTATGAACCTTGTCGGCGACCTGTTCGGATCGGGCAAGATGTTCCTGCCGCAAGTGGTCAAATCCGCCCGCGTCATGAAAAAAGCGGTTGCCCATCTGCTCCCCTATATCGAAGCCGAGAAGAAAGAGGGCGAGGATACGTCCAAGGGGCGTGTGGTCATGGCCACGGTCAAAGGCGACGTCCACGATATCGGCAAAAACATCGTCGGCGTGGTCCTGCAATGCAACGGTTTCGAAGTGATCGACCTTGGGGTCATGGTGCCCTGGCCCAAAATCCTCGAAGTCGCGAACGAGAATAATGCGGCGATGATCGGCCTCTCTGGCTTGATCACGCCCTCCCTCGACGAAATGGTGACGGTCGCCGAGGAAATGGAGCGATCCGGAATGGATCTGCCGCTGTTGATCGGCGGAGCGACGACTAGCCGCGCGCACACGGCGCTGCGGATCGCACCCGCCTATTCGGGACCCGTCCTGCACGTCCTCGACGCCAGTCGCGCTGTAGGTGTCGCCACGCATCTCGTCAGCGACGGAGTCGGCCGCGAAGAACTGATTGCTCGCACCGCCAATGATTATCGCGCCCTCCGCGAGAGCAGGGAGGGGCGCGGGAACAACGAACTGGCGCCGCTGATCGAGGCGCGGGCCAACAGTTTTGTTCCCGATAACCGCAGCCCCAGTCCGCGCCCGGTGCAGCCCGGGATTCACCGCTTTGCGGACTGGCCGCTTGAGGACATCGCTCGGACGATCGACTGGACGCCGTTTTTCCGCGCGTGGGAACTGGCGGGGAATTATCCTGCCATTCTGGAAGATGACATCGTTGGCGAAAGCGCGCGCGGCCTGTTCGCCGACGCAAAGTTGGTGCTGGAAAAGATTGTCAGCGAAAAATGGTTACGCGCAGAAGGAACGGTGGGCCTGTGGGCCGTCCGGCGCGAAGGCGATGACGTGCTGGTACTCGACCGCAACGTTCGTATCCCCTTCCTTCGGCAACAGGTGCGCAAGCGGCAGGGTCGGCCCAATATGTGCCTCGCTGATTTCATTGCGCCGCAAGAGGAAGATTGGCTCGGCGGTTTTGCGGTCGCAATCCATGGCCTGGAACCGCATTTGCAGCGGTTCAAAGACGCCAATGATGATTATAACGACATTCTGCTCAAGGCGCTCGCCGACCGGTTGGCCGAAGCTTTTGCCGAGCGGCTGCACGCGCATGTTCGTACCGATTTATGGGGCTATGCGCACGACGAGGTGCTGACGAATGAACAGCTGATCCGCGAGGAATATAAGGGCATTCGTCCGGCGCCCGGCTACCCCGCCTGCCCCGATCACAGTCTAAAACCGCTGCTGTTCAACTTGCTTGGAGAGGGCGCCAGCGGAATTACGCTGACGGAAAATTTCGCAATGTGGCCGACTGCGGCCGTGTCGGGATTTTACTTTGGTCACCCGGAAGCCAGCTATTTCGGGGTCGCACGCGTTGGTCAGGATCAGGTCGAAGATTATGCGGCGCGGCGCGGCGTAGACCTCGACACCGCAACACGATGGCTGCGGCCCAACCTCGATTAATTGGCCGGGGTTGACCTTTGTGGCGCGTCTGGCAGGATGGCGGCTGGTCGTTTGTTGACCAAGGAGCCATTTCTCATGAGCGAAGCAATGCTGCACACCCGCCGCTTCACTCCGGCTGTCTTGGTATTCGCGTTTATGGGCCGGTACGCCTGAGGGCGTGCCGGATTTGCACCTGATCTTCTGACAATTTGCAAATGTAATGTCGGCGTTTGACGCCCGCATTGCGCCCAAGGTGACTCATGCGAACCAATACTCAACTCGCGCAGTTGCGCGGCCAACTCGATCTTATCGACGACGACATTCTGGCGCTGGTGGAACAGCGCCTGACTATTTGCCGACGTATCGCAGACAGCAAGGCTGGAACGTCGGGCCTGAAACTTTGCCCGGACCGTCAGCGTGCTGTGGTCGAGCGGCTGCGCGCCCGTGCCAATGATGTAGCCGCACCGGCCGTTCCCCACATCTGGCGCGAAATCATGGCGCACGGCGTGGCAGTGCAGGGGCCGACGATGCTGCTGTTGCCCGACGTCGCCGACCGCGACTTACTGCTGCGCCTTGCCCGCGACGCCTATGGGTCCGCACCAGCGGTCGCCGTCGTCAAGGATGGCGCATCGGCCTTGGCGAGGGCGCGCTGCGAAGATGCCATTGCCGTTCTTCCGGCGGACCATGGTAATGCGGTGCCCGACGGATTGGCCGCGTTCGATGCGTTGCGCGACGAAAGTGGTGCCTTGATCGGATGGCTGGTCGGGCGGGTCGATCAGGTATCACCATCGACCGCATGTGCACCGCGTTGGGCACCGTCCTCCTGGCGATCTCGCCCGACGTTACAGCAGCCCGACTACCCGAACCGCCGGGAGTTGCAGCGGGTCGAGCGCCGACTGTCCGCACGCGCACCGCTCGTCGAACTGAACGATATTGACGCACTTCGGCGTCAGCTGGGCGAGGTTGCCAATGGCAACGCTATTTTGCTGCAGGGGGGTGACTGCGTCGAAACCGCCCGTGAACATTCCGAACCCAACATACGGCAAACCGCGGAATTGCTGCACTCAATGGGCCGTGACCTTGCGCAGGCGTCCGGTGTGCCGGTGGTTCATGTCGGGCGTATAGCAGGACAGACCGCGAAACCGCGCTCCAACGCCGTCGAACTGGTGAATGGGGCGGCAATTGCTGTTTATCGCGGCGATGCGGTCAATGGCGAAGGGCCGGACGCCGCCGCCCGTATTGCCGATCCGCAGCGGTTGCTGAACATGCACGACCGGGCCCGGACAACCATGTCGATCCTGTGGGATCGGGCGCCGTGCGAAACGGCGCCGATCTATGTCAGCCATGAGGCACTGCTGTTGGGGGCCGAACAGGCAATGACCCATTATGACGAACGTAGCGGGAGGTGGTGGGCCGGCTCAGCCCATATGTTATGGATCGGCGAGCGCACGCGGCAATTGGAGGGCGGCCACGTTGAATATGCGCGGGGTATCTCCAACCCGATTGGTGTGAAGGTCGGGCCAACCATGACCGCCGATGACCTAATGCAGCTGATTGGCCGGCTTGACCCGGAACAGGATGCCGGACGGCTGACGCTGATACCTCGTCTGGGCAAAGGGGAGATTGCGGACCGGTTGCCCCCGCTCATGCGGGCAGTGAAAGCGTCGGGCCGTACCGTGTTGTGGTGCGTCGATCCAATGCACGGCAACACGCGTGTCATCAATGGTCGCAAGACGCGTGAGCTATCAGATATTATCTCTGAAACATTGGCTTTCCACGACATCGCCGCGTCGGAAGGTGTTTGGCCTGGCGGACTCCATCTCGAGTTGACGGGAGCGAATGTGCTGGAATGTGGCGGCGGCGGTCGCCGCTGGTTGCGCCTTGGTGCGCGGCCGCCTTATTTGTCGGGCTGCGATCCGCGCCTCAACCGCGAACAGGCGTTGGAGCTTGGCCAGACTGTCGCGGCCTGGCATTCGCCTCTGGAACGGCGCAAGGCAGGATGATTGCGGCCTATCAAGGTATCGCCGGGGCGTTCGGGCATCAGGCGTGCAGACTTGCTTTTCCGGACGCACAGGCCCTCGCTTGCCCTACCTTCGCGGATGTCATTCGCATCGTCGGTTGCGGCGATGCGGACGGCGGTGTCCTGCCGGTTGAAAATCATTATGCCGGCGTGGTGGAAGGGGTGGCGGCACTGATCGATTCCAGCGATCTCGTGGTTGAGCGGTTGGTGGCGTTGCCGGTGGAGCTTCACTTGCTGGCGCTTCCAAATGCCCGGCTTGAAGATATTCGCACGGTGATCAGCCATCCGATGGCATTACGCCAATGCCATCGGAACCTTACGCGCCTATCCGTTGATGTCGAAGACGCGCCCAATACCGCAATCGCGGCGGCGGCCCTGCGCGATCCGTATAGCGCCGCATTGGCGTCGGAACTGGCCGCGGATCTTTATGGCCTCGATATTCTAATGCGCGACCTTCAGGATGATCCCGACAACCGCACGACCTTCGCGGTGCTCCGCTGCGGTTAATCGACGCCGGGGTTTGCATATTCGCCGCATGGCTGTAGCGGTGCGCGGACCATGTTTCGCCGCCTTTTCCTTGCGCTGTTCCTGTTGCTGGCGGCTGTTCCTGCGGCGGCTCAGTTGCCACGTCAGAACGCAATTCAGCCAGAATTGGTGATCGAGCCGCGCACCGCTCCCGGCGACGAGATCGAGCTGGCGATATTGATGCACACGACGCCGGGATGGCACGGCTATTGGCTCAATCCCGGCGACGCTGGACTTCCGATGAAGGTGGAGTGGCAGCTTCCCAAGGGATGGTCGGTTGGCGAGCTGCGCTACCCGGTGCCGCAGCGGCTGCTAGTAGCGGGCATTGAAAATTATGTGTTCGAGAAAGATTACGCCGTTCTCACCCGGCTGAAGATTCCTGGGAGCGAGACGCAGACGCAGCGGATATTCGCGAAGCTCAATTATCTGGCCTGCACCGACAAGATTTGCGTGCCGGAAAAGGCCGAAATCTCGCTTAGCGTGTCACCCCAAGGCGCGGAGCGCGCCGACGCACGCTTCGATGCATGGCGCCGCGCCCTGCCGCGCCCATTGGCAACGCCAGCGACCTTCCAAATCGGCAAGGAACAGATTTCTCTGGCAATCCCGCTTCCCGCAAGTGTCGCATTACCCGATCCCTATTTTTTCGCAGCCGAGGATGGGGCCATCGATTATGCCGCGCCACAAAGCTTTCGCCGCGTCGGCGATATGCTGGTTGTCGATCTGCAACGGCGGCGTGGTGAGCCGGCCCTAATAACCGGGGTGCTGGCAACGGGAGACGGGGCCGGCTTTGGCCTGTCGGCGCAACCTGGTGTGGTGCCGGCAGGCGGCGAACCCGTGGCCGGTTCTGGACCGGTCGTCAGCATCGGCTGGGCCCTGCTTGGGGCGCTGCTTGGCGGGTTATTGCTGAATCTGATGCCGTGCGTATTCCCGATCCTCGCATTGAAGGGCGTGCACCTCGCCCGCAGTGGCGGCGACGAGCGGGCGGCGCGCAACGATGCGATGGCCTATGCGGCAGGCGCTGTACTTGGAACGGGTGCGCTTGGGGCAATTTTGCTGATCGTTCGGGCAGGCGGTGAAGCAGCTGGTTGGGCATTTCAGCTGCAGGATCCCCGCATCGTGCTTCTGCTCCTGCTTCTCGCGGTTGCCATTACGCTCAACCTCCTCCGCCTGTTCGAGCTGCCGGTCCTTGCCGGTGACCATAATCCGGCGGGAAGTTTTGGCACGGGTGCGCTGGCAGCCTTTGTCGCGACGCCGTGCGCCGGTCCATTCCTGGGTGCGGCGCTTGGCGCCGCGCTGCTGCTCCCCGCAGCAGGGTCGATGGCTGTTTTTGCCTCGCTCGGGCTTGGTCTTGCGCTGCCATTTGTGGCGATTGCATTCATTCCCGCGCTTCGTAGCCGTCTTCCAAAACCCGGACCGTGGATGGCCCGTCTGCAACGCATTTTGGCGATCCCGATGGCACTCACGGCGGCGGCTTGCCTCTGGCTTCTCTGGCGGCAAGCGGGATCGCAGGCGCTGTGGCTCGGGATCGGCGGCGCAGCATTGCTGACGTTATTGTTGTGGGGATGGGGGCAATCACAGCGACAGGGGCGCTCGCTCGGTCTGATGACGCTAATCGGGGTATTGCTGATTGCGGCTGTCACCGTCCGTTTGCTGCCCGCAGCCGCGCCCGCTACGCAACGTACGCTTCCGGCCAACGTGACGCCGTGGAGCGAGGATGCCGTTCGTATCGCCGTGATGGAGCGGAAGCGGCCGGTCTTCGTCGATTTCACCGCCGATTGGTGTTTGTCATGTAAAGCCAATGAGGCTGGGGCCATCAACCGGGATGCGACACAGCAAGCGTTTGGCAAGGCTGGGGTGGTGCAAATGGTCGGGGACTGGACGGACGGAGATCCGGCAATCACCCGAATGCTGGAAAGTCGTGGCCGCGCTGGGGTCCCCCTCTATCTATGGTACGAGCCGGGCAAGACGGAACCGGAAGAGCTCCCCCAAATCTTGACCCCGTCGATGCTTATCGAGCGGGCTGAGCGTCGGCGATAAAGACACGCTCGCCGCCGACCCACGTTTCCAGCACCTTCGTACTGCGGAGCGCCTGAGCATCAACGTTAGTGGGGTCGCGATCGACGATGATGAAATCCGCCTGGCATCCGGGATCAAGGCAGCCCAATGTCGCTTTTGCCTTCCCTGCATAGGCTGCACCGCGCGTGAAGCCGTGCAGGGCGCGGCCGAGACTCACCCGTTCCCACGGGCGCCAGCCACCCGGCGGCTGGCCCTTGGCGTCCTGCCGACTGATTGCGGCAGACAGGCCGAAGAAGGGGTTAGGGGGCTCAATCGGAAAGTCGCTGCCAAATGCCAACGGCACACCCATTTTTTCGATGCTGTGCCAGGCATAGGCGCCGCCGAGCCGGTCTTTACCTAACCGCGCTTCGGCCATGCCCCAATCGCTGGTCGCGTGGGTCGGCTGCATGGAGGCAATGATCCCGGCACCCTTTAATCGCCGCAAATCTTTCGGATCGGCGATTTGGAGATGCTCAATCCGCCAGCGTTTGGTGCGACCATATTGCGCGGCGAGCTTTTCATAGGTCGTGATGACCTCATCGTTGGTCGCATCACCAATCGCGTGAATGGCCAACTGGCCACCGCCCGCCGCGACTTCACCCGCCTGTTTCAGCAGGTCTGCGGCGGGAATGATGTTTAGCCCACGAGTATCGCCATGATCCTGATACGGTCGTTTCAGCCATGCGCCGCGCGAGCCAAGGGCTCCGTCGGCCACAAACTTTGCGCCCGCCAGTTTCAGCCGCTCACCATACATCCAACCGGTGGGCTGCCCATTGTTGATCTCGTGCCATGCGGGCAACTGAAAGGCGTAGCTAAACACGCGAACCTTCATCCTGCCGTCTTCGCCAGCGCGGCGGAAGGTCGCCCAATCATCGACGCTCGTTCCCATGTCTGCGGCACCAACCAGGCCGACGCTCAGCATCGCCTTTTGCGCTTCGGCGAAGGCGCGGTCCTGGGCTGTCACATCCGGTTTTGGGATATGGCTTTTGATCAGCTCCATTGCCGCGTCGACGAACAGGCCATTCTGAATCCGGCCGCCAGTTGGGGCCTGCGTATCAGTCGTTACGCCCGCAGCAATCATAGCCGCCCGGTTGGCGACGAGGGCGTGGCCGTCAACCCGCTCCAGGACGACTGGGCGATCCGGCGCGATGGCGTCTAAATCAGCAGACGTCGGGAATGTTTTGACGGGCCATAATTCCTGATTCCAGCCGAACCCGTAGATCCAGCCATCGCCCGGATTGGCTGCGGCATAGGCATTCAGCCGCGATTGCAGGTCGGCCATCGATTGCGTACCAACCAGATCGAGCTGGATAACCGCGAAGCCCAGCCCCATGATATGGCCATGGGCGTCAATTAGGCCTGGCATCACCGTGCGGCCGCCCGCATTAACGACCTTGGTATCCGCCGGAAGCTTCATCATTTCGCCGTTCAGAAGGCGGACGACCTTGCCGTCATCACCGATCAGGATACCGGTAAAATGCCGGATCTTGCCATTAGCATCAACGGTCACGCCATTGGCATTGTTGATCAGCGTTCCCGGCAAGGCGGGTGCGGCAACGACGATGAAGAGCGCAGGAAGCGCGATGCGGCGAAATTTCATGGCTGTTCGATAGCATTGTTTGCGTCTTGAGGAAGGGCTAGGCCCGCATCCCATGACTGAACATCCGACGATCAACGACATTCGCGCCGCCGCCAACGCCATTGAAGGGCAGGTGGTGCGAACTCCCACCAATCTCAGCCGAACATTGTCCGACATCGTCGGCGCGGACGTTTATCTGAAGTTCGAGAACCTGCAGTTTACGGCCGCCTACAAAGAGCGCGGCGCCCTCAATAAGTTGCTGAAGCTGACGCCCGAGGAGCGCGCTCGCGGCGTTGTCGCGGCATCGGCTGGCAACCATGCGCAGGCGGTCGCCTATCATGGAAAACGGCTTGGAATTCCGGTGACGATCGTCATGCCGCTGTCGACGCCCAGCATTAAAGTGACGCAGACCGAGGGGCACGGCGCGCGGGTCGTGCTGTTCGGCGAGCGATTTGACGATGCCTACGCCCATGCGCGCGAGCTGGAGGCCAAAGAGGGACTGACCTTCGTTCACCCGTTTGATGACCCGGACGTCATAGCCGGGCAGGGCACGATCGCGCTGGAGTTGCTAGCCGATGCGCCAGACCTCGATGTGCTGGTCATTCCTATCGGCGGCGGCGGCCTGATCAGCGGCATTGCCACGGCGGCCAAAGCGATCAAGCCCGACATTGAAGTGGTTGGTGTCGAGGCGCAGCTTTATCCGGCGATGAAGAATGTCATTGACGGCACCGACTTGCCAACGGGCGGCGACACGCTGGCCGAAGGCATTGCGGTGAAGGAACCGGGTTTTCTCACCCGCGAAATCGTTGCGAAGAATGTCGACCGGATTGAATTGGTCCTGGAGAGGGATCTTGAACATGCGGTCGCAATGCTCGTCGGGATTGAAAAGACGGTTGTTGAAGGCGCCGGGGCCGCTGGCCTCGCGGCGATCCTCACCAATGCCGACGCATATCGCGGAAAAAAAGTTGGCACGGTTTTGTGCGGCGGCAACATTGATAATCATCTTCTGGCCAATGTGATGGTGCGCGAGCTGGTCCGCGACGGCCGCCTGGCCCGGCTAATGATCAACGCTCAAGACCGACCCGGCGCGCTCGCCGCCATTACGGCGATCTTTGCCGAATGCGGCGTCAACATCATCGAAACCAACCATCACCGAATTTTCACGCATCAGCCGGCCAAGGACACGGTGGTCGAGGTGGAGTGCGAAGCACGCGACGCAGCGGCGATTGATCGTCTTGTAGACCGACTGGAAAGCGCCGGCTTCAAGGTAACGCGCGCCCAGCTCGATTGATAATAGGCCAATTTGTCCAGCTTCGGGACAGCGATTTGGTTAACATGACTTTCGCGCAACGAGACCCTTTTCAATAGCGCCCGGGAGGCGCATTAAGGGTTTCGTAACCATGTCGGAGGTCATCAGGGTGAGCGCACCATTTCGCTTCCCTAAATTCTTTGTCACCAACCCTTCGCCCTGCCCCTATCTGGAAGGCAAGACGGAGCGGAAGGTGTTTACGGAACTGACCGGCCGCAATGCGTCCGAATTGAATGAGGCGCTTGGCCGCATCGGGTTTCGCCGGTCGCAATCGGTTGCCTATCGCCCCAGCTGTGTCGATTGCAGTGCCTGCGTATCGGTCCGCGTGGTAGCCAATGAATTTGCGGCGTCCGCGACGCAACGCAAATTGCTCCGCCGCCATGCCGATCTGGAAGTGAGCGCGTGCCGCCCGTGGAGCACGGAAGAACAATATGATCTGCTGCGTGGCTATTTGGCAGCCCGTCATCCGGGCGGCGGCATGGCCGAAATGGACGAACATGACTTTGCCGACATGATCGAGCAGTCGCCCGTCCGTACCTATGTCATCGAATATCGCGAGCCCTCGGTTGACGGAAAACCGGGCAAGTTGGTCGGCGCCTGCCTCAGCGATCAACAGGGTGACGGTCTGTCGATGATCTATAGTTTTTATGACGTCAGTGAAGGTGCCCGGAAGGGCCTTGGCACCTATATCATCCTGGACCACATCATCCGCGCAGCACGTGCCAACCTGCCTTATGTCTATCTCGGCTATTGGGTCGAAGGGTCCGATCGTATGGCCTATAAGGCAGGGTTCAGGCCGCTGGAACGGCTGGGCCGGGACGGCTGGCGCCGAATGGACGAGGCGGTGATCGACGAGGCAATTGCGGTCAATTTGCCATCGCGTAGTCGGAAAATTGTGGCCGAGGTCTGATCGGCTTCAACTATCGCCAACGCCTCCTCGCCAATTTTCCGCCCCGCCTGGTTGGCAAGTGTCCTCCAATTTGCCTAGGCTGGCCCGATGAAACATCTTTTGCTCGCTGGCCTCGCCACCATTGTCGCTGTTCCCGCAACCGGCCAGGACGCCCAATTTGTGCCTCGGCCGCCAGCGATGAAGATGGACAATGTTCCGCAGGTGCCGGTGAGCCTTGCCGATGCCACGCGCCCTTATCTGGAATATCGGGCTGCAAATTTTCTTGGCTGGAATGCCAAGGATCGATCGATGCTGATCGCGACCCGGTTCGGCAATACGGCGCAGCTGCACCGGATCGCCGGCCCGGGCGGCGCCCGCACGCAAATCAGCTTTGAAGAAGAACCGGTCAGCGGCAACTGGTCTCCAAATGGAGATGTGTTGATCGCGACCAAGGACAGGGGCGGCGACGAATTTTATCAGCTCTATGCACTGAACGACGGTCGCATGACGCTGCTGACCGATGGTAAGAGCCGCAACGGATTCAATGCTTGGAGCAAGGATGGGCAACTGATCGCCTATTCTTCGACGCGCCGAAATGGCACCGACAGCGACCTTTATGTCATGAACCCGCGCGATCCGAAGACCGATCGCATGGTAGCGGAGGTTAAAGGCGGCGGCTGGGCCATCACGGCCTTCACGCCCGACAAGGCCAAGGCAGTGGTCGGTCAATATGTGTCCGCAACCAAGGTAAATCTGTGGCTGCTCGATCTTGCCAGCGGCAAAATGGCGCCGATTGGCGATCACAAGCGCGACATTGCGTATGGCGGGATCAAGATTGGAGACGACGGCCGAGCCTGGGTGTTGAGCGACGAAGGCTCGGACTTTCAGCGTCTTGGCACAATTGACCTTGCAACCGGAAAATTCGCCCCGCGCAGCCCGTCATTGAATTGGGATGTCGAGGAATTTGACCTGTCGGGCGACGGGCGAACAATCGCCTACTTGACCAACGAAGCGGGGGTTAGCCGCCTCTATCTGATGGACACCGCGACAGGGGCATCGCGCCGGGTAGACACGCTACCCGTGGGCGTTGCGTCCGGTTTGGAAATAGCGCCCTGGGGTACCATCGGCCTGACGCTGTCTTCCGCCAAAATCCCCGCAGACGCCTTTGCGATTGATCCAACCACGCTGCAGGTCACGCGGTGGACGCAGAGCGAGACAGGCGGGCTCGACCCCAATGCCAACGTTGAACCGGAATTGATCGAGGCGAAGAGCTTTGACGGAGAGAAGGTGTCCGGCTTTCTATACCGCCCTGATCCAAAGAAATTTCCGGGCAAGCGGCCGCTTCTGATGTGGATTCACGGCGGGCCGGAAAGTCAGGATCGCCCGGCGTTTCGCGGTCGCTATAATTATCTGATGAATGAGCTTGGCATTGCCATGTTCTACCCCAACGTTCGCGGATCATCGGGCTATGGCAAACGTTTCATCAATCTCGACAATGGGCCGTTCCTACGCGAAAATTCAGTGAAAGATATTGGCGCGTTCCTGCCAATCCTGAAGAACGATCCAGCCATTGACGCTTCGCGCATCGCGGAAACCGGCCGTTCCTACGGCGGCTATATGTGTTACGCGACGGCTATCATGTTCCCGTCGGATTTCCGTAGTGCGAATTGCGTCGTGCCAATCTCGGACTTCGTGACCTTCCTCAACAATACGCAAAGCTATCGCCGTGATTTGCGCCGTGTCGAATATGGCGATGAGCGCGACCCCAAACAGCTGGTACAGTTCCGTAAGATCGCACCGATGCGCCGGATTACCGAGATCAAGGTGCCCTTATATGTCGTGGCGGGCGAGAATGATCCGCGCGTTCCAGCGTCCGAGGCCCGCCAGGTGTTCGCAGCGCTGAATGGCCGTGGCAGTCCGGTGTGGATGTCGATTGCTCAGAACGAAGGCCATCAGTGGGGCAAGAAAGAGAATGTCGACTATCAATTCTGGACCGACATTCTCTTTTGGCAGGACACGTTGTTGAAGCCCTGAGGAGATGCCGTGCGGGCGTCTAGCGCGCCTGCATGTCCCAAACAGCGGCCTGCTCCGCTTTCACCATGTCTTCCGCAGCGGCCGGCCGGACTGTTCGATAGGGCGGATTGTCGGCCTCGATCACGTCGATGATCGCCGCGATCATCTCGGCAGGCTCATGCTGTTTGTCGAGGACGCGAACCGGCCAATGGGCGGTCGCGCGTTCATCGGCCGCCCACCACTGGTCCATTGCCTCCATCCCGGTGTCGTTAAACCCGGTGCGATAAGCGCCGGGGTTCACCGTCACCACTTCCACCCCATAGGGCTTCAACTCTGCATGCATGGCGGAGCAGATGCCTTCTACCGCATGTTTGGACGCTGCATAGGCGCCGTCAAATGGCACCTTCACCAACCCGGCGACTGAACTGGTCCAAACGATACGCCCGGAGCCGCGTTTCACCATTTTCCGGGCGAACCCCTGGGCCAATTCGAGCGCCGCGAAGACATTGGTGTCGAAAATCGACCGCACGATCACCATCGGGATTTCCGTCATTGGTCCGGATTCCATAATCCCGGCATTGTTGAACAAGATGTCGATGTCGTGGGTAAGCGCATGAGCGCGGTCGATGGGATTGAGAACGTCGAGTTTCATGACGGTTATGGGGACACCGGCGGCGGCGGCTTCGCCCCGAAGCGCGGTAACTTGCGGCCAAATCTGGCAGGACGCGATTACATCATGTCCATTGGCGGCAAGGCCAAGCGCCACACCCTTGCCAAATCCGCTTCCTGCACCGGTGATGAGTACTCGCTTCGCCATGGGATTTCTCCTGCCTGGCCCGCGCAATAGCACATCTCGGTTGACGGAAAGCGACCTGCCCAGCGATTTGAGATCGCGCTTACGACAGCGCCACGATTATTAGCGAAACATTGTCTGGCGCTCCGCGCGCCAACACTAGGTCAATCAGCCGATCGGCAGCGCGATCCGGCGGACCGTCCGACATCTCGGCTGCAATTTCCGCATCGCTCACTACGCGCGTCAGCCCGTCGCTCGCCAGCAGGAATCGGTCGCCAGGCAGGGCATCCCCGCCAACAACGTCGAGGTGGATGTCCTTGGCAACGCCAACGGCGCGCGTGATGATATTGCTGTTCTGATGCCGTTCCGCCTCCCGGGGCGTAAGCATGCCCGCATCGACCATATCCTGTACCAGGCTGTGGTCACGGCTGATCCGCATCATATTGCCGTTTCGAAGCAGATAGGCACGGCTGTCGCCGGCCCAGAAGCAGCGATAGGCGTCGCTGCCGATCACCAGACCAACAATGGTCGTTCCAATAGACCGCGAACCAGGCTCCTGCTCAGCCATTCGCGTCAATACGCGGTTGGATTCGCCGATTGCCCGGCGCGCAATTTCGATGGTCCTATCCAGCGTGTCGCCGTCGAGCATATTGTTCAGTGCATCGATAACGAGCGCGCTGGCGACCTCACCAGCTTCATGACCGCCCATCCCGTCTGCAACCGCCCAAAGTGCGCGCGACGGTACCGAGAGGACCGAATCCTGATTGATCTTTCGCTTTAACCCCACATCCGTGCGGCTGGCGCATTCAAATCGCATCCGAGGCCCCCGATGATATCCGGCGGCACAGACTAGCAATTTGGAGCGGTTCGTGCGATTACCTTTTTATTAAATCGGTTATTAACCTAGGTCGAGAGGGGCGCTCGACGTGACAAGAGCTTATAGCAACAAAGCGTTGCCGGCTGGCACGGTGCTGCGTGAATGGCGTCTGGAGGATGTCCTCGGCGTCGGCGGGTTTGGTATTGTCTACAAAGCGCGTGGAATTTATTTCAACGAGCTGGTCGCGATTAAGGAATATTTCCCCAGCTCAATCAGCGAACGGGATTCCGACGCGACGGTCGTGCCGATCGATTCCGATTCCGAGGAAGTGCACGCGCTCGGCCTGAAGAAGTTTGTCGAGGAGGCCAAACTACTCTGGAACCTGTCGAGCCCGTCGCGCCATCCCAACATCGTCAGCGTGCGTAGCCTCTTCGAAATTCATGGCACCGCCTATATGGTCATGGACTTCGAAGACGGTGTCTCACTTTCCAAGATGCTGAAGCAGGGGCGGCGTTTCAACGAGCGCAGCCTGTGGAATATCCTTCGTCCGATCGCCGAAGGATTGGACCGCGCCCATCGGGTCGGGGTTCTGCATCGCGACATTAAGCCGCCGAATATCTTGATCAACGAGGACAACCGCCCGGTGTTGATAGATTTTGGGTCGGCGCGGTTTGAAGCGGCTGAAGCTACCAGCACGACCGTTACGTTCCATACGCCGCCATATGCGGCAATCGAGCAATATGTGAAAACCTATGAACAGGGCCCGTGGACCGACGTCTATGCGCTCGGTGTTGTCCTGCATGAGTGCATCACCGGTGAGAAGCCGCCAGAGGTTCTGGAGCGCCTGCATGCCGGCCTCGGGGAACCGCTCGCGACGGGCAAATGGCCAGGTTACAGCAAACAGTTCCTTACCGCTGTCGACGCCGCAATGACGGTCAAGCCGGGCGACCGGCCCCAGACTATTTCAAGCTGGCTGGCGATGTTCGGCAAGCAGGCGGACGATGGGTCCGACGATGACGACGCCGACGACGAAGCCACGCGTTTCTATGCGGCGCCGGGGGCCGCGGACGGGATTGCTCATTTACCTGGCGCGCCTGATACCAGCGCAGCGACGCTTGCGACGGGCGTGCCGAGCGACCCGAAGGAAGCGACCTTCCACCGCGTCGGGCAGGATATAAGCCAGGGATCAAAGGTGACCGCCGGTGAAAAGGACGCGGAGCCGCCCGACGCGCAAAAAGCGGAGATGGTCTCATCTGATCCAGCACCGCCCGTTGATAAAACCAAAGCCGCGCCCGACCGAGCGAGTGCAACCGGCGAGGCTGGCACAAAGAAGTCCAAGGGCGGGTTGCTTGCAGCGGCGGGGGCGGGCCTCATCCTTCTCGCTGGCGGCGGCTACGCTTTGCTCGGCAACGGAAAATCCGGCCCGGCAACCGAGCAGCCGGCCGCTATCTCAGACCCGGGGGCCACGGCGCCGACCGCCGATACCACGACCGCCTTGGATGCGATGAACCCTGCAATGGGCGTCGCGGCGAATGGCATGACGGCGGAAACGGTGCCACCCGCCAACGCCGCCCCCACCCAGTCTGAAACGCAAAAACGGGACGCCGCCGTGGAAGCGCGCCTCGCGGCGAAAGAAAAGGCAGTTCGTGACGCCAACGAAAGGCTGAAGGCCGTCAAGGCAGCAGCGGCCTCTGCAAGCACCGCCCCCATCGAGAAAACCGAAACCACGACCGCCGCCAAAGACACTGGCGCGTCATCGTCAAAACTCTCCCAGCTATATTCGATTGTCGATGATGGCCGGGCGCAGGCCAAATTGGTGATGCGATCCAATAACAGCCAAAATGCGCAGCTCGCCCGGACCTACGATGCAAATTTGAAAGCGCTTCGGGCATCGGCTCGCGGCGCCCGGACGGACGACGAGATTGACCGGATGATAAAGCAGGCGAGCCAAACGCGCGCCTATATCCGGTTTTTGGTGAAGCAGGAGTAGCCGTACTAACGCGGCTCAATGATCCGCCGACGCGCGCGCTGCATCTCCGTTTCGTTCGCTGCCCCCGCGTGGCCGCACCGCGTGGCGGAGCGAAATCTGACCGACACGAAGCTCGGACCCGGCCGGTAGCATGGTTGCGCGGGTAATCCGCTGACCATCAATGAATGTGCCGTTGGTTGAGTTGAGGTCGGTTACAAACAATTCGTCATTCGCAATTCCGACAATGCAATGCTCGCGCGACACGCTTTTGTCCGGCAGGACGATTTGTGCTGGCGCGCTACGACCAATTTTGGCCCCGGCGGAATTGACCAGGAAATTTTCGCCGCCAAGCAGGTCGTTATCCAACTCCAGATAGTGGGCATCGGCGGTGTCGTCGGTCGGCACCGCTTTCGACCTTATCGGCGCAGGTGAGGAGGTGCCTTTCGGCGGCGCCGGTGGGGGCGCCGATTTGGCCGTAACCGCACGGGGATCAGCAGGTTTCTCGGCCGGCTTGCTGCCATTGCGCGTGACCAGACGGCGCAGGTCGTTGATGAAGGTCCGCCAATGACCGTCTGACCTATCGCCCGTCCAGTGGGAAAGCTCCGCCGCATGGGTCAGTTCGAAGATAATGGGCCGGTCGCATGGCTCAATGATCGCGGGGGCCAGCTTGTTGCGGCGGTCGGCAAGGTTCGCTTCCGCCCGGACCCACCTCGACGCAACCGAGCGCGGCGACCATAGGACGACCACCGCTTTCGCGTCGCGCAGATTCTGTTCGATCACTTCGTCGAATGTCTCACCTGAATGCAGGGACGCGTCCCACCAGACGCTAAACCCCTCTTCGGCAAAGCTATCTGCAAATAGCCTAGCAACCGCGCGATCCACGCGGGCATAGGACAAGAATATGTCAGGTCCTGACAAACCAACTACCCCCTCGGAACGCTGGTTGTGGACATCACCATTGTGCGGCGCCCATTGCCGCAGTGCAGGGTCACTGGTCCTCGCGACTCGCTATTAATCGAGGTTAATTTTGATTTACCTGGGCCAGAATGTCGAGCATCAACCAATTTGGCTGTCTCGCTGTGGTGCGAACCAGGAATTAAGAGACGGAAATATAAAGAAAAAACCAGCCTGCGGCTTGCCTGCCAGATCCGACCGCGTCGGGAATATGCAGCAAGAATGCCCGCGATCCTGCGCGATTAACTTATGAGAAACGCGCCGATTAGGCCATGAACCGGCCGGGCAGGGGGTGCGCGGAATCTATCTTCCGGTTGCCATCGGCAAGGTTGATCTGCCGCTCGGCTTTGGCAATGCTGCCGACCGATCCGCTGCTCGGCCCGCTCCAGTACGAACCGCGCTTCAAGGTGGTTGTCACCAAGTTGAACTTCCGTCTGCGTAGGTGGCGGTCCTCTGAAATGAGAAACGGCGGAGCATTGCTGCCCCGCCGCATTCGTCCCCCGGAATTTGTTTGAGTTAGGCCGCGACCTCCGTCGTGCCATTGCCGCCTTCCTCGTCGCGCAGAACATAGCCGCGGCCCCAGACGGTTTCGATGTAGTTTTCACCGCCGCAGGCCAGCGCGAGCTTCTTGCGCAGCTTGCAGATGAACACGTCGATGATCTTGAGTTCCGGCTCGTCCATGCCGCCATAAAGATGGTTTAGGAACATTTCCTTGGTCAGCGTCGTGCCTTTGCGGAGCGACAGCAGCTCCAGCATCGCATATTCCTTGCCGGTGAGATGGACGCGGTTGCCGTCAACTTCGACCGTCTTGGCGTCCAGGTTCACGGCCAGCTTACCGGTGCGGATGACCGACTGGCTATGGCCCTTGGAACGACGAACGATGGCGTGAATGCGGGCGACCAATTCGTCACGGTGGAACGGCTTGGTTACATAATCATCGGCGCCGAAGCCCAGAGCGCGAACCTTACTATCCATTTCGCCAATGCCGGAAAGGATGAGCACCGGTGTCGAAACCTTCGCGGTGCGCAGCTTCTTCAGGACATCATACCCATGCATGTCAGGCAGGTTGAGGTCGAGAAGGATGATGTCGTAATCATATAGCTTTCCGAGATCGAGGCCTTCTTCGCCAAGATCCGTGGTGTAGACATTAAAGCCTTCGGTCGAGAGCATAAGGTCGATGCTCTTTGCAATCGTGGCTTCGTCTTCGATCAGCAGAACGCGCATAAATATTGTCCCCCGGTTAGGCCATCACCGGATCGCACCCCTTAACGAAGGTTTCGCGATCTTAACGACGTCTAAGCGAACATTAACCATGTGGCTTCTCGCCTCAAAAGGTTAATGTTGCGTAAAGCTTCGTAAATGGGCGTTATCGTTGCAAAGCTGCATCAGTTTGCAATTGCGAAGAGAAGGCCGCATGGGCAGCCGATGAGCCTTGAAGACCACATCCTGTACATCGACGGCGACCTGATCGTCCTTAACAAGCCGTCCGGCCTGCCTGTCGACGAGCCGCGCCGCGGCGGGGAGAGCATCGAGGGCCGCATTGACGAGTTGATGCTGGGGTTCAAACGGACTCCAACGGCGATGCACCGGCTGGATCAGGATACGTCCGGCGCACTCCTGTTCGCCCGCAACCCGCGCGCCCGAGCTGAAGTGCAGCAGGCATTTGAGCGCGGCGATATTGAAAAGCGATACCTGGCGGTCCTGGGTGGACCCATCGAGGGCGACGAGGGGCTGATCGATCTCCCGCTCGGCAAGATTTCCAGTGTGGAAGCGGGTTGGCGCATGACGGGCGACCCGCAGGGTAAGCCGGCACAAACCCGGTGGCGCAAGCTGGCGGAGCAGGACGGAAAGACGCTTATCGAGTTTCGCCCTCTTACCGGGCGCACGCACCAAATCCGCGCCCACGCACGCGAAGGGCTGGGGGTCGGCATCGTCGGCGACCGGGTATATGGTTTTCCGGGCGGTCCCATGCTGCTTCACGCGATCGGCCTGACGGTGCCGCGCGCCAAAGGCGATCCGCTGGTGATTGAGGCGCCGCTGCCGGACCATTTCCCGGATTGGGCCCGTGGCGTTTGACATACCCGAAGAGGCGCTGAGCGAGAAATTCCTCGCAGCGACGGGGCCGGGTGGGCAGAACGTCAACAAAGTTGCGACGGCGGTGCAGCTGCGCGTCGACGTATTCAAGCTTGGCCTGAGCCCGGTGGCCTATGCCAAGCTGAAGGTCATCGCGGGCAGCCGGATGACGAGCGGTGGCGAGCTGCTGATCGTTGCGCGCAAATATCGCACACAGGATGCCAACCGCGAAGATGCCCGCGCCCGTCTTGCGGAGATGATTGCCGAGGCCCATGTCGTGCAGGCGAAGCGCCGCCCGACAAAGCCGAGCAGGGCCGCAAAGGCGAAACGGGTCGATGCGAAGAAGAGCCGAAGCACCGTCAAGGCCGGGCGGGGCAAGGTGACGGATTATTAACTCGTCATTGCGAGCGCAGCGAAGCAATCCAGCGGCGCAGCTTGATTGCCGCGTTGTTACGCTCCTCGCAACGACGAAGGAGGTGTTATGTACGACTTCAAAATTGCTGCCACTGACAAGGCCGCCATGTATGATGAACTGGCCGCGGCCCTTGAGGCGTTGGTTGCAGGTGAGCCGGACGGCGTCGCCAATATGGCCAACGTCGCCGCGCTGATCTGGGAGACGTTGCCGGACCTCAATTGGGCAGGTTTCTATCGCAATGTTGGCGGCGAACTTGTGCTCGGACCGTTCCAAGGTCGCGCGGCGTGCATCCGTATTCCGTTCGGCAAGGGCGTATGCGGCGCGGCGGCGTCGACTCTGGAAACCCAACTCGTCGACGATGTCCACGCCTTTCCCGGCCACATCGCTTGCGATGCAGCGTCGCGAAGTGAACTGGTAGTGCCAATCGTGCGCGGCGGCGACCTGATCGCGGTGCTGGATTTGGACAGCCCGCAGGCATCGCGATTCACAAATGAAGATGCGGTGGGCGGTCAACGGCTTGCGGCGATCCTCGCCCGCGCAATTTAACTCATTCGGTCGATATCGTCGAAGCTGAGGCCGCCAGGGATAATCATGACCGGGCACGGCAATTTGCCTGCGTCGGCGCCGGTCAGATTGCTAACAAGTGGGCCAGGGTTGCCTGATGCGGCGGCACCAAGCACCAGCGCCGCCACATCGTCGCGGGTGCCGATGTAGCCGCGCAGTGCCGCAATCGGCTCGCCCTGTCGAACCACGACCGTCGGCTTAATCCCCGCCGCGTCCATGATTTCGCCAACCGATGCCGCGATACTTGCTTCGATTCGCAGCCGTTGTTCTTCCTCGATCGCTGCCTGGACGCCGCCCCATTGGACAAAATCCTGTGGTTCAACGACGGCGAGCACTTCGACGGCGCCATTCGTCTTCGACGCCCGCCGCGCCGCAAAATGCAACGCGGTGCGGGCTTCGGCGCTATCGTCAATCACCACCAGATAGGTGCGAGCCATGGATTGTCCCCTTGTCGCTGCCGACGCTGCGGCAAACGGCGCGTTCTGGCAAGGTTTGGCGGCGCAGATGGGGTTGACCCCGGGGCCGCTTTGGCCTTTGTGCCGGGACAAAGACGCTAGCCAGGAAGAGTCCATGCCGATCGAACTGAAGATGCCCGCCCTCTCCCCGACCATGGAGGAAGGCACGCTTGCCAAATGGCTGGTGAAGGAAGGCGATACGGTGTCTTCGGGCGATATCCTGGCAGAGATCGAAACCGACAAGGCGACGATGGAATTCGAAGCGGTCGACGAAGGCGTCGTACTGAAAATTCTTGTGCCGGAGGGGACCGACGCCGTGAAAGTCGGTACGGCGATTGCAATGATCGGTGAAGAAGGCGAGGCAGCCGATGCGGTGCCCGCCGCGGCGCCTGCGCCGGCCGCCGAAGCGCCGAAGGTGGCCGCAGCGTCGGCCGCTCCCGCTGCGGTGTCTGCCCCGGTAGCCGTCGCCGCTCCAGTCGCCGCCAGATCAGACACCGGCGATCGCATCAAAGCCTCGCCGCTGGCGCGTCGGCTTGCCGATGCGCAGGGAATTGATCTGGCGAGCCTGACAGGCAGTGGTCCAGGCGGGCGTATTGTTCGCGCTGATCTGGGCGCCGCCGCTGGTGGGGCGAAAGCTGCACCGCAGGCCGCTGCGCCGGCTCCGGCGACCGCTTCGGCACCGACCCCGCAGCTCGCCGCAGTCGATCCGGGCGACATCCCACACGAAGCGGTCAAGCTGTCGAATATGCGCAAGACGATTGCGCGCCGCCTGACCGAATCGAAGCAGCAGGTGCCGCACATCTACCTCACGGTCGATGTGAACCTCGACAAGCTGCTGAAGCTGCGCGGCGAACTCAACGCGGGCCTTTCCAGTCGCGGGGTGAAGCTCAGCGTCAACGACATGCTGATCAAGGCGCTTGCCGTCTCCCTGATCGAGGTGCCGGAGTGCAATGTCAGCTTCGCCGGCGACCAACTGATCAAATACACCCGCGCCGATATTTCGGTGGCGGTCAGCATTCCGGGCGGCCTCATCACCCCGATCATTTCGGGCGCGAATGACAAGGCGATCAGCAAGATTTCGACCGAGATGAAGGAGCTTGCCGAGCGCGCCAAGGAAGGCAAGCTGCAGCCCCACGAATATCAGGGCGGCACTGCCAGCCTGTCCAACATGGGCATGTACGGCATCAAGCAGTTCGAAGCCGTCATCAATCCGCCGCAGGCAATGATCATGGCCATCGGCGCGGGCGAGAAGCGGCCGTACGTCATCGACGACAGCCTACAGATTGCGACCATCATGTCCGCCACCGGTAGCTTCGACCACCGGGCGATTGATGGTGCCGATGGGGCAAAGCTGATGAAGGTGTTTAAGGAGCTTTGCGAGAACCCGATGGGGCTGGTCGCCTAAATGAGGTGGATGTCGGCCATGCTCGTCGGCGCCAGCCTGGCGATTTTGTTGCCGATGATATTGGGCGGGCGCGACGGTGTGTGGATGTCGGGGTGGACCAGTGTCGGCACCATTCATCCATTCGAACAATCGCCCGGTTTGCTCATTTCAATTCCGGTATTTGTCATCGCGACCATCGGGCTCAGGCTTTTCTTTAACTGGCATCGCGGATGACCTTGCCGGATCGCATCCCCCTCATTCGCGTCACCGCGATGCCGACCGACACCAACCCTTATGGCGGAATTTTTGGTGGTTGGTTGATGAGCCAGATGGCGCTGGCGGCGGGTAGTCTCGCCTCGCGCACCGCCAAAGGGAAATGCGTCGTGGTTGCGGGCAATGACCTGCAATTTACGGGCGCGCCGTCGGTGGGCGACGAAATCTCGGTCTATGCGGATATTGAGCGGCAAGGCCGCACCAGCATGACCATCCGCGCCGAAGCCGTCGCCCGCGAACGTGATGGCGAGCGGGAATTTCACGTGGCGTCTGGGGTGTTCACCTTCGTCGCGATTGATTCAGAAGGAAGACCGCGCGCTGTCGCGGCAGAGGAAGCATAAGATGGCTGATACCAACTTCGACCTTATCGTTCTTGGCAGCGGACCCGGCGGCTATGTCGCGGCGATCCGGGGCGCGCAGCTGGGCCTGAAGGTTGGAATTGTCGAGCGCGAGCTGCTTGGCGGGATTTGTCTCAACTGGGGCTGTATTCCGACCAAGGCGCTGCTGCGCTCGGCCGAGGTATTGCACAATATGAAGCATGCGGCGGCGTATGGCCTGAAGGCGGAGAAGATCGAGGCGGATCTGGACGCAGTGGTGAAACGCAGCCGGGGGGTGGCCAAACAGCTCAACCAGGGCGTCACCCACCTGATGAAGAAGAACAAGATCACGGTCTTCATGGGCGACGGCACGCTGACCGCGCCGGGGAAACTCAGCGTCAAGGACAAGGACGGCAAGACGACCGATCTAACCGCCAAGCACATCATCATCGCCACCGGCGCGCGCGCCCGCGATCTGCCGTTTGCGCCGGCCGACGGGAAGCGGGTTTGGACCTATCGTCACGCGATGACGCCGGCCGAAATGCCGACCGACTTGCTGGTCATCGGATCGGGCGCGATCGGGATCGAGTTCGCCAGCTTCTATAACGACATGGGCGTCAAGGTGACGGTCGTCGAAATGATGGACCGCGTCGTTCCGGTCGAAGACAAGGACGTGTCGACCTTCCTAGAAAAGGCGCTGACCAAGCAGGGGATGACGATCCTGACCGGCGCCGGGGTCGAGGATCTGAAGGCCGATGCTAAGGGCGTCACCGCCAAGATCAAGACCAAGGACGGCAAGGTCGCCGACCATAAATTCAGCCACGCCATCGTCGCCATCGGCATCGTTCCCAACACCGAAAATATCGGGCTGGAGAAGCTGGGTGTGAAGGCGGAACGCGGGATCATTCAGGCCGACGGTATGATGCGGACCAATGTGCCGGGTGTCTGGGCGATTGGCGATGTGACGCCGGGGCCATGGCTTGCGCACAAGGCGAGCCATGAAGGCGTGATCGCCGCCGAAGCCATCGCGCAGGCGCTCGGCAACAAGGATGTCCACCCGCACACGATGGACAAGTCGAACATTCCGGGCTGCACCTATTGCCACCCGCAAATCGCCAGCGTCGGACTGACCGAGGCCAAGGCGAAGGAAGCGGGCCACGAGGTGAAGGTCGGCAACTTCCCGTTCATCGGCAACGGCAAGGCGATCGCGCTTGGCGAACCGGAAGGCTTCATCAAGACGGTGTTCGACGCCAAGACCGGCGAACTGCTGGGGGCGCACATGATTGGCGCAGAAGTGACCGAGCTGATCCAGGGTTACACCATCGGCAAGCAGGCGGAATTGGTCGAAACCGACTTCATCCAGACCGTGTTCGCTCACCCGACGCTGAGCGAAATGATGCACGAAAGCGTGTTGGCTGCTTATGGCCGCGCGCTGCATATCTAACGCGCATCGCTTCAACCTTCGATGAAATCGGCGGTGAAAAGCAATTTGGCGATTTGGGCGGCGATGTTCGCCAACCTGGGCATTGCCGTCGCCAAATTCGTTGCGGCTGCGATGACAGGTTCGTCCTCGATGCAGGCCGAGGGCGTTCACTCGCTGGTCGATTCCATTAACGAAATCCTGCTGATGTTCGGTAAGCGACAGGCGCAAAAGCCCGCCGATAAGGACCGCCCGTTCGGCTATGGGCGGGAGGAATATTTCTGGGCCTTCATCGTCGCGCTGATGGTGTTCGCACTGGGCGCGGGCGTGTCAATTTATCAGGGCATCCGCCACGTCCTTCATCCCGAAGAGGCAACATCGCCGACAATCGCCTTCGCGGTCCTTGGCATTGCCTTGGTGTTGGAAGGAACATCCTTGTTCGTCGCGCGGCGGCAATTCGCGTCGACCCGTGGCGACCTGGGCTGGATCGCGGCAATCCGCAAATCGAAAGACCCGTCGCTGTTCGCGGTGTTGATGGAGGATACGGCAGCGGTGATCGGCATCGTTGTTGCCGCTGCAGCACTCGGGCTCTCCATATGGACCGGCGATGGGCGCTGGGATGGCGTCGGATCGATCGTCATCGGCCTTGTGCTGGCGGCGACCGCGATCCTTCTGGCCACCGAGAGTAAGGCACTGTTGATGGGCGAGCGCGCCGACCCGGAGCTGGAAGCATCGGTCAGCGCGCTGATCAAGGCTAATCCGGCAGTCAGCAGCATCGGCCGGTTTCGCACGGTTCAGGCCGGTCCCGACCATGTCGTCGTTATGGTGGCCGCCAATTTCCGCGACGACATGACGGTGGGCGAACTGGAGCGTCTGGCGATGCAGTTGAAGGACGACATTCGCGCGGCCTGGCCGACCGTCCGCGAAATTTATTTGAGCCCCGACAATCTGGTGTGAACGGTATCGCTGGACTTCGTTCGCCTCTGCGTTAGCGTCCTCCATATGACCAACGCGACCGGCACCCACCATTTCGTCCCCGACCCGCGTAACGAGCAGGTGCTGATCGACGTCAGCGGCACGCATGTCCCGCGCCCGCAGGCGGTGGTCAGCGTGTTCGACAGCGGCTTCATGCTGGGGGACGGCGTTTGGGAGGGGGTGCGTGTTCATCGCGGCAGGATCGCCTTCCTCGACCGCCACCTCGACAGGCTGTGGCGGGGGGCCAAGGCGATTGCGATGGATATCGGGATCAGCCGCGAAGAAATGGTGCGGCGGCTCTATTCGGTGCTGGAAGCCAATGGGATGGATGACGCGGACGGTGTCCATATCCGCCTGATGGTGACTCGCGGGGTGCGCTCGACGCCCTACCAGGACCCGCGCGTAGTGATTTCGCCCGCGACCATCGTCATCATACCGGAGTGGAAGGCGCCGACGCCTGAAACCGCCACGCGAATGCTGCGCTTGTTCACGGTCCATGTTCGGCGCGGTTATCCCGATGTGCAGGACCCGAAGCTCAATTCGCACAGCAAGCTCAATTGCATCACCGCCTGTATCCAGGCGGCAGAGGCGGGAGCGGACGAGGCGTTGATGCTGGACCCGCACGGTTTTGTCGCGACGTGCAATTCGACGCATTTCTTCATCGTTCGGAACGGCGAGATTTGGACGTCGAGCGGCGATTATTGCCTCGACGGGATTACGCGCGGGATGGTCATTGAGATTGCGCGAGAGGCAGGAATCCCTGTGTATGAACGCAATTTCTCGCTGACCGATGTTTATGGCGCGGATGAAGCCTTCACCACGGGTACCTTTGCGGGCGTGGCCCCGGTCGGGGTGGTTGATGGCCGCGTGATTTCAACAGAGCGCGGACCGATGATCGAGCGATTGCAACAATTGTACCTCGCGCGATTGGAACGCGACGTCGCATGACCTTGCGCATCGCCATGTGGTCGGGACCGCGGAATATCTCGACCGCGATGATGCGCAGCTTCTCCGCCCGCCCAGACACATGCGTCAGCGACGAACCCTTTTACGGCGCCTTCCTGAAGCATAGCGGCGCAGATCACCCTATGGCCGATCAAGTAATCGCATCGATGGAATGTGATTGGGCGACGGTGGCGGAGGCCATGGGCGGGGACGCGCCCGATGGCTCGTCAATCTGGTATCAGAAGCAGATGGCGCACCATATGGTTGGGCCGGTTGCGCCGGATGAGTTAAAGGGCGTCACCAACGCATTTCTGATCCGCGATCCAACGCTGATGGCCGCCAGCTATGCCAAGAAGCGCGATGCCGTGACGGCCGACGACCTTGGTCTTCGGGCTCAGCGGCAATTCTTTGATCGGGAATGTGACCGGCAGGGACGGCCGCCGCCGGTCGTCGATGGTGCCGACATCCTTGCAAATCCAGCGGCAAAGCTGAAGGCCTTGTGCAATGCACTTTCGATCCGCTGGGACCGGTCGATGCTGCATTGGCAAGCAGGTCGGCACCCCGCAGACGGCGTATGGGCGGCGCATTGGTACGGCCGTGTCGAATCCTCGACGGGTTTCGAGCAGCCGGGACGCGGCGGCGCGCCAAAACTTGCCGATGCATTGCAGGCCGTTGCCGACGCCTGCCTCGAGGACTACCACCACCTAAAGTCATTTGCGCTTTAAGGGGGGAATCATGGTTCGTCATTTTGTGCTGGCCGCCGCGTCGATCGTTGCGCTCGCAGTTCCGGCGCTCGCAGAACAGACGGTTGTGACGGCGGATCGCTATCTCGACGTTCGCACCGGCAAATATGTCGAACACCCCGCCATTTTCATTGGCGATGATGGCCATATCACCTCGATCGCCGATGCGCGCACGGTGCGCTGGGGCAGCGACGTAAAGCATGTGGACATGAGCGGGCGGACGCTAGTCCCCGGCCTTATCGACATGCATACCCACCTCAGCCCGGCGGATATCGGCGGTTATCGCTTTCTGGAATATACCGATGCCTTCTGGCCCATCGCTGCGGTCGGCACCGCGCGGGCCATGCTGGACGGCGGTTTCACCACTATTCGAGTTGTCGGGTCGAGCGACTGGGAAGATGTTGGTCTGAAGCAGGCGATCGACAATGGTTATGCGGTTGGTCCTCGGATCGTTCCGGCTGGCCATGCGCTTGGCGCGACCGGGGGGCATTGCGACGACACCTATTTGCCGCCCAGCCTTCAGAAGAAGGAAAAGGAAGAGGGTATTGGCGACAATCCGGAGGAACTGAAATATCAGGTTCGCCGTCAACGCAAATTCGGCGCCGAAGTGATCAAGGTTTGCGCGACCGGCGGCGTTTTCTCGCGCGGGGATACGCCGGGACAGCAGCAGCTGACTGAAGACGAGCTTCGGGCGATTGCCGATGAGGCGCATATGCAGGGGCTACGTGTTGCGGCGCATGCCCATGGGGCGAGCGGGATCAACGCCTCTATTCGTGCCGGGATTGACACGATCGAGCATGCCAGCCTGGCCGACGACGAAAGCATCAAGTTGGCGCTCGCGCGCAAGCGGCCCGTGTGGTTCTCGATGGATATCAAGAATACAGACTATACGCAGGCCGAAGGGCGAAAGAACGGTGAGCTTGAAGAGAATATTCGCAAGGATCGCGAAATCGGCCAGGTCCAGCGCGACAATTTCCGCAAGGCCTACAAGGCAGGGGTGCGGATGGTGTTCGGGTCCGATGCGGGGGTGATGCCGCATAACATGGTCGGCCAACAATTCGCCGTGATGGTCGAATATGGGATGACACCGCTCGATGCGATCCGCGCGGCCACGCTCAATGCGTCAGAAGCGTTGGGACGCAGCGATGTCGGCGTTATTGAGCCTGGCCGCTTTGCCGACATGGTGGCGGTGATCGGTGATCCGACCCGCGATGTTCGGCTACTCGAAAAGCCGGATGCGGTGGTGAGGGGCGGGGCATTGATCGAACGGGCGCGGTAAAACCATGAGCGCCGGCGGCCACAATAACCGGACCCTGTGGATCGCCTTTGGTGCGAACCTTGGCATCGCCGCGTCCAAATTTGTCGCGGCGGCCATCACCGGATCATCGGCCATGCTGACGGAGGGGGTGCACTCGGTCGTCGACAGCACCAATCAGCTTCTCCTCATGTGGGGACGCAAAGCCGCGCAAAAGCCCGCCGATCATCTTCATCCATTTGGCTATGGCCGCGAGCTGTATTTCTGGAGCTTCGTCGTTGCGGTGATGGTATTCGCGCTCGGCGCGGGCGTGTCCATCTACGAAGGCATTTTGCACATCCGAGAGCCGGAGCCGGCGGTAGATCCGGTGATCGCCTATGTCGTGTTGCTGGTCGCCTTCGTTCTGGAAGGCGGATCGACGCTCAGCGCGTTCAACGAGTTCCGGCAGGCCAAGGGGGCGCTTGGCTGGGTTGAGGCGGTGCAGCGGTCAAAAGATCCCCCCGGCTTTATCGTCCTGTTGGAAAATGGCGCGGCCATGTTGGGCATCATTGTTGCCGCTGGCGGCCTGGGGGTCTCGCAGCTGACGGGCGATCCGCGCTGGGATGGGGCAGCGTCGGTCGTCATTGGTGCCATCCTTGGATTCACGGCTTTCATCCTTGCCCGTGAATCGAAACAATTGTTGATCGGGGAAGCTGCGGACGAGGACATCGTCGATGGCCTGCGTGCCATGATCTCGGCGCGCAAGGGTGTTGATGGGGTGGGCGATGTGCTGACCGTGCACAGCTCCCCGGATCAGATTACGGCGATGGTCGCGGTCGATTTCGACGATGACATGTCAGCGCGCGATGTCGAGTGGTTGGTCGACGAAATAGAAGCGGAGGCGCACGACCGTTTTCCACTTCTCCGCCGCATTTTCATCAGACCCAAGAGCGGTGCCCGGGAGCAGCGGCTGCCGCCGCCGCCAGCCCGATAGTCCATCACAATTCGCGTTCCCGGTTCGTCGCGGGGTTGCCTTCGCCTGCCGACGTTTTACGCTCCTCCGGAAAAGGGAGGATTTCTACTATGGGCAAATCCATTGTGGGGGCCGCCGCGCTGGCGGCGATTTGTTTATCAGCTGCAGCGTCGGCCGCGCCCACCTATATTCACGCCGGGCGGCTCATGGATGTTCCCGGCAAGCCGACCCGCGGCCCGTCCACGATTATTGTCGACAACGGCCGGGTCGTTGCGGTTCGCGACGGGCTGATCGCGCCAGAGGCGGGGGCGACGCTGATCGACCTGAAAGATCGGACGGTTTTGCCGGGCCTTATCGATAGCCATGTCCATCTTACCAGCGATGCCGGCGGGATTGCAGGTCAGATGGAAGAAGTGACGCTGAGCCCCGCCGCCCAAGCCTTCAATGCCGAAGTTAATGGACTGAAAACCCTGCGCGCGGGTTTTACTACCGTTCGCAATCTCGGCGATGGCGATGGCGCAACTCTGGCGCTGCGCGATGCCATCGCTGCAGGCAAAGTGAAGGGGCCGCGCATCATTGACGCCGCGAACGCAATCTCGGGAACTGCCGGGCACATGGACGGAAGCCTTGGCTATCGCGACGAGCTTCACCCCTTCTTTGCGGGTGCCGAAAACACATGCAATGGCGCTGATGATTGCCGCCGCGCCGTCCGCCGGCAAATTGGGCGCGGCGCCGATGTGATCAAATTTGCCTCGACAGGCGGCGTCAACAGCCGGATCGGCGCGGGTCTCGGCCGACAGATGTTCGAAGACGAAGCGCGCGCAATTGTCGAAACCGCCCATATGTTCGGCAAGAAAGTCGCGGTCCATGCCCATGGCGCGGACGGTATTGTGCTGGCGCTGGATGCCGGGGCTGACTCGATTGAACATGGCACCATACTTGATGACAAGGCGATCGCCGCCTGGTCGCGGCACAAGAACGCCTATTATGTGCCAACGCTATCGACCGTGAACGGCTATAAGGAACGGTTGGCGGCCAATGCCAATGCCTATGCGCCCGACGTTCTGGACAAGATCAAATGGCGGATCAGCATCACCGGCAAGGCGCTGCAGCAGCTGGTCCCCAAAGGTGTGAAGATTGCCTTTGGCACCGATGCCGGCGTGAGCAAGCATGGCCGCAACGGCGATGAGTTTGAGCTGATGGTCGCCAACGGCATGACGCCGACTCAGGCGATCGTCGCCGCGACCGTCAATGCCGCGGACCTGCTGGGCTTGTCGAGCGAGATTGGTACCATTGAGCCCGGTAAAAGCGCCGATATCATTGCGGTTGCGGGCGATCCCGTCGCCGATGTGCGGTTGTTGAAAAATGTCCCATTCGTGATGGCAAGGGGCAGCGTCGCCAAGAGCGAATAGGGAGTTGAAATTGACCCAGCGTCATTGGCTAAGACTGATGCGCCGGTCCCAAAGAACAGAGTGACGAAACCAAGGGGCGTCATCATGGGTTGGAAGAAAAAGATCGGAATCGGTTGCGGCGCGATACTCGGCCTTGTTGTGATCGCGAGTGCTGGCTTATGGATTTGGAAGCCATGGGTGCCCAAGCTGGAATTGGTCGATCCGGGAACGGGTGGTCAGCGGGTCAGCATTTCAGGCAATCCGGGCAATTATTACCCGCCCGCAAACGGCGCCCCCGCGCCCGCTATCCTGGTTCTGGGAGGGTCCGAAGGTGGATTGGGCAAAGGCCCGAACCGCATCGCGCGGTCGCTCCACGATCAGGGATATGCTGTCCTGCAGCTGTCCTATTTTCGGAGTCCTGGTCAACCCAAGGATCTGGCCAGGATTCCGGTAGAAACCTTCTTCGCCGGTTTGGAGTGGTTGAAAACCCAGAATGGCGTTGACCCAAATCGAATTGCCGTTGTTGGTGCGTCAAAAGGAGCGGAAGCGGCCCTGCTGACCGCCAGTATGCGAGCGGATGTGAAGGCGGTTGTCGCCGGTATGCCGTCCAGTGTCGTTTGGCCTGGCTTCTCGTGGACCGGGTCGCCGCCGGGGGGATCATCATGGACCAGAGCGGGGAAGGATGTTCCCGACTTACCGTATGGCGAGGGATCAATCCGTGAAGGCATGTCGTCCATCTATGTCAATGGCCTTAAGGCGGCAGCCGACCATCCCGACGCGGCAATCGCTATCCGGAATTCGCCAGCGGCCGTTCTTCTGATTTGCGGCGAGAAGGATAATTTGTGGCCGTCCTGTCCGATGGCGCGAATGCTTGAGGAGCGCGACCCCAAGGTGACGCTGTTGGCCTATGCCGATGCAGGGCATGGCGTCTTTGGACCGCCCCGTGCCGACAATGATGTAAAGGGTATGGGGCAGCTCGGCGGCAGCGATGCCGGCAACAATGACGCCCGCAAGGAAGGGTGGCCAAAGGTCGGCGCATTCCTGAAACAACAGTTTGCAGAAGAAAACGTAAAATGAGCGCTTGAAGTTGACGCTGCGTCAACGTGTATGACGTAGCTATGGATGAGGCGCTGGATATTCGCGATGTTGCCCGGATGACGGGGCTGACCAGTCGCGCGCTGCGCTTCTACGAAGCGCGCGGGTTGGTGCATCCGCTTCGGACCTATAACGGCCGCCGCTTCTATGGGCGCGGCGACTTGGAACGAATCAACCAGATCGTGGCACTGAAGCGGGCAGGGTTGTCATTGTCGCAAATCGCGGCGTTGACCAGCGGCCGGACACTCGACCTGGGTGCGTTGATCGAGGCGCAACTGGCGGCCCTGAATGACAAATATAAAGAATTGGAAGCAGCGCGTGCGCTTCTTCTCAAGGCCAAGTCACGCATCGACCGCGGCGAGCCCGTCGATGCCGCGACCCTTTGCTCGCTGATATCGAATGAGGAACTGACCATGACCAAAGCACAGTGGGACAAAGTCACCGATCGCTATTTCACCGACGAGCAAAAGGCGGAGTTCGCGGAACGGATGAAGGATATGCCGCCCAACTTCGACCAAGCCGCCTATAATGCGAAATGGGCAGACCTTGGCGCGCGGGTGCAAGCCGTCATCCCGCTTGGTCCGGATAGCCCGGAAGCGCAGGGGCTGGTGACGGAATGGAAGGAATTGCTCGCCCCCTTCACAGCGGTCGCAACGCCGGGAATGATGCAGGGCGTTTCGGATTTCTATGGCAAGATGGATGAATGGCAGGGCGATGTCCCCGGTGTGCCATTCACCGCCGATGTTTTCCGATTCATTCAGGAGGCGAGCAGGTCGGGTTCAGCGAAAGATTGATCCCATGACGAACGTCGGCGGGACGTCCCGGGTTGATGGGGCGCCCCGTTGACGCAAGCGGCATATCCGCGTAGGGGGCCGCTCGTCCGAAGGGCACGCGATTCTCGCTTCCCCACGGACAAGAGCTGAACATTGCTCAACGATACGCGAACGCCGGTGGCCTGATGGTTTCCCGGAATTCGCGCTTTTGCGTTGGGCAATAGTAACCGCCGGGGGCTTCCCGGCCAAGAAAGGTGAAGGCTTCATGCCGACGATTAACCAGCTGATCCGCAAGGGTCGCGACCCGCAGAAGGCCAAGTCCAAGGTCCCTGCGATGGAACAGAACCCGCAGAAGCGCGGCGTCTGCACCCGTGTTTATACCACCACCCCGAAGAAGCCGAACTCGGCGCTTCGCAAGGTTGCCAAGGTCCGCCTGACCAACCAGCGCGAAGTCATCAGCTACATCCCCGGCGAGGGCCACAACCTGCAGGAGCACAGCGTCGTGCTGATCCGCGGCGGCCGTGTGCGCGACCTTCCCGGTGTGCGTTACCACGTGCTTCGCGGCGTTCTCGACACGCAGGGCGTGAAGGACCGCAGGCAGTCCCGTTCGAAGTACGGCGCCAAGCGCCCGAAGTAAGCTGGTTTCGTCGGTCGCGCCGCCATCTGAGCAGGCGCGCCGCTCTGAAAGGATTATATTATGTCCCGTCGTCGTCGCCCAGAAAAGCGCGTCATTTTGCCGGATCCCAAGTTTGGTGATCTGATCCTGTCGAAGTTCATGAACAACATCATGCTCGACGGTAAGAAGTCGGTCGCCGAAAGCATCGTCTATACGGCTCTCGAAAATGTTGAAACGCGTCTGAAGAAGGATCCGCTTGGCGTGTTCCACGAGGCGCTCGCCAATGTGAAGCCGGGCATCGAAGTCCGCAGCCGCCGCGTCGGCGGTGCGACCTACCAGGTCCCGGTCGAAGTCCGCGACGTTCGCGCCCAGGCGCTTGCGATCCGCTGGCTGATCTCGGCCGCTCGCGCTCGCAGCGAAAAGACCATGGCCGGACGTCTGTCGGGCGAACTGATGGACGCTTCGCAGAATCGCGGCAACGCCGTTAAGAAGCGCGAAGACACGCACCGCATGGCGGAAGCGAACCGCGCCTTCAGCCACTACCGCTGGTAACTTTCGTCACTATATTCTGGAGGACTGGCACCGTGCCGGTCCTCCAACAGATTTAAGGAAACTCCTGACATGGCCCGCAGCCATCCGCTCGACCGTTACCGCAACATCGGTATCATGGCGCACATCGACGCCGGCAAGACCACGACGACCGAACGTATCCTTTATTACACCGGCAAGTCGTACAAGATCGGCGAAGTCCATGAAGGCTCGGCCACCATGGACTGGATGGAGCAGGAGCAGGAGCGCGGCATCACCATCACGTCAGCCGCGACGACTACCTTCTGGAAGGCCGAAGACGGTCAGGGTCCGGAGCACCGGATCAACATCATCGACACCCCGGGTCACGTCGACTTCACCATCGAAGTCGAGCGTTCGCTTCGCGTGCTCGACGGTGCGGTTGCCGTGTTCGACGGGGTTGCCGGGGTTGAGCCGCAGTCGGAAACCGTATGGCGCCAGGCCGACAAGTACGGCGTTCCGCGGATGTGCTTCATCAACAAGCTCGACCGTACTGGTGCCGACTTCTATTATTGCGTGCAGTCGATCATCGACCGTCTCGGCGCCAAGCCGCTGGTCATGTACCTGCCGATCGGCGCGGAAAGCGACCTCAAGGGCGTCGTCGACCTCGTCAACAACCGCGGCATCGTGTGGCAGGATGAAAGTCTGGGCGCGAACTTCGACTATGTCGAAATCCCCGCCGACATGGTCGACAAGGCCGCCGAATATCGCGAAAAGCTGATCGAGATGGTCGTCGAACAGGACGATGACGTCATGATGGCCTACCTTGAAGGCGAAGAGCCCGACGTTGCCACCATCAAGAAGCTGATCCGCAAAGGCACCATGGACCGCGCGTTCGTTCCGGTCACTTGCGGTTCGGCGTTCAAGAACAAGGGTGTCCAGCCGCTGCTCGACGCCGTGGTCGACTATATGCCGAGCCCGCTCGACGTTCCGGCCATTAAGGGAATCAATCCGGACACCGACGCCGAGGACGAACGTCCGTCGAGCGACGATGCGCCGTTCTCTGCTCTTGCCTTCAAGATCATGAACGACCCGTTCGTCGGTTCGCTCACCTTCGCCCGCATCTATTCGGGCAAGCTGACCAAGGGTTCGGTCCTGAACTCGGTCAAGGACAAGAAGGAAAAGATCGGCCGTATGCTCCTGATGCATGCGAACAGCCGTGAAGATATTGAAGAAGCATCGGCAGGCGACATTGTCGCCATCGCGGGTCTGAAGGAAACCACGACCGGTGACACGCTGTGCGCCGAACGCGCACCGATCATTCTCGAGCGTATGGAATTCCCGGAGCCGGTGATCGAGCTGTCGGTGGAACCGAAGACCAAGGCCGACCAGGAAAAGATGGGCATCGCGCTCAACCGCCTGGCCGCCGAGGATCCCTCGTTCCGCGTGTCGACCGACCATGAATCGGGCCAGACGATCATCAAGGGCATGGGCGAGCTTCACCTCGACATTCTCGTCGATCGCATGAAGCGCGAATTCAAGGTCGAAGCGAACGTCGGTGCGCCGCAGGTCGCCTACCGCGAATCGCTCGCGAAGCCGGTCGAACTGACCTACACCCACAAGAAGCAGTCGGGTGGTTCGGGCCAGTTCGGTGAAGTCAAGATTGCGGTCGCCCCGGGCGAGCGTGGTCAGGGCATCAACTTCATCGACGAGATCAAGGGCGGCAACATTCCGCGCGAATATATCCCGTCGGTTGAAAAGGGCATGCGCGAAACGGCGGAAACCGGCTCGCTGATCGGCTTCCCGATCATCGACTTCGACATCCGCCTGCTCGACGGTAAGTACCACGACGTCGACTCGTCGGCACTGGCGTTCGAAATCGCCGGTCGCGGTGCAATGCGTGAAGCCGCCCAAAAGGCCGGCATCAAGCTGCTCGAGCCGGTGATGAAGGTTGAAGTCGTGACCCCGGAAGATTATCTGGGCGACGTGATCGGCGACCTTAACAGCCGCCGTGGTCAGATCCAGGGTACCGACAGCCGTGGTAATGCACAGGTCGTCGAAGCCATGGTCCCGCTGGCCAACATGTTCGGTTATGTGAATCAGCTGCGCTCGTTCACCCAGGGCCGGGCTCAGTACACCATGCAGTTCTCGCACTATGAAGAAGTGCCGCAGAACGTCGCCGACGAAGTGAAGGCGAAGCTGGCGTAACGGATAAAACATCGCTAAGGGCGCGTCCGCATAGGGCGGAGGCGTCCCGAATACCAAAGAGAAGAAGAGGCGTATTAAAATGGCGAAGGCAAAGTTTGAGCGGAACAAGCCGCACTGCAACATCGGCACCATCGGTCACGTCGACCATGGTAAGACGTCGCTGACCGCAGCGATCACCAAGGTGCTGTCGAAGCACGGCGGCGGTGAAGCCGTTGACTTCGCCAACATCGACAAGGCGCCGGAAGAGCGCGAGCGTGGCATCACCATTTCGACGGCGCACGTCGAATATGAAACCCCCGAGCGTCACTATGCGCACGTCGATTGCCCGGGTCACGCCGACTATGTGAAGAACATGATCACCGGTGCCGCCCAGATGGACGGCGCGATCCTGGTCGTGTCGGCCGCCGACGGCCCGATGCCGCAGACCAAGGAGCACATCCTGCTCGCCAAGCAGGTCGGCGTTCCGACCATGGTCGTGTTCCTCAACAAGGTCGACCAGGTCGACGATCCCGAGCTTCTCGAGCTCGTCGAGCTCGAAATCCGCGAGGAGCTTTCCAAGCGCGACTTCGACGGCGACAATATTCCGATCATCGCCGGCTCGGCGCTTGCTGCCCTCGAGGACAGCAACCGCGAGCAGGGCCATGACGCGATCCTGAAGCTGATGGACGCGGTCGACGACTGGATCCCGACCCCGGAGCGTCCGCTCGACAAGCCGTTCCTGATGCCGATCGAAGACGTGTTCTCGATCTCGGGTCGTGGCACCGTCGTCACCGGCCGCGTCGAAACCGGCGTTGTGAAGGTTGGTGAAGAAGTCGAAATCGTCGGCATCAAGGACACCAAGAAGACGACCGTCACCGGCGTTGAAATGTTCCGCAAGCTGCTCGATCAGGGTGAAGCTGGCGACAACATCGGCGCGCTGATCCGCGGCGTTGGCCGTGAAGAAGTTGAGCGTGGTCAGGTTCTGGCAAAGCCGGGTTCGGTTACGCCGCACACCGACTTCCAGGCCGAAGTCTATGTCCTGTCGAAGGACGAAGGCGGCCGTCACACCCCGTTCTTCGCAAACTACCGTCCGCAGTTCTACTTCCGCACGACCGACGTGACGGGTGAAGTTGTTCTGCCGGAAGGCACCGAAATGGTCATGCCGGGCGACAATGTTTCGCTGGGTGTGAAGTTGATCGCTCCGATCGCCATGGACCAGGGTCTCCGCTTCGCCATTCGCGAAGGCGGCCGCACCGTTGGTGCAGGGGTTGTCGGAAACATCACGAAGTAATATAGGGCGCGGGCCGCGCGATTCTCGACTAGAGGATTCGCGCGGCCCTCGCTTTACGAGTTTGTTGAGTAAGTCGGCGTACGGGCCGTAAGGTTCGCGTCTCGCAGGCTTGCTCGTTTTTGTTTGTCCGATCCGTCATTGGGACGGTGAGGGCGTGGCTCTTTCGCATCGGTAAGTGGACATGGAAACGCAGAACATCCGGATTCGTCTTAAGGCTTTTGATCATCGTGTGCTTGATCAGGCAACTGGGGACATTGCTGACACCGCTCGTCGGACGGGTGCTCTTATTCGCGGCCCCATTCCGCTCCCGACGCGTATTGAGAAGTTCACCGTCAACCGTTCGCCGCACGTCGACAAGAAGTCGCGCGAGCAGTTTGAGGTCCGCACCTACAAGCGCCTTCTGGACATCGTCCAGCCGACCCCGCAGACGGTCGACGCGCTGATGAAGTTGGACCTCGCTGCAGGGGTAGACGTGGAGATCAAGCTGGCCTAAAGGGCTGGCACCGCGGCGGTCGAGAGATTCGCTGCACCTGCCCTTGGGCAGAAAGTTTTGGGCTCTTGGCATAGGGCCCGTCCAATTGGACGAGACGTCGGAGCCCGTTGAGGCTCGACATTCGAACAAGGGATACCGCGGAAGACATCGCAAGATGTTTTCCGGCCTGCGTCCCCCGCATCCTGCGCTTCTGTGCGGGAATGGCCCAAGCGGGGCACGCATTGTTTCACGGGTCGCAAGCCCCAAACCGCCAGAAGCGGTGAGGGGCCTCTGTAGGAGTGTGGATCATGCGCACTGGCGTGATCGCGAAGAAGATGGGGATGACCCGCTTGTTCCAGGCAGATGGACGTCACGTTCCTGTGACTGTTCTTCAGCTGGACGGCGTTCAGGTCGTCGGCCGTCGCGATAATGATAAAGACGGTTATACCGCAGTCGTTCTCGGCGCGGGCAAGGCCAAGGCGAAGAACGTCGCCAAGCCGCAGCGTGGCGCCTTTGGTAAAGCCAAGGTTGAGCCCAAGGCAAAGGTTGTCGAATTCCGCGTTGATGAAGACGCGCTGCTCGACATCGGTGCTGAGCTGTCGGCCGACCATTTCGTCGCTGGCCAATATGTCGATATCCAGGGTGTCACCCAGGGTAAGGGCTTTGCCGGCGCGATGAAGCGTTGGGGTTTCGGTGGTCTTCGCGCTACGCACGGTGTGTCCGTTTCGCACCGTTCGCACGGTTCGACCGGTAACCGCCAGGACCCGGGCCGCGTCTTCAAGAACAAGAAGATGGCCGGTCACATGGGCGCCCGTAACCGCACCCAGCAGAACCTGATGATCGTCGGCACCGACGCCGCTCGCGGTCTCCTCTTCGTCAAGGGCTCGGTCCCTGGCTCGAAGGGTGGCTGGCTGACCGTCGCGGACGCGATCAAGCTACCCCGCAACGAAAACGTCCCCTATCCGGCGGGCCTTATCGTCAAGGGCGAAGAAATCGAAGAAACGCCGATCGGCCTGGTCGATGAAGCAGCGGTGGAAGCAATTCCGGCCCTGCCGAGCGATGAGGAAGTGGCCCAGATCGCAGCCGAGCAGGAAGCTGGCGCTGTTGAAGCTGATGCTGCTGCCGACGAGAACAATGATGCCGGTTCGGCCGAGGGTGAAACCCCGGCGGCCGACGAAGGCAAGGAAGGCTAAGTCATGAAGGTCAAGGTACAGACCCTCGATGCCAAGGCTGGCGGCGACATCCAGCTCGACGAGACCGTGTTCGGTGTCGAGCCGCGCGCTGACATCCTTCACCGCGTGGTGACGTGGCAGCTGATCAACCGCCGTGCCCCGGCTCGTGCAGCGCGTGAACGTGCTGACGTCGCCCGCACCGGCAAGAAGTTCGGTCGCCAGAAGGGCGGCGGTACGGCTCGTCACGGCGATCGCCGCGCCCCGATCTTCATCGGCGGTGGTAAGGCGCACGGCCCGCGCGCTCGCGTCTTCACCTCGAGCCTGAACAAGAAGGTTCGCGCGCTCGGCCTGAAGATGGCTCTTTCGGCCAAGGCCAAGGACGGCAGCCTGATCGTTCTGGAAAATCTCGATATGGGCAAGGAAGCCAAGACGCAGGCGCTTCAGACGAAGCTCGGCAAGCTTGGCTTCGGCAAGACGACGCTGTTCATCGACGGCGACGCGCTCAACGTCGGGTTCGCTCGCGCTTCGTCGAACCTGGAGGGGTTGAACCTCCTGCCGGCGATTGGTGCGAACGTCTATGACATTATGCGCCACGAGACGCTGGTTCTGACCCGCGCCGCGGTTGAAAAGCTGGAGGCCCGGTTCAATGGCTAAGAAGCAGGCAGAGGCGATTGATATTCGCCACTACGACGTGCTGGTTGCCCCGCACATCACCGAAAAGTCGACGTTGCTGTCGGAAAATAATGCGGTGGTGTTCAAGGTTTCCGGAACGGCATCGAAGCCGCAGATCAAGGCTGCGGTTGAAGCGATCTATGGCGTCTCGGTTACCGGCGTGAACACGCTGGTGGCCAAGGGCAAGACCAAGCGCTGGAAGGGCACGCCCTACAAGCGTTCGGACGTCAAGAAAGCGATCGTCACGCTGGCCGATGGCCAGTCGATCGACATCACGAGCGGGATCTAACCGATGGCACTCAAGCAATATAAGCCGACGAGCCCGGCCCGCCGTGGCCTGATCCTCGTCGACAAGTCGAGCCTTTGGAAGGGCAAGCCCGTCAAGGCGCTGACCGAAGGTAAGCGCAAGACCGGTGGCCGTAACAACAAGGGCCATGTGACGAGCCGCGGTATCGCCGGCGGTCACAAGCAGAAGTACCGGATCATCGACTTCAAGCGTCGCACCTGGGACAAGGTCGGCACGGTCGAGCGCCTGGAATATGACCCGAACCGTTCGGCGTTCATCGCGCTCATCACCTATGAAGGTGGCGAGCAGGCCTACATCATCGCGCCGCAGCGTCTTGCCCCGGGTGACAATGTCATCGCCGGCAAGAAGGTCGACGTGAAGCCGGGCAATGCGATGGAAATCGGTCAGATGCCGGTCGGCACCATCGTCCACAACGTGGAAATGAAGCCGGGCAAGGGCGGTCAGATCGCACGCGCCGCTGGCACCTACGTCCAGGTTGTTGGCCGCGATAAGGGCATGGTCATTGTTCGCCTGAACTCGGGTGAGCAGCGTTACATCCGCTCGGACTGCATGGCCACCGTCGGTGCCGTGTCCAACCCGGACAACAGCAACCAGACGCTGGCGAAAGCCGGTCGTAATCGCTGGCTGGGCCGTCGCCCGCTAACCCGCGGTGTTGCGAAGAATCCGGTCGACCACCCGCATGGTGGTGGTGAAGGCCGTACCTCGGGCGGTCGTCACCCGGTCACCCCGTGGGGCAAACCCACCAAGGGTGCCCGCACTCGTCATAACAAGGCAACGGACAAGTTCATCATCCGTAGCCGTCACGCGAAGAAGAAGGGCTAACCG
>NZ_CAMLDL010000015.1 GCF_946478955.1 uncultured Sphingomonas sp. | reverse complement strand
CACCAAGCGGGCGACCTGGACGCCGTTCCTGCTTCACTGCGCGACGCGGCGGCAGCAATGGCGGCTACTGTTCTTGCCCCTCGTGATCCTCTCGATGCTGGCCTATTTGCTGAAGCTGATCGACCGGGGCCGGCTGAAAGAAATCAACCACCGGCTGATGCTAGGCCATTTGACCCATCCGTCGGTGCTGAAACCGCTGATCGACAGCTTTGCCGACAAGCAGATCGCGACCAACATCCGCCCCGGCGCGATTGCCGCCATCGCCCGCGATCATGCCGAAAGACGCCGCGTCGTCATGGCCACGGCCAGCTACCGCTTTTACGCCCGCGCGATTGCCGAGCGGCTGGGGTTCGACGATTGCATCGGCACCAACTCGATCCTCGGCCTCGACAGCCAAGTTCACGCCAAGATCGACGGCCAGAACTGCTACGGCCCGGCCAAGCTGGTGATGGTTCTCGACTGGCTCGCCAAGTCGGGCCTGCAGTGCGGCCACGTCCGCTTCTACTCCGACCATGCCAGCGACGCGCCGGTATTTGAGTGGAGCGACGAGCCGGTCGCGGTGAACCCGCATGACCGGCTGCAAACGCTTGCAAAGGAACGCGGTTGGGCAATAGAAGATTGGTCGTGAGCGACCAGCCAGCCTTGCGCATCCGCGAATATGACGACGCGCTGGCGCAGGATTTTTACGACATCAATGCGGAGTGGATCGAGACGATGTTCCGCCTCGAAGACGCCGACCGCGAAGTCCTCCTGCACCCGCGCGAAAACGTCATCGACCCGGGCGGCGCGATCCTGTTCGTCGAGGCGGACGGCCACGGCATCATCGGCACCTGCGCGCTGAAAAAAACCGGCGAGACCGCCTTCGAACTCACCAAAATGGGCGTCCGCTCTCCCGTGCGCGGACTAAAGGCGGGCGAATATCTCCTCTCCGCCACTATTCAGCGCGCGCAGGAAATGGGCGCCAACCCGCTCTACCTGCTCACCAACCGCGACTGCCAGGCCGCCATCCACCTCTACGAAAAACTCGGCTTCGAACACGACGCAGGGATCATGCGCGATTATGGCGCACGGTACGAGCGATGCGATGTGGCAATGCGGTACGTGGGGCGATAAACCCTCGCCCCAACGGGGAGAGGGATCATGGCAAGCTGACCACCCGCCATTGCGAGCACAGCAACGCAATCCAGTCTCGCTACTGGATTGCCACGCTACGCTCGCAATGACGATGGTGCGTTAAACTGCCGCCAACGCATTCGCGAAATCGGCGATCAGGTCTTCGGCCTTCTCCACGCCGATCGAGATTCGCACGAGGTTGTCGCTGATCCCAAGCGCCGCGCGGCGTTCGTCTGGCACGCTCAGGTGCGTCATAGCCGCCGGGGCGCTCGCAAGCGTTTCGGTACCGCCGAGGCTGACCGCCAGCTTGGCGATTTTCAGCGCGTCGAGGAAGCGGAAGGCCTCAGCCTCGCCGCCCTTGAGGTATAGCGAAAAGGTTGATCCGGCGCCGGTGCAATGGCGGTCGTAAATGTCGCGCTGGCGGCTGCCGGGTTCGAGGAAGCCGAGGTAGCCGACCTTCTCCACCTTCGGATGATCGCGCAGGAAGGCGCAGACCTTCTCCGCATTCTCGCCCGCGCGGCTCATGCGCAGTTCCAGCGTCTCCAAGGACCGCATCAGCATCCACGCCGTGTTGGGGTCGCAGATGCCGCCCATCGGGTTGCGGATCAGGCGGACCTTGTCGAGCACGGCCTTGCTGCCGACCAGCGCACCGGCGACCAGATCGCTATGCCCGCCGACATATTTGGTCAGGCTGTAGACTGACACATCGGCACCCTGATCCAGCGGCTTGGCCCACAGCGGGCCGAGGAAGGTGTTGTCGATGGCAATCGGCGGCAACTCTCCGTCGAAAGCGGCACCGCGCGCCGCATGGACCGCCTCGACATCGACCAGCGCATTGGTCGGGTTGGCCGGGCTTTCGAGGTAGATCATCGCGACCTTGCCGCCCTTTTCGGCGGCCATCGCCTTGGCCTTTGCCATCACCGCGTCCAGCTCTTCGCGGGTCGCACCGGCGGGGAAGTCGACATAGCCGACGCCGTAGCGGGCCATGATCTTGTCGATCACGCTTTCGGTGGCGGCATAGAGCGGACCCGAATGAACGATCACGTCATTCTGGTTGGTCAGCGCCAGTACCAGCGTGGTGATCGCGGTCATGCCGCTGGAGAAGGACAGCGCCGCTTCGGCATTTTCCCAAATGGCGAGACGGTCTTCGAGGATTTCCTGGTTCGGCCCGTTGAAGCGCGAATAAACCAGGCCCGCCGCCTTGCCGCCGCTGCCCGCGGTCTTGCCGGTGATGCCTTCGAAGAAGCTTTTGCCCTCGGCGGCGGTCTTGAACACGAAGGTCGACGTCAGGAAGATCGGCGGCTTCAGGCTGCCTTCGGACAGCGACGGGTCATAGCCATGACCCATCATCAGCGTCGACGCATCGAGCTGGTGGTTGCCAATGAAACGATCAGGATTCTTGGGCTTGCGCGACGTCGAAGTTGTGTCAGTCATTTGTCAGTTCCTCGAACCGGTCGTCCCCAGGGAGGCGGGGACAGGTGGTGAGGGGGCCGGGGCACTCGCATCCTAACCTCCGCAGGACGCATCTCCACTCAGCTCCGAGTCATGGCGCGATTAGCCGCGGGGGCGGGCGATTTCAACCGCCAGAAGGCGGCGAATCTAAGCCAATGACGCTGAGCTGGCGGCCATAGGTCGCCTCGCCGCGATGGGTGGCGCGGCGGAAGCTGTAGTAGCGGTCTTGGAGGTCATAGGTGTCGAGCCCCATCGCCTCGATCCGGCGCACCCCGGCGGCGGCGAGCCGGGCGACGACATAGGCTTCCAAATCAAAATGCGGTTTGCCGGACGGCCCATCGATGAAGAAACGCTCGTTGGCCGGGTCTTCGTTTATGAGATTTTCGGCAAAGCCATGATCCACCTCATAGCTTTTCTGGGCGATGCACGGGCCGACGGCTGCGGCGATGTTTTCAATCCGGGCGCCCAGCGAAAGCATCGCCGCAATCGCCTGATCAGTGACGCCGCCGACCGCGCCGCGCCATCCGGCATGGGCCGCGCCGACCACACCAGCCTCCGCATCGGCCAGCAACACTGGCGCGCAGTCGGCGGTGACGATGCCGAGCAGCAGGCCGGGGGTGTTGGTCACCAGCGCGTCGGCCTTGGGCCGGTCATCGCCATAGCTTGGTTCGCTGACGATCACCGCAGTTGGCGAGTGAATCTGATAGACACTGGCCAGGGGAGCGCCAGGGATGATCGCGTCGGCGGCGGCGCGACGGTTCGCGTCAACTGTTGCGGGATCATCGCCGCTGCCCAGTCCGCAATTGAGCCCCGCAACATCGCCGGTCGATGCGCCGCCCGCGCGGCCGAAGAAGCCGTGCGGAACGCCGAGTGCACCGGACCGGACGATGTCGCGCTGGCTCACAGCTTGATCCGCATCAGGCGTTCGTCATCTGCATGGTCGCCAACCATGAAATGAAATTGCCCGACCTCTTCGAACCCGATTTTCTCATAGAGGCGCTTGGCACGCAGATTGTCGACGTAAACACTGAGCTGTAAATATTGGAAGCCGCGACGGCGGGCCTCCTCAAATCCCCAGTCCATCAGCTCCTGCGCAATACCCCGCCCCTTGGCATCAGGCGTCAGGTACAGCTGGTGAAGCTCCCACGTTCCCGCCGGGGCATCGCCGGGCAGCTCGTTCGGCCCCATTTTTATATAACCGATCAATCGCCCATCTTCTTCCGCCAGTCGGAATGCGAAATCCGGATCGGCAATCTGCGCCTCAAACGCGTCAGGCCCTTTGTTTGCGAGAAACAGGTCGACATTACGCTGCTCGTAGAGGTAGCCGAAGGTGTCGATGAAGGCACTTTGAAATAGCGTGCTGACAGATACTCCGTCACCGGAAATTGCCGTGCGATACTGGTGGGTCATGGCTCCAACCCTGCCACATCCGGCCAGCTCGGGGAACGGACGGCGAGCACCTTGAACAATCGTCCCATTTCCTGTTCGTCACACAGGCGCCGCCGGGCACTGGCGATAGCTTCGGCTTGTTCGGGATTTTTCGCCGCAAGGTGCATTGCACGGGCGCCGATGCCGAGCGTTTCGAGCCAGCTGCCCTGACTGGATAGGCGCCCCGGCACGCCGCCGCCGCGCCTTGCGGCACCGCCAAGGTCAGCAAAATTGACATGCGCCGTCAGATCTTGCTCCCCCGGACGGTCGAGCGGGAAGGAATATTTATGGTCGCTGACAGCCTGCAACGTGTCGCCTGCGCTGGTCGCTTCGCCATGGCCATAATCAATGATGATTGCCGCGCCGCCCTTGTCGGCGAGCAGTCTGGCAATTGCCTCCATCACCTCTTCTCGCGCGGTTCCGGTTTCAGTGATGGCGCCGTCGCGATCAAAGGCGAGGCCGCCTGCCGCCATGATGACATGACGCTCTAACCCGTCGACGAATTGCCGAACCGGCAGCGCGTCGAAAAACTCAGATGCCACCAATAGGACCGCACCTTCACCAGTCGCCAATTCGTCGATGCTGTCGCGGAAAATGGCTTCCGGCACGCGCGCTAGCTGGACATCGCGCAGAATGGGGCTGGTTTCAACCAGCTCAACCGACGCAGGCTCCAGCCCGGCGGCCCGCATAACCCGCAATGCGTCGGCGGCAAGGCTGCCGCGGCCGGGCCCCAGCTCAACATAGCGAACGCCGTCCGGACGTCCGGCGCGAGCCCACACATCGACCAGCGCCGCGCCGATCATCTCGCCATACATCTGGCTGATCTCGGGCGCGGTGGTGAAGTCGCCGCTGGCCCCGAGCGGATCGCGGGTCGCGTAATAATAGGCATTACAGGCGTCCATGAACGCCTCCACACTCATCCGTCCTTCGGCGCGAATCTTATCAATGATCGCGCGCTGAAGCGGCGTCATGCCACGCTATCGGAGCCGAATGTCGGTTCCACCCGGACCCGGCGCTTCGCAGCAGTCATCATCAGGTAGAGGCCGCCGAGAATCATCGGAATACACAGCCACTGGCCCATATGAAGTCCGGTGCGGATCGCGAATTCGGTCAGCTGGCTATCCGGTTCGCGGACAAATTCGACGCCGAAACGGAAGATGCCATAGAAAAGGCCAAAGGCACCCACCAGGAAGCCGGGCTTGTAGCGGCTATCCGTCTTCCAGAACAGGAACCACAGGATCGCGAACAGGACGACACCTTCAAGACCTGCCTCGTAGAGCTGGCTTGGATGTCGCGCCGGCCCGAGAACTTTCACGCCGTCGATCACTTCTTCGAACCGGATCGCCCAGGGAGCGGTCGTTGGCGCACCCCACAATTCCTGATTCACGAAGTTGGCAAGACGACCAAAGAACAGGCCAAACGGCACGCAGCAGGCAACATAATCGCAAACGCGTAGGAAGGTCAGCTTGTCCTTCCACGATATGTAGGAGATCCCCAGGATCACGCCGATAACTCCGCCGTGGAAGCTCATCCCGCCGTCCCAAAGCTTCACAATGTCCAGCGGGTGTTGGAGGTAGAAGCCAAGGTTATAGAACAGCACATACCCAAGGCGACCACCAAAGATCACACCAAGCGCGGCGTAAAAAACGAGGTCATCGGCATGGCGGCGGGCCATTGGCGCGCCGGGCTGCTTCAGCAACTTCAGCATATACCAATAGCCGAGGAATATCCCGGCCAGATAGGCAATCGAATACCAGCGGAGCTGAAAGCTGCCGATTTCGAAAATATAAGGCTTCAGCCCCAGGTCGGGGAAGGCGATCGCGTCTGAAACTGCGGCAATCGTCGATAACATCACACTCATGGGCTTCCCCTCGTCGTTGCTGCCTCATAGGGTGGGGAAAACAAAGTGCCAAGGAGAGACGAATGGCCCAGACCGAGCTTGACCGGAAATTCGACGCGGTATTCGCTGCGATTACCGGTCCGGGGGGGCAAGTCATCCTTCAGGGGGAAACGCCGGGGCAAAATATTGTCGCCAATTTTCCTGGCACGCTACCGCTGTTTTTCAAGACATTCTGTATGCTAAACGGCGCGGTGGAAGCGGTTGTGGCTGGCGATGAACGCCTAACCTTTGCCACGCTCGACGCGCTCTCGGACCGGCTGGCACGCGGACTTGTAAAGGGCGGCATCGCAAAGGGTGACCGCGTGGCCATCGCCATGCGCAACTGTCCCAGCTGGATCCTTGCCTATATGGGCGCCGCAAAAGCTGGCGCGGTGATCACCTTGTTGAATGGCTGGTGGCAAGTTGAAGAACTCGCCCACGCGCTCGACCTGACGGATCCCAAGTTGACGTTTGCGGACGAGGGCCGGGCCAAGCGGATCGCGGCAACGGGCACCGCGCACCCGGTGTCCACGATCGACATTGAAAAGCCGCTGGAAAAAGCGTTCGAAAACTTCCTTGAGCTTGGCGATCAAGGGGCGGACCTGCCGGACGTGGCGCCGGAGGACGATGCGACCATTTTGTTCACATCCGGTTCTACCGGGCTTGCCAAAGGCGCCGTGTCAACGCACCGGGCCGTCACAACCGGCGTTTATGCATATGCGACCAGCCTGATGACGCTGAAAGGCATATTGGTCAGCGAAGGCCGCCCGCCCGCCAATCCGCCGCGCACCTTGCTCAATGTTCCGCTGTTCCACGTGACGGGCGAAGTTCCCGTGTTGCTCAACAGCTTCGTCATCGGACGGGGGATGGTGATCATGCCGAAGTGGGATGCGGGCGAGGCACTGCGCCTGATCGAGAAAGAAAAGATCACCTATTTTGTCGGTGTCCCGACCATGAGCCTGGAGCTGATGAACCATCCGGACCGAACCCATTACGACCTGTCGAGCCTAACCGATATTGCCGCCGGCGGTGCCCCGCGGCCGATCAGCCATGTCGAGCGATTGCAGCGCGACTTTCCCAATTCCCAACCGGCGCTCGGCTATGGCCTTACCGAAACCAATGCGGTCGGCTGCGGCAATTTCTGGACCAACTATGCGGATAAGCCGTCCTCTACAGGGCGCGCGCAGCCGGGGTTCGTCGATCTTGCGATCCTGGGCGCCAACGATGAGCATCTGCCATCTGGGGAGCGAGGGGAAATCGCGATCCGAACCGCCGCGAATGTGCGCGGTTATTGGAAGAATGTTGCGGCAACCGATGAGGTGTTCACCGGCGATCGTTTCGTTCGCACCGGCGATGTCGGCTACGTTGATGAAGACGGATACCTGTTCATCGTCGACCGCAAGAAAGACATCATCATCCGCGGTGGCGAGAATATCTCCGCTGCCGAAGTTGAGGCGGCGATTTACGGCAATCATGACGTTGCCGAAGCGGCAGTCATCGGTGTGCCCGACGAACGATTGGGTGAAACGTTGATGGCGGTGCTACGCCGTCGTGACGGCAGTGATCTGAGTGATGAGGCGCTTCGTCAGTTCCTCGAAAGCCGACTTGCTGCGTTCAAGATCCCGGCGATTTTCGTGTTCAGCCCCGACCCGCTGCCCCGCCTTGGGACCGGCAAAATTGATCGCCTCACGTTGAAGCAGCAGTTCGCGCAGCAGTGAAACTGCCGTCCGTCGATCGCCGGAGAATCTTGATCGGCGGCGGTGTCGCGGCTGGCCTTGTCGTCGCTTTTTATGCGTGGCCGCGTATCGATACCGGACCGTTGCGTGCGGCCAAGGACGACAAAAGCTTCAACGCCTATTTGCGGATCGCCAGGGACGGCAAGGTCACGCTTGCCGTGCCGCAGGCCGAAACGGGGCAAGGCATATGGACCGGCCTGGCTCAGATCGCGGCGGACGAGTTGGGCGCGGCCTGGGAACAAATGGCCGTTGAACCGGCACCCATCTCGTCACACTATGACAATACGGTGCTGGGCGCGACACTCGATCGACCGCTGCAGCTCACCGCACTGGGGACGTCGGTGCGTTCCTTTGAACGGCCGATCCGCGACGCGTCGGCCACCGCCCGTGCGCTTCTATGCCGCGCAGCGGCAGAGGAGTGGGGCGTCAATCCTGATGAATGCGATACGCGTGGTGGTTTCGTCATTCACGAGAATAAGCAGCTTGGCTTTGGCGCAGTAGCGGAGAAGGCATGGCGCTTCGACCCAGGGACGCCGCACTTGCGGGCGCCTGGTTCGGGCGGTGTCGCGGGACAGGAGCTTTCGCGCCTCGACCTGCCGCCAAAGTCGGATGGTTCGCTGCGCTTTGCTGGCGACGTTCGCCTACCGCAAATGATGTTCGCCAGCGTCCGGCTTGCGCCACCAGGGGGCCGTATTGTTGGCCTGGACCGCAATGCCGCGACACGCGGTAACGTCGCCGTCCGCCTTGTCGAAAACGATCATTGGGTCGCGGCCGTCGCGGAAACAAGCTGGTCCGCCGATCAGGCGCTGGGCCGCGCGAACCCGCGCTTCTCTGCAAATGCGATCGACAATCAGGTGATTGCCGCGCGGCTGGAAGCGGCGTTGCGCGATGGGCCGTTTGCGCGTCTGTTTGACCGCGGTGATTATGACTCGGTGACGGACGGATCGCGGCCGCTGTCCGCTACCTATGGGATTGCTGCCACGCCTCATCACTCGCTTGAACCGCCGGCGGTTGCGGCACGGTGGAGCGGCGATCGGGTCGAGTTGTGGGTGGCGACGCAGGCTCCCGGTCTGGCGAGGTCTGCTGCGGCGAAAGCGGCCGGAATTCCCGATCAGCAGGTCGTGATCTATCCGATGCCCATTGGTGACGGCGGAGGCCGCGCTGTATCGGCGGAGTTGGTCGGCATCGCGGTTGTGGTCGCGAAGGCCGTCGGGCGACCCGTCAGCGTGTCGATGCCGCCCAATATTGCGCTCAGCAACGACCCCGTTCGTCCGCCAATGATGGTGAAGCTGGCGGCGTTGCCGTCCGACGGCACGGTCGTAAGCTGGCACGCGTTGATTGCGGGCACTGCCGGGTTGGACGCGGCATTAGCCTCCGACGGCGAGGAGGAACCGCCGCCGTTCAAACCGCGCGGCGGCATTCCGCCTTACGGCATTGGCGCAATCCGGGTGGCGGCTGCGGATGCATCGCCGCTGCGCATCCGCACTGGGTACATGCGTGGCGGCGATGAGGCCGTGCTGACCTTTGCAACCGAAAGCTTCATGGATGAACTCGCCCGCGCAATGGGGCTGGATCCGATGGGTATTCGCATGGGCCTACTCGGCGGCGCACCGCGGCTGGCCCAGGTGCTGACCACGGCAGCGGCCATCGGCAAATGGGACGGCGGTGCACGGGGCAGCCGCATGGGCATGGCCTGCGCCTCGCTGCAAGGCAGCTATATTGCGCTGGTTGTCGAAGTGGCCGTAAGCGCCGCGCAGAATATTGAGGTTCAAAGGATGATTGCGGCCGTCGATTGTGGGCGGGTCATCAATCCCGGACTCGTTCGGCAGCAGATTGAGGGCGGCTTGCTGGCGGCCCTCGCAAACGCCCTGTTGCCAGTACCGGATTATGTGGGTTCGATGATCCGTGCGGTGCCGATGCGGGGACAGCCATTCGAACGGCTTGCCCAAATCCCGGCCATCGAAATCGAAATCATCGACAGCAAGGACGCGCCGGGAGGTATTAGCGGGCTGGGCACAGCCGTAATCGCACCCGCCGTCGCCAACGCTATCGCGGCAGGAACAGGCAAACGCTTGCGCAACCTGCCGTTCGACCTATTTGCGAGCTGATGGAACGTCCCGCCGATCATCCCCCGATCCCAGCAGAAAAGATTGGCGTCCTGCTGATCAACCTCGGCACGCCGGACGCGCCGGAACCTGGCGCGGTTCGGCGATACCTGCGGCAGTTTTTGTCAGATCGCCGCGTGGTCGAGATACCGCCATTGTTATGGCAGCCGATCCTGCACGGCGTCATTCTGCGCACCCGGCCCCGTAAGAGCGCCCATGCCTATGAGCAGGTTTGGACTGAAGAGGGGTCGCCCCTCGCTGCCATTACGGCAAAACAGGCGGTTCGCCTGCAACAGCGGCTGGGCGACACGGTGCTGGTTGATTGGGCGATGCGCTATGGCAATCCGGCGATAGATCATGCGCTCGACCGGATGTTCAACGCCGGTGCGACGCGCATCCTGCTGGCCCCATTATATCCGCAATATTGTGCGGCAACGACGGCGACGGCAAATGATTATGCCTTCGCTCATTTGGCCGGGGAGCGTTGGCAGCCGGCGATCCGCACGCTGCCGCCCTATTTTAACCAGCCAGAATATATAAATGCCGTGAAGATCAGCATCGAACGGCAGGTGGCGGCGCTCGATTTTGAACCACAGAAGATCCTTCTGAGTTATCATGGTATGCCGGAGCGGACGTTGACGCTGGGCGATCCCTATTATTGCCACTGTCAGGCAACGGCTCGCCTTGTGAGTGAGGCGATGGGCCGCGATGTTGACGTCGCGTTCCAGTCGCGGTTCGGCCGGGCGAAGTGGCTGGAGCCTTCCACCGATGCAACGTTGAAATCCTATCCCGCAAAAGGCGTTCAGCGGGTGGCGATTGCCGCACCTGGTTTTTCGGCCGACTGCCTCGAAACCATTGAAGAATTGGGCATCCGCGGCCGAGCGGATTTTCTGGCGGCCGGCGGAACGCATTTTGCCCGGCTGGATTGTCTCAATGCGGAAGACGAAGGAATGAACATGCTGGTATCGCTCATTCGCCGCGAGCTTGCGGGATGGTGGCCAGCGACCTAAATCTTCGAGAAAATATAAGCAGGAGAGCGAGTCATGACGCGAGTGGCAATCGTTACCGGTGGTACCCGTGGGATCGGCGAGGCGATTAGCGTCGCGCTCAAGAATATGGGCATGAAGGTTGCGGCAAATTATGCGGGCAACGACGAACGCGCCCGCGAATTTACCGAACGTACCGGAATTCCTGCCTACAAATGGGACGTCGCCGATTATGAGGCGAGTCAGGCCGGCGTGAAACAGGTTGAGGCCGACCTCGGCCCGGTCGATGTTCTAGTCAACAATGCCGGCATCACGCGCGATTCCACGATGAAGCGTCAGTCGCAGGAACAATGGCAGCAGGTGATCGACACCAACCTTGGCGGGTGTTTCAACATGGCCAAGGCCGTGTTCGACGGGATGGCCGAGCGCGGCTATGGGCGCATCGTCAATATTGGCTCGATCAACGGTCAGGCTGGCCAATATGGACAGGTCAATTACGCAGCCGCGAAATCGGGCATCCACGGATTTACCAAGGCGCTTGCCCAGGAAGGCGCGCGCAGCAACGTCACGGTCAACGCCATTGCGCCGGGCTATATCGACACCGACATGGTGGCTGCGGTCCCGGAAGATGTGCTTGGCAAGATCGTTGCGAAAATTCCGGTCCGCCGCTTGGGCAAGGCTGAAGAAATCGCGCGCGGCGTGGCGTTCCTGGTTGATGAGGATGCTGGCTTTGTCACCGGCTCGACCCTTTCGATCAATGGCGGCCAGCATATGTATTGATTGAATCGCCGCGGCTAACGGCGCGATCGTCGGCAATCGCGCTGGTAGCCAATCTTGCTTGCCGAGAGTGGGTGGCAGTAACGGTTTCTAATGACTCCTCAGGCGCCGGGCGGTGGCATCCACCGCCTTGGCTTCTCGCAATCAGCTCGGGCGGGCGTTCGCCCTTGCGGTCCGCGGAAAGGACCGGTTGAATGTCACCGCACTATGGCCCCCCAACCAAACGCTCCGTGACCATCGCCGGGCACGAAACGTCGATCAGTCTTGAACCCATGTTTTGGCAGCAGCTGGAACTTGCGGCCGAGCAACATCAGCTTCCGCTCAATGCCTTGATTGCAAAAATTGATGTTGAACGAATTAGCAGCCAGCCAACGCCCAACCTGACGTCCGCTATCCGGCAATGGCTATTGGCGCGCGCGCTCCATCATCGCGGCAGCGAATGATGCACCGCCGTCCGGGGCAAGCTCCAGCCACAGGGCAGGCTCGATGAGCTCTAGCTCGATCAGCTTCAATTGGCCGTCGTCGCCGCGAATCAGGTCAACTCGCGCATAAACCGATTCCGCCGGTGCGGCGGCAAGCGCCGCTTTTGCCAGTTCAATTCCGCCTTCGGGCGCTTCGCAGGCTTGTTCGGTGCCGCCAAGGTAGGGCTGAACGCGATAGTCGCCCGTTTTGGGACGCTTGACCAACGCATGGCTGAATTGTCCGCCAAATAGCAGCAAGGAATATTCGCCTTCGCCGGTAACCGCATTCAGGAATGGCTGAACCAGCATGTCCCGGCCGATGACCTCTGCTGGCAATCTGTCGTCGGGCCCCAGGCGAAAGGTTCCGTCTGCACCCGCCGACACGGGCGGCTTGATCACCAGCGACAGGCCAAATTCCGCGCGCGCCGTGTCAAGCTGTGCATCGTCGATAGCATCGACCAGCCGTGTTGGGATGGTGGCAATTCCCCTGCTTGACAGCTCGGCGAGATAGCGTTTGTCGCTGTTCCATCGAAGCAGCGAGACAGGGTTCAGCGTTCGCAAACCTTCGGCGTCGAGGCGATCGAGAAGGGCGTGCCAAGCCGGGGGATCGGCATGATAGCCCCAGGCCACCAGCGGCGTGACAAGGTCAAAACCGGACAGGTCACCCGGTTCCGTCCAATGCCGCGCCTCCACATCGAACCCGCCACGACGAAGCGCATCGGCTTCGATGTCGAACGCCCAGGCCCAACTCTCGTGAAAGTCGGGCCTGGGGACGAGAATCGCTACGCGCATTAGCGTGACAGAAGGATCCGTGCCTGGCTCGCAATCTGGGCAAGCATGGAACTTGTCGCCGTTCCGCCCTGCCGGGCCCGATCAACCAGGCCGCGGAACTGGGCGATGCGTTTCGGGTTCTTTTCAACCCAGATCTCGACGCTCTCTTCGGGATTGTCGCCGCGGGCGCGGGCGAGGAAGTCGATGCGCAGCTGTTCGAAATCTCGCATCAGGCCGGATTGAAGAAGCCGCTCCCACTGATCGGTCGGTATGAAACTCGCAACCTGTTGTTGGGCCCAATCGATGCCGAGCACTTCACCAAGGCGCGTGTAGGCGCGTGTCAGGGCAATTTCATCAACGCCCTTGCGTGCGCCGAGCCCGACAATGCCGAACACGCCGTCAAGTTCGTACAACCGAACCAGGCCGTCGACGATCTTCTTGTCATCGGTGTGCGCGTCTAAACGCCCACGAAGCGCGTCAGATTCGCCCTTCACTTCGGCGCGGAGCAGGCCCGCCGTCTTGGCCGCAACCTTATCCAGGCCAGGCTTCAGCAGGTCGACAATCTTCGAAATGCTGGTTTCGCCGGCGGCAGCACGAATGGTGTCGCCAAGATGGGCGCGCACGCTGCGGGCGGCTTTGGAGAAGAGCGCGATGCGATTTTCTTCGCTCAGCTCGGCTTGCTCAATCCGCGCCCACAAGGATTTGAGGTCGAGCAGGCGCTCAACCACAAGGAACGCCGCAACGACTTGGGGCAGACCAACGCCTTCTTCCTCCACCAGGTCGAGCGCAACGCTCGGGCCCAGACGATTGACGAGGCGGTTGGCGACCTTGGTCGCGACAATCTGATGCCGTAGGCGATGGGTGCGAATGGCGTCGGCATGTTCCTTCACCATTGGCGCAGGGAACGCGGCAAACAACTCGCCCTCCATCATCGGGTCGTCGGCCAGCTTCAGCTCTTCCGCCGCCGTCTGCAGCGTCATTTTCGACATCGACAGGATAACGGCCAGTTCCGGCCGCGTCAGGCCGCGACCATCAAGGCCGCGCCGGAGCAGGGTTTCACTGCTGTCGAGACCCTCCACCTTACGATCCAGGCGGCCCGAAGCTTCCAGCATTTCGATGGTGTTGACGAAACCCGGAAGGCCGTCCGCTCCCCGCGATTCCGCGATCGATAGGGCCAGGGTCTGAAGGCGGTTATCCTCCAGCACCAGGTCGCTCACCGCATCCGTCATCTTGGCAAGTAGCTTGTTGCGTTTGGGTTCTTCCAAACGCCCTTCCTGCATTTCGCGATTGAGCGGGATCTTGATGTTGACCTCATTGTCCGAGCAATCGACGCCGGCCGAATTGTCGATGAAGTCGGTGTTGATACGGCCGCCATTCTGGGCAAATTCGATACGGCCGGCCTGGTTGATCGCCAGGTTCGCACCTTCACCAATGACCTTGGCGCGCAAATCACGCGCGTCGACGCGCAGGCTATCATTGGCCGGATCGCCAACCTGTGCGTTGGTCTGGCTCGACGCCTTGATGTAGGTGCCAATGCCGCCAAACCAGACCAGGTCGACCGGCGCTTTCAGAATCGCGCTGATCAGGCTGGTCGGGTCGATCGTTTCGGCGTCAATGTCCAGCGCCTCGCGGGCTTCCTTAGTCAATTTGATCGACTTTTCAGTACGCGGGACAATCATCCCGCCCTTGCTCAGCAACTTGCGATCATAATCATCCCAGCTGGAACGGGGTAGATTGAACATCCGTTCCCGCTCTTGCCAGCTTACCGCCGGATCGGGATTGGGATCGATGAAGATGTGGCGGTGATCGAACGCGGCGACCAGCTTGATCGCCTTGGACAGCAGCATGCCGTTGCCAAATACGTCACCCGACATGTCGCCGCAGCCAACGACTTCGACCGAATCCTTTTGGACATCGACGCCCATTTCCAGGAAGTGGCGCTGAACCGAAATCCAAGCCCCCTTCGCGGTGATGCCCATCGCCTTGTGGTCATACCCGTTGGAACCACCGGACGCGAACGCATCGCCCAGCCAGAAATTCCGCTCAAGCGCGATTGCGTTGGCGACGTCGCTGAAGGTCGCGGTTCCCTTGTCGGCGGCGACCACAAAATAGGGATCGTCACCGTCATGAATGACGACGCTGTCTGGATGCGTAACCTTGTCATTGACGATGTTGTCGGTGACCGACAGCAGCGACCGAATGAAGATGCGGTAGCTTTCCGTTCCTTCGGCGAACCATGCGTCGCGGTCGACCGCCGGATTGGGCAGATGCTTGGCATAGAAGCCGCCTTTCGCCCCGGTGGGGACGATAACAGCGTTCTTCACCAGCTGCGCCTTCATCAGGCCAAGGATTTCGGTACGGAAATCGTCACGCCGGTCGGACCAGCGCAGACCGCCGCGGGCGATTGGCCCGCCGCGCAGGTGGATGCCTTCAACGCGCGGGCTATAGACCCAGATTTCGCGATAGGGGATAGGACGGGGCAGGCCCGGGACCTGCGAGCTGTCGATCTTGTAGGCCAGTGCCTCCACCGCCGCCGGGGCAAAGGCATTGGTGCGCAGGACGGCGCCGACCACCGCGCGCAACAGGCGCAGAATACGGTCATCGTCGATGCTCTTTACCTTCTGCAGCGCCTCGTCGAATGCCGCCGCTTCTGCCGCCATGTTGGCAGCGCGATCACCCTTCGATGCTGGGTCGTGCGCTGCGGCGAAATAATTAATCATTGCCTCGGTTGCCTTGGGCGCGCGGGCAAGCGCATCGACGACGGTCAAAAGGCCGTAAGATACACCGGTTTGACGAAGGTAGCGGAACCAGCTGCGCAGCCAGACGACCGCGCGCGGTGTCAGGCTGGTAGTGACGACCAGTTTGTTGAATTCGTCATTTTCCGCGCGGCCCTTGAGCACCGACGCAATCGCTTTTTCAATGACTTCGACGCGTTCCAGTATGGCAGCGCGATCAGCACCTTCAGGCAGGCTGATACTGAAATCATGGATGTGCCCAAGCGCATTGCCGTGAAGCTCGGTCGGAATTTCTTCCAGGACTTCAAATCCAAAATTCTCCAGGATCGGTACCGCTTCGGACAGCGGAATGAACCCGCCCGTGCGATAGACTTTCAGCCGAAGGGCGCCGTCTTTTGCGCCCTGCGGCTGGTAAAGACGAACTTCGCGGCTCGTTTCATTGTCCAACTTGCAGAGGCGCAAGATATCGGCCGCTGCATCCAGGGGTCGCGTCGCTGCCCGGAAATTGTCAGGGAAAGCGTCGGCGTAAGTGATGGCAAGGCGCGCGCCGCGGCCGGGACCGACTCGTTCAATCAATTCCTCTTCCACCGCAGGCCGCCAGCCGCGCACCATTTCGTCGAGACGGCGATTCAGTTCGGCAACGTCCGGGGTCGGGGCGTCCGCTTCGATGTCGACGGTATAGCGGAGAAGGGCAAGGTCGCCTTCGCCAAGTTCAACCTGCCAGCTTGTCACATGGCTGCCGACGACGTCTTCCAACAATGAGGCGATGGCCAGCCGGCGCTGCGTATTGAGATCATCGCGCGGCAACCATACGAAGGCGAACAGATTGCCTTTCAGGATGCTCCGCAACAGCAGAATTGCTGCGCGCGGGCGATCGGCAAGCGACATTGCGGTTGTCACCAGGTCACGGCCGCTCTTTTCATCGAGGCTGATGAGAAGATCTCGCGGGACGGATGCAACGGCGTGACGCAATGCCTTGCCGCTATGGCCACGCGGATCGAACCCGAAATTCTTGTCGAGATTTTTCAGGCGCTGGCGAAGCACCGGAACTTCCTCGGTCGGCAGGATCAACGCCTGGCTGGTCCACAATCCAGCATACACACCGATGCCGGTAATCTTGCCCTTTTCGCGGTAGGGGACAACGACGAGGTCCAGCGGCACGCGGCGATGAACTGCCGATTTGCGTTCCGCCTTTGTCAACAACGGTACCGGTCCGCCATTTTCGAAATAGCGCATCGCCCCGCGACTGCCGCCCTTGTCGGTCGGCGCGCCTGGAATGGAAAAGATACCGATTTCGTCGCTGGGCTCCTCATCGGGCTTTTCAACATGATAGCCAAGGAGGGTCATCGCGCCATCGGCGAACCATTCCATAAGCTCGCGCCCTTCCGGGTCGTCCGTCTGAGCGGCATCTTCGCGCATCTTTTTCTGGATGGTAGCCCAGTCGCGAACCGCGACGCGAACGTCGGCCAATACAGCCTTCAGTTCATGTTCCAGCTCACGCCGGCCGCGGGCGTCGGCACGATCCAGTTCGATATACATGACCGATTCGGCGGTCGTGCCGGGTTTCCCGCACGCGCTGACGGACAAGAGCTTGCCCTTGGCATCGCGCTCTATGCCCAGAACGGGGTGCAGCAAACGATGGATCGTCAATTGGCGCCCAGCAATCGCATTGGCGACCGAATCCACCAAGAACGGCATGTCGTTATTCACAACAGCGAGGCGCATCCGCCGACGACCGGCTTCACCACCGGTCGACTCGATCCGGATAGCAGGCTCTCCGGCACTGCGCTGGTCGATGACCTCGGTCAGGAATTCGGCTGCGTCCGCCTGCTCCTGTGCACCAAACTCATTCAGCTCGCCCGGTAGGGCGTGGTCCGAAAGCGATTTCCGAAGATGCTCGGCAACCGCCGACTTCGTGCCCGATTTGGCCGTCATATCCCGTCACTGCTCCGCGTGAATGTGCGTTTGGCGGGGGCCTAGTCCCCCCGGCGAAGCAAGGCAACAGTTGGACGACGACTGAAGGAAATTATCGGGATGCGCGACGAAGCGCGCGATCAAGCAATGCATCGTCCGCGACAAGTTCGACCACTTCATGCACGCCGTTGCCGTTGCGGCGCGTCAGAACGAGGGCGAATTCTTCATTGGTCGGAAGCTGGGTGAGGGCAAGCGCCGCTGCCTTTCGCAGGCGCGACCGCCCAATCTCTGCCTTGTCCTCAACGGGCCGGTCCGGACGCCGCGCTTTGCGCTCCGCGGCCACCAGGCCCTTGAGACCGCCATCTGCCGCTTCGACAAACTGCTGGAAGGCGCCGAAATCGACGCCTTCGCGCTCGGCGTAGCTGAGTGCTGCGGCAAATTCGGTCAGGCGCGTTTTGTCATAATCAACGCCGAAAATCAGTTTTACGATTGGCGTCATCGGTGCCCGGACTTGTGATTTTACCCCGGCATCGTCGAGGATTTCGGCATATTCGTCGGGCACGCGCTTACAAGCCACCGCGAAATCATAAGCCATGCCCAATGCGCGGTAGAGGGCGACGCGGCTGCGGCCGTCCGCCTGCTTGCAAATCTCAGCACTTTCGCGTGCCGCCCAAAGACGGTCCGCGAGCCCCGCCTCATCATCGACGACTGGCGCCTCTTCGGCGTCAATGGCGTCGTCCGCTTCGCCCGACGTGTCGTTCGATTCGATCGGAAAATCGATATCCGGCGTATCGGCAAGGGGACCGTCCTCCCAAGTCAGATGCGTTGGCGCAGGGGGATAGTCTGGATGCGTCGGCGGCGGCGGGGCGTGCGATGACACGAATTCGCTGGCCACGGCACCGTCGGCAATGGTGGCTGTCAGTTCCAGCGCGTCGTCGTCGTCGTCAGGCTCGTTCAGGTCGAACGATGAATCAATCGGTGCGATGGCAGGCTTGATTACCCGGTCGAGCGCGGGCACCTCGCCAGCGTCTTTCCAGTTGATGACGCCATAGATGAAATCAATCGTATCGCCATCACTACTGAACGGCATCAGGATGCCGCGGTAGCAAATATTATGGCCGCGCTGATTGACGAACTCTGCTTCGAAGCCGACCGGGGCCCGGTTGGCGATAATCTGCATATAATGGTCTGTTAGTCGGCTGAGCAGTGATTTGCCGGGCACGTCGCTGATCTGCTTCACGCCATCGTCGGCAAGGTCACATTCCTCGCGCACGGCCGTTCCGATATAGGGCGTCGCCGGGTCATCGCTGCCGGCGGTGAAATCCAGCAGGACGGAATGGGGGCCAAAATCAGAAATCCCCGACGGATCAAGATCCTCAATCGACGGATAGTCGCGGCCATCGAGGAGAGAGCACCAATAATTATAGGCCCGGACATGCATCCGCCGTTCGTCATTGCCGATCACGGCCGACGGCGAATCATGCGGCGGTTCCACCGGCGACACCGGCTGATCGAATTCATGTCGTTGGTCAGAATAGCTGTCCACGCCGCAAAATTCCCACATTTCTCCAAATCTATGCCATTTTGGACGGGAAGCCTTGCTAAACCGTTAAGCATATCGAGTGATTTGGTGTGGGTGTTTCTGGAAGATGAGGACAGGCTTGCAGGGCGAAACAAGGCCGTGTAGGGGCGCAACCGCAAGCCGCCCAATGGGCCGCGCCGCTTTAGCTCAGTTGGTAGAGCACCTCATTCGTAATGAGGGGGTCACAGGTTCGAGTCCTGTAAGCGGCACCATATTTCCGAAAATCGCAGCTAATCAATGATGCTGCCGCGCTTGTCGGCATGGAGGAAGCGGCGGGTCGCTGTGTCGGTGCCTTCATATTGCACCAGCGGTTCTTCAACGCCCGGCCCAAACACATAGCGGGGCAGCAGCAGGCCGCCGCCATCATATTCTGCAACGGCATTGAGCCCGTCATAGGCGAACTTGGTGGTCGTAGGCCTGACAATCTGCCTCAGACGCAGCAATGGATCATAGGACAGCGGACAAACCACCGCTCGCGCTGCTCGTGTTGCAGACCGGCACCCAGCTCCGCCGACAGGATGTCATTGATTATGTGCGATCCACTGTCGACGTTTACGTTCAGCCTGGGCGTCGCTGCGGCGGACGAAGAATCTCGCAAATCAGACTAGCTGAAATGGGCTAACGATCGAATGATATGCGCGCAGTGGCGCCACGCTCCGCGCCTTACAGGCGGACGATGGCGATCAGGCCGCTCATCCCGCAGGGTAGTGGCAGGGGATGGATGGCGACATCTTCCGGGCGAAGCGTGGCACGGTATAGTTCATCACGCAGATCGTCATAACAGAAATGGCGGTGCGTCGCGGGCCCGGCAAATCGCCAATTTGCCATCGATTGCCGATCCGTGACGTAAATGCCCAGCCGGCCGCCGCGACGCGACACGCGGCGGCATTCGTCGATAAATGCCGGAACGTCATTGCAAAAATAGAGCATGTTGGACGCCATGATGCGATCAAACGCGCCGGGGCCAAATGGCAGGCGCGTCATATCGCCGACCTGCACAGACGCGCGCGCCATCGCAATATCGCGGCGGAGGCGACGCCGTGCCGATTTGACCATGACGGCCGAACGATCAATGCCGCATCGCCACGCAGCACCGCGGGCCATATGCAGGCTGCTTCCGTCACCGCATCCAATATCAAGGAGGCGATGCTCTGACCCAATCTCCAGGGCTTTCAGCAGCGCCCGGCTCGGGCGGCGGTTGGCCAGACGCATAATCGCGCCAACCGCAAGCCCGCCAAGCCCCACGGGATTGGCCAATTGTCGTCCAACCGCCAGCGCCGCCCGGTCGGTCAGCGTGGCGCCGATCATCCCAGTTTGGCCAGCAATGATCGCACTTCGGCCCGTCGCCCCGCATCCCACACTGGTCGGTTGGGATTGGTCGGTGCCTGCAGCGCGCGCTGCAAATATTGCCTAGCGCGGGCCTTGTCGCCTTCCTGCGCAAGGAAATCGCCATAGAAGAAATTATTGTCGAGGCCCTTCGGGTCCTGCGCCAGTGCTTGCTGGAAAAAGCTTCGCGCCTTGGCGGTGCTGCCAAAGCCAATCGGCCATCCGGGCACCTTGTAATACAGCACGCCGAGGCTCATCGCTGCGCCGCCGTCGGCGACGCGCGGGTTGATGGCGTAGGCCTTCGCCAAAATGTCGCGAGCGCGGGTTGCAAGACCGAGTTGCCGCAATGCCGACGCGCGGGCAGCCTCTTCGCTGACGACGATCCCTTCCCACAGCAACGGTTCCGCCCTGCCGGGATATTTCGCGGACACCTGATGCGCCTGACCCTCAAGCGCCGCGAGCTGGCTAAATTGCGCGCTGCGGTCGCGCACCTGGTACCGGATATGGGCCCAGCCATTGTTGATGCGCATGACGTCGGCATCCATCGCCGGATTTTCCGACGCGAGCGCAGGCCCTGCCGAGGCCAGTAATGCCAGGCCCGACAAAAGGGCTTTTCGGAAAAACGTCATGATCAATCCTCCGTCGGTTAATCGGCAAACAGCGTCCGGGCCTTAGCCGTCGTGGCGGCGAGGCCGACATCGACAAGCCGCGGAAAGGCGCCGTTGAGCTTGGTGTAAAATTGTTCGGCGACGCCAATGGTGACATCTTTGCGCCGCGCGGTGATCGCGGCCGCGATGCGCCGTGCGACAATAACCGGTTCGTCCGCCTGCATCTTCGCAACTTCAAGGAAGCGGTTGACCTTTGCGTCGTTGAAGCCGGTTCGCACGGCGCGCGGCGCGATATGGGTGATCGCGATAGGCGAGTTGGCAAGCTCTCGCCGCAGCGCCTCGCTGAAACCGCGAAGTCCGCACTTGCTGCTCGAGTAGGTTGCGAAATGGGGATAGTTCACCGCGCCCATTACGGACCCAATGTTGACAATTTGTCCCGCGCGCCGCGTTTGCATGCCTGGCAGGACAGCGCGGGCAAGCATGGCCGGTGCAATAAGGTTGACGACATAGCCGGTCCAGATGCTCCCCGGATCCTGCGCTTCGAACGGCCCAAAATATTGCATCCCGGCGAGGTTGATTAGGATATCGATTTTCCGCCGCGCCAGCTTTGCCGTAAGGGACACGAGGCCCTCATGCGTGGAAAGATCGGCCAAGATCGTGTCATCGCAATCGGGGCAATCAACGCGGTCAATTCCGATCAGCATTGCGCCCGACGCTTTCAGCTCACGGCAGAGCAGGCTTCCGATACCGCCCGCCGCGCCGGTCATCGCAACGATCTGCCCGTTAAGCTGCACGGCGGGTGCCCTCCAACTCAATGCCGGCGAACATTCCGCCGAACAGCGCGAACATATCCTTCGCCATTTGCACGATGGCCTGTTGATCGGCCGGTCGGTCGATTTGGTTCATCAGTCCTTCGAAGAACCGCATATGATCCTGGTCGAGGGCGCCGTGCGAATTAAGGTAGCGAAACGCGGTTTTAGGCAGGCCCAGCCGCTGCTCAACCGCCGCCGCGCCGCTAGAGGCCAAGGCGACACTGGTACCTTCCAGCACAAATACCATGCCGAAAAAGGCTGCGGGGTTGCCGCTGCGGATGGTGCGGTAGGCATGGTCGACCATCGCCTTTGTCGCGGGAGAAGGCTCACTTGTTTCGGCCGCGGCGCGATCACCGCCTGCGGCCGCGATATCGTCAAGAATCCATTCTTCGTGGCCGGTTTCCTCATCTATATATTCGTCGAGCGCCGTCACCAGCGTATCGTCACCGCGCCCGGCCAGGAACGCCCGCGCTTCCAGCATCAATGGAACGGTATGGCGGACATGGTGATAAGCCTGGGTAAGATAGGCAATGTAATCCCTCTGGCTGATCTGGCCGGTGAGCCCGGCGATCAGCTGCGGCGTCATCGCGAAACGTGCCTGCTCCTCGCGAGTTTCCGCCACCAGCCGGTCAAAGAATTTGGGCAAATCTGCCTCCTTTGGATAAACGCGCTCGATCGCGGCCCGGCGCAACCGGCCGTTGCCGGTCAGCAGTCCATTGATGGGCGTGAATGGGGGAACAAGACGGTGGCTTTCGATCCGGGCATAGCCAGGAAGGCCGAAATTCACGCGCTCAACGGCGCTTGCGACGTCGGCTTTCGGCCCCGACGGAACAAGTAGGGCATTGAGCGCGGCATCGCCGTCACCGCGAACGAGCGCCTGGGCGATTTCCGGCTGGGACGTCAAAAGCGCCTCAATCCATTCGGGCGATATATTCCTGCCAAAGCTGGTGACGATCAGGCTGGATTTGCGCCCTTCAATCCACAATTGCCCGGCCCCGTCGATGCGGCCAATATCGCCAGTTGCATAGGGACCCGGTGCGCGCGCGGCGCCGATCAGGCCGAGGAAGAGCGGGCCGTCAATCCAGATTTCACCGTCGGCGGCAAGGCGGATGGAGTGGGCACCAATGCTTTCGCCGACCGCGCCGCGCGACGCGGTTCCGGCGCCTTCGAGCGCGATCACCGATCCCGCCTCTGTCATGCCATACCCCTGACGCACGGGCAGGCCAACGCCTCTTGCGCGATCGAGTAGGCCCGGCGGGACTGCCGCGCCGCCGACGGCCACTAATTGCAGGTCGGGCAGTCTCTGGCCGGTGGCCTCCATCGCGCCGACCAGTGCGGCCAGAAATTCCGGCACCAGGATGAGGGACGTTGCCCGTTGTCGCGCGATGCTGCTGAGCATCGCCAGCGGGTCTGGATGCTGTGGATCGCCGAGCCCCACGTCACTGCTTGGGAGCGGAACATATGTTCCCCCGGCAATCAACGATGCCATCAGGCCGGCGACTTGTTCGAGCAATATACCAAATGGGAGAATAGGAAGATGGCGACCGGCAAGACCACGGCCCAGATAATCGCACACGCGGTCCGCCATCGTACTCAGATGTTCCGCCGATAGGCAGACGCCCTTCGGATCGCCGGTGGACCCGCTGCTGAAGCTGATGACCGCTGTCCCCGCTGGTATGTCGGCGCGTGGATGATCAAGTGCTTGCCAATCCAAGGACACGCGCCCCTCGCCAAAATGGGCCGATTGGACCAGCGCCGTCGCCCCGGCGTGGCGCACCGCCGCAGCGGCCTGATCGGGATGAAAAAAGGGCGGCAGCGGCACAATCGGAACGCCCACTTCGAGCGTGGCGATCAGCGTGATGGCGCTGCCGATTCCATGGTCGAGCGACAGGGCGACGACACCACCATGTCCAGCGCGTGCAGCAATCTCGCTTGCCAGCCGCGCCACCTCATCGGCCGCGTCCTTCCAGGACAATATGATTGAACCCTGTTCGAACGCCGGGTTCGGTCGTTGCAACCGGCCGTGCGCGCGCATAGCACCGAGGATAGCGGTCATGCGCAAAGTCCCGTTATGCCGTCGTCGAAGCCCGCCAGCTTTGGTCGCGCTGGCGAGATAAGGCCCGCACAAACTGCGGGTCGCTGCGCGTAATATTGGCCCCAATGTGCCGCACCGCCAGGAAGGCGGAGCGGGTCGGCGGGGCAGATTTCCCTGATTTCAATTCCAAGTCTGGCGAACATTGAGCGAAGCGGTGCGGTCAGCACGGCCACTGCGACGTCGGCGACACCGTCAAGATGGCGCGCCGTTCGGGCCCATAATGCCACTGTCGCGCGGCTTCTGTCGGACGCGTGTGCGCCAATTTCAACGATGCGGTCACGCTCGACTACCCGTCCGAACAAATGCGAAACCGCCTTCTCGATTGGGAAATCCAGGTAATCCTCAAGGAATAACCGATCTTCGGACGCGATGCGGTATCCGAGCGCTGCCTTTGGCTCGCCCGCGTCGCCCGGATCAACGACGCAAAAATATGGGTAGTCGGCGGCCGGAACCGCCCCGTGGACAATAGCATACCGACGCTCGATCAACTGTTTGGCTGCTATGGCGCGCATTGGATACTCCCCGATTGCTCGGAAGGAAGACGACGGCCGTCACAGGCCACCACAGTCCGGCGGCGATTTTTTTGGCGGGGCGATTAGAATCGACGACCGATCGACAGGCCAATCGTCCGCGGACGCATCGGCGTGCGTTGGGGAACGGCGCGCGCGCGATAGGGGTTGCCAAAGGCGAAGGTATCGGCGGCACCGTTGGCAAGGTTCGCGCCGGATAGCGCGACGGTCCAATTTCCATTTTCCATCCGATACGCCGCATCAACTACAACCCGGCCGCCGGTGCGCCGGTCAACAATCGGATCAAAGGAAAGGTGAGTCGCACCGACAAACTGCAGGCCACCCTCCACCGTCGCTGTCCAACCTCCGATTTGTATGCGGTGACTCGCGCGGGTCCTAAGCGAGAATTGCGGCACCGCAGGCAATCGTGGCGCGTCGGCCCCCGCAGAACTACCGCGCTCGAGCCGTGCCGATTGCACCATCAGCCCCGCATGAACATCTGTAGCATGCAGCGGGGACCAACGAAGGTCGGCCTCGATGCCGATGTTGCGCGCATTGCCCGCATTGCGCGTTGCAACAAGCCCGTTAGCGAGGAGTTCGTCCGCCTGGACATGCTGCCACTGCGAGGCAAAGGCGGTGGCATTGATCGCCAGGGACGAGCCCCGGCGAATGCGGGCGCCAAGCTCGACGCTTGCCAACTCATCCGCGTCATATCGCTGCTGATGGGCTTCCGGCTCGATATTGGCGCCGCCCGGTCGGTAAGCGGTGGCAGCGCGAAGATAATAGGTTTGGTCGCGATTCGGACTCCACGACAAGCTCACGCTTCCGGCTCCGCGTAGGCTGCGCTTGCGAACAAGTCGGGCCATGCCATTTTCCTCGCCGCCGTCGTCCACCTTACTGACAAATAAACGGGCACCGCCTTCAAGGTGCAGTGTCGGCGTCACTGCCGTGCTCGCCTGCCCGAAAAGCGCAGCCTCCGACACATGCCGCTTGAGACTCAGGAGGGTTGAAAGCTGATCCTTATCAGCGGCGGTGATGTTCGCCCGAGTACTGGCGCGGATGAGCGACGCGCCGATCAGCCAGTTGATCGGCCGCGCGCCGCTGCTACCCAGCCGAAACTCCTGATCAAATAATCGGTAGTCTCGGCCATCCTCGACCATGGTTTGGCCATTTGTTCCTAGCGTTATCGCCAGCGGCGTCGCGTCGTAGGTCGCGGCGGCCTCCTGCCCGCTTATCGCCGTCAACGAGGTCAGCTCAAGATCACCGATCCGCCCCTTGACCGTCAATGTGGCCAGACGCGCGTCAAGATCGCGCGGTTCGGGCTTGCGGAACGGCCGCCCATAGCGGCCGAGATCGCCGTCGACATATTGGCTGTCGCGCGCGCGGCGCCCCTGAAGAGCGCCGGTAAGATCGATTGTCCAACCGCTAGCAGGCGCCCAGCGCACGGCGATCCGCCCGCCGACCAATCGCTCAACATTGGAATCGCGGGCGGCGCCCTGCGTGTCGATCCATCCCGCTTGCCGCTGTCGATATGCGACTGCGCGAAGGGCGAGGCGATTGGCCGCAAGCGGCAGGTTGAGCACCGCCGACTGACTGTTCGACAGGTCGCCGTCCTGTGTTACCGCGATACCGCTGTCCAAACGCCCGCCCGCCGTATTGAGGTCGGGCGCGCGGGTTGTAATCTTCACAATTCCGCCAAGCGCCCCGGTCCCATAGAGCGGGCCTTGCGGACCTTCGAGAATTTCGACCTGATCAATGTCGACCAGCGCCCAATCGGGATCGGGCGCGTCGTAATTTAACCGGGCTTCGTCAAGCAGGATGGCAACGCTGCCCTGATTAAATCCATTAAGCGGTCCGTCACCAATGCCGCGCAGAAACATGCGGTTGCGGCCTGGCCCCAGACTGGACATTGTCATTGTCGGCAGCTCGGCCGCCAATGCCCCGCTGCCGGCGATTGTGCCAGCGGTGTTGAGTTCGCTTTCCCGCACGACCCGGACCGTTGCAGGCACCGACAGTAATGGCGCCGCCCGTTTCAGGGCGGTGACGACGATTTCCGGTTGCAACGCCGGTCGCGGTTGTGGGTCCGACGGGGCGGGGCGGGGCGCCGGCGAAATCGCCTCAATTCGGAAACTGGCTGGACCGGTCGCAACCGCGCGATAGCCACTTCCGTCAAGCATTTGGTGCAGCGCATCGGCCGCGCCGCGCGCACCGCGAACTGCACGCGTGGTGAAGGCGGGTAAGCGCCCGCTATAGCCGATCGAAGCACCGGTCCGTGCGGAAAGCCGCGACAGCGATTGCGCAAGTGGTGCGGTCGGTAGGTCAATCCGGCCGGTTTGGGCGGTCGCTGGCGTTGCCAGACTTATGCTAGCGGCGAGGCTCCAACCGAACGCCGCCGTCAACCGGCTTCGCGTCCAGCGCAAGGATCTGGGCCAGCGCTGCGCCAGGTGAATCGCCCTCGTCAATTGCAATCACTCCGCTGAACGCCTGGTCGGCAATCGCCGGGTCGACCGTCACCTTGTGCCCAGAATAGCGCGATACCTCACGCGCTACCAGCGCCAGCGGCGCCTGATCAAAGGTCAGCTTGCCGCTGCGCCATGACGCAACAGCGGCCGGTTCTACCGTGGTCAGTTGGACCCGCCCAGCCGCCGTGTCGGCGATCAGGCCATGGCCGGCGGAAAGGGGCACCGGTTTCGCCAGTCGCGATGACGACACCGCGACCGATCCGTCGGCCACCTCTACCCGAACACCTTCGGCGTCATTCCCGACCGAAAAACGGGTGCCAATGTCGTTCACGACAAAATCGCCAGCGCGGACGGTCAATGTCCGACCTGCCTTGTGCGGGACGTCAAAATATCCGGTGCCCTGCAAGGCCAGGTCGGTGCCGCGAACCTGAAGGGTGCTGGCAGGGGCGAGGACAATCTTCGTTCCATCATTCAGCGCGATCTCGGCGCTTTTGTCCGCGCCGGAGTGATAGTTTTGGATGGCCGGACCATTGGTTCCCGGTTGAAGCACAAGGACAGCGGCCAGGGTGGCAGCCATCGCGCCGCCGACCCATCCCGCCCATCGGCCGATGGGCGCCGACGCGCGATCATTCGCTGCCTCTGGCAACGCCCCATGTTGGTCAGGCCAGATTTCGCTCCGGCCCTCGCCAAGCTCGACATCGAGCAGCGCCAGTTCGTCAAACGCGCCGCGGTGACGCGGGTCTGCCTCCAGCCAAGCCGTAAAGGCCAGCCAGTCCATGGCTGCATCCTGCTGCCGGAACAGCCATGCAGCCGCCTCGTCCTGGATCCGTTCCTCGTTCGTCATGCCCATGTGTTCGCGACCTTCGTCGCCGAACCTCCCTGATGTCCATCATGACGCCGCCGACCCGTCACCGCCTCAGTCCTTAAACAATCGGCGCAAATGGGTCATGGCAACGGCCATATGTTTTTCGACGGCGCTCTTGCTGATGCCAAGGCGCGCGGCGATTTCTCCATGGCTCAGCTCTTCGAACTTGTGCATCCTCAGCACCCGTTGGGCGCCCTCCGGCAATTGCGCAACCGCGTCGCGCAGGCGCGCCGTTTCATGGCTCATGATCATCCGCTGCTCGGCATTTGGAGCCGGGTCGGCGATTTCCACATTCGCCCGGGGACGGCCGTGCTGATCGTCGCTCCATTCATTTTCCCGGCGAACCCGCCGCCGGGCTTCACGCAAACGGTCGAGCACCAGATTGTTGGCCATTCGGAACAGATAGCTGGCCGGGTTATCGATTGGCCCTGTATTCGCCGCCGAAATCTTGATCCAAAGATCACTCATTAGGTCGTCGGCATCGGCCTCGCTGCCCGTCCGGGCCACGAGAAAGCGCCGAAGGTCCGCCTTGCGCAGCTGATATGTCGCGGAAAGTCCATTCATCGGTAATCGATTATGTCCACGAAAATTGCTCCGCCGGCGCGATGTTAGGTTTGCGGGGCGTCCCATTCAATCCGCTATCGCATGGGGCGATAACAGCGTTGGCACTGACCGACTCTCTCATACGGTTCAGCGCGAGGTGATAACGCGGCCGGTGCAGCTTCCAAAGCCAATGCTGACGGCTCCATCGCGGACGCAGCGCGCAGTGATCGTCAGCTCGTCGCCATCCTCAAGGAAGCTGCGGGTTTCGTCGCTGGGTAACGCGATCGGGGTTTTACCGCCGTGCGAGATTTCCAGCAGCGAACCGAGGCCAGTTTCATCCGCCGTCGACAACGTACCGGTACCGATCAGGTCGCCGGGTTGAAGATTGCAGCCGCTGGACGCGTGGTGAGTCACGATTTGCGCCGCCGACCAATACATGGCGGCCGATGCGTCACCCTTGCTCAATATGTGTGGCGGCAGGCCCATGTTGCGCATCTTGCGGGTCAACAGGCTCACTTCCATGTGAATATCGAGCGCGCCGTTCGCCTGATCTTTGGCATTGGTGAGGTAGGCGAGCGGCGCCGGGTCGCCGCCCGGCCGGGACGGCATTGCCGACCGGAACGGTGCCAGCGCGTCGGGCGTCACCACCCATGGCGAAATGCTGGTCAGGAAATTCTTGGCGAGGAAAGGGCCGAGCGGCTGATATTCCCAAGCCTGCAGATCGCGCGCCGACCAGTCATTCAGCAGGCAATAGCCGGCAATATGATCTGCAGCCTCGTCGATCGGGATGGGGTGCCCAAGCGCGTTTCCGCGGCCGATGAAAATGCCAAGCTCCAACTCATAATCCAGGCGCCGACTAGGGCCATATTCCGGCACCTCTGCGTCGGGGGCCTTACGCTGCCCGGCCGGCCGCGCAACCGGCTCACCCGACACGCGAACCGAGCTGGCGCGACCATGATAGCCGATGGGCACATATTTGTAGTTGGGCAGCAACGGATTGTCGGGACGGAACTGTTTGCCGACGTTCGTGGCATGATGGATGCCGACATAAAAATCGGTGTAGTCGCCGATATGGCAGGGAAGATGCATTGTGACAGACGAACGATGCACCAGCATCGGTTCCACCTGATTGCGATGTCGTTCGTCCGACAGCAATTCCGTCAATTGGGTGCGCAGCGCGGTCGCATCGGTGGGACCATGCGCGAACCAGGCGTTCAGCGTTTCCAGCCCTAGCGCCAGACGCCAATGACTATCGAGAAGGTCAGTCCGCGACAGAGCCTTCATGTCGAGCACCATGTCACCGATGGCGACGCCGATGCGATGCTCCCCGACCACGCCTGTGGAAAAGACGCCAAGCGGCAAATTCTGGATCGGGAAATCCGGGTGACCGTTGGCGCTGGCTACCCAGCTTTGAATGGTCGCAACATTGTCGGTCATTTGGGTAGCTCTGCTTTCGGAAAATCGGCCCAACATTCGTCATAGTCAGGCTGTGATCGGTCAAGGGCGAAGGCCGTTGGCGTGTAGGGCCAGCAGGTCTCCACCATGAAGGCCATGGTGCTCTCAATCTTGGTCGGCTGAAGCGCGGCGGTGCTTGCCTTGCGCCAGCTTTCAACGTCAGGCCCATGGCCGCTCATCAAATTGTGCAGACTAAGGCCGCCGGGCGCGAAACCACCTTCCTTGGCATCGTAGGCGCCGTGGATCAGGCCCATCGCCTCGCTCATGACATTGCGATGGAACCAGGGCGGACGGAATGTATCTTCTCCGACCATCCAGCGCGGCGGGAAAATCACGAAATCCGCGTTGGCGCGTCCAGGCACGGTGGACGGACTCGTCAACACGGTGAAAATGCTGGGATCGGGATGATCAAAACTGACGGTCCCAATCGTATTGAACCGCGCCAACTCGTATCGGTAGGGCGCAAGGTTGCCGTGCCATGCAACGACGTCCAGCGGCGAATGATCAAGCGTTGTCGCCCAAAGCGAGCCGAGATATTTTTGAACGATCAGATGATCGCCGGACACGTCTTCATAGGCAGCCACCGGCGTTTCGAAATCACGCGGATTGGCAAGGCCGTTGGCACCAATTGGTCCAAGATCGGGAAGGCGGAACAGAGCGCCCTGATTTTCTGCGACATAACCGCGTGCTTCGCCCTCAACGTCGACCCGGAAGCGGATGCCACGCGGAATAACGCCGATATACCCCGGCGGCAGGTCCATTCGGCCCATTTCGGTAAACAGGTGCAAGATTCCCGACTGCGGGATGATCAGCAATTCGCCATCAGCATTGACGAACAGCTTGCGGTCCATGGACCGAGCTGCGCGATAAAGGTGAAGCGTCACCCCTTCGAGGTCGGCCGGGTCGCGGTTGGTCAACATTGTCACCATGCCGTCAACGAAATCGGCGCCGGCGGGCAAATCGGCCGGCGGGTCCCACCGCAAGCGATTGGGCGCGAGCGGGGTCGATGTCGGTGTCGCCGCGAATAACGGAGCCTCATCATAGGCGGTGTAGGGAGGATGTTCCGCGGTGGGACGCATGCGATATAGCCAGCTGCGCCTGTTTTCGTGGCGCGGAGCGGTGAAGGCCGAGCCGCTGAATTGCTCCGCATACAGGCCGTAAGCCGGGCGCTGCGGACTGTTTCGGCCGATAGGCAATGACCCGCCAACCGCCTCGGTTTCGACATAACCTCCAAATCCGGAGATGTAGGTCAGTTCATTGGCCATGCGACGCAAAAACCCCCTCGTTTCCATCTGGGAACCGAGGGGGTCGTTACGCGCCTCACGCGCGATGGTCAAAGGACGTCAGTTGATGTTGACGTCGATCTTGTCGGGAATGTTGATCTCGGTCTTCTTCTCGCCCAGCCCAAGCTGATCCTTGAACACGAACACCAGCACCGCCAGAACGATAATTAGCAGCACAACAGCCAATATGCCGCCACCGCCTCCGCCGCTGCCGGTTTCAATGACCGTCACTTTTTCTTGGTCGTCAGACATTACTCACACTCCCTGTTGAACATTATTCTCGTGGAATATTTTTCGTCAGCGAAACGAACGCGCTTGGCAGCATGGGGTTCCGGGGTGCATCAATATGGAACGATTCGCCTGCCTGCCAATTGGTCCTTTTTGGCAAAAGGAAATGTCTAATGGCCCGTCGCTGGATTTCGCTGTCGATCATTATCGTCATGTCGGGTTGCACCGCCCCGCCAGCGACCACTGCGAACGAAAATGCGCCGACCGAGCAGGAAGCGTCGGCAAATGCCGCCGGCGCCAGCGGCTCGAATAATATTGCGGAAAATGCTGCGTCTGATGATCCCTCCGCAATCGCGCCGGGGCAGCCGGGCGGCCTTCCCGATGACCGCACAGCCGTCAGTGAAGGGGCAATTGACCCCAAGAGCGCGCAAGGCGCGGGTCAGGTGATGCAACGATATGGCGGCCTTCTTGAACAGCGGAAATTTGCCGATGCGCGCCTGCTGTGGTCGGACAACGGCCGTGCCAGCAACATGACGGAAAAGGAATTCACCGAAACCTGGTCGCGATACGCGGACATTCATTCGGAAGTGGGAAAGCCCGGTGAACCGGAAGGCGCGGCTGGTTCCATCTATGTATCGGTGCCCTTCCGCCTGTACGGCAAACAGGCCAATGGCAAACCCTTCAACATGGTCGGCACCGTTGCTTTACGCCGGGTCAACGATGTGCCGGGGTCAACCATGGAACAGCGGCAATGGCATATTGCGTCGACCGATTTGAAGTCGACGATTTGATGCATCTTTTTGATTGAGCACACGTTACCGATTCAACAACCGATGGAGATACAAGATGAGCGGATATGAAAGCGTAAAGGAAGATATGGAAGTTATCGGCGCGGACGGCGTGCATGTTGGCACCGTTGACCGGGTCGAAGAAGACCGCATCAAGTTGACACGTCCGGTTGATCCGGTCGACGGGCACAAGGGCCATCATCACTATATTTCGCGCGGTTTGGTCGCCGATGTTGAAGGTGACAAGGTGCGCCTGTCGGCCAATGCTGACGTCGCGATCAACTTTGAAGAGCGTTGATCGATTACAAACGTCCAGAATTTGGGGCGGCTCGCGATTGAGCCGCCCTTTTTCTTGCGCTGCATCCGGCCCGGCTGCATGACGTGCGATCATGGGACGGGGACATAGACGAAAACCAGTCATGCCGCCGACGCGGGCGCCGTCGTTTCGGCCGCGCCGCCGGGGTGTCTGGCGCGCAATCATCATTGTCCCAATATTGCTGGTCATTGGCGCTTTGCTCGATCCCGCATTGATCAAACCACGGTGGATCCTCGCCGATAATCCGCAGAAGGTCGGCGACCGTTTTACGCTATGCGGACGCGGGCGCAGTTTTGCCTGCGTTACCGATGGCGACAGCTTTAAACTGGGGGAACGCAAGATCCGCATCGCCGGGATCGACGCGCCAGAGCTTGGCGGCGCGCAATGCCCGCAAGAGGCCGCGCAGGGTATACGCGCTCGCGACCGCCTGCTTGTGCTGCTTAATCAGGGCAATTTCACCATGACGGCGCACCGGCTTCAGCGACTCGATCAATATGGCCGCGAGCTGATGGCGGTGGAGCGAGGCGACCATGATATCGGTCAGCAGCTGATCGACGAGGGGCTCGCCCATCGTTACATCGGTCACAAGACAAGCTGGTGTTGAAGAGAGGCGTCGATGGGCAAGCTGAAACGCAAGAAATATAATGAGTTGATCGAGCCGATGCAGGAAGAGCTCGTCCAGATGGCGCATTGGGCAGCCGCCACCGGCCAGCGCATATTGGTCATCTTCGAAGGGCGGGATACCGGCGGGAAGGGCGGAGTCATCAACGCCATTTCCGACGTGTTGAATCCACGTCAATGCCATACGGTCGCGCTGCCCAAGCCGACCGATACCGAAAAGGGGCAATGGTATTTCCAGCGGTATGTTCCGCACCTGCCAGGGAAGGGCGAAATCGTCCTGTTCGACCGCAGCTGGTACAACCGCGCAGGCGTTGAAAAGGTGATGGGCTTTGCCACCGACGAGGAGGTGGCGAGGTTTCTTGATCAGGTCCCGCGGTTTGAAAAGCTACTGACCGACGACGGTGTTTTGCTGTTCAAATATTGGCTGACCACGGATCAGGAGAAACAGGAGGAGCGATTTGCCGAGCGGGTCGACGACCCGATGAAGCGGTGGAAGCTGTCACCAATCGATCAGGCGGCCCGCACCAAATATGACGATTATACCAAAGCGCGCGATATAATGCTCGCGGCGACCAGCACCAACAACGCACCTTGGGCCCTGGTTAATTTCAATGATCAGAAACGCGGTCGCCTCACTCTGATCCGCGACCTTCTGGACCGTCTGCCCGATACGATCATTGCGGATGAGGCGATCAACTGGCCGCCCCTTGGACGCAAGCCTTCAAAAGAGAGCTTTGCCGTGCTGCAGCCGATCAGCGATTATCCCCTGCCCAATGACGGGGGGAAGAAGGGCAAGTCGGACTAGCGGTACGCCGAGGTCAAAGCTGCGCGAACAGGCTTTTGGCGCGGGTCCATGCGCGCGCCGCCTGAACCGGATCATAGACGGCGGAATCAAGCGTCGTCCAACCATGTTGGGCGGGATAGACCTCCACTTCCGCCGGCCGCTTTGCCCGCGCCGCCGTGTCGCGCAACACCGTTTTTGTATTCGGCTCCTTCGCATCATCGTTCTGGGCGATGGCAAACAGGAAGGCCGCACTGGTCGACGGGATCAGAAGGTGCGGGCTGTCGGCCTTATCGGTGACCAGGCCGCCACCATGGAACGATACAGCAGCGGCGACCCGGGCAGGGACGGCGGCCGCCGCCCGAATGGTGGTTGAGCCGGTCATGCAATGACCGACGCTGCCCACCTTCCTGTCGGTATCGACCGCGCGTTGTGCGTCAAGCCAGGCGACATAGGCTTTGGCGTCCCCGGCATAAGCATCGGGCGTAAGGGCGGCGATCATCGGCCCAAGGATTTCGCGGCCCTGGGGGTCGCGAAAGCTGACTCCCTCCGGCAGGACAGGGGCCTTTGATCCGCGGTAATAATGGTTGACCGCGAGCACGGCGTAGCCCGACGCGGCCAACTGCCGCGAGGCTTCCTTGAATGCCTCCCGCAGGCCACCAATGTCGGGCCATAACAGGATCGCCGGATGTCGGCCTTTGGATGGGTGGACGAAAAAGGCATCGGCGGTGCCGTCGGCCGTCGGCACGGAGACCATGGTTTCGAACAGCGGCGATCCATCCTTGGCGGTGGTGGTGCAGCCGGGCAATCCCGCCGCAATCGCGGTGGCGCCAGCAGCGGCGGCAAAGCTGCGCCGGGTCATGCCGCGGGTCCTCAGCCAATCCAGATCTTCCGCGATGGTCCGATCGTCACACATGCCGTCTCTCCCCTTCGTCCGTGATCCATCAAATCGCAACGCGGCCGCGCGGTTCCGTCTCCTGGTCCGCGCGCGAGACGCGATCTATCGATGATTGTCCCATATCATGTGGATGATCCGCCAGCCCCGATCCGGGTCGCGGAACAATTGAATGGAATTGATACCGCTGCGCTCGGGCGATGCGTCGCCCGGTGCAGTGCGCGCCTCATAATGGCTCCATACGTGCGCCATATTGCCCATCACGTCGATCCGTCGGCCCGTTTCCACCTCATAAAAGGGATTTGCCGCGAAGAAGGGGGTGGTGTCGCGGGCATAGTCGTCGATGCTCATCGCTTTCTTGGCGGGCCGCCCGTTCGCGTCCACAAAAGTCCGCACCTGGACCGCTTCGGGCAGGAAGCAATTGGCCTGGCGCGCCCAGTCGCGCGGCCCGGCGGGGCCGGATATCATGGCGTACATTTCGTCAACGACTGCACCGATCGCCTCATCGTCCGTCATATGTCGTTCCTTTCGGCCGTTGCCCGGGCAGTTGATCGCCTGCGGCGGGCAATTGCAATGGTGCGAAGCGTCAGCAACACGGAAAAGGGGCCGGCGGTACACCGGCCCCTTCCGGGGAAATGGATTGATCCATTCGTTCAGGCAATCGCCGCGTTAGTTGCAGCGCACACGCCCATGATCGATTTCACGGCCCAGCAGGCCGCCGGCGGCACCGCCGATGATGGTGCTGGCCGTTGCCGATCCGCCGATGCGAACCTGGTTGCCCAGCAGCGCACCGACGCCTGCGCCAATGATCAGGCCGGTCGTGCCATCACGGCGACGGCAGTAATAGCGGCCGTCCGAGCCGCGGTAGAAGCGGTCGTAACGGGTCATGCGGCGGTCTTGGTAATAGCGGCCGTCGCGGTAATAGCGGTTGGCGTAATAATTGCCGTAGGCGGGATCGCGGCGGTTCCAGTCATATCGGTTCCACTGACGATAATCCTTGGCGCGTGCCTTTTGCAGCTCACGCTGACACTCGCGCAGTTCGCGGCGATACTCATGCCGACTGTCAGCGCGGCGCAGTTCGCGGTTACATTCGCGGACCTCACGGTCGTAGTTGCGATTAGTCTGCGCGCTTGCCGGCGTCGAAACCGCCAGCGGCATCGCCATGGCGGCGGCGGTTGCGGCGATCAGAAACTTGGACATGACATATTCTCCGTACAGGTGGCCGTTCATCAGGTGGCCACAGTCCTGCTGACAGAGAAGAAAACGTATCAATAGGCGGCGACGTTGCGTGAACCTCAGGCAACAAGACGAAGCGATGGGACGGTAGCGGCAAAGCGTTGCGATACGAAACCAGCAATGAACGCGCGGCAGGACACACGCCCTAATTGATGGAAATCGCCTGATTAAGCAGTGCTTCGGCCTGTGCCTCATCAATCGGTTGACCCAGCACGTCGGTCTGCTGCGCGGCAGCCTCATTGTTGGAGGCGGGTGCGGAATCAGGCGCGGCCACCGTCAAGGCGAACCAGATGATGCCCGACGCCCACAGCAGCGCCCACCAGCGCGACTTGAAAATCGTCGAATGTTTCATCGGGATCATGGACGCGATGATCGCGCATAAAGATTGAGAATCCGTGTGCGCGCCGGGCCCAATGGTCAAAAAGTTCGGTTCCGCGCTAACCGGTTGATAACCGCTTGGGCGGTAATGGCGGATGATGGCCGCGCCGCTTCCAACCAGCAAGCAATCCGTCAACCTGGCGTCGGGCGAGGTGCGCATATCCCGCATTCGCCGCGACCCACCGCCCAGGGAAAAGCCAAAGCCCGAAGTTGACCTTGACGAAATCGATCGGCGCGGCGCGGTCCTCGGCATCGCCGTCATTGCGCTGGCAATCGTTGTCATACTGTTCGCGATCGGAATGTACGGCGGGTGGAGCCCAAGCCAGTATAACGTTCAGGTGTAAGTCGGCGCGTCGGCGCGCCGGCCGCTCGATCAGCGCTTTTCGTCGCCAGCGGCGGCATGGGCATAACTAAGCACGCGGCGCATCCGCCATTTGCCGTCATCCCCCAATGCCCAGACAATCGCAAAGCTGGCCCGGCCGACCAGCCGCTGCGGCCCCTCGCCTTGCCGCTCGTAGAACAGATGCTCCCCCGTTTCGATCGCGCCGAACCCGGGGACCGGTGAGACGTGCATGGAACCGGGCACCAGCACCCGCCGCGACCGCCAGGCATCGGGCGCCTTCTTCGCCGCGCAGCCCTTTGCATAGTCGGCGACAAAGGCGTCCGCCCCATCCATCACCCCGCCTTTGTCATGATAAAATTCCATGTCGGGCGTCACCATCGCCCGAAGCCCGGCCGGATCGCAGCGATCAAACATCAGGTCGAACAGCGCCTTGTCGCTGGCCGTGATGGCGGTGGTCAGTGCCGGTTCCGCAGGAACCGTGGGCACTGCGGGCGTCGCGGAAGCAGCAGCGGCAAGGGCGAAAATCAGGATCATATTCGGTGTATTATATATATAATACGCAGGGTTCAAGAGCCCCAATCTTCACAAAGATTCACGGTCGTGGAGCCTGTTCGGGCTTCGGCTTTGCCAACGGCTCGGGCGCAGCATCGGGCGTCACTGGCCCGTCGAGCGAGAGGACGTCGAAGGGCTCTGTATCCTCCAGACCGTCGAGGTGCCCGGCGATGGCGGAGGAGGCATCGGCCTGCGGATCGCCAGCATCGCCGCGCTGTTCCCACGGCATCGCAAAGCGTTTGGGGTCGAGCCGGGCGAGCAGCCACATTAACAGCCGGTCATTGGGGACGCGCCGTTCCCCAACCAACTCTCCGCCTTCATAGATTTGTTCGGGCCGACCATTGATGGCGCGGTCGAAGGCGAGGGCGGACAGGCGGCCGACCGCCAGCTGCTGCGCCGTGTCCCACGCCAGCCGAAACGCCCCAGACCGGACGCGCAGCGCATAGGCTCCGCGCGCCGACATCAACGCCTCCTTCGCGGCCACATGGACCGAGCCGGTTTCGGCCAGCGTCAGGATGAACACCCGCTGCCGAAGCGCGGACCAGCCATGACGGTTGCGGCTGGGTTCGGGTTCGAAATTGGCCGGATGATCGAGATTATCCGGTTCCGGCCCCGGCTTCATCGCGGTGGGTATGGGAACCAGGCTAAGCTGCGGCCCGCCAACCTCATTGGCCGTTTCCTTGACCTTCTCCGAAAGCTTATACGCCGCGCTCCACGCCTCATACTCCTCCATCGTCATTTCCCGCCCCGCCGACCGCTTGCCCATGATGCTTCCTTCCGATTCGTGAGAAAAACGAATAAGTCATGAACCAAATAGGTTAGTGTAGGACAGTCTTTTCTCACCGAGCGCAGGTGAGCGATTGGGTGAAGAGATGGATGGCGCGTCTGAGCCTGATTCAGGATAATGCAGAAGACGACACGGATATAACCAGAAGTGATACTAATGCGTTACGGTGGTTAGGGAGTTATGGGCGCCGGCTCCGGCCGGATGCGTATCGGACCTCGATCATCAATGAAATCTCCGGTATTACCGCGCGCGCACGGAGCCGGCAGGGAAGTGTAAGGACCATTGAGGCAACCGTATGTCATCCAATAAACCCGCTTATCTCCGGAAGGCGCGCTTCGAACCGATTCCTCGAAATCAGCGGGATTAATCGGAGGAGTGTAATAGTCTCCAGGTCCGACATTCTTAAGACACATCTTCTCGAAAGGCGGTTTCACCCAGCACCGCTTGCCCGAAAGGTCGCCGGACAGCCCATTGGATAGGCAGTAGCCGAGCCACTTTTGTGGGAAACGGTTCGGCGAGGACCGCACAGTTCTATCGCAATCCGAATGGCGTTCACAGCTCTTCAACTCTCGATGATATTCTAAGAGCAGGCACGCACCACCCGCTTGTGAGTTTAGTAGGGACTTCTCCCCCGCCTTTGCGGGTCGGATGCTAAATTTCCCTTGTAGATAAATCTGACCGCCAATGTTTGTCTCAACTACGTCCATTGCGTCCACCGTCATCGCCGGAAGCGGCGGCGGCTTCGGTTCGCTCGGAATGCATGCAGTAAGCGCGAAAGCTGCTGCGATATACGAGAAATTCGCACGCATCCTTATCTCTCACATCATAAACAGAGACAGCTCTATCTTAACACATATTATAAACCAAAGTTGAATGATTATTCTCGGTAGGGCTTTCGATTGATTCTTTCGAACGGATCGTAAGGGCTGGCCCAGCGAAAGGCGCGCGAAGCGCGGCCTGCGCTCTGTAAAGGGAGGCGAGAAGGAACTGGTCGAGAACTCGGCTGCAATGACCCATGCCTATGAGGTTAGGAAAAAAGGCCTCAAAGCCTGTGCCCTGAGCGGAGGCCGCTTTGGACGGAATCGGGCGGGATGATTATTAGCCGTGAAGAAAGGCAGCGATGGTGTGTGGCGCAGTGCGCCGTCATCGTGGCCGCCGGCCCAGCATCAGGCGCCGGGCGATTGGCAGATTATGGCCGAACGGGTGGACCGGCATCTGCCCTATTCCACCATGTCCTTTCACCCGACCACTTGGGCCTTCAACCTCGGCTGGCACGAGCGGCCGAAGAAGGAAATCCACAGCTACCCGGAACCGGCGGGGTATTTGAGGAGGGTAGGGGCGTCGTTGTTTCGTTGATTTAGTAAACTGTCACCGTAATCTGCGCTATTCCATCAAAGCGAACCAATCTCTTACGGCTAGTTTCAGGCGGACGACTTCATCCTCAGGGAGAAGTCCAGAATGCGCAATCGGCCCTCTTGATAGATTGAGCCGCGCTATAACTTTCTCCATCCTTTCAATGGTGGCATTGGGAAATACTCCTGCGAAATCGTCCCAATTTCCTTTTATAATCTCGCCCAAGTGCCCAAAGGTTGTGTAGTCGATCATCCTCTGGCTCCTAGGCGGCAAGCCCTCTCTAGATTCTTTGTTCCTATTCTGGGCCGCATATTTTTTCACATCTTCCGGAACACGAACATCCCACCAGTCACCATCAGTAGTTTCTTGTAGAATGGCTGCCACAAAATCACGTATTTCATTTTCCAGAATATAAAATATCTTGTAGAATTCAGTCATCCTGTCGGAGGCAATCTTATTCTCGTGCGAAGCACTACTGAGGTGACGTTCAATTAAAGCGTCGGTAGCCATTTCTAGATCAGATCTGACATGCTGGACTGCTTTAGCTGCGATCACCATTCGCAATTCAGCATGTATCGCAGCGCATTTAAGGGTGAATCTCTCTGTTTCGTTTAGAGAATCAGTCACGGAGAAGATTTTCCCTCAGGCTTTTGAAAATCGCGTTGAAGATGGTGACATCGCTCGTTTCGGGCAGAACGATATTGATATGGTACGAAAGGCCAAGTTTAGCCCCTCCTCTAAAATCTGATGGTGCTCCATCAATGTCGTTCTGATCCTTTTCCTCAGGCTTCTTATCCTTTTTGCTTTTTGCATCGTCAGTGACGAAGGATCTCACCGCATTAAATGTCCCGAGTATAGCCTTGACGGTTGGATCTTCTTTTTTGCGGCCCGTAATCTGGACTAAATAGTCAGCCACCTTTCCATCGTCGGCTTTGACGATATGGGTGTTGCGCTTGAAGAGTTCGGCAAATCCGTTTTCCAGACCTTGCAGGGCCGCCGTTGAACGATCGGAATCACTTTGAAACATGCCATATAAGTCAGTTGGGCTGTTATCGGCATTCAAGAAACCTAAACGTTTGAGAATGGGCGGGAAACTTCCGACTGTTCCGCCTTTGATATTCAATACCGTTTCAATGAAATCTCTATTGAATTTATCAGGCCTGTCTGCCTTGATTAGGGCGTCAAGCACCTCTTTGAAGCGACCGGGGCTATTAGTGTAAGAGAAGTTTCCTCCTACCTCTTTTTTCTTCTTTTTCGAGTCATCCTGCTTCTGTTCAGCGTCTTCGGCCATTTTCGCCTCCTGGAGAGAGAGCCTTTTTCCACTCCAAGATCGTTATAATTGCATTAGAGTCAATCTATTGAAGCTAGAATAGCCGAACCACCAAGACTTGGGGCACGATCGATTCTAGTCGCGATATCTCAGTAAATAGCTGGCCTGTGCGCAGGAATGCAGACGCTTTTGCAAAGCTTTGCGGACATTGGAGGGCCGACGGGCAGCCCTATTCCGCCGCGACCCCCGCGCCAACGTCCCCAAACAGCTCCGCCTCCAGCTTCTCCGCCGCCGGCACATCGTTCGCCGCGCGTGCTTTCTGCCGCCGGTCGAAGTTGTCCCAGACTTCGTTCCAGTTGCCCTTGGTCGCGGCTTTTGAATATTCGGTGGCGCGGGTTTCGAAGAAGTTGGCGTGTTCGACGCCGTTGAGCAGCGGGGTCAGCCAGGGCAGGGGGTGTTCGTCGACCATGTAGATCGGCTTGAAGCCCAGTTGGCCCAGCCGCCAGTCGGCGATGTAGCGGATGTATTTCTTGATTTCCTTGGGGGTCATCCCTTCGACCCGGCCCATTTCGAAGGCGAGGTCGATGAACGCGTCTTCCAGCCGCACCGTCTTCTGGCAGCAGTCGATGATGTCGTCCTTGACCGACGGGGTCAGGCAGTCGCGTTCCTTGACGAAGGCGTGGAACATGCGGGTGATGCCTTCGCAGTGCAGGCTTTCATCGCGGACCGACCAGCTGACGATCTGGCCCATGCCCTTCATCTTGTTGAAGCGCGGGAAGTTCATCAGCATGGCGAAGGACGCGAACAGCTGCAGCCCTTCGGTAAAGCCGCCGAACATGGCCAGTGTGCGGGCGATATCCGCGTCATTTTCGACGCCGAAGCTCGCCATATAGTCATGCTTGTCCTTCATCTCCTTATATTGGAGGAAGGCCGAATATTCGCTTTCGGGCATGCCGATGGTGTCGAGCAAATGGCTGTAGGCGGCGATGTGGACCGTTTCCATGTTGGAAAAGGCGGTCAGCATCATCTTGATCTCCGTCGGCTTGAACACCCGGCCATATTTATCGTGGTAGCAGTCCTGCACCTCGACATCGGCCTGGGTGAAGAAGCGGAAGATCTGCGTCAGCAGGTTGCGCTCATTCTCGGTCAGCTTCTGCGCCCAGTCGCGGCAATCCTCGCCCAGCGGCACTTCTTCCGGCATCCAGTGGATCTGCTGCTGACGCTTCCAATATTCGAACGCCCAGGGATATTCGAACGGCTTGTAGGTCTTGCTGGCTTGGAGGAGGGGCATCTGGGTTACTCCGCTTTCTCGGCTTGATCGTCGTCGGTGGATTTGGTGGTGACGGTGGTAATTCGGGTGCCGCGGTTGCGGCCGGCGGCGAGCGCGATCGCGACCAGCACGACAACGCCGCACACGGCAAGGATAATGGCTTGTTGCTGGGTCATTGGGCGGACTCCACCGGGGTTGGCATCGGGCGGTACCCCATCAGGCCGAGACCGTGGATGGCGACCAGCGCGCCGACGACCATCAGGATGACGCCCCCCTGACTACCAGTGCGCGACCCGTCATGGGCACGGCGGCGCTGCATCCAGATGCCGCCGATAATAAGGGCGGCGGCCGCGATCAGCTCTATGATTTGGCCAGTGGTCATTACCAGAAGAACCTCCCGCCCCGGACCAGCTTGCCGCTGTTGCTGCGCGTCAACCGGCCGCGGTACATTTGAATATACATGTAGAGGCCGGAGATGGCGAAGAAGATCAGGCCAAGGCCCGACAGAATCGAAATGATGGTGCCTGCGGGTCCAAACTCTTCACCCGAATGGAGATGGTGGAGATAGCCGACGTTCCATTCGCCGGGCTTTGGCGTGCGCTTTGGGCGGCACGTCATGTCGGTGGGGCAGGTGAAGGCGGCCGCCGTGGTCGTTTGCGGTGCATTGGCGTCGGCAGGTTTGGTCGCGGGGGCTTCATCCTGCTCGTGCGCGCGGGCGGGGGCGGCGATGATGGCGCCGATGGCCGCAGTCTGCTTTGCGCCCTGTTCTTTTGCCTCCTCGCCGAACCCGCCCTTGTTCACCAGCTCGCCAATCTGGCTGAGCACGCCGGTGATGGCGATGAACAGGATGAAGACGCCAAGAATGACGGATAGCCAACGGTGGAATTTGCGCATCAGACGGCCTCTGCCTTGACGAAAATGCTGGCCACGATGAACGCAAAGCCGGCGATGATGAAGAAATTGCCGCTCATTGATTTGGCGCGGACCTGCGCCTCTTCGTCATAGCGTTTGGCGCGAGCGCGCTGAAACGCGCCGAGGGCGATGAAGGCCGCGCCGATCAGGATATAGGCCGCGTTCATCATTCGCCCCCAAGCTTGCCGGCAAGGCCGAGCGCAAAAATCATCAACGCCCCGCCGAGCGCAAGGCCCATGGTTCCGATCATCCGGCGCCCATATTGCTGCGATTCTGTTCCCCTGGCGCTGGCGAGCAAAATCACCAACCCGACCAGGAGGAACAGCAGGCCCAGGCCAAGCATGACGAATTGCGCGTGGGTCATGCCGCGTCGCTTAAATCGCTATGCCAGTTACTGACATGCCAAGCACTCGTCATAATCGGTGGTCGACGCCAGTTCGAACTTGGGTGCTTCCGCTGTATTGTCGGCCTCGACCCCGCCCGCGAAGCCGGCGCGCTGCACCGACTTGGAGCGGAGGTAGTAGAGCGACTTGATGCCCAGTTCCCACGCGCGGTAGTGGAGCATCATCAGGTCCCACTTGTCGCTGTCCGCCGGGATGAACAGGTTCAGCGACTGCGCCTGATCGATGTAGGGCGTGCGGTCACCGGCAAGCTCGAGCAGCCAGCGTTGGTCGATTTCGAAGCTGGTCTTGTAGCAGTCCTTTTCCTCCTGGGTCAGGAAGTCGAGGTGCTGGACCGAGCCGCCGCGTTCGAGGATCGAATTCCACACGCTGTCGGCATTCTTCGATTTCTCGGTCAGCAGCTTTTCGAGATACGGGTTCTTGACCGCAAAGCTGCCCGACAGCGTCTTGTGGGTGTAGATGTTGGCGGGGATCGGCTCGATGCAGGCGCTGGTGCCGCCGCAGATGATGCTGATCGACGCGGTCGGCGCGATCGCCATCTTGCAGCTGAACCGCTCCATCACGCCCATGTCGGCGGCGTCGGGGCAGGGGCCGCGTTCCTGCGCCAGCATCATCGACGCCTGGTCGACCTGCGCGCGGATATGCTTGAAGATGCGCATGTTCCAGCTTTTGGCCATGGCGCCTTCGAACGGCAGGCCGCGCGCCTGAAGGAAGCTGTGGAAGCCCATGACGCCAAGGCCGACCGAGCGTTCGCGTTCGGCGCTGTACTTGGCGCGCGCCATCTCGTCCGGCGCGCGGGCGATATAGTCGCTCAGCACATTGTCGAGGAAGCGCATGATGTCTTCGATGAACTGCTTGTCGCCGTTCCACTCGTCCCAGGTTTCCAGGTTGAGCGAGGAAAGGCAGCAGACCGCCGTGCGGTCCATGCCGAGGTGATCGCGGCCCGTGGGCAGCGTGATTTCACTGCACAGGTTCGACGTCGACACCTTGAGGCCCAGATCGCGGTGATGCTTGGGCATGGTGCGGTTCACCGTGTCGCTGAACACGATATAGGGCTCGCCCGTCGCAAGACGGGTCTCGACCAGCTTCTGGAACAGGGCACGGGCATTGACCGAGCCACGAACGCTGCCGTCCTTCGGTGATTTCAGGTCGAAATCGCCGCCGTCGCGGACAGCTTCCATGAATTCGTCGGTGATCAGCACGCCGTGATGCAGGTTCAGCGCCTTGCGGTTAAAGTCGCCCGAGGGTTTACGGATTTCGAGGAACTCCTCGATTTCCGGGTGCGACACGTCGAGGTAGCAGGCGGCCGAGCCGCGGCGCAGCGACCCCTGCGAAATGGCGAGCGTCAGGCTGTCCATCACGCGGACGAACGGGATGATTCCGCTGGTCTTGCCGTTGAGGCCGACCGGCTCGCCAATCCCGCGAACGCTGCCCCAATAGGTGCCGATGCCGCCGCCCTTGGATGCCAGCCAGACATTCTCGTTCCAGGTGTTGACGATGCCGTCCAGGCTGTCGTCGACACTGTTGAGATAGCAGCTGATGGGAAGGCCGCGCCCGGTACCGCCGTTCGACAGAACCGGGGTCGCCGGCATGAACCACAGACGGCTGATATAATCATAGACGCGCTGCGCATGATCCTGATCATCCGAATAGGCCGAGGCCACGCGGGCGAACAAATCCTGATAATTTTCGCCGGGCAGCAGGTAACGGTCGCGCAGCGTTTCCTTGCCGAATTCGGTCAGCAGCGCATCGCGCGTCTCGTCCGTCGTGATGTCGAACGCGCGGGCGTCGATCGTCTTGCTGGTGCGCTTCGTTTCGGTCGCTTGGACGTCGTCGGCGCTCACATCGCTAGAAGTCGCAAAATCCATCGTGCTTCCCCGTTCCCCTGGCCGCTCTAGGGCGACTTGTTCTGTTTCTGTTCGACTCGGTGCCATGGGCCCGAGAATAGCCTAAATTCATGCAGCATGGGGCTTTTTCTACGGCTATTCCCCGATATCCACAGGGCACAAATTGCCTCTCTACGGAAGATAGGCATCTTCCGATCGAATACAATTAGTTGCGTATGTTCCCCTTCGCTACACGACATATAGTGGTCAAAACGAGTCTGGACGCAAGTCGAAATTTAACGCTGTGATAATTTTTTTGGGGCCGCAGAGGGGGCGCTATGGGCGCTGTTGCAGTTCAGTCACGGCGTCCGAAACCTGCGCCTCTTCGGCAGCAGTGAAGGCGCTTTTCCCTTTTGGCGGGGCGGCGGGCAGGCCGGTGCTGTAATAGGCCATGCCGCGCCCCGTCCGTCGGTCAAACCATAGGCCCGACCGTAGACCATAGGCCTCACCGGCATGTCCGACCCAATCACCGCCGGGAAGGCCGGGATTGTCGGCGCACCCAGCTTTTGGCGTTACCGGCAGCATGACGCCCAGACCATAACGACAGTGAAAACCACCTTCGGTCTGACCATTGCTCCCGTCGAAGGACCATGCCGGGGCCAGCATCTGTTTGACGCTTTCCACTTTCAAAATGCGTATGCCGTTGGAAACGCCGTCATTGGCCAGCATTTGTCCGATGCGCGCCAGATCCGTTGCCGAGATTCGCAGGCCGCCCTGCGGCGCGAACAAGGCGCCGTTGGTTCCGGCCGCCCACCGGTCGAGGTCGCAATTGCCATCAACGCCTGGCTGAACCGGGCAGTCAGGTCGGCGGCCGTGAAGATCGTCCTTCACCGCCGCGCCGTCCTGCATCAATACCACTGCATCGGCGACGGCATCATCGCTGCAAGTCGGCCAGTTGAAACAGGCGTCAATCGCCATGGGGTCCAGAACCAATCGTTTCATTGCCCGGTCAAACCGTTCACCCGTCACCCGTTCAACGACGCTGCCGATCACCGGAAAATTGAGATTGGCATAGGTGAAATAACTGTCGCCGGGACCATGGGCCGCATCCCAGCTTGCCGGATCGTCCAGAACGGCGCGCAAAGTCTGTCCCAGCGGTATCGCATATTGATCGTCATGGTCGCGGAGCGACGAGGTATGGCTGAGCAGTTGGCGCAGCGTTACTGCCTCACCTTTGAAAGACGGATTTTCGACGACGTATCCAAGATAGCCAGCAACCGGGCGATCAAGGTCGAGCATTCCGTCATCCACCAGTCGCATCACGCCAATCGCGACCACCAACTTGCTGATGGAGGCGATACGAACCGGGTCGCTGGCCGAAACGCGCCGTCCCGCGGCCGGATCGGCAAAACCGTCCGCCCGCGCCGTGCCGATGTGAGTCCGGTCAAACGTCAGCATCACACGGGCACCGTCGTCCGCCTGTGGCAACGTCACGGTTTGACACCCGGTAACTAGCGCCGCCCCACAAAGGGCAATCAGGGCAGTGAAACGCAAAACCGACCTCCGTTCATCGAAAGCGTGGTTTCAACACTTGAACCCCGGCACGGCAATGTCCATAGTATCTCTTGCGGACCGGGCCCCTCTGGCGGAGGCTTTATCTAAAGCCCCGTGATGTCGGACCGCATCGGAGAATCCGGTGCGTTTCGAGGACGGTTTATCCCATGCCCTCCCTAACCATCCCCGGCCACCGGACCTCCGATCGAAAGCAACGCTTTTGAAGAGGAGTTTGTTATGTCTGCCAGGCTTTATCGTCTGACTGAAATTCACCAGCGGATCGATGATGCGCTGCGCCATGAGCAGCGTCGTCGCTTTCCCGACGGGATTGAGATGGTTCGGCTGAAGAAGCTGAAGCTTCGCGCCAAGGATTTGATGCACAAGCTAACCCGACGACCGCTAAAACAGCGGTAACGGGCGGTTCGGGGACGGGCCAAATGCCCTCGGTCCGTCCCCGACCAACCTATTGTCCCTGCCCGTTTAGGGCACCACCACCGTCAGGGCGCCGGGCAGGATCCCGTAATCGAGCGGAGAGGTCATCTCCGCCACTTCGCCATCATGCGACACATTGACCGAGTCCCGATGTGAATTGACCCGCATTTGCCTGACGTCATCGAGGTGAATCATGTCATCCGGGCGCGCGCGGTATATCGCGCTGACATCGAGTGCGTTCAACCGGCGACGTCGCCTTCTGCCTGTGGTCGCGATATGCCGCCCATTCGCAAGCCGTCAGACGCAGGCGCCGATGCGTTTGCCCTTCATATTCATGGTCACGGTCATGTTACCCATCGGGCCACTCGCGCCGCTCGTTTCGCTGGTGGCGGTGACGTCGCTCGATTCCGAGGTGTAGCTGCCGCTCATCCGGGTTTTCTGGGTAACGCCGGCGTTGCTGCAGGTCATGGCGCCGTCGATCTTACCACCGCCAATTTCATAATGATCGTAGGTGCAGTGCTTGGGAATCTCGCCCATCGCCGCGTCGACCTTCTTGACGTCGGCCTCGGTCACACATTTGTCGACGACCCGGTTGTGGCCCATCATGCGCTTCATCTGTTCGACGGCATTTGTTGGCATGCCGGGCGCGGACAAATCCATGATGGTCATGGTATATTCCCACTGCCCGGGGGTCATCAGCGTCTCGGCAACCCCGCTTTCCTTAAGCTGTTTGGCGACCTCCTCTGCGGACGCATTGTCGATCTTGACCGACGGCTCTTTATTACAGGCCGCAAGCGCCAGCAGTGACAATGCGCAAATCACAATTTTCATGAAAGCCCCCTTCCATCACGTCGCACGGAACCGCCGCGACAGCAGGGGGAGCTTAGGCCGATTGGCACATCGCGCAAAGCGTCAATTACAGCGCCTTGCAGCGCCCTGTGCCGGGGCCGAGCACAGGGCGGCCAGGGCGCGCGCCGGTCATTTCGCCATTCAGCAACACTGGCTGCCCGCCCACCAGTACATGACGCATCCCGACGGCGAATTGCTGCGGTCTCTCGAAGGTTGCCTTGTCGGCGATGGTGGCCGGATCGAAGATGGCAAGGTCGGCAACCATACCCGGCTTCAGCATGCCGCGATCAGTCAGGCCAAGGTTCGACGCGGGCAGCGCCGCCAGTTTGCGCACCGCCTCCTGAAGCGACAGGCGCTTTTCATCGCGAACATATTTGCCGAGCAGCCGCGCGACATTGCCATAGGCGCGCGGATGGGTGGAGGATTGCAGAAACACACCGCGCGGCGCCTGGGCACCGGCGTCACTTCCGAAGCTCATCCACGGCAGGGCGGTGGCGCGCGCCACATTGGCTTCGTCCATCGCGAAATAGACAACTTGTATTCGGGTGTCGTCGGCAATGATGAGATCAATGGCGGTGTCTTCCGGGCTTGTGCCGCGCGCCCCGGCGACATCGGCCAGTGTTTTGCCGGCGAGCGGCTTTAGCGCGTCATTCTTGAACCCGACCAGCAACACACCCTTCGGGCCGCCGACGAAATTCAACCAGTTCGATTTTCGCAGTTCCGCAACAAGTCGGTCGCGCGTTGCCTTGTCTTTCAACCGGGCGATGAAGGCGTCATGACCACCTTCCATCGCCCAAGCGGGGAATTGGCTGTTGAGACCGGTCGAGCTGGCAGGGTAGGTGTACATGTCGGCGGTAATGCGCAACCCGTCCGCACGTGCAGCTTCTACCCTCGCTATAGCGGCATCGATCTTAGACCAATTGGCGCGGCCGCTCTGCTTGAAATGATAGATTTCGGCGGGGCCCCCTGATTTGCGGGCGATGGTGACAAGTTCGTCAATCGCCTCGATCAACCGATCGCCTTCGTCGCGCATATGGCTGATATACATGCCGCCGCATTTGGCCGACACCCCAGCGAGCGCCGCAAGTTCGTCGGTTTCGGCAAAGGTGGCGGGGACATAGATCAGCGAGCTGCCGACCCCCAGCGCCCCTTCATCCATTGCCTGACGCACCAGCTCCCGCATCTGATCGAGCTGCGCGGGATTTGGGTCGACATCACCTTCGCCAAGGACGTTGATCCGAACCGTGGTCGCGCCAACGAAGCTGGCGATGTTGGGGGCGATACCGCGCGCCGCAAGCCAATCCTGATACTGCCGCAGCGACCGCCAGCTTATCGGATATTTAATGTCACCCTGCTGCTTGGCTTCATCCGCCGCCATCTTGTCATTCAGCGGCCCCATCGACCAGCCTTCGCCCATCACCTCCAGCGTCACGCCCTGCCGGATATCGCTTTCGCCGCCGCCGTCCGCGATCAATGTTTCATTGGCCCAGCTGAGCATGTTGACGAACCCAGGCGCGACCGCGAGACCGTGGGCGTCAATGGTGCGCGCGGCCGTGCCATCCACATGCGGCGAGACGGCAATAATCCGATCGTCGCGAATGCCGACATCGCCTTTAAAGGGCGCCCCGCCGCTACCGTCATAAACGGTCCCGCCGCGAATAATCACATCATAGGAATCGACCGGCGTGGACGCCTGCGGAACGCTCGCGCAAGACGCGGCCAAAAGGACAATGAACGGCGCAAACCGACGCATCTGGATTCTCCCCTGTTGTCGGCAGCAAAGATTACGGCCCGAATGGACAATGACAACCTGGGCGCCAGTCATTGCCCTGTTCGCTCTTTGTCCCCATATTCCTGATATGGCCATCCAGATCCGCACGTCGCTCGAGGAACCCGAAACCGACGAATCATTTGTTCCGCATCGCCCGGCGCGGCCGGACAAGGTTGAGGGTGGGCGGCCATTCAAACTGGTCAGCGATTACGCGCCCGCCGGTGATCAGCCGACGGCGATCAAAGAGCTTGTCGAAGGGATCAAGGATAATGGCGAGGTCAGCCAGGTTTTGCTCGGCGTCACCGGCTCCGGCAAGACTTATACCATGGCGCAAATCATCCAGGAGACACAGCGGCCCGCGCTAATCCTGGCCCCGAACAAGATCCTCGCGGCGCAGCTGTACGGCGAGTTCAAAAGCTTCTTTCCCGACAATGCGGTCGAATATTTCGTCAGCTATTATGATTATTATCAACCCGAAGCCTATGTGGCCCGCACCGACACCTACATTGAAAAGGAGTCGAGCGTGAACGAGGCGATCGACCGGATGCGCCATTCCGCCACCC
>NZ_CAMLDL010000014.1 GCF_946478955.1 uncultured Sphingomonas sp. | reverse complement strand
GTGTTCGAGCTGGAGGACATCAACAGCGAATTCGCTACCGCCGACGTCGCCTTCGTGATCGGCGCCAACGACGTCACCAATCCGGCGGCGAAGACCGACAAGACATCGCCGATCTACGGGATGCCGGTGCTGGACGTCGAAAAGGCCAAAACGGTGCTGTTTATCAAGCGTTCAATGGGCGGCGCGGGCTATGCCGGTGTCGACAATGAGTTGTTTTACCGCGACAACACGATGATGCTCCTCTCTGACGCCAAGAAAATGGTCGAGGAGATTGTTAAAGCCTTGGGTTAACAGTATTTCTGACCTAATTCTGGCGCTTCCACTGTAAAGTCGTTGAAGGACCGGGCGGCGTGACCGAACCGGCAAGCCGGGGAGGGCCGCGTTGAATAAGCTGGGGATAGTTGGGGGAGCCACCTGGTCGAGCACTGCGCTCTATTACGATCATATCAACAGGGCGATTTCGCGACGTTTAGGTGGTCTCCACAGCGCGCGCCTGATCCTCGAAAGCATGGATTTCGCCGACTATGCCGCTGTCCATCAGGTCGGCGACCTGGCGGGCGGCAATGCGATGATTGTCGCAGCGGCCGAACGATTGAAAGCCGCTGGCGCCGACGGGCTGTTGCTTGCATCCAATACCATGCACAAGGCGGCGGATGACGTGATCGCTGCGACCGGCCTTCCGCTGATCGACATTCGCGACGCCGCAGCGATGCAGATCGAGCGTGACCGCCGCACTCGGGTCGCGCTGCTTGGCACGCGTTTTACGATGGTAGAGCCCTTCGCGCGCGCGCCTTACGAAGAACGCGGAATTGTGATCCATGAGTTGACGCCGATGTGGCGCGATGAAGTTGACCGGATCATTTATGAGGAACTCGCAGCCGGTCGCGTGGTTCGTGACAGCCAGCGCAAGCTGAAAACGCTGATAACGGAGTTGGCCAAACAAAAGGTTCAGGCCGTGGTGCTGGGTTGCACCGAGTTGGCCTTGGCCGTTGATGTGCGGGCCAACGTGCTGCCCGTATATGATACCACCGCGACCCATGCAGCGGCAGCGGTCGATTGGATGCTGGACGATAATGTGAGCGCCAGGGTTGCAGCAGCGGCATGAGCGCCTGACTCTCCGCAATCCATGTGGTCGGCGATGTCGCTAAACTTGCACGTTAAATCAATGCTCGATACTGGTCTGTTTCGATATTTTATCTGCCGGAGCGTCACGCGATGAGTGAGCGTAAGAAATGGTCCAAGCCTGTCATTCGCAAGATTTATGCTGGTTCGGCAGAGAATGCCAAAACAGGTCCTAATTTTGACGGTGGGATCAATCCCACTCACAAACGCTCCTAGCTCAGCTCCGATGGCGGCGGAGACCGCTACCTTTACGCGATCGAATTCAGGTGCAATCGCATCGTTAGACAGTTGCAACTTTCCGTTGCATGTCACCTGCGGCCCCGTCACTGTGTTCGGCAATGGCTTTTTCGCCGGTGACGCCGCACTTCAGGAATTTGTCGGGCAGTTCCAGCGGCATGGCGTTCGGGCATTCGACGCCCATCTTGGGGACTTCGCTCTGGTCGTGTGGGACGAGCAGGCGAAAATGGCGTGGCTCGCCAGGTCACCGCTTTCCAGCTTCCCGCTTTTTTACAACGCGTCCGAGCGCCATTTGATTATCTCGTCGGACGCTCGACTGGTCAGCTCGCGTCCACTTGAGCTCAATCTCCAATCTCTCGCGGCATGGTATGGGGCGCAAGTTGGCGCCGAGAGGGAGGCGATGTTCAAGGGGGCGACGGTTGTACCGCCTGGCACATTCCTTCGGATTTCAGACGGCGTTGTTCACGGCCAACGATTTTGGTCTGCTGCCAACATCGAGCAGCAACATGGCAAAAGTCTCGCCGGTGCTGGGCTCGGACTCCGCAACGCTTTCGAAGAGGCCGTTGCAGAATGTGTGGCAGGTCGACGAAAGCCGGCGAGCCAGGTCAGCAGTGGCCGCGATAGCGCGGCCGTCACCATGGTCGCCGCCCGGCAACTCGCACAGCGTGGGCTGCGTCTATCGACCTATACGGCCAGCCCCGGCGACGCCGCAATATTTTCCAATCGTGACATGTTGGTTGATGAGGCCGACGGTGCGCGAGCTGTCATAGCGCGGGCCGCAAACATTGATCACACCCTCGTCTCCGAGCGCAAATTTCCGTTCTGCAAGACAGCCGAGGAAGTGTACAAATTTCATCCGGCGCCGATGGGCAATCCGTTGAGCCTCTATTGGTGGCACAGCATTCAGAATCGCGCCGCAAGCGCCGGGCACGACCTCATCCTGCAAGGTGCGATGGGCAATCTTACCATAAGTGATGGCGGGCCCATCTATTTGCCTGACGTTTTGCGGGCCGGAAAGGTTCGTCAATGGTGGAGGGGAATGAGGGACGTCACGTCCTTTCATGGGGCTAGCTGGACAAATGCATTTAACCTCAGCGTTGGCGGCATGATTCCAAGACTTCCCTATGGCGCTCTCGAGCAGGTTTATGGCCGCTCCCGTTCATCCTCTATAGATCGCTATTTGACGGGCGCGTTGCGAGAAATGGTCCGGGATCACCATAGGCGTCATGATCTTCGACCGCCGCGTAGCTCGCATGATCGTGGCGGCCACTTGATTGACCAAATTGAGTTGGGCGACCGCGTACCCAAAGCCTTTTTTGGATTGGACATGAGAGACCCAACCGCCGATCGCAGGGTGGTGGAGGCGTGGCTTCGAATTCCAACTGAGCTGAAGTTGTCGCGATATGATCGCCGGCCGATCTTTGAGGCGGCATTCGGCGACTTGATTTCGCGCGATTGTATTCGCGCCCCACGGCGCGCGTATCAGTCCATGGATTGGAATTTTGCCTATGACACGGAAGAACTGAAGCAAGGTTTGGATCGTTATTCCGCAAACCCCAGGATTGCTGACCATGTCGATCTGGAGGCGGTGAAGCGGGCGATAGACTTCTGGCCGAATGGGCGGATGCCGACGTTGGCTGAAACCGCTGACATTGGTAACGGGATGCTAAAAGCGGTGTCTTTGGCGGCGTTCCTTCACGTCAATTTCCCAAATTGAACCTATGGCCAGATGAACCTATGGGTGGCGCACGACCCCAAGCTCACCTATCTCATTTTCCGTGAGTAAAGCCGACCGTCCCGACACCCCAGGATCCAAGGATCGTTTTCTCGAAGAGAAGGCGACCTATGCGCTGCGCGGTGCGGATTCGCCGGATCTGGATGTGGGCGTCAAAGCGATCCGCAACGTGCTGAAGACGTTGCCATCGCGCCCGGGTGTCTATCGGATGCAGGACGCCCGCGGGGACGTTTTGTACGTGGGCAAGGCGAAGTCGCTGAAGAACCGCGTCATAAATTACACCCAGGTGACGAAGCTTCCTAGACGACTTCAGCGAATGGTTGCGCAAACCCGGTCGATGACGATTGTTACGACGCGGACGGAGGCCGAGGCGTTGTTGCTCGAAGCGCAACTCATCAAGCGATTTCGTCCGGCATTCAACGTGCTTCTACGCGATGATAAAAGCTTCCCATTCATCCTTCTGCGTGAAGATCACCCGTTCCCACAAGTTCGCAAGCATCGCGGGGCACGGCGAACGAAGGGCCAATATTATGGGCCGTTTGCAAGTGCCGGATCGGTCAATTCCACGCTTAATGCGCTTCAGAAGCTCTTTCTGTTAAGAAGCTGTACAGACAGCTTTTTTGCGAACCGGGATCGCCCGTGCCTGCTGTACCAAATCCGCCGTTGTTCGGCCCCGTGCGTGGGGCGCATCAACGAGTCCGACTATGCAGATTTGGTCGAGGATGCGAAATTGTTTCTGGCCGGCAAGTCGACCGGCGTGCAGGCGCGGCTCGGCAAGCAAATGGCGGAAGCGGCAGAGAAGCAGGATTATGAGCTTGCGGCCGTCTATCGAGATCGACTTCGGGCCCTCACCTATGTCCAAGGGACGCAGACGGTTCACGCCGAAGGTTTGGGCGACGGCGACATCTTCGCGCTGGCGAGCAAGGGCGGGCAGATGTGCATCCAGGCGTTCTTCATTCGCGGCGGGCAAAATTGGGGGCATCGCAGCTTCTTTCCAGCCCACACGGCGGACGTCCCGGAAGACGAAGTGCTGACCGATTTTCTCATGCAGTTTTACGAGGAGGTTCCGCCGGCCCGCCGGATTCTTGTCGACCGAGATCTTGCGGAAGCCGGGCTGATTGCAGAAGCCCTTTCCGAGCGAGCCGAACGGAAGGTCGAAATTCTCCACCCGAAGCGGGGAGATCGGCGTAAGCTGGTCGATCAGGCGCGACGTAACGCAGACGAAGCTCTGGACCGACGCCTGGCCGAAGGAACGACGCAGGCGAAGCTGCTGCGCGAGCTTGCCGAGACGTTCGATCTTGCCGAACCGCCGCAGCGGATCGAGGTTTTTGACAATAGCCACATTATGGGCACCAACGCGACTGGCGCGATGATTGTCGCAGGGCCCGATGGCTACGTGAAAAACGCTTACCGCAAGTTCAACATCAAATCGGCCCGCACGGACGATGATTTTGGCATGATGAAGGAAGTCCTGGCGCGCCGATTTGCCCGCCTGGAAAAGGAAGATCCTGATCGCAACGACGGCGAGTGGCCCGATCTGATCCTGATTGACGGCGGCAAGGGGCAGTTGAACGTTGTCCTGGAAATTATGGAAGAACAAGGTGTTAGTGACATTCCCGTCGTCGGCGTCGCAAAAGGGCCTCACCATGGACGCGACGGCCGGGAGGTCTTCCACATGCCAGGCGGCCGGGAACTGACGCTTCCGGTCAATTCGCCGCTGCTATTCTATCTGCAGCGGCTCCGGGACGAAGCGCACCGCTTTGCGATTGGTACCCACCGGCAAAAGCGCGCGAAAAGCTTGACGACATCATCGCTCGACGATGTGCCGGGAATTGGTCCGGGTCGGAAACGCGCGTTACTTATGCATTTTGGCACGGCGCGGGCGGTGAAAAGCGCAGCATTGGAAGACCTTGAACGCGCGCCCGGTATCAGCCGCGGGATGGCACAGCAAATTTATGATTATTTCCACCCACGCGGCTGATCATGCGGACACAATGTGACGCCCTTGTTGTTGCGGTTCGCGCTCATGGGGAACATGGCGCAATCGTGCGCCTTTTGACGGAAGAGGGCGGGCTCCAGGCCTGCTATGTGCGCGGCGCACGGGGCCGCCACCTTCGGCCTGTTCTTATCCCGGGAAATATTGTTCAGGTCTTGTTGACCGCGCGGACGGATGCACAATTGGCGCAGGGGTCAATTGAGTTGATCCACAGCCGAGGACAATTGCTTGAAGAACCGCTGGCGGCCGCGGCAATCGACTGGGTGTGCGCGCTGACCGCCGCCACGTTGCCAGAGGGACAGCCATATCCGCGGCTTTACACGGCGCTCGATGGCGTGCTGTCGGCGATCGAGGCCGCTCCGGCGGCCAGCGGTTGGGGCGCGGCATTGGTTCGTTACGAAATGCTGCTGCTCGCCCAGCTTGGCTTCGGCCTGGATCTCGAACGCTGTGCGGTCTCAGGGGCAAAGGAAAATCTGGTCGCGGTGTCGCCAAAATCGGGCCGCGCGATATGCGCGAACGAGGCCGCACCCTACAAAAAGCGCCTGCTTACCCTGCCGAGGTTTCTCGTTGAAGGTGGTGATGCGGGCTGGCCAGACATTCTCGACGGCTTTGTACTGACGGGGCATTTTCTGAAACGTGACGTCATGACGGATCGCACCATGATGATCACCGAAGCGCGGGAGCGATTGCACAACCGCTTGCGCAAGGCCGCTGGGCTGGCTTAGCGTCTGGAGTATGTCCGGAACGATGGCCCTTTTATTCCCCTACGAGGCAGTAACCGGCGACATCGTTGTGCGTGTTGCCGTTAGCTATTTGCCGGAACAATCCGCGCCGTCGCAGGGTAGGTGGTTTTGGTCTTACCATGTCCGCATCGAAAACAACGGTAGCGATGGGGTGCAGCTTCTCACCCGGCATTGGAAAATAACGGACGGTAATGGCGCGGTTCATGAAGTGGCGGGGCAGGGCGTAGTCGGGGACATGCCGCTCATCGGGCCGGGCGAGAGTTATGACTATGTCTCGGGCTGCCCGCTTGACACATCGTCCGGGCGCATGGAAGGCAGCTATAACCTGATTGATGCCCATGGCAGAGCCTTCGAGGTTGCCATTCCGCTGTTTCATCTCAGCGCCCCCGGCATTCCTAATTGAATATTTATTGAATTGCCGCCAAAATGGATGAATTGATTTCGTCCAGGTGGTTCTGCTGCATTGTCGGTCGGCTGCCGAAGGGAGACCGGTGATGCGTTGCCTTATTGCCGCTGCAGCAATTGCGCTGACTGCCCCCCTTGGGGCCCAGACCGGCTGGGTCCCCGGGAGCGAGATTGTGGGCCAATCCGCGCAGGTGACGACGGCGGACGTGACCAACACTGTTTATCTGGATCCCAACGGCCGCGCCCGTATTGTGACGCCAGCCGGACGAACGGTTCCGGCGAGCTGGACCGCGTCGCAGCAGAAGTTGTGCCTATATTCTGGCGGCGCAAGCGAGTGCTGGCCATATGATGCGCCATTTCAGGCAAAAAAACTGACGGCACTGTCGAGCAGTTGCGGCGGATTGTCGGAATGGGTGATGAACGGCGTAAATCCGCAGCCAACGCCTCCTCCTCCTCCAGTTTCGAACGTATTGGGTGAACGCGGCTGAAGTATCGCCGGCAGCATGTGTAAAAGGGCGCCGGTGGGCGCCCTTTCTTATTGCATTGCCATGACGCGCAACATCACGCCGGGCTGATGGGTGGCCGCGGAATGTCTATATGGCCGTCGCCATCGCCGCGAAGAAGCAGGATTGCGAACAATAGAGCGCCACCTGCCGCGAGCAAAAGAATCGGGGAAAGCCCGAAGCCGTGGGCCGGAATGCCCGGCACTTCCGCCAGCGGCGCAACATCGCGCATCGGAAGGACGCAGCCGGAATTGCCTTGCTCCTGCATCGTCGCCGCCATGCGCTCGGAAGTGCGACCGCATAAGGCGGTACGACTGTCGGCCGAGCCGAGCATCGAAAAGGCGACCATTGGATCGACCTGCGCCGCGTTGATCGCTGCCGTTTGTGCACTTGCGGCGATCGGCGTTGTAGTGATGGCAATGGCGGACGAGAGCATGACAATCTTTCGCACCAACGCAAAACTGGCCATAAAAACTCCGTCAACCCGCCAACAATGTCGTGTCCCTTTGTCCGGGATCAATGCGACACATTGATTAAACTGTGAACATGGATAGCAGGTTCTGGTGGGGAGTAGAACAGTTGTTTTTGCGGTGCAATATGCGGCTTTTGAGTTATGTTTCAATTGGATGATCGGATCGGACCTGCCACATAATCTTGTCAGCGTGCCGCCGCTTCCGGGTGGGCTTAAAATTGCCTTCCTTGCCAATTCGTCGTGGAACCTGGTCCATTTTCGCGAACCGTTGATCGCGGACTTTGTCGCCTCTGGTGCATCAGTTGTGGCAATTGCACCAGCAGACGGTCGGGAATCGAAATTGCGGGAGCTAGGGGCCGGGTTCGCCCGGATAGACATTGACCGCAGCGGCTTGTCCCCGTTCGCCGATTTACGGCTTCTGCTCTCCTTTCGCCGCGTCCTGCAGGAAGTTCGCCCCGACGTTGCCCTGGCCTTTACGGTCAAGCCGAATGTTTGGGGCAGCCTTGCGGCGGCGTCGCTTGGTATCCCAATTATCAATAATGTGTCGGGCCTTGGAACGGCCTTTATCGGTCGACCGTTGCTACGGTCCATTGTATCGGCCCTTTATCGATTGGCATTTCGCAAATCGGCGGCCGTGTTCTTTCAAAACGAGGAAGACCGCGATCAATTTCTTAAGGACCGATTGGCGCGCCCGCAACAGGTGGCGCTTCTTCCAGGTTCCGGCGTAGATCTCGCCCATTATCAGCCGGACGCGCGAGCAACTGGTCGCCCCTTTCGTTTTCTCTTCGTTGGGCGCCTTTTGCGCGACAAGGGGCTGGTTGAGTTGGCCGAGGCAGCCAGCATTCTGAAAGGCATGGGGCATCAGATTGAATTGGTAGCTGTTGGCGCCGAGGACCTGGATAATCGCTCCGCGATTGAAACGGACATGCTGGCGGATTGGGCCCGCGATGGTCTCATCAAATTCCTCGGTCACCAGGATGATATTCGTCTCGAACTTGCAGCATGTGATTGCCTTGTGCTGCCATCCTATCGTGAAGGGATGCCGCGAAGTATTCTGGAAGCCTCCGCATCTGCGAGACCGGTCATTGCAACGGACGTGCCGGGGTGTCGGCAAGCGGTCGATGACGGTGTCACCGGCTACCTCTGCGAGCCCCGTAATCCCCAAAGCCTTGCTGCAGCGATGATGCGGATGATGGACCTGACACCAGCGCAGCGCGTTGAGATGGGCGAAAACGGCAGAAAAAGAATGGAACAGATGTTTTCTCAGGAGCGGGTTGTCACACTCTATCGGAGTGCGATTGCCGATATCGTGAAATCGCAGCCGGAACCGTCCGGATGTCCATAATTCGACGGCTGCTGATGCCGGAACGGCCCGCAAGCGTGCCAAGCGGCGTCCGCGTTTATGCCATCGGTGATATTCACGGGCGCCGGGATCTGCTCGATCAGCTTTTGCTGATGGTGGATGCAGATATTGCGGGCCGGGGCATACGCCGGCCCATTCTACTGTTCCTTGGCGATTATATTGATCGCGGACCATCGTCCGCCCAAGTGTTGGACCGATTGATAGACATTGGCTTTGCCGCCGATCCAGAATGCTATTTCCTGATGGGGAACCACGAGGAGGTTCTGCTGAGGCTACTCAATGGCGATGTTGAGATTTTTCCGAATTGGATGCGCTTTGGTGGGCGCGAATGCCTGGATAGTTATGGCGCCGACAGCGATGACATCGCGCAGCGGAAGCCAGAAGAGTTACGTTTTCGCCTTAGAGCGACGATTCCTCGCCGCCATCGGGAGTTCTTGAGCCGATTGGACGATACCGTCCGGATCGGCGACTACCTCTTCGTGCATGCTGGACTCCGGCCAGGACGGTCGTTGGCAGCTCAGAGCCAAGATGACCTGCGGTGGATTCGTTCACCCTTCCTTGAAGATGAGGAGGCGGATCATGGCTTCATGGTCGTCCATGGTCACACGATCACCCAACGGGTTGTCCGACGCCGCAATCGCATTGGCATCGACACCGGTGCCTACCATTCAGGTCATTTGACGGCGCTCGTGTTAGAAGGAAGTGACCAACGAATTTTGCAAACGAGCCAAGTCACACAATACGCCCGTTAATTTTGCGCTAAACATGGTTGTCGAATCATTGGAAATGCGATGAGAGTGAAAGTCGTGACAGGAGCCAGGCGTTGAGAGAAGGACATTGTATAGCCCGAACAGGTATGTTGCGTGTGGCCGGGATGCTCATTCTCTCGTCAATTACGGCGGCGTGTACTGAAGGCAAGGGTGGACCGATCGCTTATTCCGCTGGCGATTTTGGCCGTCCTGACGCGCCAACGGTCGCGTCGCTGGGTGACGATTATCGAATTGCACCGATGGACACAGTGACGGTCAAAATATTCAAAATGCCCGATCTTTCAGGCGACTATGAAGTCGATCTGACCGGGAAGATTTCAATGCCATTGGTGGGCGATGTGCCCGCCGCCGACATGACCACCGCGCAACTGGATCAGGAAATTACGCAGCGTTATGGTGCGAAATATCTCCAAAATCCTGATGTCAGTGTTGGCATCAAGGCATCGACCCGGCGCAGCGTAACGGTCGACGGTTCCGTAAAGGCCACTGGCTCTTATCCGCTCGCTGGCCCGACGACATTGATGCAGGCGGTTGCCCTTGCCGGCGGGACCAGCGAGGATGCCAACGTGCACCGTGTTGCCATTTTCCGGACGATCGATGGAAAGCGTCAGGCAGCGGCCTTTGACCTTGGCGAAATTCGGCGCGGAAAGGGCGCCGATCCTCAAGTTTATGCGGGGGATATCATTGTGGTCGACGGCTCGCGCATCAAGGCGCTGCAAAAGCAGATTTTGTCAAACCTTCCATTCCTGTCTGTGTTTGGTCCGCTCTGATCGACCATGCCGGTATGAATTGAGTATATGGGGGCGGTGATCCCCGAGTGAGGAACGTTGAACGAGCAGAGGCCGATGTTGCCTAGTACGGACGCAGAGAATTTGCCGACGGCCAAGCGCGGAACCGTTCCTGGGCCGCTGCTGCCGCCGGACTCCGGCAATTCGAAACAGGATAGCGGCCTCGATTTTTATCAGCTGTTCGGGATCATCCTCGGCTGGTGGCGGCTGATCCTTGCCTTTGTGGTGGCGGGAATTGCGCTTGCCGTGATCTCCACTCTCATGACCAAGCCGCTGTTCCGGGCCAAGGTAGTTCTGGAAGTGAACCCGCCATCGGTTGAAATCCTCGATGAAAAACAGCGCGGGGTCCAATCCGGGGTCGACAGCTACACTTTTGTCCAAACTCAGGTTGGCCTGCTGAAGAGCCAATCCGTTGCAGAGCGAACGGCGGAGGATCTAAACCTCGCCGCCGACCGTGATTTTGTCGGAGAAGGCGGCAGCCCGGAGCAGCGGCTTGCGCGCGCAGCGGGACGGGTGGCGGGTGGTATTCGCGTTATGCCGCCTGAGGATTCGCAGCTGATTGAATTTACCTACACTGATGACAGCGCCAACCGCGCGGCCTCGATTGCAAACGGTGTTGCCGACAGCTTCATCGGTTCTGGGCTGCAGCGCCGATATGAGGCGTCGAACTACGCCCGCGAATTCCTCCAGAAGGAAATTGCAAAAACGCGGGTCGAGTTGGAGGCGTCGGAAAAGGCGCTGGCTGATTATGCACGGGCACAGGGAATCATCGAGGAATCCCCTGGCGCCAGCGCCAGCGCAACAGGCCAGACATCTCTTCAGGGGCAGTCAATGTTCGCGCTTAATTCAGCGCTGGCCGAAGCAACTGCGCGCCGGGTCGCGGCGGAGGGCGCCTATCGCGCTGCGTCCATCGCGGTACTTGGCACGGAAACGAACGCAAGTACGGGCGGGCTGCGGGCAGCCAAGGCGCAGCTTGAAGCGCAATATGCAGAAAAACGGACGCTACTGAAGCCTGACCACCCAGATATGGTCAGCTTACGATCGCAAATTGATCAGCTTGATCGCGAAATCGCACGGGAACGCTCTCAGGCTGCTGGCGCCGCGACGGCGACGCTGCAGGCGAATTTTCGGGCAGCTCTGGCGGCCGAAAATGCATTGAAGGCGCGTGTGGCGCAGCTGAAGGATTCCGTTCTCGACCTTCGCGGACGAAGCATCCGGTACGGAACGCTGCAACGCGATGTATCGACGAACCGGGAGCTCTATGAAGCACTATTGAATCGTTACAAAAATGTCGGCGTCGGTAGTGGCATTGGCAATTCGCCCATCTCGATCGTCGATCGGGCTCAGCCGCCTGGCGGCCCCTTTACCCCGAACCTGATCAAGAATTTGATGATTGGTCTGCTGGCCGGGCTGTTTGCCGGTATCGCAACCGCGGTGGCTCTGGAATTCCTGAACGATACCATCAAGACGCGCGACGATGTTCGCAACAAGCTCCGCGCGGCCTGCCTGGGTGTCATCCCGAAAATGGAACAGGGTAGCAATGTAATGGAGGAGCTCATGGACCTCCAGTCGCAGGTCTCGGAGGCCTATGCCGCCGTCATGGCGTCGCTTCGCTTTAGTTCGGATGGTGGTGCGCCAAGGCTATTGCTGCTCGCCAGCGCGCGGGCGTCCGAAGGCAAATCATCGACGGCCATGGCCCTTGCTATCAATTATGCGCGCCGGGGCGAGCGTGTGCTCCTGATCGATGCAGATCTTCGTCGGCCGGCCTTTGCATCCGTCAAGAAGTCTGTGGGCCTCACGGAACTGCTGACGAGCGACGACGCGCTTCAAAAGCATGTGTCGCCCACGCAGTTTGAGAATTTCTGGCTGCTGCCGAGCGGGTCGACAGCACCCAATCCGGCCGAACTGCTCTCAAGTGCGCGGTTGTCGTTCGTTCTGAACGAAGCGCTCGATCATTTTGACCGCGTGATCGTCGACGGTCCGCCTATTCTCGGCCTCGCCGATGGTCAGACGCTGGCCGCTGCCGTCCACAATGTTCTGCTGGTCGTGGAAAGTGGCAAGACCCGAACGGGCGCAGCGAAAGAGGCGATAGATCGGATCAAATTTGCAGGCGCTCATCTGGTTGGCGCAGTGCTGACCAAGTCGGCGCTAGAGAGCAGCACCTACGCCTACGGATATGGCTATGGTTATGGGAAAATCGGCGAGCGTGCGGACAAGATCCGGCTGGCCGGACCCGCGGAGGAGTAACTGACGGATCGACGGGCATTGTGGGTAGGGCTGTGCTGTCTGCTCCTCGGCGGACTGGCCCTGAGGGTGTTTGCTGTATCCGTTCCGGCTCGAAATCGCCCGCCCATATTGTCGTATGTGGCAGCGGGTGATGTGCGGTCGGTTGAGCGGCGGGCGATGGTGCAAGCCGGTGAGGCGGCGCGGGCCGGGGCATCGACCGATGCGGCGAAGCGGGCATTCAAACAATTGGCAAAGGACGCGCCCCTAAACCCGCAGCCATTCGCCTATTTTGGTGCGCTGGCAGAGAGCCGCCAACATTCGGATGAAGCGCGGTCCCTTTTCCTATCCGCGTTGCGCCGCGATCCGAGATCATTATCGGCCCATTATTTTCTCGCGACGAACGCGCTGCGCGCCGGTCGCGTGGATGAGGGGTTGACCGAACTGTCAAATCTTGCGCGCATTTATCCAGGCGCCGTCAACTTCGCCCAGGTCTTCGTGGATTATGCCCGGAGCGGGGGCGATACGGCGGTCCTGAGGCGATTTTTCAACAAGAATCCTGACCAGCGCGACCAACTCCTTTTTGCGCTGGCGGCTGAGCCCGACAATGCCGACCTGGTGGTATCGTTGGCCGGACCACCGAACAGCACCGCATTGCCCGACGATCAAAATTGGCGCGCGCGGTTGATTGAATCGCTCGTGGCGGCCGGTCGATATGACGACGCGCGGCGGCGGTGGGCGGAATTGACTGGGTCGCGAATTCCAAATGGGCTGGCAGCGCCGGATTTTGGGCGGAGTCTGTATCCAGTGCCCTTCAACTGGACGTACGGGAATGGCGACGCGGCATTGGTCGAACCGGCCGGAAACGGCGCGCTGAGCATCCTGTATTACGGCCGAGCCGATGCAGTTATCGCCGAACAGCTTGCATTTCTGTCGGTGGGGACCGCGCGGCTGACGTCGCGGGCAAAGGTCAACAGTGGGGCAGCTGGGTTAAAATGGACCGTCACCTGCCTGCCCGGCGGCGATGCGATCGCCGATGTCCCGGTGCAGAATGGAACCGCCGATGCAGTTTTCACCGTCCCTGGCAACTGCAATGTCCAGCGGATTGAGCTTAGGGCTAGCGCAGTCGATGCGGCCGGTGGCGGGCGTTGGACCGTGCTACCTTTGTCACTGGTGAGCGCGCAATGAAGGCATCGCTTTCTCTGCGGAATTTTCCGGTGCCTGCCTTCCTTTTTGTGGCCTTGATCATCGGTGGAAGCGCGCAATCACCAGCCGCAACTTTGGTCATTCAATTGCTCGCAATTTTGCTGCTCGCCTGGGCGCTGATGGGCGGTCGCGAAACCCAGGAGCGTTATGAAGGCTTGGCGCCCGTATGGCTGTCGCTTGCTGGGGCGGGCGTAGGGTTGTTGCAGCTTATCGCGATGCCACCGCAAATCTGGACCTTGTTACCCGGTCGCGGCTTGTTGATTGAGGGATATCAGCAGCTCGGCATGGCTCTCCCATGGATGCCAGTCAGCGTTGCACCGTCAGCCGCGCTGCCCAGTCTGATGACCCTTGTCGTGCCATTGGCAGTGTACCTCGCCATGCTTCGCCGGGAAGCCCCATCAAGTTCAGTGTTAGTGGGTGCGATTCTGTTGGCGACCGCCACGGGCGCCCTTCTCGGCATTGTGCAGGTGGTCGATAAGACCCAACGCTTCTATCCGTACGCCATATCCGACTGGAGCAGTGCGTCGGGATTTTTTGCCAACCCCAATCATATGGCACTGCTGCTTCTTTGCTGCGTTCCGCTGGCGGTGGGGCTGGCCGCCGAACAATGGCGAGCGTCGCCGCGCTTGGCGAGGCGCATTCCTTTGGTTGTGCAACTGGGCGCGGTTGCAATCATGCTCGCGGTTGTGATCCCGCTCAATAAATCGCTGGCGATGCTGTTATTGGGGCCGCCCGTACTGATTGCGTCGGCGCTTATCCCCGATTGGGGGAAGAAAGAGCATCTTCGGCGGGCGATGAGTTTGTTGCTGGCACTAATTATTTTAGCGGCTCTGATAGGCGCTTTCGTCCTCCGCAATCAGTTGCTGAGCATGGGTCAAACCGGCTTTGCGACGCGCAGCGAGATCTGGCGAACGGCGTGGGTGCAGGTTGAGGCTTGGTTTCCCGTCGGAAGCGGCTTCGGAACATTTCCGTCCGTATATCCCCTTGGCGAGAATGCTGCGGTTGTCGACGCCACCTTCGTCAATCACGCCCATAACGACTATCTGGAATTGCTGATTGAGGGCGGCGTGCCTGCGATAATATTGATCGCATTATTCCTCACCTGGTGGGCAAAACGTGCGCGAACCGATTGGCTCGGTAAAGATCATCGGGAAATGGGGAGGGCGGCAACCGTGGCCTCCGCCGCCATTCTCGCTCACAGTTTTGTCGACTTCCCACTTCGCACACCGGCGATTGCAGCCCTGTTCGGCGCGTGCCTGGCGTGGATGGTGGTCGCCATTCGGCCCAAGCCGGTGTCGAACCCGCGCGACCTGCACCAGACGAGGCATGTCGTGGTGCGCTGATCAACGCCGCCGATTATCGACGACTTCGCGCAATTGCCGCACGACCTCGGACGCAGCACCGGAAACGGACGGCATATACAGAGGCTGACTTGCCCGTATCGGCAGCGTTCCGAATGTTCGCTCGGTCGGCTCTCCTGACGTCAGCGCGCGCATTGTGAGTCTATTGAGAAGCTTGATCCTCGCGCTGTTATACAGATGAGTTTGTAACGACGGACCGATCGCCGTTCCCAAAAACTGATGGCATAACAGGAACGCCTGCCCCGCAGTGACGCCGGCTCCGAGTGCGACGGATTGGTGATAGCTTTCATCCGCAAAATCATCTCCGTGGCGGGCGTGCAAAAGGGCCGCGAGATCGACCAACCATTTGACGCGAAACCATAAGCTCGATGCGCCGTGAACGCAGCTGTAGGCAATGAGTTCGGGCAGGGCCAACGTCTCGCATTCTACGGCCGGTGTCGGGATCGTTTGGCGCGGGGAGCCCATGCCGATCGACGGGATCAATGCCCGATTATCGGCCAGCGCAGAGTGAAGCTCTACCACCATACCGTCGCTGAGGGACCAAACCGACTCCTTCCGCCGACGATGCCAATGCTCGATATCGCCGCGTGGTTCGTCCTGCCGATAGTTCAGCGACCGCAGGCATGCGGCGGCCACCGCGACGTCATTCCGATGAACAAGGATATCAATGTCGCGGCCGGATTTCAGCACCGCGCTGGTGTAGCCAATCGCCCCCGTCGCCAGTCCCTTGATCAGTAAAATGTCGAGATGAACTGTCTTGGCGCAGGCCCATATTTCACCAATCGCACTGGCAGTCATCAGGTGCCGAGCCTGGACCTGTTCGGCGTCAGAATGAAGCGCCGCGCTGAGATCCTGGGGAATCGGAACATCGGCTAGTTTCAGGCCATTCCAGAATAGAGCTTCGACCCGATGCCGGCGAGCCAGCGAAGCGATATGCACCATATTCGCTCGTTCGAGCATCGGAGCAATTGCTGCGGCACGCTGCGGCGCATAGCCAAGCGCGCAACAGCCAAAAAGCAGCGACAAATCCTCTATGGATGGAGTGGACTTCGCGTCTGCCATGCGGGATTGGTAGGGTATCAATTCACGGTTGGCGAGTGAGGGATTTGGTCGGCTCAATGGCGTTTCGTTACCTTGTTCACGGATTGACGCTCGACAGCGGAATTGAGCTTCCCGACCTTACGCCGTCGGATGCGGCCGATGTAGATGTGCGGATATTCGTAGAGGCGGCCCACGAGCGGATCGCTGACCAAGCGGCGATGGTTACGCCGCAGTCCGCCCATTTTTCCATTGCCGATGTAGGCCGGTTCGAGGTGGTCAGCGGCCAGTCGATTACCGTCTTCATCCAACCGGGTGCGGATATGCGGGACGTTCGGACCTTCCTGCTCGGTTCGGCGATGGGGCTGCTGCTGCATCAGCGCCACCGGCTGGCGCTCCACGCAGCGGCGGGGGTTTTCGATGGTCGCGCGGTCGCCTTTGTCGGGCCGTCTGGTATTGGCAAATCAACCTTGGCGTTGGCCATGACGGCAATGGGATTGCCGGTCCTGTCCGACGATCTGCTGGCAATTGAAGTGAGGCCGCGCGGTGCGCTTGCCCATCGCGCCGTTCGCCGCATTCGTGTGTGCCCCGACGCCCTGGCCGCGCAACAGATTGACCGTGCCGACCTTCCGCTATCCTATCCGATCGGCCATGATCGCACCAAATATGACCTACAGCTCGGTGATGCGCCTGAAACGGCTCCGCTTGCAGCGGTTATCACGTTGGCGGACGGCAACGCGCAGCTTGAGCGTCTGGATGGTGCGGACGCGCTTGATTGCCTGATGGCCAACAGTTTTCGCGGTGGCCTGCTGGCCCACGGCGACCAACGCGCGCACCATTTTCAAAACTGCGCCGCCCTGGCGGGAAAGATCGTCATCGGGCGCCTTTGCCGAGCGCGCGATCATGGCGCCATTGCCGCACAACTCGACGAGGTGAGGAGATGGCTGGAGCAGGGCGCCTAGTCGAGCTGAACGGCGATTCCTTCGCGCACCATTTCGTTCAGCAATTCGCCGACATGCTGCCGACAAGCGCCATCATCGACGTCGTAGATTTGGGTCAGTTCTTCGGTCATTTGGGCAATAGTCCGGGGACGGTCCAGCAGTCGCCAGACATCGGCGGCAACATCGGCCATCCCGAAGCAGGTCCCACGGTCGGGATTCAGCGCGACAAAATCGCCAGCGATTTCGTTCCACAACAAGTTCCGACTGCGCTGATAGGCGATCATAAATTCCACTCTTTGCCTCCAGGTGGGAATATCACCGGCGTTGGGGTAGGGAATTTGGCAATGCGCGACAACAATATCTCTTCAGCAAAGCATAAGCGGCATTCGTTTGAAGAATACCGCTTGGCGGCAGAAGCGTGGCTGTGGCTTGGCCTTGCGCGTTTTGCCGTGGTGACTTTGCCATTCCGGGCGATAGTTCGGCTAATTCGCCAAGGTGGCAGCCGCCGCGGCGGTATCGACGGACGCCAGGGCGAGCCGGTCGATGCGATTGTCTTGGCTATCGATCGTGCCAGTCACCGCGCGCCCTTTCGCGCCAAATGTTTTGAACGCGGCCTTGCGGGCCATTGGATGATGTATTGGCGCGGCATTCCCACACGATTTCATTATGGAATCGCCCAAGGGGGCCCGGACGGTCTCAACGCTCATGTCTGGATCAGCCACCATGGAAGGGTCGTTTTGGGCGCCGAAACGGCCGCGAATTTTGCGGAGGTCGGGGCGTGGCCGAAGATCGCTACGCCAGATGGACGTTGATGCGGAGGCGCGCTTTGCCTAGGTCCGTCGATACCGGGGTGTGAGGCGTCGATGTTACCGTATTGGATATTGTTCCTATCATGCGCCATCTTCGCCGTCGGCCGAATTGATTTTCATTCAATCGAAGCGCGCAATCGGACTGGCCTATCGATATCCTTGCTGCTGATCGCCCTAATGATCGGCCTCCGCTTTCAGGTCGGGGGGGATTATGGCAGCTACGAGCAGCTACACCGCGAGCTTGCGGGAATGGAGTTCCGCGACGCGTTCTGGCGGACGGACCCTGGCTACGGGCTGATTGATTGGGCCGCCGGTCAGTTTGGGCTCGGGACCTGGGTGGTCAACCTTGCATGCGCTGGAATCTTTTGTTGGGGGCTGGGTCAGTTGCTGAGGAGCAATCCCAACCCGTTTCTGGGCCTAGCGGTTGCGGTACCCTATCTGATTATTGTCGTTGCAATGGGATACACCCGCCAATCGGCAGCACTCGGATTCATCATGGCCGGTCTTGCCCATTTTGATCGCTCACGCGTGTTGCGCTTTGCCGCAATGTGCCTGCTCGCCGTTCTATTTCACAAAAGTGCGATCGTCATGCTTCCTGTTGGACTGCTGGCATTGAACCACAATCGCCTTGTGTCCCTGGGTTTGCTGATCGCTTTGGGCGGCTTGATTTATTATGTGTTCGTTGCCGCTTCCGTAGACCGGTTGGTCAACAATTACGTCACGCAGGCAATGTCGTCGCAAGGGGCGATGGTTCGCATTCTGATGTCGGTTCCGCCCGCCCTCCTGCTACTGGGATTCGCTGGCCAGTTTCGTTTTACTGAGGATCAGCGGAGGCTTTACCGCAACTTCGCCATTGGGGCGCTTGCGGGCTTTGCTGCGGTGCTCATTGGTTTTCCATCAACGCCCGTTGACCGGCTGGCCCTTTATATCCTGCCGCTGCAATTGGTGGTGATGACGCGCCTTGTGGCGCTTTTTCCGGTCGATGCCCGGAGCGCGGCCACCTTCGCGCTTGGAATCGTCGCCCTTTACGGGCTCGTCCAATATGTTTGGCTGAATTATGCCGTTTATTCGACCTATTGGATCCCTTATCGGTTCCTACCATTCAATTGACGCTCCAGTGTCGGCGCCAGCTTTGGAACATAAGGACCGACCAAATTGCCTGCGTTGCGTCGGCTTGCCCGCTGAGGTGGCGCGACCAGCGGGCATGAACAATGCTGCTATCGAAAAGGCCATCCTCCTCAAGACTTCGTGGATCGAGCAAATCCTCCGCCCAATCGCGGAGATCGGTGCGGAGCCAGCGGCCTATTGGAACGGCAAATCCGGCCTTTGGGCGATCAAATAATTGTTCTGGAACGTAGCGGGCCAGCAGGTCGCGAAGGATCTGCTTGCCGGTAGAGCCTTGGATATTCATCGAGATCGGAATGCGCGCCGCCGCTTCCGCAAGACGATGATCGAGAAACGGCACCCTGGTTTCCAGACTGCAGGCCATGGCGGCGCGATCAACCTTGCACAATATATCGTCCGGCAGATAGTCGATGGCGTCGGCGAGCATAAGACGCGTCGCGAGCGGCGTATCATTGCTCAACGGCAAGGCAGCAGTTGGTTGATGATTGCCGCCGCGGACGGGTGACTTGTCCCCAACCCATTCGTCGAGGAAGCTCGCAGTCAGGTCGTCAATTCCGTTAAGCGACGCGGCGAGCCGGCTGAATTTGGCCATCTTCGCACCAATATGGTCCGCAGGACGTCCGCCGCGGGCCAACATGACCATATGATTCCAGCCGCGTTCAGGAACCAGTGAGGCGATAGACCCGCCGGCCTTCCGAAGGGGTGTCGGGATTGACGACAGGATTGACCACATTCGCGGAAGCCGAGTGTAGCGATTATAGCCCCCGAACAATTCGTCGCCCCCGTCACCGGACAAAGCGACCGTGACGTGAGCGCGCGCGAGTTTCGACACCAAATAGGTCGGGATCTGCGAGCTGTCGGCGAACGGCTCGTCGTAAATCTCGGGTAAGGACGGAATGATGGCCTGTGCGTCCGCACTTCCGACGCGAAATTCGTGATGCTGCGTTCCGAGATGTTTTGCGATAGCCCGCGCGTCCGCTGACTCGTCATAGCCCGCTTCATCAAAACCGATCGTGAAGCTGTTTACCCGGCCAGGGTTGAGGTGCTGGTTCACGGCAGTGATCAGCGAACTATCGATGCCGCCGGACAGAAAGGTGCCCACCGGGACATCGGCCACGGACTGGCCGGCAATTGATTGATGAAGTGCAGCGTCGACAGCGAGCAGCGCCTCACGATGGCTCGGAAAAGGATTATCGCGGCCCGCCGCGACAATCGACTCATATCGCCAGTACGGGCGAGAGGCGGACAAGTCGAACCGCTCTCCAGTTACGGCGACTGACAATAAATGTCCGGGTGGGAGCTTGTGGACATTTTTGAAGATTGAGCGGGGCGCCCGGATATAGCCGCGGCTGGCAAAGTCGACGACAGCATCCCTATCGATATCGGGAGCGAAATCTGGATGTTTGTGGAATGGCTTGAGCTCTGACGCGAACAGAAGGTCGCGCCCGGCATGTCCATAGTAGAGCGGCTTTTCCCCAAACCGGTCCCGCGCAAGCCACAGGACCGCTTCGCGGCGATCAAGAACCGCTAAGGCAAACATTCCAACCGCTTGCGCCACTGCGCCTTCGACCCCCCAAGTTGCGATTGCCTCGATGAGTGTTTCGGTATCGCTGTGCCCTTGCCAGGGGATGGTGCGCGCCGCTTCCAACTGCTGGCGGATGTCCAAATGATTATAGATTTCGCCATTGTAGCAAATGACCCAGCGCCCATCCTTTGATGACATTGGCTGATGGCCGGCGGGTGACAGGTCGACGATCGACAGTCGGCGGTGCCCGAAAGCAAGGGGCATGACCGGATCCGCCCATAATCCCTGATCGTCCGGCCCGCGGTGCGCGAGCCGCCCTGTCATTTGGCGGAGCAGGTCATCAGATCGGCTGCCCGGACCAACAATGCCTGTGATGCCGCACATTAGCGTCGCGCACCGCGTGCTGGACCTGGATCCGCCAGGCGTTTGCGCATCTGATGCGCGGCAACGACGAGTGTAAGCAAGGGGCGGGGTAGGGCGGACAGGAACGACAGAACCGGCGAGACGGCGATACCGCGCGCCCGCATTTGGCGGATCGTCCATCGGGAATGGTCGGTGCGGCGGCAGAAAAGGTTCTGCCGCAAGCTGGACTACCACTGCACCGCGACAAAATGCCGGATGTTTTCGGCATCGGGATGGCCGGGATTGGCGATCAAATAATCTTCCAACTGGACCAGGTCGGGCGCCACCTCCGGCTCCGTCTCACCCGTTTGCTCGATCCGTTCCATGATGCCGCCGACCGATCGGCGATAGAAGGCCGTTTGGGCATCGATCACCGCAAACTGTCCATGCAGTGCCAGCGATTGCCACAACCATCGATCCTCACCTGGAATGAAGTTTCCAAATCCGCCGCATTCAATCGCGGCCTCCCGCCGGACAGCAGCATCGCCGACCCAGATGCGATCGCCGTCCACCGTTTCCCGGAAGAAATCATATTGGCGCGGAGACGCGCCCGCTTGAGACGTCGGGATCAGGGATGGCGGCTTGCCGGAAAACGGGATGAAATCGGTGGCCACGAGGACGGCGCCCGGAAAGACCTGAGCAGTCCGTTCAAGCATTTCGAGGTGATCCGCGCGCCACAGATCATCGGCATCCAGAAAGGCGATGTAATTGCCATTCGCTTCCGACATCGCCCGGTTTCGCGCAGGCCCCGGTCCCGCACAGGATTGCCGAATTAATATCAGATTTGGGCAATCCATCGCAGCAACTACATCGGCGCCGCCATCCGCTGAGCCATCATCAACCACGATGATTTCGATCGCGGGAACCGTTTGCGCCACGATGGACCGGACGGCATCGGCAACATAGGCGCGCTTATCATGCAGGGCGATGACCACTGAAAAGCGGATCGGATCGGAAGCGTGCGCAATCATTGACGATGCCATTATTGCCCAGTGACCACGTCGGCATAGCGACCGATCTTGCCGATCCGGCCATTTTCAAGCCGGATGATGCGGTCGCATGGCTCCACGGTTGAAAGGCGGTGGGCGATAATCACGATAGTCAAGTCGTCGCCCAGCGAGTTGACGGCATCCATCACAAATTGCTCGGTCTCATTATCAAGGCTGCTGGTTGCTTCGTCCAGAACCAACAGGCGGGCGTTCTTATAGAGCGCGCGTGCAATGCCGATGCGCTGTCGCTGGCCGCCCGACAAGCGAACTCCGCGCTCCCCAACGTAGCTGTTCACGCCGTCCGGCAGCTCTTGCACCCATTCGCTAAGCCCGGCCTGCCTCAAGCAGTTTAGGACGCGGGCATGATCGATCTCATGGTGGCCGAAGGCGACATTTGCCGCGATGCTGTCGTCCGAAAGGAATATGTGTTGCGGCACGTGCGCAATCTGTCGCTTCCACCCGGCGATTGTGTGTTCCGCCAGCGGGACGCCGTCCACCAGCAGCTGCCCGGCCTCAGGGCGAAGCAGGCCCATCAGGAGATCGGCAAGCGTGCTCTTACCGCTTCCGGTCTTACCGATGATCCCGACGCGCTCGCCGACGCGAATGGTCAGGTTGATACCGCGCAACGCACGCTTCGACGTGAGATAGCTGAAGTCAACGTCGCGAAAAACAATGTCTCTTTCAAACGGCAACGGCGGCGTCTCGCCAAGCGGCCGAACTGAATCATCAATTGGGGATTCCATCAAATCCAGCACATCGTCGATCTGGCCAATCGCGAGCGCATAGCCGCTATAACCGGCGTAGATTTGCTGGACGAGGGGAAGGAGACGCTGCGCACCGATCGCCATTGCACCCAGCGCCGGCAGTGCCAGAAATAAGCCGCCGGGTTGCCGACTGAACCAAAGCGCGAGCAACGCGATAAGGACAATTAACGCGCCTTCGACAATTAATCGCGGGAGGACGAGAACGATCTGGCTCCAAATCATTTCCCGGTTGAATCGATAATCCTGATCCCTGAATCGGCGTTCGAATATGGGCTGGGTCTGGTCGAGCAAAATATCCCGTATGCCGCCGCTGCTTTCTTGCAGCGTTTTGAACCGCTGATCGCGCAGGCGGCTGATCTGCCGTGCCGCCGACGCGTTTCGCGCCTTCGTTACGATAATTAATGCACTATATACGGCGCCAACCACGACCGCCGCGAGCGCCGCTGCTACCGGATTTATCACAAACAATAGGACGACGATGAACAGCGCGATCAGGAAGGCGGTTGCGGCAATCGCCAGCTGCAAAACTACGCCGATGCTGATTTGATAGACCTTGTCGATGGCCGACAACATGATGGTGCTGTGGTGATGGGCGTGCCATTCAAACGGCTGCCGAAGGATGCGACCGAACAGGACGGTCGTGAAATCATGATTCAGCGCAAAAACGAGCCGCTGCGTGTACCATTGGATGAGCAGGCGCATGACAGTGGCCGCCACCGCCGCCACCGCCAAGAGGATCGCGGCGCTTGCCAACGGCGATAGGCCGGTAGCGGACCCGAACAGGCCAATTGCGCCACTGACAATCGGAATGTCGGCAAGGCGGTCAGGCTGTAACGCAATGAGCAGCACCGGCAGCACGGCGCCAATTGTCAACAATTCCGCAGCAATCCCGACAAGGGATAGGACGCCCAGAAGCAGGAATTGAAGCCGCCGCCGGGGGCTAATATGCGCAGCAATGCGCCGCAGTCGGCCAACGCCTCGTGCAATGCTTGTTCGGTCGTCCATCTTGCCCATTAGGCGATCTGCATAAATGACTGGCCGCGAAAGCCAATCATGGCTTTGGCCGTAATCATCATCTTTTGCGGCGTTGTGGGCTGTCACGCCGGGCAATGGCGTCGATCGCCGCTTCAACCGATTGCCGATAGGTTGGCGCGTTTTGCCATTCGGCGACGGCGGCATCGCGGAGGCGGTCGTAAACATCTTGCGCGCCGAGCGCCCGCTCTATCGCGAGGAGGCAGTCATCCGTGCGATCCGGGTCAATGATGATGCCATTGTCCAGATGCCGAACATAGTGCGCCATCTCACCGACGGCGGTGACTACAGGCACGAGCCCAAACTGCATGGATTCAACGGTGGCGAGGGCCATGCCTTCGGCCCGGCTGGGCAGCAGGAAGAAGCTGTAGCTGCTCGCCATTGCCGCGAGCTCATCCTGATGAACCGGCGGATGAAACCGGACATGATCCGATAATCCCAGGAGCGCCGCCTGCGCCTTGAGGGCAGGGCCAGCCCCGTTGTCGGGGCCATAAACATCATAGGTAGCGGCAAACCCCTTTGCGCGCAGTCTGGCAATCAGGTCGATTGCCCGGTCTAGTCCCTTTTGCGGGTGAAGTCGGCACCAGCTTACAAACGCCGGCGTACGTGCAGGTGAGGCCGATATCTGGCGACCGGGCTGGATCAGACTGAGGCGCCGCCCCATGATCCACGCGGGTTTGCGGTTCGTCTCGGTCGCGTTGCTGTCGCTCCATGCTTCGTCGGCTGCCAACAGGGCGATGAATGTCGCCGCCCGGTCCAGCAGATGCGGCGACTGAGCGAGGTTCAGCGTGTAGGCCAGTCGCATTTGCGGGCGCATCAGTTTTGCAAGCAACGCAGCGGGGACCGATTTCCACAGGGAGAAAATGAGGACGTCGGGCCGATAGGCGGCGACGTTTCGCGCTGCTGCGACCCAGCCCAATGGATTCATGGGTGAGCGAAAACTGCCCGTCCATGCATGCGCCTCATCCAGCGCCGTGTCGCCGGCGATGAAGAACAGCCGAAAATGATCGGGATCGGTCTCCCTGGCCATAGACGTCGCCGCGACCTCAACGCCGCCGATGCCGTCGTGCGGCAATAGATGCGCGGCCCTGATCATATTCTGGCCGCCAGACCGAGCAGCTGAAAATGGCGCGCAATGACCCTCGTTTCCTCAAACGGTGCAAGTGCTTCGGCCAGCAGGGTTGGCGCAATCGGGGCGGCCAGTGCCTTTTCGATGGCGTCGGCGATGGATGTTGGCGACCCCACTTCCGCCAGATATCCATATTTTCCGCCTTTCAGCAGTTCGCGCGGACCGGTTGGACAATCTGTGGCAACCGGTGTGCATCCGGCCAACATCGCTTCGACCATCACATTCGGCATGCCTTCCACCGTCGATGTCAGGACAGATATGTCTGCGTGGCGAAAATAGGCCAAAGGATTGGATTTCCGCCCGAGGAGGTGGACGCGGTCGACTAGTCCGAGCCGCTCAATCTGAAGTTGCAATTCGGGTCGCATCGGACCTTCGCCAATGATCGCAAGCCGAAATGGAGCGCACCGATCCCGTAGAATGGCAGCCGCCTCGATCAGATCGTCAAATGCTTTCCATGAGTGAAGGCCGCCGACCGCCATCAAAAGCGGCTGCCCGGCGTCCGTGATCCACGGATCATCGACCGGTGCAAGCAATCTGACGCGCGACGCAGTATCGTCGACAATGTTGTAGACGCATTCGTGCTTACCGCGCGGAAATATGGACCGATATTGTTTGACCATATCGTCCGAAACGCAGGTTAGCGCGTCCGCTCGCCATGCGGTGGCGCGGGCCAACTGCTTCAGCACCCACCGCTTTGTGAAGGGCCGGTTCGAATAGGTGTCGAACGGCGTCACCCGGGACGACCCGCTGATTTTGGCATTTGAACGCGCCGCAATCGCCACCATCAGAACCAATGTGTTGAGATGGTCCTCCGCCGAAAAGATGATATCGGGCCGCTCTTTGCGCAGGTGGCGGTAGAGGGCGGCAGTCATGCCCAATGTCCGACTATTATCCAGCACGATATTGGTCACGCCATCATGTATCGGAACCGACAGGCCGGGCGCGGGTCTGCCGACCATAAATGTTACCTCATGCCCGGCACGGGCAAGGGCCGCCGCAAAGCGGGTTTGGGCGAGCGACACACCCGACACGAGATAGCTGGCATTGACGACCAATATCTTCATTTTGCGCCGGTCATAATTTTTGAAAGTGCCCGGTTGAGCGCGTCCTCGGAATGGGTGTGCGCAAAAGCGGCTTTCAGCGCCGCTTGATGAGAATTGTCGCTATCGGTTGGTAAGTTGTTGATTGCGCTAACAAAATCGTCCGCTCGGTCACAAATTTGGCATCCTTCGGCGATTTCGTAGCCCACGAACGCCTCCGCTGTTCCAATTACTTTTTTTCCGAACATCCAGGCTTCCGCTACCTTTGTCTTCATTCCGGAACCGGAAAAAATGGGGGCTACAACCGCTGTCGCCGCCGCATAATAAGGTCGCAAATCGTCGACCTTGCCTATCATCCTCATATTCGGCTGATGATCCATCAGGTCGCGAAGATCCTCCATTCCCTGGCCGACGACCAGGGTTTCCACCGAAAGCTGCGGCGCCACTTTCTTTGCGTACCAGCTGATTCCGTCACGATTGGCGTAAAATCCGCCGCCGACGAACAACAGGTATCGACTGGGAAGGGAGGGGGAATCGGTTCTGCCGTCGGCAAGTGTAGCCAACGCCAATGGAAGAATCGCGTCGGGTGATCGCCCATACAGGCGCTGGAACTGGGCTCCGTCTCTCTGGCTAAGGGAGATTACCAGATCGCTTGATTGCATCGCTTTTCGTTCCGCAATCCAGTTGGCGAAAAGAACGCCAAGGGAATGTGCGCCAGGCCGTCGCCGCGCTGCGTCGGTGAAGAAGGCCGCTTCAACATTGTGCGCGAAGCTGATGATGCAGGTTTTCGGCCTGCGTTTTTTTACGGCCTGCGCCAACCAGCCAAGATTGGTTCCGTCGAACCAGATGGTGCCGATATCTTCGGCATCAATCCGATCAATAATGAGGTGCAGTGATGAATGGTTTGCACCGTCAATCTGGCCACTGACAGCGTGCAATTGGCCGCTCACGCCCGTCAGCTTTCGCTGGGGAAGGAAGTGGTCGAGCAGGTCATCTCCAAATAGCGACCGAAGGGCAGCGCGATGAAGCCTGCTCAATTGTTCGCGTCCACCGATGGCATCGGTGGCACGATAAGGGGAAACGTACAGGATTTTGCCGTGATTCACGCAGTCTTCTTAATGGCGGTCCAACAAAGGTTCACTAGGTTTCGGTGAATTGTATGGGGTCGCCGCATCATCGCGGCGGGGGTGACGTTCTTCGGCGTTTCGCCTAGGCCCGTTGGAATGACGAAAAGGGGCAAAAGGTCGGATCACCGCTCGCATTACCTGGCGGCCCATGACTGAGCCGAGGATCTTCGCCTTCTGGACGGGCGACACCCCATTGTCCGATAACAGGAAGAGAGGGCTCGATACGTTCGGGCGCACCGGGCTGGAGCCCACATTTGTGACAGCGCGCAATCTGTCCGCATGGGTGGTGAGCAATCAGCCATTGCATCCAGCGTATGAATTGCTGAGTCCTATCCATCGCTCGGATTATTTGCGGGCCTATTTCATGTACCACTATGGCGGCGGCTATGCGGATGTGAAGCCGCAGACGGGGAGCTGGCTTCCGTCAGTGGAGCGGGTTGAATCGTCGGATCATTTGATCGGCGCCGGGTATCGTGAAATTCGAGGTGGTGCGCCGAACCTGAATGCCGACACCTTCGCGGGTCAGCACTATGTTCTGCAATGGCGGACGGGGCGGGCGGCGGCCGAGACGGCGACCTATGCCATGAGGGTTCTTCGGCCGATCATGATCGGCAATGGCGCTTTCTATTTCAAACGCGGACAACCGATGGTCAAACAATGGCTCAGCGAAGCTGAGCGCCGCCTTGACGCACTGCTGCCGGTGCTCCGAAACAACCCGCCTGCCCATCCCAGAGACAAGGCTCAGGACGGACAGGGCTATCCAGTCCCCTGGGCATTTCTCATGGGGTCGATCCTTGGGCCATTGTCGATTCTGAACGTGGCGCGGCTCGACAAGGGGTTGCCGGTCCCAATCTTTAAAGATTATTTCTGATCGGCCTCAAAGCGGCGCTGCAACTGATCGATCAGGGGACGGTCGGTCAGGTCAAGTTGCAATGGCGTGACGGCAATATAGCCGTCGGCAATAGCCTCCAGATCCGTCGCATGGCCGACCGTTTCCTTGGCGGAGCGGAGCCCGAACCAATAATAGCGATACCCACGAGGGTCGGTTCGTTCGTCAACCTGCAGCCTGCCATAATCACGCATTCCCTGCGCGCAGACGCGAATGCCGCGCACATCTTTGGGCGGCAGTGCTGGAAAATTGATGTTTGTCAGCGTTCCCGGGCGCAGCGGCTGATCAAGTAAGGGACGAATGACACTCTCTGCCCATGCCTCGGCGGTCCCGAAGGGGACACCATCGCCCATTCCTTCGCGGGCATAGACCTGACTGAGGGCGATCGAACGGACGCCGGCAAGCGCACCTTCCATCGCCGCCGACACGGTTCCCGAATAGGTGACATCTTCAGCCAGATTGGCGCCGCGGTTCACGCCGGACAGGATTAGGTCAGGCGAGCAGTCCTTCATTACATGGGCCAGCGCCATCATCACCGCATCGGTCGGCGTCCCGCGCACGGCGTAGCGCCGGTCGGCAATTTTACGCATTCTGAGCGGCCGCGTGAGGGTGAGCGAATGGCCTGCGCCTGATTGTTCTTCGGCAGGGGCAACCACCCAAATGTCATCGGACAGATTATGGGCGATTCGTTCGAGCGCGGCGAAGCCGGGGGCGTGAATGCCATCATCGTTGGTCAACAAAATGCGCATGGACTTTACCTAGGCAGTTTGTTGGCAAATGGAACAACCACCTGAGGCGCCGCCGCAACAATCCACAGATAATTGAGCAACTGTTCGGTCAGTCCTTGTTAATGCGCATCGGCTTAACTATTAGGCGCTCGGGGAATCCGGCTTTGCCGATCTAAGTATCGGGAAAGTCCTGTGGTTTTCGCCTCCGGTAGGGCCGGAAGGCCCGTTCCGGCGGACGAGAATGCTTGTGTCGGGGAGGGTGTTAATGGCGACCGCTCTAGCAGATATATACGGTTCTGAACCGTTTGATCAAATTGAGCTTCCGGACGGGTATCGCCCATCCGACAGCGAAGAATTCATGTGCGATGTGCATCGCGCCTATTTCCTGGGGAAACTCAAGGATTGGAAAGATTCAATCGTTGAGGAAAGCCGGGCGACGATGGCCCAGCTTCAAATCGATTCGTTGCGAGAACCCGATATTGCTGATCGTGCATCCAGCGAAACCGATTGGTCGATTGAACTTCGTACGCGCGACCGTCAGCGTAAGCTGATTTCCAAAATCGATAGCGCCATCCGTCGACTGTATGAGGGGGAATATGGCTATTGCGAAGTGACGGGCGATCCGATTTCGCTCGCCCGTCTGGAAGCACGGCCGATCGCTACCATGACTTTGGAAGCGCAAGAAAAGCATGAACGGATTGAGCGCGTATCGCGCGACGATTGATCGTTCATCGATGCGAAAACAGAAAAGGCCGGCCGCTCCCGTGAGCGACCGGCCTTTTTCATCGGCCCCGCGGCCCTAATGCCCTACAAGCTCATCCTTGAGTTTGAGCTTTTCTCTTTTTAATCGCGCCAAAAGGTCCATGTCCGGGTGTGGCCTATGCTCCTCGACATCAATCTGTGTGTGAAGAGCGGCATGTTTGGATGCTAGTGCCTCGGCATGAGCCTTATCCATCGGTCAATTTCCTTTCGTTGGCTGACACGTGACGGTTCAGCGAATAAATCACGAAATGATGGAAATGTCTCGTCCTTTGCGAATCGTCTGGACGCCATTCCCCGGCGGCTCGCCGTTGCCGTATCGCTTGGTGACGACCGGGCGGCGTTGCAGTAAGGCAAAGTGATGAACGACGATGATCCCAACGAGTTGTTGCAGCTGTTGAAGAGTGAACATCGCCGACTCGATGACGAGATTGAGCTACTTCGTCATTCCGGTAATTGCGACCAGTTGGAACTGGCGCGGATGAAGAAGCGAAAGCTCGTGCTGAAAGATGAAATCCAGGTTCTGGCTGACCGGATCATTCCTGACATCATTGCCTGAAACCCGAAATTTGTCGCCGTGCAAAAATGAGACAGGGCCGCGCAAGAGCGGTCAAAAGCGACGCATGGGCGTTTCCGCCTGCTTTCCGAAGTGGCACAGTTGTAGGCATGACCGACTCGTTTGACGATCGAGAGCCTGAGGCTCGCATCACGCCGCGGCTGATTGATTCGCTTTATACCGAGGCGATGCTGCTTGCCGATGAAGCACGCGCCTATTTCGATGAAGCGGGCCGCGACGACCGACAGACACTGGAGCCTTTTGCTCGGGTGGGTTTCGCTTGCGAATCGCTGAAAGTGACGACCCGGATCATGCATATCGTTGCGTGGCTGCTGACGCAGCGGGCGGTTGAAAGCGGCGAACTACATTCCATCGACGGCCGTCGGCCCGAACGCCGGCTTGGCCATGCCAATGCAAGTGACCCGCTGGTCGTTCAACAGCTTCCCGAGTCCGCTCAGCGGCTGATTTCGTCGAGCAGTGACCTCTATGAACGGGTGCAGCGTTTGGACGAAGGCCAATTGTCGCTTGAGCCGGTTCAAAGTCCGGCTCGTGCGCTAATGGGGCGGCTTGAGCGCGATCTTTTGTGGAACCGCGACGCGTAGAGGTTCAGCCGCAGATCGCGGCCTTTGCCTCCCGATATTCCGATGCAAAGCGGTCGATCAATTCGCCGGCGCCCAGCTGCTGCCGGATGATGCCAATACCCTGACCGGAACCCCATATATCTTTCCATGCCTTGGCGCCGCCGAAATTCATGGCGCTGGGATCGCTTTCGGGTAAATTGTCTGGGTCCATTCCGGCGCGAACGATGGAGCCGCGCAGATAATTGCCATGAACGCCGGTGAATAGGGACGACGCCACAATATCCGCAGCGCCGGATTTGAGGATCTCCTGTTTATACTCTTCAGGTGCCCGCGCTTCGCGCGTCGCAATGAAGGGCGAGCCAATATAGGCCAAGTCGGCCCCCATGGCCTGCGCCGCAAGGATGGATTGGCCGCTGGCAATTGCGCCTGACAGGATCAAAGGGCCATCGAACCATTGGCGGATTTCCTGAATCAGCGCGAATGGCGACCATTTGCCGGCGTGGCCGCCTGCTCCCGCTGCGACGGCGATTAGACCATCGGCGCCTTTGTCGATCGCCTTATGGGCAAAGACGTCATTGATGATGTCGTGGAGCGTTATGCCGCCCCAGCGATGCACCGCGTCGTTAAGCTCAACCCTGGCACCAAGCGAGGTGATGACGATCGGAACCTTCCATTTTTCACAGATGGTCATGTCCTCGTCGAACCTTGTGTTCGATGGATGGACAATCTGGTTCACCGCGAATGGGGCGGATGGCCGATCCGGATGCTCCCGGTCATGTTTGGCGAGTGCTTCGGTAATTTCGTGCAGCCATTCGTCAAGCTGGCTTGCCGGACGAGCATTCAGGGCAGGAAAGCTGCCGACGATCCCGGCCTTGCACTGCTCAATGACTAGGGCGGGATGGGATATGATGAAAAGCGGCGAGCCAATGACCGGAATTCGAAGGTTTTGAAGGATCGGTGGAAGGCTCATGACCAGGCTTTCTCAAACAATGGCGTGATAGGATTTGAACCAGTCGACGAAACGCGGAATGCCGACATCGATACTGGTTGCTGGCTGGAAACCAAGGTCGCGCTGGATCGCGCTGATATCCGCATAGGTGTCCTGAACGTCCCCCGGCTGCATCGGCTGGAAGGCAATTTCTGCCTTGCGGCCGGTTGCTTCTTCGAGAAGCGAAATCATCCGCATCAGCTCTTCGGACTTATGATTTCCGATGTTGTACAGCGCGTGCGGGCTGCGGCTGCCGCCTGCCTTTGCATTACCATTGTCCGCGGGCGGATTGTCGAGGCAGGCAACGACACCCGAAACAATGTCATCGATAAAGGTGAAGTCGCGGCGCATGTTGCCGTCGTTGAAAACCGTAAGCGGCTTTCCTTCGTACAACGCCTTGGCGAAAATCCACATGGCCATATCAGGACGCCCCCATGGCCCATAGACCGTGAAAAAACGGAGGCCGGTAAGCGGAATGCGGAACAGATGCGAATAGCTTTCGCTCAGTAACTCGTCGGACTTTTTGGTCGCCGCATATAAGGAAACTGGGTGATCGACCCGGTCTTCGACCCGGAAGGGTAGGGTATCATTACCACCATAAACCGATGAAGAACTGGCGTAGACCATATGCGCGATACCGCGATGGCGCGCCAGCTCGAGCATGTTGAGGTGGCCCATTAGGTTGGACCGAACATAAGCGTGTGGGTTAATGAGCGAGTAGCGCACCCCAGCCTGCGCCCCGAGGTGCAGGATTTTGTCGAAGCGGTGCGGCTCGGCAAAGCTTTCCAGGGCCGATTGGTCCGCAAAGTCCACGCATTCGAAGGTGAAGGCATTGCCGAACCGACTCTTCAATTCGTCGGCGCGGGCCATCTTCAACCGCGGATCATAATAGTCGTTAAGGTTATCGATGCCGATAACCTCCTCGCCGCGCTCCATCAGCGCCTTCGCGGTCGAATATCCGATGAACCCGGCGGCGCCGGTGACTAAGGTGGCCATATCGCAAGCACTAGCGAAGGCGATCATCGCTGGCGAGCAGCTTTTCGTGGATACGGCACGTCGCTAGCGGCCTTTAATTCACCTTAATCAGTGATGCTGCTTTGCGTTGTGAATGCGCCATGCTAGTAGGCGCGCGGCTCTGGCAACTCGGTGCAGGAGACGGGGGATGGTCGCTAAAGGAAAGATGCGGTTTATCGTTCAGGTAGGCGATGCCTATTATATGACTGAGGGCAGAAACCTGCTCTACGATCCGGAACGCGCAAAAACGGACGAGGAACGTGACGGCGTCGAAAACGTCGCGAAGAAATTTCATCAAATCTATGAAGAACCGCGCGGACGGTTCAAGGCGGTCATTCTGACGGATGACAGTTTCAGCTGTCAGAACGTCAACCGCGACGATTAGCCTTCGTCCGAGTCGTCAGCCGCGTCATAGGGTGAGCGATCCCCTCCGCCCGGTAGAGGCCGTGCATCTACTGGATCAAGCGCGCGTTGTTGGGTCGCGGTGCGGCGTGACGAGGCGCGCCGACGTCACGAGGCTGGACCGGATTGGGATGCCCGTGTGGCAGGCCATTCGGCCAATGAGCCGCTCGTTGAGTGTGCATCAAGGTCGCGGGCAAACCCATGCTCAGGCCGAACTTGGCGCAATTATGGAAGCGATCGAAAGCGACAGTGCGGAACGCTTTGACCGTATTGAAATGATTGCGAGTTGGAACGACGTTCCCATTAATCATCGCATTGGCCAATGGGCAGATTTTGCCCGGAGTCGAATGGCCGTGCCACCAACGGACGTGCCAATCGAGTGGAGCGTGGCGTATCAACTGGACGGGCGTCCGGCGGTGGTGCCCTTTGCCAGCGTGTCGCTTGATTTCACTACGGCCCGCGCCGGGGGCATCGAACGCTCGAGCAGCGGTCTGGCTGCCGGATTTAGCCGCGATGCGTCGCGCGTCGCCGCGCTAATGGAATTGATCGAACGAGATGCGATCGCCGCGTGGCGGGTAAAGGACATGATCGACCGCATGTTCGACGTGATTGATCTGAAGAATGTCAGGTACGACTGGTTGCAGGAATGGATTGAACAGCTGCGCAAGGTTGGCGCCCGGCTTCAATGTTACCATGTGCCCTCGCTTACCGGGACGCCCGTGGTCGCGGCGGAAATCTCCGACCTTGGCAAGGGCGGCATTGCCTATCAGGCGATGGAGGGTACCGCCGCTCATCCAATACCGGAAATCGCGCTCCTGCGTGCGGTTAGTGAGGCCATTCAGTGCCGGTGCGCCTATATTGCGGGCGCCCGCGACGACATTGACCCGCGTGATTTCCGGACCAACGCAGACGTCGTTCGGGTCGTTTTCGGCCTCCCATTGCCGCCCGGCATGACGCCGAAGTCATTTGCCCGGGTTGAACCGGGCGCAACCGATATTGAGGCGCTGTGCACTGTCATCGAGGCGGAAGGGCTCGGGCCAGTGGCCTTTGTCCATGTTGCGGACCACGGCCCAATCCAGGTCAGTCGCGCCTTTGCCCCCGGTCTCGGATTTTATAATCGCACGAGGAGAGCGGCGTGAGCGCCTCTGTCGCGGTCTTTGCTGGTCCGTCGATTCCGCCATCATTGCGCAATCGTTGGCGGAGCGTTTGCTGGTATCCGCCGGCGCGCGCGGGCGACATGCTGTCCATTCGAAACGCGGGGCACGACACAATTGTCCTGATTGATGGCTATTTCGATCATTGCGCATCGCCGTGGCACAAAGAGCTTCTCGACCTGTTGTCGCAGGGCATTCGTTTGGTTGGAGCATCGAGCATGGGCGCTCTTAGGGCTGCTGAGCTTGACGCCTTTGGCATGATTGGGGTCGGTTCGATCTACCACGCCTATCGATCAGGATTGCTAGCTGGCGACGACGAGGTTGCGCTTGTTCATGGACCGGAGGAGCTAAACTGGGTGTCGCTTAGCGTGCCGATGATTGAAATTCGGGCGACATTGGCGGCCGCCTATCGCCACCGGCTCATCGACCGTGATGCCGCCCACAACATCCGTGTCATAATTCACGATATTCATTTCGAAGACCGCGATTGGCCCTTCATATGCAAGGTGATGGCGGCGCAGGGCCTGTCGGCGGATCTGATAACTTGGATCGAGCAGAATCATGTCCAGCTGAAACGGGCCGATGCCGAGCGATGCGTCGATTTTGCGATTAGTGCTGGAAGCGCCGCAGTTCTGTCCAACGAAGCACCACCGCGAACGATTTTCCTGGATCGGCTTTACGAATTTGTCGCCGCCAGCGCCGATTCCGCCATCGCGAATAATTTGTCGCCTGCACTACCCTTGAATGGATGATGATAGCGGATGAACTCCAGGATACGGTCGTTGGTCGGGATTGAATTGCCCTTCCATCCATCGACAATCCGCTGTTTCCAGGCCGCGAAGTCGGCGGGTGCGTCGGCATGGCCAAGCTCGATGGCATTGATCGCTTCATAGAGATGCGACCATACTTGGCGGCTCATCATCAACATGAAAAATTCGGCGGCCGTTTGATGGTCGCCGCGCAGCATGTGCAATCGGCCAACGTCTTCCAGATTATAGTCGGCTTGATACGGCTGTAGCTCCGCGCTGCGGTTAAGCAGGGTTTCTGCCCGATCAAAATCGCCCAGATATGTGACGATTGCGGCCACCTCATTTAGGCGCAGCGCGTTGAATGGATTTCGGTCCAACGCCTGCTCTGCATTTGCCAGGGCATGGGCCCAATTACCGTTATAGAGATTGCAAAAAGCCAGCGCGGTGTAAGCGTGCACTTCGCCCGGATCGATCGTCAATTGCTTCTTCGCGAGCGCCAATGCGTTGGCCCGGCTTTCACTGGTGGAGGTGCCAAATCCGGTGAAGAAGTAATCGGTATTATACAGCCGGACGAGGGGGGCGTAGGGCAATGCGAAGTTCGGATTTTCGCGAATGATTGCTTCCAACGTGCTCGACGCCTTTCTGGCATCGAGGTAATTGGCGGGATTAAGGGAAATATGCTTAGCCTGAACGTAGCGGTCATACAGGCTTCCGCTGACGTTCAGTGATTGGAAAACGTCTTGGTCGACGACGGGAAGCACAGCGCCGATAATTTTCCGCACAATCCGGTCAACACCCTCGATCAGACCGTCCTTGGCGAGTGACATGGACTCGACCCATAATACCCGCCCGTCGGCAAGGCGGCGCAGGCGTGCGATCACCTTTGCAGAATCTCGTTCCGGTAGGAGGGTACCTGTTAGCTGATACGCCCGATCGGTTGTTGATGCGCCTGGCCGATGCTCATCGAAATGAACATCCGAAATCAACTGAATTTCGCGGAAACGTGACAGACCGGACAGGACTTCTTCGCGAAGCGCCGGACCCGCGTACGGCAGGAGGTCTTTCACGGCATCATCATTGAAGCCGGATACGACGATCACGGGCGGCCGACTTTCCTCGATCGTCTTCTGATTGACGAAATCGCTTGAGATTTTGAGCGATTCCGGTGCTTCGCTAACCTCGGCAATTAACCGGTAGCCGCGGCCGTAAACGCTTTCGATATAGCTGGGCGTCTTCGACCCGTCGCCAAGCGCGCGGCGCAATTCCTTGATCGTCGAGGTGAGGGCGCTTTCGGAAACAATGGTCCCGTCCCAGACGGTTGAAAATAGCGCGTCTTTGGTAAGGAGCTGCCCTTCCTGATCGACCAACGCCAAAAGAACCCGAAAAGCCTTGTTTCCAAGCTTCACAGGTCCCGACGGGCCAATCAGGCGCTCGTCGTTTCGGTCAACGATATACTCGCCAACAGCGATACGTGCCGGCGAGTTCGCGTGGTCCGGCATCCACGAGTCCTCAACTCCGGTTGGGCCGATACGCCGACCCACCCCCTTTTTACTAAGGTCGTTATCAGCCCGTCCTCCGTATGATGCAATGCGAAAAGTCCGGAATCTTACGGATACCGCGACATTTCGCCGAATTCTGGAAAGATTCTGGAATCGTGAAATTTCCGGATTTTCACAGGATGCGGGTCATGAAACGTCATAAATGCTTCTCACACCCCAAGCAAAAGCGCGGGACAAGTTGAGGAGAAGGCAATGAGCATCATGATCATGCCAGCACCGGTAGCCATCAGGCTTATCGAGCAACTCCTCAGCGCGACAACTCTGTCGACCTCCTTCAGCGGGAAGGGGCAGGGTCATGTCGGTTAAGAGCTTGGCACGAGCGGTCGGAACGAGCCATCCGGCCGCTCGTGACCCCCAGCACAGTCGGCTGAAGCCGCGTTTGCTGGTGATGACGAATGCACCGTTAGTGTCACCAATGTCGGGCCGTCCGCTGGACGAAGTCGACGAACATCTGCGCGTCGTGCTGGAAACGGAGCGGCTAATTTTGCGGCCGATGGTTCCGTCAGATTTTCCGGCCTATTTCGCGATGATGGCGGATGCCGAAAGCTTCGCCTTTGCACACCGCGGACCATTTTCCAGCGACGAGGCATGGACTCGCTTCCTCCGTCAGTCGGGGCATTGGCAGCTGCTTGGTTACGGTCCGTTCGCGGTATTCGAAAAGGCGACCGGAACCTTTGTCGGTGAAGTCGGCTTTGGCGATTTCCGGCGGGGTCTTGGCGGCGAATTTGACTATTGCCCAGAGGCTAGCTGGACCATCGTTAAAGATGCACGGCGCCAGGGATACGCGACTGAGGCGATCAAGGCTGCGGTCGAATGGATGGAAGAGCATCGCGGTTCAATGCGCACAGTCTGCATCATCCATTCACGCAATCGCTCGTCGCTTCGGATTGCACACAAGCTTGGGTTTAAGCCGTTTCGATATGCGGAATATCGGGGGGCGCCGTCCATTTTCTTCAAACGGACGATGCCCGGATACGAGAAATAGATATTCAACTCCCCAGGAGCTTGCCGACCCCAATTCGGGGGAACAGGGTCGGCAGCTCCGCCCCAGGGAATTGACGGGTCAGGTCGCTGACCACGTGATGACTAGAGATCGCACTTGTCCGACGCGCATTAGGGGGCTGTGCCGGCAGATGTGATCTACCTTCGGATGGGTTTGGCAACCGACCGATCACGAAGGCGAGGGGGCCCGCCGGCACGGGCCCCCTCTATTTGTGTCCGCTGGATACGAGCTGCGCTTCCACGACATATATCTCATTGAATTATGGAAAGAATCTGCATCAGAATCTTTCCATACGGATGACAGGATGGATCCGCATTCCTCTTCTATCAAGAGGCCAGCTCCGGTGTTCTGCCGAAGCGCTGAAGAGGAGAATACCATGTACCGCAATCTGATCGCACTTTCGCTGATCGCATCGGGCCTTGGGACGGGGATCGCCAGCGCGCAGGTTACCGTCTACGGCTCGGACGTTGCGACTGCCCATGTTTCCTACGCTGATCTTAACCTGGCGTCGGACGAAGGTCAGGACCGACTGAAAACCCGCATTCACACGGCGGCCAAGTCGATCTGCTTCGATAATAATATCGACCCATTGTATCTGTCCGCCGCCCGCGATCGCTGCTTCGACGGCGCAGTTCGGGACGGAATGGCCCAGATGAACGACGCGATGAACCAATCGCTCGCCCGGAACGGGGGTTCGGGAACGCAGATTGTGCTTCGTGCCCGCTAAGGGCCGACATAATGCGACGAGTGAGGGGAGCCCGCCTTGATTGGCGGGCTCCTTTTTTTGCGTCAACTAACCTGTGACGGACGACAGATTATCGTCGCTGTTGCGGTCGATGTAGAAATTATAGGGGTCGATGCCCGCCACGCTCGGTCGCGCCTTGGTCGTCAAAACGATCGTCTGTTTGCCGGCGTGAATTGGCATCCGCTTCATTTCAATCACATTGCGGCGATCAAAGGTGCCGCTGCCGGGCCGTTCGGTGAACAGGCCAATCTCGATCTGTTCATTCAATGGCGTGCGGGTTTCGGTGCCGTCACCGGCCGCATAATATTTGCCAGCATCGACGGTGAGGGTCGTCACCCAGTTTCCGGATCGGTCCTTGCGGGTCACGGCATCGGTGACTTTCAGGTCATAGATGGTGATCTTTTCAAAGAGGTCGGTGATCAACGCCTGCTGTTCCGGTGTCTTTGCCTCTTTACGAAACTCGGAAATGACATCGAGCGAACGCGGGTAGGGCGCCGCGCCGAATTTCCATTTCTGGACATAGCGCGCAAGCGCACGGTTCACGGCGTCTTCACCCAGCCGTTCCTGGAGAAGATACATCGCCAGCGAGCCCTTCTGATAATGGATATGCTGCTGGTTTTCGACGCGGGCGAGGGGAAGTTCCTCGATCAACTCTCCCTTGCGGCGGCGGAGATAGCGATCCAGCTCTTCCTTCAGGAACAGGCGAATTTTATCCGGCCCATAGATTTTCTTCATGACCATCAGCGCGGAATATTGGGCCAGTGATTCAACAGTGAATGTTGATCCCTGCATTTGAGCGCCCGCGACCTGATGACCCCAATATTGATGGCCCAGTTCATGCGCAGTGACGTAAGTCACCATGTCAATTTTCTGCGGATCGGACAGGTTCGCCGCAAATCCGATGCTTTCCGAATAGGGCATGGTTCCGGCGAAGGCCTGGGCAAAGCTTTGATACCCAGGAAATTCGATAATCCGGGCGTGGTTGAACTGATATGGTCCGAACGCCGATTGATAATAGTCGAGGCCGGTTGCCAACGCCTTTTGCATTACCGGCACGTTCCATTTGTGCGCCGGATGGTAATAAACCTCCGTCATCACGCCATTATGCATCCGGCGATCCACGGCATAGCGGGCCGACTGGATCGAAAAGAACAGCTGGATGGGCGACTTGCTGACGAACAGGGCGGTTCGGCGTCCATTGGCGGTCGTATCCGAAACCCGTTCCCCGGGTGCGACCGGCGTTTGATCGGCGTCGGTCGTGACGCGAATTTTCGACATCACATAACCGGCACCAATGTCGTTCCGGCGGGTCGCGCTCATATCCTCCAGCTTTGCCATTCGAAGTTCGGCCGGAAGACCCTGACGTCGCCGCTTAACGGGATCGCTGAGCAAACCATCGCGTGTCATGCCAATCTGTGGCGTGATGGCGAAATTGTTCACAAAGGTGCCATTTAGCGCCACATCCGTCTGCGGCACACCGTTGGCAAACCCGCGATGCCAAATATGCGACGCAAACGTCAGTTTTGTGGCTGCGCCCGGCGCCAGCGGTGTATCGAAGCGATAGATGTAATAGCCCATATCCTTATCGGCAGAGACAAGCGTGGCCCCTTTGACCGCAATCGGATCGAAGGTAACGGAATCGTTTCCTGCCTGGACATGCAATTCCGGGATGGGCTTTCCGGTTTCGTTGCGAAGGTCATAGACACCGGCCGTGTCCAACCTCTTCTGTGAAGGGTGAATATCGACATTCATGCTGACCGCCGTGACAACTGGCTGGTCCAGCTTTACATATTTCAAATATTTGCGTTCATAATCGGCTGTCCGCTTCTCGACCTCGTCGCTGGTGCGGTAGACATTCAGCTGCTTGATATTTCGGTAAATCACGGCGCCGCTGCCGATCATGACCAGCAGGGCAGCAATGCCGGTCGCCGCGACGGGTGCCGTCAGGCGCTTGCCAATTTCGGCAAGGCGCGGGCGCACCGCGGTAACGGTCCCGCGCGGCCAGACCAAATGTGCAAACAGCATCAGCAACACGCCGAAGCTGAGCCAGTATAGCCGCGCGACCATCGGTCCGACCCAATAACCGCCGCTGCCATTCATGTCGCTGAGCGGTGCGGACGGCGTACCGGCGTAGATGTAAAGAATGTTGGTGTAGCCGAGGTTGTTCAGGAAAATTCCCGCAACGAACCAGACCATCATCAGCGCCCAGCCGACATATTTGTTGGGGCTGAGCACCTGGAAGAAGACTGACAGGATGGCGATCAGCATCATGTCGAGCGTAATCGGCAGCACAAACCAGCTGAAATAATGCCCGATTTCCAGCGAGCCGTTCCCCTTGAATGCCTGAATGGCGATGCCGGCGAGCGCCCCTGACAATGCCGCAAGCATCAGAACCAGCAGGATCGCCAACACCTTTGGGATGACCATTACCCAGTCAGAGACGGGGGAGGAGTCGAGGATCTCGTTCAGCTTGCGATCTCGTTCCCGCCACACCAGTTCCCCGCCGTAGAAGATGGCGATCATCAACATGAACAGCGGGAATCCGTTCTGCAGTGAGGTGATGACGTCGGCGGTCAGGGGGTAGGAACCGACATCGTACATGGTTCGCGCCGTCAGGATGTCGGCGCTGGTATTCACCACGGCCAGCAGCATGATGATCATGAGACCGGGGCTTTTCAGGACCTGCATGACTTCGGTTTTGAGGCGGATCATGAATTGATCGCGCGTGGTCGCCGCGCCGAACGCCGGTTGCGGGCGAGAGTCGGGACGCGCGGGGGCGACGGAGGCCAGTGCGGCCTGGCGTGCATCGGCCTTTGCCAGTTTCTTCAATTTACGCTTGGACGGCGCCCGCTCAGTCATGGAAAATTTCCATGAGGTGAGGGCAAGCATGACAATGCCGAGGCCAAGCACGAACAGACGGTTGAACAAGACATTTCCGGCGAGCGGCAACAATCTGCTGTTGAGCTCTGTCGTGGTCCAGTAGCGGGTGCTTTCCTGGATAGCCGCCATGCCGATGGGTTCGAATTTTGCGAACAAATCGACCAGCTCAAGGCGCTGGCTCATCATCACGACGCCCGTTGTGTAGGCGATGAGATAGACGATGAGGCCGATATAGGTTCCCATCATCGACCGAAAAATTGTGGCCAGTCCGAACAGGAAGGCACAGACCAGGAAGATGTTGGGAATGGCGATGATCAGGAAGTTCCAGGCGTAGGCCATGATGCCGCCCGGCCCCACCGTCTGCGGATCGACCCATGGCATCATTACGCCGACGGCCATACCCAGCGGGACAGAAATATAACCCAGGACGGAAATGATGAATCCGCCGGTGAAGCGGCCAAGAACCAATTGATATTTGGTCAACCGGGTCGACCGGATAATCGGACCAAAGCCGCTGCTATCGTCACGGACAATGGCGTTGGCGACAAAGCTGGTGACCACGAACTGATAGAACATCGTGAACAGGGCCATTGCGATTGCGATGGCGTAGGGCGCGTTTTCATGGACGGCGCCAGGTGTTCCGAGCTGGACATTTTCGCTGGCGGTCAGGCCAAATCCGAACAGGAAGAAAATGCCGAGTGCGACCCAGAAGACGGGATTGCGCAGGTGATAGCGGATTTCGAATCCGGCGACTCCAAGGAACATGGTCAGTCTCCGGTTCAGGCGGCGCGGCGCGTGTCGGCGAGGGTCGAGAAATAGACATCCTCAAGCCCCGCATCGACGGGGTCAAATCCTTCGGGGCGTGCGTCCGCCAGGACGTGGATGATCGTCTCGCCCGCATAAAGTCGGCTTGAGATGATCTCATATTTCTCTCGATATTGGTCCAGCTGGTCGCGCGGAATGGTGCGTTTCCAGATCCGGTCACGGGTGGCCGCGATCAATTCTTTCGGCGCACCTTCCAACTGGACTTTGCCATTGGCGAGCACCGCCATTCGCGGGCAAAGATCCGATACGTCTTCGACGATATGGGTCGACAGGATCACCACGACAGTTTCGCCAATGCCGGCCAAGAGGTTGAGGAAGCGGTTGCGCTCTTCCGGGTCGAGACCCGCCGTTGGTTCGTCGACGATAATGAGTTCGGGGTTGCCGATCAGCGCCTGGGCAATGCCAAATCGCTGCCGCATTCCGCCGGAAAAGCCGGCGATTGATTTGTTGCGATGCGCCCAAAGATTGGTCTGTTCCAGCAAGCTTTCGACCACGCCTTTGCGATCGCGGGATGCAATTCCTTTTAGGACGGCCATATGGTCGAGCATCTGATAGGCGGTGACGCGGGGGTAGACGCCAAAATCCTGTGGTAAATAACCAAGGCGCTTGCGGATTTCATCCGGCTGCTGAAGCGCGTCAATGCCGCCGAACTGGATTGTGCCTTCGGTTGGGGATTGCAGGGTGGCGATCGTTCGCATCAAGGTGGATTTGCCCGCGCCATTGGGGCCCAGCAGGCCATACATGCCGCGCGGGATGGACAGATTTACATTGTCCAGTGCCCGGGTGCCGTTGGGATAGGTGTGGCTGACGCCGACAAGCTCAAGCATAATTACCCCCGTATTATTTATCTAATACAGTAATCATCAAGTCCGCAAAGGCAAGGGCGCTATCGACAAACGGCTATTCGATATCGATTGCATGATGATTTTGGAGCGTGGTCCTGCCCTCCCATCAAGGTCTGCACGAATCGCTTGATTGCACTCAAATAAGAACATAACAGGAACAAATGAGAGTCGTTCCTGCCTTGATGCATGACCATGTCATGCCGGTTGCGACGCGTCGATGGGCCAGCGGAATCGCCTCGTTGGACACGGCGCTGGCCGGTGGGATGGCTTATGGCTGTCTCCACGAGTTATATTCTCTCGATACTGAGGATGTGGCGGCGGCGGCGGGGTTCGCCATGGCGGTGACGACGGCAATGATGATGGAGGGAGGCAATGGCCGACGCACCATCCTGTGGCTGCGTCCGAGTCATGCCGCCCGACTTGGCGGCGCAATCCAGGCGCAGGGTTGGGCTGAATTGGGCGGCGTGCCGGGCGACGGATTGGTAGCAAATGCTCCTGATACATTGGCGCTGCTGCGTGCCGCCGTGGATGCCCTGCGTTGTTCGATGCTGGGGGCGGTGGTGATGGAAGGCTGGGGCACAATGCGTGAGCTGGACCTGACCGCTAGTCGCCGTTTGTCTCTTGCCGCCGAAGCGTCGGGAACACCGTTGTTCCTGTTACGCATCGACGCCGCGCCATCGCCCAGCGCGGCGCAAACCCGTTGGCAAGTAGGCGCCGCCCCTTCGGCCGCGCTTCCCGGCAATGCGCCTGGCCGGCCAACGTTCGATATTAATTTGCTTCGCCAGCGATCGGGCCCCTGCGGCCTTAACTGGCGATTGGAGTGGGACCGTGACCAACACATGTTCCGCGACACGGCGATACCTGGCATTGTGGTTCCCGTTCCTGTCCGCAGATCGTTTGCGGATCGAGGAACCGGGCCGCTTCACCAGGACGACCGCCGCGCCGCCTGACGCGCCGCTGATTTTTACAACCAAGGTTCGGGGCGCGCTCCGCCTGGCAGCGGTCAATGCACGGGCGCAAGGGATGGGCCTCCTGCCAGGCATGACGCTGGCAGATGCGCGGGCACAGCAGCCCGACCTGATGGTGGCAGAGATGGACAAAGAGGCGGATCGCCATTGGCTTGCCCGGATGACGCGGCATTGCCTTGCATGGTCGCCGCTCGTGACGGCTTTGCCGCCCGATGGAATCACATTGGACATCACCGGTGGCGAGCATCTGTTCGGTGGAGAAGCAGGTCTCGCATCCGAGGTGGAGGAAAGCTTCGCCGGTTACGGCATGACTCTGCGCTGGGCGTGCGCCGCGACAGCGGAGGGCGCGCAGGCGTTGGCCCGTCATGCCGTATTGCCTGTGGTCGATGAAAGGACGGCGCTTCATACATTGCCGATCGCCGCACTGGATCTTGAGGCTGAAGCGGCGCTGGCCTTGCGTCGTGTCGGGTTGAAAACGATTGGCGCAATTGCTGCGCGTCCTGCAGCCAGCATCGCCGCACGGTTCGGCATCGAGGCGGTGACCGCCCTGCGCCGCCTGACGGGTGAAGAACATGCACCCATCGTGCCATTGAAACAGCTCGCGCCGCTGCGTTTCGACCGGCGTTTTGCCGAACCGATTGGCCATCAGGATGCTGTTGCCGCCTGCTTCCTCTCCCTGTTGCAAACAGCTGCAGAGGCGCTCGAAGTGCGCGGGTTAGGCGGGCGTCGTTTTGACCTTGTCCTGCATCGAAGCGACGACGTGCGTCATCAACTGTCCATCGAAACAGGACTGCCGACGCGCGATCCCGAACCCGTCTTGCGTTTGTTTGATGAACGCATTGCCAGCCTCGCCGACCCGCTCGATCCTGGCTTTGGCTATGACAGCATCAGCCTTTTCATCGGCAAGACCGAACGACTGGCGCCCGGTCAGGCGACGCTGGAGGGTGAGGAACAGAAGCATTCGGCGCTGCCGGAACTGATCGACCGGCTGAGCATCCGATTGGGAGCGAACAGCCTGTGCCGCCTGATCCCGCAGGACAGCCATATTCCAGAGCAGGCCCAGCTTGCGTTGCCCGCGATCCGTGAACGAATGCCGGTGCGCTGGCCCGAGCCAGTTGCAGACGAGCCGCCAATGCGGCCCATCTTTCTGTTCGACCCGCCGCAACCAGTCGAAGTCATCGCCGAAGTACCTGATGGCCCGCCACACCGCTTTCGTTGGCGGCGTAAATTGCATGAGGTGCGGCTTTATGAAGGACCCGAACGCATCGCCTCCGAATGGTGGCAGCGGGAGGGCGGTGAGGAGCCAGGCAAGGGCGGCCTCACCCGCGACTATTATCGGATCGAGGACGTTCGGGGGCGGCGCTACTGGATATTTCGTCACGGTCTGTATGACGAAAAGCCAAACCCGCGCTGGTATTTGCACGGCCTGTTCGCATGAGCGCGGCAGCACCCTTTGCGGAGGTGATTGCCGCCAGCAATTACAGTTTTCTACGCGGCGCGTCTCACCCGAAGGAGATGGTGCGCTGTGCCCATGCGTTGGGGATGGCGGGAATCGGCATTGCCGATCGTAATACGGTGGCCGGCGTCGTTCGCGCCCATATCGCATGGCGTGAGCTCGGCGGCGCAGACAGCGGATTGCGCCTGATCGTTGGCGCGCGATTGGTATTTGCCGACGACACGCCGGATATCATCGCTTATCCTGCCACCCGACACGGTTGGGGTCGATTGACCCGGTTGCTGACGCTCGGCAACCGCCGGGCGGAGAAGGGCGATTGCATTCTCAACCTGTCCGATCTTCTCGATCATGCGGATGATCTGCTGCTGATCGCTACCGGCATGGATGCTGAGGTGTTGGCGCGCCTTAAGGAAGCGCGGCCCGGCGCTGTCTGGCTGGCCGCGACCATGCCGCGTGGCGGTGCGGATGCGCGGCGGTTCGCAGCGGCACAGGCGTTATCGGCAAAGACCGGCATTCCATTGATCGCTACCAATGACGCGCTGTACGCTGAACCGGACGCGCGACCGCTACACGATATTCTCACCTGCATCCGTGAAGGGGTCACGATCCAGGCGGCAGGCAGGCGTTTGCTGGTGAACGCCGAACGTCATCTGAAGCCTCCCGAAGAAATGGCGCGCCTGTTTCGGGCCTGTCCAGAAGCGGTGACCGCTACCACTGACGTCCTCAACCATATCCACTTCACGCTGGACGATCTGCGCTATGAATATCCACATGAGCCGGTGCCCGAGGGCTGGACACCGCAAGACTGGCTTGAGCATCTGGTAAGGGAAGGGGGACGGTATCGTTTTCCCGGCGGATTGCCTTCATCCTATGAGGTGGTGCTGACAGAGGAGTTCCGCCTGATCCGCAGCCGCAACTATGCCTATTATTTTCTGACGGTGCACGACATCGTCCGCCACGCCCGCAATCTTGACCCGCCAATCCTGTGTCAAGGACGGGGTAGCGCTGCCAACTCGCTGGTTTGCTATTTGCTCGATATTACACCGATTGATCCGGTGGAGGAGAAACTGCTCTTTTCCCGCTTTCTATCCGAAGAGCGGGATGAGCCACCCGACATTGATGTCGATTTCGAGCATGAGCGGCGCGAAGAAATCATGCAGTATATTTATGCCCGCTATGGCCGGTCGCGGGCCGGGATTGCCGCCACGGTCATCCATTATCGTCCGCGCAGTGCTATTCGGGAGGTCGGCAAGGCATTAGGCCTGACCGAAGATGTGACGGCGCGGCTGGCGGGCACCATCTGGGGCCATTGGGGCGATGATGTGCCAGCAAACCGGGTGGCAGAGGCCGGGTTCGATATCGCCAATCCTGAAATTGCCCGGTTGAAGACATTGCTCGACCGATTGCTCGATTTCCCGCGACATTTGTCACAGCATGTCGGTGGTTTCGTGCTGACCGAAGGGCGCCTTGATGAGATGGTGCCCATCCATAATGCGGCCATGCCGGACCGCACCTTCATTGAATGGGACAAGGACGATATTGATGCGCTTGGCCTGATGAAGGTCGATGTGCTGGCGCTCGGTATGCTCACCTGTATCCGCAAGAGCTTCGATTTGTTGCGGGACAAAGGCTTGGGCGACCATGACCTGCGAAATGTGCCGCTCGACGATCCGGCTGTTTATGAAATGCTCCAGCGCGGCGACAGCGTCGGCACCTTTCAGGTCGAAAGTCGCGCCCAGATCGCGATGCTTCCACGAATGCGACCCGCATGTCTTTATGACCTTGTCATTCAGGTCGCGATCGTTCGACCCGGGCCGATCCAGGGCGGGATGGTCCATCCCTATTTGCGGCGGCGCAATGGCGAGGAGAGGGTGGTGTTCCCGAGCCCTGCGCCACCGCACGACCCGAATGAACTGCACGACGTGCTTGGCAAGACGTTGGGCGTACCCCTGTTTCAGGAACAGGCGATGAAACTTGCCATTGTCGCCGCCGGTTTTACGCCTGCTCAGGCCGACGGACTCCGGCGTGCCATGGCGACGTTCCGCAGCCGCGGACAAATGGGTTATTATCACGGCCTGATGGTCGGGGGCATGACGGCGCGCGGGTATGACCACGATTTTGCCGAACGTTGTTTTGAACAGATCAAGGGTTTCGGCGATTATGGTTTTCCCGAAAGCCATGCGCAGGCATTTGGCTGGCTCGCCTATGTTTCATCATGGCTGAAATGCCGTCACCCGGCCGTCTTTACCTGTGCATTGCTCAACAGCCAGCCGATGGGATTCTATGCTCCCGCCCAATTGGTTCGCGACGCGCAGGAGCATGGGGTGGAGGTGCGGACGACAGATGTGAACGCCAGCGATGGGGATTGCACATTGGAATCCGGGGAGGGCGGGGCGTTCGCGCTGCGCCTTGGCTTTGCGCGGATTGACGGATTTCGCGACGCCTGGGCCGATGCGATTGTGGCTGCGCGGTCGGCTGCGCCATTCCTTAGCATTGAGGATGTCGCCCGCCGCGCCGCGCTGCCACCCGCCGCGTTACGTAAGCTGGCAGATGCGGATGCGTTCGGCTCGCTTGGGCGCAATCGGCGGGGCAGTTTGTGGGAGGTACGCCGCACACCGCCAGATCAACTGCCGCTATTCAATTTCGCCGATGCGCCCGAATTGGGAACGGAGCCTGATGCCGACCTCCCCGTCATGCCTTTATCGGAAGAAGTGGTGGCCGATTATCAGACGATGCGTCTTTCGCTGAAAGGTCATCCAATGGCGTTTTTACGCTCCATCTTCGCGGATGAAGGGGTGTTGAGCTGCGCCGCCGCCAACGATGTACGCGATGGTCGAAGGGCGCGCGTCGCCGGCGTCGTGTTGACCCGTCAACGCCCTGGCAAAGGCAATGCTGTCTTTATCACGATTGAGGATGAGACTGGCATCGTCAACGCTTTGCTCTGGGCCCGCGACATGGAGCATCAGCGCCGCGCCGTCATGGCCGCTCGATTGATGCTTATCGAAGGCGTCATCCAGAAGAGCAAGGAAGGGGTTGTGCACCTGATGGCCAGCCGGATCATTGATCGAACCGAAATGCTGGATCATTTGTCGGACCCGAAGGGCGTAAAAACATCCATTTCACCCGGCGACGAAATTCATCACCCACATCGCCACCGCAGCCACGGCCATCCCCGCAACGTCCGCATCTTGCCAAAATCACGCGATTTTCATTGACGCACATGGACCCAAACATACCCAAGCACGGCATTTGGTCGTGACTTCAACGGGGAGGAATGGTGGACGCACTAGGGCTCGAACCTTGACTCGCGGATCAAGGGCGCCATGCCGCCCGCCGCCTCTTGATAGCCGTCTTCAGCGTGACCGACTTGGGATAGAGGGGGCCAAGCGGACGCCGCGGCTTCACTGCACAATTTCAAAGTCGGCAAGCGTGACCCCATACAACTGCTTCATAGTGTCGTTGGCCCAATTATCCGCACACTCCTGACTGTAGTTTTCTGAAATCCACCTGTAATCGCACACGAACGGACCATCTTTCAGAATCCATTGTCGGGTTAGGTCGTAGACCGTCATCGTGCCATAAAAGCGTTCAAACGTTTGCTTTACGGCGGCGTCCGATCTGTTCGGCCACCTCCTCGGATAAACGCCTTCCTTGTCGCCCCGATCGCTGAAGAGCGACAGGTGACGGAGCCATATTTCTCGGACGTCCTTCTTCACGCCTCCACCCGACATATAGACACCGGGCCAGCAGAAAAATTCCGGATGATCATATTTGTCATTACAGAACTCGACGAAGTGAGAGACGAAAACGCGGATAGGCAAATTGGTGCGGTCGAACTCAAAGGTTCGTTGCTCTTCCATCAGCTTTCCGAGGCCAGGCGCGGTCTTATGCCACTGTTTCACCGCCCAGCAGCCGGTCAGAGGATGATCGTACCCGGTCTCTTGGGCGAGCTCGCTGGCGATCGCGATATACTCCTCGCGCGAAAAATCGCGGACCGATTTTATCAGGTGTGGCAGGTCCTTTACCGCAAAGCATAGCCGCGTGAATCGGACGCCTGCATCGACATCCAGTATGAAGTCTTCGAAGCTCTCAATACCCAGAGGCATTCCACGTGTCGGATTGATCGCTAGATCGCATACGAGAAGAAATAACCCGATGATCGGGTCAGACATCTTTTCGGGCCATTCCGATTCTGAGAGTTTAAGGAAGGCGTCGAACGCTTCGACATAGATTCCGGAAAGGAAACCCAAGTCGCGCCAATCTTGGCAGGTAAGCTCGCCTTTCTGAGCTCCATGAAGAAACTGTAGCTGGCTAAAGCGGGCTTGCCCTTCATAGATCGCCCGTAAGCCGAGCGCCGGAAGGCGCACGTTAGAACGCCAGTAATAGCCTTCTACCCGTTCATCATTGAGGCGCTGAATTTCCTTGTCCCATTCGTCGATTTTCGGCAGCGCCAGAAAGTCGGGATCGATCACGTCTGATATCAGACCGACGAGCTGCCCATATACGATGAAGTACATATGCCCGACGGACTCAAAGTGATTTTCGTTGATCATCCAATGGATGTTTTTTCTCGGATCGTAGGCGTAAGATTTGTAATACTCGACGTCGAGTGCGTTGTTCACAGCGGCATTTGCAGGAGCGAGCCTCTGCTGTGCGGCTTCGCCTTCGGCAAGTAGGATTTGATCAGTCCAGCCCTTAAGGGGCTTCTTCGGCCCAAAAGTTTCAAGAACTTCCCGTAAGTGCTCCATGTTCGAATGGGATTGGGCAAGGTAGCTGAGGCTGAACAAAAGCCCCGACGTCGATCCAACGTGCTGCCACCAGTGAATCGTTTCATGAATGTAAGTCGAGTAGGCTTGAATACCATCTCGCGTCAGCGGTCCGGGCCCAAACTGCTGGTTCTCGATTAGCTCCATGAGCTCGTGATTTTTGGGGCTTAGTCGCAGAACGAACCGCATCGTTTCGTACATGCCGTGCGCGTTTAGGCATGCCTCGAACGTGGGTGCGATCTCGTAGTTGTCGTTGATGGAATCGAGGAGGGCATGCTGCGCGTTGGGCGACTCCTGCTTAGGCATAAGCAACTCCACATTTGAACTTCAAAGCTGTTTTGCCGGCGGAATGAACAATGTCACCCTCCTAGGTTTGGCAAAAATGACCATGCGCGGCCGGCGTGGACAGACGGCCCTCCCGATCTGGTACCCAAATAGTACCCGGGCCACAGTGCGCGCCTATTGAGATCAATGCTCAGTCGTTGAAAAGGTGGTGGACGCACTAGGGCTCGAACCTAGGACCCGCTGATTAAGAG